>DASXCY010000124.1:0-42658 GCA_036490935.1 Kofleriaceae bacterium | reverse complement strand
CGTGCGCGACGAAGGCTCGCTCAACGGCGTGTACGTGCGCATCAGCGGCAGCGTCGACATCGAGCCCGGCACGACGATCCTCGTCGGCGAGCAAGTGCTGTCGGTCGCGCCCGCGCCGGTCATCGAGGACACGCCGGACGTCGACGGCACGTACTATTCCGCGAGCATGGTGCGGCCCGCGCTGCTCGAGATCGTGCAGCAGCTGCGCGGCGGCCTGAGCGGCTGGGTGTACCGTCCCCAGACCGACAAGGTCGCGATCGGGCGTGAGGGCAACGACATCAACTTTCCAGACGATCCGTTCATCTCGGGCCGCCACGCGCAGATCCAGGTCAGCGGCGGCGTGCTAACCGTTACCGATCTGGGCTCGCGTAACGGTACGTTCATCCGGGTAACCGGCGAGCACCTGCTCAAGCACGGCGACTACGTGTTCCTGGGCCAGCAGCTATTACGAGTCGAAATCATTTGAGGGCCATATGACCGTCTGCAATCGTTGCGGCAAAGAGAACCAGGACCACTACAAGTTTTGTCTCGGTTGCGGCGCCGAGCTGGTCGCGAAGGCGCCGGGTGGCGACGTCGGAATGATGAAGACGATGATGGCCGAGCCCGGCCAGCAGTCGCCGCTCGCCGGTGCGCCGCTGCGCGGCACCGGTTCGATGGGCGGCGCGCCGGCACCTCAGCCGTCGCCGATGCGCTCCACCGCGGGCGGCATGCAGGGCATGCCGCCGTCCGGCCCGCTCGGCGGAGGCATGAACCCGGGCTCGATGCCGCCCCCGATGGCGCCGCAGCCGATGGGCCCGCCGCCCGGCGTGCCCGGCTTCTCGCCCGGCTTCGCGCCGCCCGCCGCGACGCAAAATCGCCGCTGCCCGTCGTGCGGCAGCGACGTCCCGCCGTCGTTTCGGTTCTGCGGCACGTGCGGCTTCCGCATGGACGAAGCGTCCGCGCCGAACATGATCCCGCAGCCGCCGATGGGCCAGCCGCAGCCGGCGGCGGTGCCGGCGCGCGCGCGGCTGTCGATGACGCTCATCCGCCCCGACGGCAGCGAGGGCGGCACGCACGACCTCCGGCCCGGCGAGAACAAGCTCGGCCGTAGCTTCGGCCCGGTGTTCGAGAACGACGGTTACCTGTCGCCGGTGCACGCGCAGCTCGACATCCGCGGCCAGAACGCGGTCGTGCGCGACCTCGACAGCTTGAACGGCGTGTTCGTGAAGATGACGCAGGAAGAGGAGCTGCAGTCCGGCCAGATCATCCGCATCGGCCAGGAGCTGCTCCGCTTCGAGCTCATCCCGGCGCCGGAGCCGACCGCCGACGGCACCGAGCTGATGGGCAGCCCGAACCCCGGGTTCTGGGGCAAGCTCACGGTCATCATCGGCCGCGAGGTCACCGGTCAGGCGTTCCCGCTGCTCGGCGAGCAGTGCACGCTCGGCCGCGAGCGCGGCGAGATCAACTTCCCCGATGACGGCTACGTCTCCGGCCTGCACGCGCGCATCACGCTGCGCGACGGCCGCGTGTTCCTCGCGGACCTCGGCAGCTCGAACGGCACCTTCATCAAGGTCAACGGCGAGCGCGCCGTCGGCCACGACAGCTACGTGCTGCTCGGCCAGCAGCTGTTCCGGCTGAACTTCGCCTGACGCCGCTCCGCGGCGCAGGCAAAGCCCAAAGCCTACTTCTTCTTGTCGCTGCCCGCGCCGGTCAGCTCGTCGACCGACATGTTCGTCTCGTGCTTGTCGATGAACGTGAAGCCGTGCGGGATCTTGAGCTCGCCGCCGGGCTCGAAGATCACGAGCACGTCGACGGTCTCGTTCGACTTGCCGCCGGGCGCTTGCACGACCATCTCGCTGTCGCTGACGAAGCGATCGACCGTGCCCTGGCGCGTGCCGAAGTAGACCTTGGCGTTGCGCACGCCGTCGGCGACGAACCGATTGCCGTAGATGCGCACGTACTGGCCGCCTTCGACGTCGCCGGTGTTGGGCTCGATGCCCGTGATCTTGAGCTTCGTGTCGTTGCTGCCGCACGCGGCGAGCACGATCGCGACAGCAGCGAGCACCAGGAGCGAGACGCGCCTTTGCATGGGCGCAAGCCTACTACATCAAGTCTCGACGAGCCAAAGCCCGACGCATCTTGGCCAGCGCCTGCTCCTGGAGCTGCCGGATGCGCTCGCGCGACAGGTTGTACTTGTCGCCGATTTCCTTGAGGGTCAGCTCCTGGACCTCGCCGGACCGGCTGCCGCGCTCGGTCCAGGTCGGACCCAGGCCGAAGCGCTGGCGCAGGATGTCGGCCTCGATCGGGCGCAGCTCGCTCAGAAGGTCGCGGACTTCGCCGGTCAGGGCCTCCCACTCGAGGTCCTGGGTCGGTGAGGCGTCATCGCGGTCGGGGTCCTCGAGCACCTCGCCGAGCACGCGGCCCTCGTCGTCGCCGACCGGCTTGTCGATCGAGATCGACTGCTCGAGCAGCCAGCTGCGCATCTTCTCGATCTTGTCGAGCGGCATCTTCGTGGCCGCCGCGATCTCTTCGCTGGTCGGCTGGCGGCCGAGCTTGCCGGTCAGCTCGCGGCGCGCCTTGGTCAGGCGATGCTGCGCGTCGATCATGTGCACGGGCAGCCGGACCTCGCGGCCCTTGTCGGCGAGCGCGCGGCTGATCGCGTGGCGGATCCACCAGCTCGCGTAGGTCGAGAACCGAAACCCGCGCCGGTAGTCGTAGCGCTCGACCGCCTTGAGCAGGCCGAGGTTGCCCTCCTGGATCAGGTCGGCGAGCGCCATGCGGCCGTGGTTGAAGCGGCGCGCGATCGAGACGACGAGCCGCAGGTTTGCCTTCACGAAGTCGTTGCGCGCCTCGCCGGCGGCGCGGTTCGCCGCGCGCACGCGCCGCAGCCAGTCCGCGACCTGCGCCGCGCGGCCGAGCGATCCGACGCTGCTGCCGCGAATGCCGATGCCCAGCGTCATGCGATCGATCGCGCCGAGCGCGGCCTCGACGAACAGGTGGTCGACGTCGTCGGAGCGGAGCCGGCGCGCCGCGCGTGTTGCCGCACGCGCGAGCGCCTTGGGATCGCGGCCCTCCGCGCGCCGCCGCAGCGTTCGCGCCTCCGCCGTGATCCGATGATCTGGAACGCCTTCGATCGCGTCGAGCACGCGCGCGATCGCCGGGCCGTGCGCGAACACGGTTTCCCACAGCATGATCTCGAGCGCCTCGATCTCGCGTGCCGCCGTGAACTCCTCTTCCGGGCGCAGCACGTCGAGCTCGGCCATGTCGCGGAAGTACATCGACAGGAACGTCCCGGCGTCGCCCTTGGACGTACGGGCCGGCTCGCGGTCCGGATCGGGCTCGGACTCGGGATCGGCCGCGGGCTCGGTGCGGCGCACCGACTTGGCCGAGATGCGCGCGACGCGCGACTTGCGCGAGGACGGCGGCGCGACAGACGTGAGCTTCGAAGCGGAGGCAACCATGGGCGACCCTTCTCGCGCGGACAGCTACCGAGCGACGATCAATGAGACGCGCGAGCACCCCGATCGATTTGGGTGGCCGGCACGAAAGAATGACCCCCAAGTAAGCGCGGTTATTCCGTGCCTAAATGGCTAACTCGCGGCCGGTTCTTTGCGCTCGGCTAGGACAATGATGTGTCGAGATTGGTTGCCGAAAAACCGGCCCCGGGTCTGATAACCACCGGATACCTCGAGCACGCGGAAGCCGGCGGCGTGCATGAGCTTACCGACCTCATGCAGCGAGTATGCCCGGACCGAGATCTCTTGCTCGATCTGGCGGCCGTCGTCGAACACGACCGAGCGATTCACCTGAATTCGCGACGAAAAGTAGTTCAGCTCGACTTCCTCGAGCACGACACAGCCGTCGCCCTCCCACCACACGCGCGTCGGGAGGTCCGCGATCACGTAATCGCGATTAAGAATTTCGATCAGCAGCTTGCCACCCGGCTTGAGCGCGCGGGCGATGTTCACGAGCGCCTTCTTGTTCGTCTCGTCGTCGAAGTAGCCGAACGTGGAGAACACGCAATACGCGCCGTCGAACTGGTTCTCGAAGTCGAGCTCGCGCATGTCGCCGCGCACGAAGTTGATCGTGAGGCCGCGGCGCTGCGCCTCCTCGCCGCCGCGCACGAGCAGCGGCGTCGACAGATCCAGGCCGACGACGTGGAACCCGCGCGCGGCCAGCTCCATCGCGTGGCGGCCGTAGCCGCAGCCGACGTCGAGCACCTGCGAACCGGCCGGCAGGCTCATCGTCTGGATCACGAAGTCCGCCTCGGCCTGCGTGGCCTGCGGCGTCAAGAATGGCAGCGTGCGGAGGTAATCCTCGTCGAACAGGTCGACGAACCACGGTTTGCCGCGCGCGGCGGTCGGCCGGCTCGGCTCGCGCGTCGCGACGGCGACGACGGCGGCCTGGACCGCCGGTTTCTTGGCGGGCGGCGGCGTCGGCGGAGCCTTGTGCGCGGCGGGTGGCGGTGGCGGAGGCGCGGCGTCGGCGCCGGCGGCGCTCGCACGTGCCGGCGCCGAGGCGGCCGGCTTGTCGTCGACGTCGATCGGAATCTCGCCCGAGTCGCTCGCGCGATCGGCGAGCTCCTGGATATCGATCTCGGGGACCGACATCGGCTCGTCGCTCGGCGCGCGCTTGGCCTCGACGTCCTCCTCGATGTCGATCGCCTGGAGCTGCATCGTCGGGTTCGGGCCCGGCTCCGGCATCGCGGCCGCGGGCTTCGTCGCGGGCGGCTTGGTCGTGCCGGTTCCGGTCCCGGGCTGTGTGCTCGACGGAAGCGGCGCCACCGGCTGGGTCGCGGCGCGTACCTCTTCGAGGTCCTCCTCGGACAGCGCGACCGTCTTCAGCCGACGCTGCGCCTGCGCGACCTGCGCCGCCGGCGCGATCGGCGGAGGCTTGGTCGGCACCTTGCGCTCGGTGACCACGGGCTGCGGCTTCGTGACCACCTCGGGCTCGTTCTCGACCGTGACGTCGAGCTCGACCTCCGGGCTGATCGCGCGCACGTCCGTCGCCGAGTCGAGCTTCGGCTGCGACACGCGCTCCATGCGCAGCGTCGTGCCCGCGCCGCCTTCTTCGAGGCCGAGCGCCTGCAGGTCGACCGCGCTCATCTCGCGCGTCTTCATCTCGAAGTCCTGCTCCGAGACGGCCTCGTTCGGCGGATCGATCACGGTCGGCATCGCGTCGGGCGCGATCGGCGCCGACGTCTCCCTCGCGATCATGCGCGGCACCGGCCCCGACTCGTCGCCGCGGAAGCTGTACGCGATCGACATCGCGAGCGCGGGATCCTCGGGCACCGGCGGAGGCGGCGCGCTCGGCGTGCGCGAGCGCGGCACGTTGTCGGAGGGCACGCGCAGCCCACCGCCGCGCCGGCGACGGCGCCGCCGCTCGGCCGTCGTCATCCCGGCTTCCATCTCGTTGGGCTGGCTATCCTCGTCGCGCTTAGCCAAGGACGCCCACCTTCTCGCCGAACCGGACGGCCTCGCCGGGCACGCACGCGAGCGCGCTCGATTCCGGCGCGAGCGCGCCGGGCGGCAGCGCGAGCACCACCGTCGAACCGAGCCGGAACGCGCCGAGCTCGCCGCCGCGCTCGATCGGCACACCGCCAAGCTCGATGCGGCGCCGTTCGTACGCGGTGCGCCACGCGGCGGAGCGTGCACCCGCGACCTCGATGTTGCCGACGCCGGCCGCGGCGATCATCACGACCGCGTACGTGCCGACGCGAGGCGCGTGCAGCCAGATCACGACGCGCTCGTTGCGCGCGAACAACCGATCGCGGCGCGCCGCGACGCGCGGGTTCACCGGCCACAGCTCGCCGGGCACGTAGTCGTAGCCGAGCAGCTTGCCGGCGAGCGGTGCGTGCACGCGGTGGTAGTCGCGCGGCGATAAATAGATCGTCACGTACGCGCCGCCGTGCAGCTCCGCGGCGCGCTCGCGATCGACGACGAGCTCGTCGAGCGAGTACGTGTGACCTTTGGCCTGCACGAGCACGCCGTCGGCGGCGACGCCCGCCGCTGCGATCGCACCGTCGCACGGCGCGATCAGCGCTTCGGGATCCGGGTCGATCGGCCGCACTCCCGCGCGCAACCGGCGCGCGAACAGATCGCCGAGCGAACCGTACGCGTGCAGCTCGAGCTCGGCTTCACCGAGATCCGCGCCGGTCGCACGTGCAAACGCGCGATAGGCCGGAACACGTAGCCTCGCGGGCACGCTCGCGCGAGCGGCTTGCGCGACGATGGCCGAATAGGCGGCGCCGGGTCCTGGCTTGCGGAATTCCACGCGCGTGCTGGCGCTTTCCCCCCGAGGCAAAGAATAGCCCCGGCATCTGCGATTCTGGCAGGGAACGCGGGTATTTACAACCATTGGGCTTTGGACTTTGGGCTTTAGGCTTTGGCCAGAATTCCGACCCAAAGCCCAAAGCCCGAAGCCCAAAGCCCGCTTGCCCTAGCAGTCGTAGTACAGCTGGAACTCGGCCGGAACCGGCCGCAAGCGCACGTGATCCGCCTCGTTCTCGAGCTTGTAGGCGATCCAGCTATCGATGAGGTCGTTCGTGAACACGTCGCCTTTGATGAGGAACGCCCGGTCGTTGCGGAGCGCCGCGAGCGCGTCGTCGAGCGAGCCCGGGACGTGCGGCACCTCGGCCAGCTCCTCGGGCGAGAGCGAGTAGATGTCCTTGTCCAGCGGATCGCCGGGGTGGATCCGGTTCTCGATGCCGTCGAGGCCGGCCATCATCATCGCCGCGAACGCGAGGTAGGGGTTACACGACGGGTCGGGCGACCGCAGCTCGAGCCGCTTGGCCTTGGGCGAGGCCGAGTACATCGGGATGCGAATCGACGCCGACCGGTTGCGCGCCGAGTACGCGAGATTTACCGGCGCCTCGTAGCCGGGCACCAGGCGGCGGTAGCTGTTCGTCGTCGGGTTCGCGAACGCGCAGATCGCGGCCGCGTGCTTGAGCAGGCCGCCGATGTAATAGAGCGCCATGTCGCTCATGCCGGCGTAGCCGTCGCCCGCGAACAGCGGCTTGCCCGCCTTCCACAGCGACTGGTGCGTGTGCATGCCGCTGCCGTTGTCGCCGAACAGCGGCTTGGGCATGAACGTCGCCGTCTTGCCGTGCATGCGCGCGACGTTCTTGACGACGTGCTTGTACCAGAGCACCTGGTCCGCCATCTTCACGAGCGTGTCGTACTTCATGTCGATCTCGGCCTGACCGGCCGAGGCGACCTCGTGATGGTGCGTCTCGATCACGATGCCGACGGCTTGCATCGTCATCACCATCTGCGTGCGCAGGTCGGTGAGTTGATCGACCGGACCGGCGACGCAGTAGCCGCCCTTGGTCGGCGGCTTGAAGCCCTTGTTGCCGCCGGTCTCGTTGCGGCGGTTATTCCAGCCGGCCTCGTCGGAGTCGACCTGGAAGAACGAGTGCTGCGGCTCCTCCGAGTACTGGATCGAATCGAAGATGAAGAACTCGGCTTCCGGACCGAAGTACGCGGTGTCGGCGACACCGGTCGACTTGAGATACTGGATCGCGCGCTTCGCGAGGCTGCGCGGGCAGCGCGAGTACGCCTCGTGCGTGATCGGATCGATCACGTCGCACAGGATCGACAACGTCGGCGTCTTCAGGAACGGATCGAGGATCGCGGTCGACGGGTCCGGCTTCATCAGCATGTCGGACGAGTTGATCGCGCGCCAGCCCGCGATCGAGCTGCCGTCGAAGCCGAAGCCTTCTTCGATGCCCTCCTCGAGCCGTTCGATCGGATAGGTCAGGTGTTTCCACTGACCGAGGAAGTCGACGAACTTGGCGTCGATCATCTTGATGTCGTGCTTCTTGACGTAGTCCTTCAGCTCGTTGGGCGTCATGGTGATTCTCCGTTCTCTTTCAGATCGCGTCTTCGCCGGTCTCGCCGGTGCGAATTCGAATGACCTCGTCGATGGGGGTGATGAAGATCTTGCCGTCGCCGATCTTTCCGGTGCGCGCCGCCTCGGTGATCACGTTGACGACCTGCTGCACGTTGTCGTTCGGCACGATGATCTCGACTTTCACCTTCGGCACGAAATCGACGACGTAGGCCGAGCCGCGATAGACCTCTTTCTTGCCGCCGGTGCGGCCGAAGCCTTTCACTTCGGTGACCGTCATGCCGTGCACTCCGATCTCGGCGAGGCGTTCTTTCACCTCGTCGAGCTTGAACGGCTTGATGATCGCCTCGACCTTTTTCATTCACAGATCGATAGCCCACAGATTGTTTCGTGTGGGTTTCGAGCGAGGAAAAAGATCGAACGCGGCCGCGCGCTGGTGCGCGCGCGCGCTCACTCCCGCTAGCGCAACATCGCGCGGAAGGCCTCGATGCGGCGCATGCCGTCCTCGAGGTTGTCGGCGCGCAGCTGGAACTGGACGAACGTGACGAGGTCGTTCCACTGCGCGTCGAGCCGGCCGCCGTTCTTCGCCTTGTACGCGGTGTACTCGTTCGACACCGCGCGGAACTTGCTCGCGACCATGTCGCGCGTGAGCTCGGGCTTCTTGTCGACGGCCGGCGACCCCGGGTGCTCGAAGTGGCGCAGCTCGTGCGGCTTCTTGTGAACGGCCGGCGGGGGCTTCGGCGGCGTGTGCGGTTCGACCTGGACCGCGTGATCGGGCACGGGCACCGGCACGGGCAAGGGCAAGGGCTTCGGAGGATCGGGATCGGGATCGGCGATGGGCTCGACCGTGATCGTCGGCGGCGCCTTGCCGGTGGCGGCCTGGGCGACCGCCGGCGGCTTGGGCTCGGGATCGTCGTGGGTGCGCGTCATCGCGAACACGATCGCGCCGACCAAGGCGAGCACCGCGACCACGCCGATCGCGATCGGCGCGCGCCGGCTGCGGAGCCGCGGGATCGACAGGTCCTCCGGCGACATCGCGCCGGTGCCGTCCGCGAGCGACAGCTCGGTCGTCGGTTGCGCCGCGGGCTGGTCGGCGGCCGGAGCCGAGGCGGGCTGCGGCTGGATGACGAGGAGGTCGGTCTGCGCGGTCGGCGGCCGCGGGCGTGGCGGCGGCGTCTTGCCGGCCTCCGATGGAATCGCCGGCGGCCGCACCGGCAGCGGCGACACGTTCGAGATCTGCGCGCCGCCGCGCGTGACCTGCTCGCTCAGCGCGCCCGGCGACGCCGGTGCGCTGAGCGCGAACGATACCGTCGTGCCGGTCTGCGACGTCAGCTGCTCCTGGAAGTCCTCGAGGTGCGCCTTCGCGACTCGCTCGTGCAGCTCGCGCTGCGCGGTCATCTCGTCGGCGAACAGGTCGCGCATGAACGCGCCGAGCTGGTCGGTCGAGATCGTCGGGTTCACGTTGACGAGCGCCTGCTGGATCGCATCGCGGAACTCGGCCGCGCTCTGGTAGCGATCCTCTTGCTTGGGGCGCAGCGCGGTCGCGACGAGGTCGTCGTACGTCACGAGCAGCTTGTCGACCTGCGACGGCATCGTGTGCTCGCCCTTCGCGACCTTCTTCGCGAGCGCGCGATAGTCGGGCTCGGCGCCGGCCTCGTACAGGCGCTGGCCGGTGAGCAGCTCGAACAGCACGACGCCGGCCGCGTAGATGTCGGTGCGGTGATCGACGGCGCCGCCGCGGATCAGCTGCTCCGGCGCCATGTAGCCGAACTTGCCGAAGCCCATCTTCGGATCGGTCGCGGTGCCGCGCAGCGCACTCTTGGCGATGCCGAAGTCGATGACCTTGGTCTCGCCCTCGAACGACACCAGCACGTTCGGCGGCGAGATATCGCAGTGCACGAGGTTGAGCGACGCGCCGTCGTTCGACGTGCGGCGATGCGCGTAGGCGAGCCCGTTCGCGAGCTCGCGCCCGACAAACAGGCCGAGATCGACGGGCAGCCGCGCCTTGCGCTGGTTGAGCAGCGACAGCGTGCGGCGCAGGTCGCGGCCCTCGACGTACTCGAGCGCGAGGAAGTACTCGTTGCCGACGCGCCCGACCTCGAACACCTGCGCGATGTTCACGTGCTGGAGCTTGATCGCGACCTGCGCCTCGTCGACGAAGCGCGAGATGAATTGCTGGTCGGCGGCGAGGTGCGACAGCACCTTCTTGATCACCGCGAGCTTCTCGAACCCCGCGAGGCCGTGCTTCGCGATGAAGATCTCGCCCATGCCGCCGCGCGACAGCCGCTGCACGAGCAGGTAGCGCCCGAACACCTGAGGCAGGCTCGTTTCCGTCCGGCCTACAGGCCCGGTTTGCCCCTTATCGGCACTCGTCTGCAACGGCAGTCATCCTAACGCGACAACTGCTACGTACAACGATCACTTCGCGAAGTGGAAAGATCCGTGTGCGGTAAGAGAACACCTTGTGATTCGCGTGGTTGTGTGGGGCATGCGACGTCTGATAGCTTCGGGAGCCGTGATGCGCTGGCCGATCGCTCTGGCGTTGGTGCTCGCCGGGTCCGCGTGCACCACGGTGGAGACCGGCGCGGTGCAGCTCGACCTCAGCCTGCCGCCGTCGGGCGGGCTGCGGCCGGTCGGCATGACGACCGTCGCGATCACCGAGATCCAGCCCGACGGTACGTCGGTGGTGTCGACGACCGAGCTCGAGGGCGACGGCGACTCGATGCACTTCTCCGCCGGCGACGTCGCGGTCGGCACGTCGATCACGCTCGCGGCCGAGCTGCGCGACTCGACGGGCCGGCTCGTCGGCTACGGCGAGGTCGACACGCCGATCACGCCGTCGGCCACGAAGACCGTGACGGTCACGATCCCGGTGCGCAAGCCGATCGTGTTCGTCGCCAGCGCGATGCCCGTGACGACGATCGATCCGACGCGCTACTCGATCGATCCGATGTATCAAGGCACGATCACGCAGAACGCGCTGATCGTCGTGCCGATCGACGGCAACGACGTCGCCGTCGTGTCGCAGTCGAGCGTGCAGCTGCTCGCGACCGCGACCGATTCGCCCGACGGCAAGTCGATCGCGATCACCGGCACGCCGACCGATGCGGCGGCCGTGCCCGGCCAGCGCCAGCTCGTGGTCGGCACGTCGAACGGCATCACGCTCGTCGATTTCGGCAGCGGGACGGCGACCGCGATCACGGCGATGGCGGCCGATCGCGTCGCGGTCGGCGGCACGGACGAGCTCGGTTACACCGCGTACGTGCTGTCGGGCCGGGTCGCGCCGCCCGAGGGCGTGATGGCGTCGTGCAGCGGATCGTCGACGGTGCAGGCGATCGCGCTCGCGGGCGGCGGCGCGCCGGCGCAGGTCGCCACGGGCAAGCAGCTCGCCGACATCGCGGCCGACGGCACCGGCGTGTTTGGCGCGGACCCGTGCGCGGGCAAGGTCACGCGGCTCGATAGCGGCGGCTCGTTGACGCTGTCGCTGCCCGGCGCGGCATCGGTCGCGGTCCAGCACGAGACGCTGTGGGCGGCCGGCTCGCAGGCGCCGAGCATGCAGAACGGCCAGCCGGTCGGCGCGTACATCGTGCTCGCGTCGATCAACACCGACGGCATGAGCTCGAACACGACCGACTTGCCGCCGAAAGCCGAGATCATGCAGTACGACGACGACAGCTCGTTCACGTTCGCGCGGACGATGCGCGCGGACACCGAGGTGCCGATCGATCTCGCGGTGCTGCCGACGGGCGACCAGGTCGCGCTGATCGCGCGGATGGACTCGCACCAGGACGCGCTGTACGACGAGGGCACCGGGCAGAAGGCCGTGCCCCAGATGGACGTCACCGTCGACGATGTCGTGCTCGTCGATCCGACGACGACGGCGCTCACGCGGATCCGCACGAACTGCGATCTCACGGTGACCGGCAGCTCGGGCTCGGAGTTTCCGGACTGGAGCTGCCAGCCCGCGACCGACGGCGGCGCGTTGACGCCGCCGGGCGGCCAGTACACCCCGTCGTCTGTCGACGCGGTGTATGGTTCGCGGTGATGCGGTGGTTGGTCGTCCTCGCGCTCGCGCTCGGCGTGGCGCGCGTCGCGTCGGCCGACTCGAACCCGCGGCGGTCGGTGATCGTGCTCGAGTACCGCGCGGGCTCGTCGGCGCTGCCGGGGATCGCCGCGCGGGTCGTCGACGCGATGAAGCGCGAGACGTCGCTCGACGTGCGCGGGCCGGATCAGACGCGCGTCACCTACGGCGAGCATCTCGACCAGGTGATCGTGAAGTGCGCGGGCGAAGCGGAGTGCGTCGCGCGCATCGGCCAGAAGGTCGGCGCCTCGGACGTGATCCTCGTCGGCGTGAGCGAGCTCGGCGACGTGATCCTGACGATGCAGCGGATCGATGTCGCGTCGCGCTCGGTCGACGCCCGCATCGCCGATTCGCTCGCCGCCGGCTCGATGCCGAGCAACGAGCAAGTGGATCTCTATCTGGCGAAGCTGCTGCCGTCGTCGGACTTCATGCGATTCGGCGTGATCTCGATCGTGACGAACGTGCCGGGCGCGCTCGTCACCGTCGGCGGCGAGAAGCGCGGCGCGACGCCGCTCGCGCCGCTCAAGCTGCACGCGCCGGCCAGCTACGACGTGCGCATCGAGAAGGACGGCTTCGTGGCATTCACGACGAAGGTGCGGCTGCCGCCCGACGCCGAGATGAAGGTGACCGCGACGCTGCAGCGCCCGGGCGGCACGTCGTGGTGGCAGCACTGGTACGTGCTCGTCGGCGCGAGCGCGATCGTGGCCGGCGCGGTCGGCGGGACGATTTACTACACGACGCTGAAGACCGCCGATCACGTGCCCGTCATGGGGACGCTGAACTGAAGACAGCCTCGGGCCTCGGTCAGAGATCGAGCAGCATCACGAGGGCGTCCTCGCTGTCCTGGTAGTAGCGCTCGCGTACGTGGACGATCTGGAAGCCGGCGCGGCTGTAGAGCGCGAGCGCGGGGGCGTTGGTGCGGCGGACCTCGAGCGTGGCGAGCGTGCAGCTCTCGCGGCGGGCGAGCTCGAGCACGTGGGCGAGCACGCGGGCGCCGAGGCCGCGGCCGCGGTGATCGGGATGGGTCGCGATCGCGAGGATGTTGACCTCGGGGACGACGAGCCAGTAGTTGCAGAACGCGACGATGCCGGCGCGAT
The DNA here is from genome assembly GCA_036490935.1 of Kofleriaceae bacterium. GTDB lineage: Bacteria > Myxococcota_A > Polyangia > Haliangiales > Haliangiaceae > JABFXX01. Next base: position 29,653 of record DASXCY010000124.1, on the reverse strand, counting down.
CGTCTTCGAGCACGTCGAGGTGGGCCCAGTCGTGCGCGAGCTCGCCCTCGAAGGTCGCGCGCGGCCACGTGGTCTTGAACGAGTGGTGCTCGATCGCGTCGATCGCGTCGAGGTCGGCGGCGGTCGCCGGCCGGATCATGCCTCGACCAGCGCGGCGAGCGCGCGGCGCAGCGGCTCGACGCCGTCGCCGGTCTGCGCCGACACCGCGACCGGCTCGCGCTTGAGCCCGAGCGCGTGCCGGGCCTTCGTGACCTCGAGCATGCGCTTGGCCTTCGCGAGCTTGTCGGCCTTGGTCAGCGCGACGACGACCGGCGTCTCGCGCTCGGCGAGCCACGGCACGAAGTCGAGCTCTTCGTCCTCGACGCCGCGCCGCACGTCGACGAGCAGCAGCACCCCGGCGAGCGTGCCGCGCGTCGACAGGAAGGCCTCGATCAGCGGGCGCCAGCTCTCGCGCAGGTCGCGGCTCACCTCGGCGTAGCCGTAGCCCGGCAGATCGACGAGGTGAAACCGCTGGTCGACCTCGAACCAGTTGACGAGGCGCGTGCGGCCCGGCGTGCGCGACGTGCGCGCGAGATCCTGGCGCACCAGCGCGTTGATGACGCTCGACTTGCCGACGTTCGAGCGCCCGACGACCGCGATCTCGGGCAGCTTCTCCGGCGGAAAATCCTCGGGCTTGGCCGCCGAGGTGACGAACCTGGCGCGGAACGGCATCATCTCGTCACCGCGTGCACGGCTGCGGTCGGATCGAACGCGCGGCCGGTCGTCGCGCGCGCGTGACAGCTCGCGCACAGAGCCGCACGGGCTTTCGGCGTCGACAGATCGGCGAGGCCGAGCGCGAGCGCGACGGGCCGATCGCGCATGACGTCGTCGGGCGCATACGCGGCGCCCGCACCGTGACAAGCCTCGCAGCCGACCTCGACCGCGATCGCGGGGCCGGCCGGCGCATCGCCGGTGCCGTGACACGCGAGGCAGCGCGCGGCCGGCCGCGCCTCGGCAAACCGGGCGCGCGTCTTCGCGTGCGGGCTCGCCTGCCACGCCGCGAGCTCCGCCGGATGACACGCGCCACACGCCGCGCTCCCGGTGTAATCGCGCGGCGATGCCAGCGCTGACCGCCAAGGCGCCGCCGACACCAAGACAGCCGCCAGGCACAACCAAGCTCGACCGCACGCAGCGCGCCGAGATCGGCTCTCCTCTGGCGTCTTGTTTGGCGTCTGCGGCGCCTTGGCGGTAACTCTGCTCACCGCGGCGAGCGTAGCGCGACCGTGGTAATGGTGGCGCGTGACGGTGCACGTGATCGGGCTGACGGGCGGCATCGCGTCGGGCAAGAGCGCCGTGGCCAGGCTGCTCGCCGAGCGCGGCGCGGCGATCGTCGACGCCGATCAGCTCGCGCGCCAGGTCGTCGAGCCGGGTCAGCCGGCGCTCGCCGAGCTGGTCGCGCGGTTCGGGCCCGCGATCCTCGCCGCCGACGGCACGCTCGACCGCAAGCGGCTCGGCGCGATCGCGTTCGCCGATCCGGCCGCGCGCGCCGACCTCGGCCGCATCACCCATCCGCGCATCACCGCCGCGAGCCAGCAGGCGATCGCCGCGTTCGGCGACGCCGGCGCATCGGTCGTGTTCTACGAGGCCGCGCTGCTGGTCGAGAACCGCGCGTACGACCACCTCGCCGGCCTGATCGTGGTGGCCGCGCCGCCCGAGGTGCAGGAAGCGCGGCTGGTCACGCGCGACGGGCTGTTGCCGATCGACGCGCGCGCCCGGATCGCGGCGCAGTCCTCGCTCGCCGACAAGCTCGCGGTCGCGACGTGGGTGATCGAGAACACCGGCGATCTCGCGGCGCTCGCACGCGAGATCGATCGCGTGGTCACCGACATCGAGGCCAAGCACGGCCGCATCGCCGTGCCGGTGCGGGCGCCGGCCGTGTCGCGCGCCGCCGCGGCACCCGACGCGATCCTCGTCACCGGCTTCCCCGCGTTCACCGCGCGCCGCATGATCCAGAAGCTCGTCGCCGCCGAGCCGAACGCGAAGCTCTACGTGCTCGCGCGCGATCAGTTCGCGATCGACGCCGATCACCTGCTCGACACGCTCGACGCCGGCGACCGCGCCGAGGTGCTCGTCGGCGACGTGTGCGACATGGACCTCGGGCTGTCGAGCACCGAGTACCGCGCGCTCACGAAGGAGCTGACGTGGGTGCATCACCTCGCCGGCATCTACTTCATGGGCGTCGACGACGACACCGCGCGGCGCGTGAACATCGGCGGCACGCGCACCGTGCTCGAGCTCGCGCGCGACACGTCGCGGCTCGAGCGCGTCGTGCACTGGTCGACCGCGATGGTATCGGGCGATCGCGGCGGCACCGTGTACGAGGAAGACCTCGACGCCGGGCAGAAGTTTCACAACGGCTACGAGCGCACGAAGTACGACGCCGAGCGGCTCGTGCGCGCGGCGATGCGCCAGCTGCCGATCACCGTGCTGCGGCCCGCGGTCATCGTCGGCGACAGCGCGACCGGCGAGATCGACAAGCTCGACGGTCCGTACTACCTGATGGTGCTGATCGCGACGAACGCGTCGGGCCTGCGCCTGCCGATCCTCGGCAAGGGCGACGCACCGCTCCACCTCGTGCCGATCGACTACGTGATCGAGGCCGCGTGGCACGTCGCGCGCGCGCCCGATGCCGCCGGCAAGACGTTCCACCTCGTCGATCCGAATCCGCTGCCCGCGCGCGCGGTGTTCGAGGGCGTGGCGGCGCACGCGCACACCGAGAAGCCGCGCGGCTCGATCCCGCGCCCGCTCGCGCGCGCCGTGCTGCGCACGCCCGGCCTCGCCCGCCTCGGTCGCGGCCCGCTCGCGTTCCTCGACCTGCTCGATCATGCGGTGCACTACGACTCGTCGAACACCGCGCGCGCGCTCGCCGGCACCAAGGTGAGCTGCCCGCCCCTCGCCGATTACCTGCCCGTGCTCGTCCAGCACGTGCTCGACATCTCGCGCGACGCGACGCCGACCGAGGTCGACGACATCGTCGACCCGCTCGACTAGCCGAGCTAGAGATAGAACGCCGCGAGGCCGAACTTGTTGCTCGTCGTGTCGAGCACCTCGTAGCTGTCGCGCGCGCGCGGCGTCGGCAGCGTGCCGCGCGGGCCGGTGATACGGCTCGTCTCGGTGAGGATGAAGTAACGGCGGCCGAGCGGCGCGCGCGTGTGATCGTTCAGATACTTGTTCCACTCGACGTTGTTCGCGTTCGGGAACGACGTCTTCATCTCGGGCAGGAAGTCCCAGACTTCTTCCTGCGACCAGAAGTTCTCGCCGCGCCAGTACAGCTGCCACGCGAGCAGTCGATCGGCGTCGACGACGTGCAGCGCCGGCCGGCCGCGCGCACCGCGGACGCCGCGCGCGAGCAGCGGCTCGAGCTTCGCGCGCTCGGCGGCGGGCAACGCGACCTCGATCGTGTGCGCGCCGATCGCCGTGACCGAACCGGCGAGCGCGACGTCTTGCTCGACGATGCGATCGTCGTCGACCTTGCGCACCTCGAGCGTGATCGTCATCGGCTGGCCGACCTGCAGGTTGTCCGGAATGCACGTGTCGAACGACCACGTCGTGCCGGCACCGTGCCAGTCGTCGTAGAGCTCGCCCCAGCCGAAGTACACGAGCTTCTCGCCGTAGATCGTGCGCTGCCGGTAATAGGTGCGCACCGCGTCGCCCATGCCCCAGTGCGTACCCGCGATCGGCATGTAGACCTGGAGCGCCCACACCGCGATCGCGAGCCCGGCCGCACCGAGCGCCGCGACGCCGATGCGCCGCCATCTCGTCGCCGCGATCGCGAGCGCGACCGACGCGACGCCCGCGAGCACGAGGAAGCCGTCCGACGGATCGATCGACCACGGCTCGTTCGACGGCCACGGCCGGTCGTAGCGGTACACGAACATCTCGATCCAGCGCTTCGGCTCCCACGCGAGATCGCGGGCGACGAGCACGACGATGCCGATGCCGACCGCGGCGAACAGCGGGTGCAGGCGCGCGCGACCGGCCGCGACATCGTCGAGGAAGAACGCGACGAGGATGCCGAGCGCGGGCACCACCGGCAGGATGTAGTGGTGGAACTTGGTGTTGACGAGGCAGAACAGCGCGACGCCGACGATCGCCCACATGCCCACGAGCATCCGCACGCGGCCCTCTCTCGTATCGCGGCGCGCGCGCACGAGGGTCGCGGCCAGCGCGGCCGGCAGCAGCGCCGCCCACAGCCACATCCCGTGGCCGAGCTGCGTCGCGTAGTGCTCGAAGGTGCCCGTCGATTTGTCGGGATCCGCGAATCCGCGATCGAGGATGTGCACATCCAAGTATTCTTCGACGAAGCGCATGCCGTCCTGCATGAACATCGCGAGGTGCCACGGCAGCGCGGTCGCGACGAGCAGGCACACGCCGCGCTTGAGCTCGAAGCCGCCGTCCCACAGCACGCGCCACTTGTTGCACAGCACGATGTACGCGATGCCGACGCCGCCGACGAGCGCGAGGCCGGGCGGCCCTTTCGCGAGCACGCCGATGCCGAGCAGCGAGTAACAGCCGAGCAGATACAGCTGGCGCATCGACGTCAGCGGCGCGAGCCCGAACAGGCGCCTCGCCCACCCGCGCCGGATCCAGCGCGTCCACCCCGACCACAGCGGCGCGAGCAGCGCGAGCATCAGCGCCGGGAGCCACAGCGCGGTCGGTACTCGGCTCTTCACGAACGTCGGCGTCAGCGCGAAGTAGATCGCGTAGTACGCCGCTTGCCAGACCACGAAGCCGGCGACCAGCGCGAGCACGACGTGGCGCGCGTCGATCGTGACGACGCGCGCGCCGATCCGGAACGCCGCGATGCGCGTCGCCGGGCGTTCGCCGTCCTCGACCGCGAGCACGAACAGCGCGATCGCGCCGATCACCGTCGCGCACAGCGGCATGTCCGGGATGCCCTGGCGCGCGATCAACGCGAACATCGGCGTCGAACCGACGACGAGCAGCGCGAGCCACGCGAGCCGGCGCGACACGAGGCGCGCGAGCATCCACCACATGAGCGTCAGCCCGAAGATCGCCGACAGCACGAACGGCAACCGGATCGCGACCATCGTGCGCGCGGTCGACACGAGCTCGCCCGAGTAGCCGCCATCGGCCGCGACGCCGACCGCGCGCATGCCGGCGGCCATCATCCAGAACGTCAGGACCGGCTTGCTGCGAAAGCCTTCGTTGTCGCCGGGATTGCCGTCCGTGCCGGCGCCCGGCCACTGCAGGTGCACGAGGTCGTGGTCGTGCAGCATCATGCGCGCGACCTCGCCGTAGTGGGTCTCCCACGGATCGACGAGCGTGTACGACCAGATGCCGGGCACGAGCACGGCGGCCGACACCAGGACGACGATCGCGAGCTCGAATGCGAGCGGTCGACGCACGCCGCGAGATTACATCACCGCGGCCGCCCACAGCAGGATCGCGCTGTCCGCGCGATCCGACGCGAAGTACAGCGTGCAGCTGTCGTCGCTGAGGTACGGGCCGCCGTCGCTCGAATCGGTGTTGACGTCGGGGACGAGCACGGGTACCGAGAACGCGGCGGTCGTCGTCGCGCGCGTCGCGTACCACATGTTGCGGCCCATCGGCACGCCGGGGCCGGTGCGCAGCGACGAGAACACGAGCACGAGCTCGTCGCGCGACGGCGTCGGGTCGGCGTCGGGATCGTCGGCGGCGTCGATCAGCGCCGGGATCGCCGCCGGCGCCGCGAACCTGCCATTCGCGTTGCGCGCGGCGACGACGATGTGCTGCGTGCCGTCCACCGGCGGCGCGAAGTACAGGTGCTGGCCGTCCGCGCTGATCGCCGGGTCGAAGTCGTTGCCCGCGCTGTTCACGTTCATCAGGTTGGCCTGCGTCCACGTCCCGAACGGATCGTCCGTCGCCGCGCGCGTGGCCTCCCAGATGTCGAGCGCCCCGCCCGCGCTCCCGCTCAGCTCGCTCGCGATGACCGCGTCGAGGCCATCGCGCGTGATCGACACCTTCGAATCGTCGGCGGCCGAGGACAGGCTCGGCACGATCACCGGCGTGCCGAACGCATCGCCCGTCGAGGCGCGCGTCGCGGCGTACACGTCCTCGCTCGCCCCGCCGGACGCGTTGAAGTACAGCACGAGCTGGTCGGCCGTCACGAACGGGTCGTCGTTGTAGTTGTTGATGATCGTGGTCACCAGCTGCACGGGTGCCGAGAACCGCACGCTGCCGTCGAGCCAGCGCGCCGCGCACGACTCGGTCACGCCGGCATCGACCGCATCGGGCTCGCCGCCCGCGTCGCGCGCGTCGGGGGCGCCCGCGTCGCCGCCCAGCGAGCTCGGGCCGCCGGGGTGAAAGCCGCAGCCCACGACCCAGGCGAGCAACGCGGCGCACTTCACCACGATGCGATCGTATCACTCGGCCGCATCGTCTCCGTCGGCTCTTTGCCTCAGGCCGGCGCGCTCGAGCAGCTTGTAGAGGAATTTGCGCTCGAGCCCGGCGAGGCGCGCGGCTTGCGACAGGTTGCCGCCGGCGCGCTGGACGAGATCGGCGAGGTACTCGCGCTCGAAGCGCGCGACGAGCGCGTCCTTGGCCTCGTGAAACGGCCGATCGGCGCGGAACGCGAGCGCCTCCTCGGGCGCGGCTTGCGTCGGGCGCAGCACGAACGGCAGCGACTGGAAGTCGTCGTCGGGCCCGGCGAGCGCGACCGCGCGCGTGATCACGTTGCGCAGCTCGCGCACGTTGCCGGGCCAGTGATAGCGCTCGAGGCGTTGGAGCGCCGCGCCGCCGACCTCCTTCGCGCGCGCCGGCGCGCCGGCCTTGGTCAGGAACATCTTGACGAGCTCGGCGAGATCGCCGACGCGCTGACGCAGCGGCGGCACGTGAACCTCGACGACCGCGAGCCGGTAATACAGGTCGCCGCGAAAGCCGCCGCGCGCGACCTCGCCGAACACGTCGCGGTGCGTGGCCGCGACGATGCGCACGTCGTACTGCTCCGACTTGCGGCCGCCGACCGGCACGACCTCGCCGGCTTCGAGCATGCGCAAGAGCTTGGGCTGGAGCGCGACCGGCAGGTCGCCGATCTCGTCGAGGAACAGCGTGCCGCCGTGCGCGGCCGCGAACGCGCCGACGCGATCGCCGGCCGCACCGGTGAACGCCCCGCGCACGTGGCCGAACAGGTCACTCTCGATCAGCGTCTCGGTCGACGCGCCGCAGTCGAACACGACGAACGGGCCATCGCGCCGCGGCGACGCGTCGTGGATGCCGCGCGCCATCAGCTCCTTGCCGGTCCCGCTCTCGCCGAGGAACAGGATCGGCGCGCTCGACTTCGCCGCGCGCTCGAGGATCGCGAACACCTGGCGCATCGCGACCGATCCGCCGTAGAGGCGGCCGAAGCGGTCGGCCTGCGACGGCGGGATGTCGACGACCTCGTCGGCGGGTACGAGCTGGACGAGCGTATGGCCGATGCGCACGCACACGCCGGGCGGCGCGACCACCTTGCCGACGAGCGAGCCGTCGATGATCGTGCCGTTCTTCGAGCCGAGGTCCGCGATCGCGAAACCCTGCGGGTGCGGCGCGACCGAGCAGTGCCGGCGCGACACGAACGTGTCGGTGAGCGGCACGTCGCACGCGGGATCGCTGCCGAGCACGACGCCGACCGCCGGCAGATCGATCGCGAGCCCGCGATCCGGCCCGTCGACGACGCGCAGCTGGGCCGCCCGGATCGGCGGTCGCGCGGCGAGCGCGTTGGTGACTCGCGTCGCGATGCCGCTCACCGCTTCGCCAGCTCCGACGCGATCCGCAGCCGCAGCGCGTTGAGCTTGATGAAGCCCTGCGCGTCGCGCTGGTCGTACACGCTGTCTTGCTCGAACGTGACGATGTCGGTGCGGTACAGGCTGGCCGGCGCCTTGCGGCCGAGCACGGTGATCGCGCCCTTGTACAGCCGGAGCCGCGCGGTGCCGGTGATCGCGCGCGCGAGGTCGTCGATCATCCGCTGCAGCGCCTCGCGCTCCGGCGCGAACCAGAAGCCGTTGTAGACGAGCCCCGCGTAGCGCGGCATGAGGTCCTGCCGCAGGCGTAACACCTCGCGATCGAGCGCGAGCGTCTCGACCGCCGCGCGCGCCGCGTGCAGGACGCTGCCGCCGGGCGTCTCGTACACGCCGCGCGACTTCATCCCGACGAAGCGATTCTCGACGAGATCGACCCGCCCGACGCCGTGCTCGCCGGCGATGGCGTTGAGCTTCGCGAGCAGCTCGGCGGGCTCGTACCGCACTCCATCGACGGCCACGGCGTCGCCGCGCTCGTACTCGATCTCGATCACGCGCGGCTCGTCCGGGGCCTCGCGCGGATCGCGCGTGCGCTGGAACATCGCCGGATCGGGCTCGCGCCACGGATCCTCGAGCACGCCGCCCTCGTAGCTCGTGTGCAGCAGGTTGCGATCGACCGAGTACGGCTTGTCGGCGGTCGCCTCGATCGGGATGTGATGCTGCTTCGTGTATGCGATCAGCTCGCGCCGGCCCTTGAATTGCCACTCGCGCCACGGCGCGATGATCTTGATGCCCGGGCGAAAGTGATACGCCGCGAGCTCGAACCGCACCTGGTCGTTGCCCTTCCCGGTCGCGCCGTGCGCGATCGCATCGGCGCGCTCGGCCTCGGCGCACTCCATCATGCCGCGCGCGATGCACGGCCGCGCGAGCGCCGTCCCGAGCAGGTACTGGCCCTCGTACAGCGCGCCGGCGCGCAGCGCAGGCCACACGTAGTCGCGCACGAACTCGCCGCGCAAGTCGCGCACGATCGCCGACTTCGCCCCCACCGCGAGCGCCTTCTGCTTCGCCGCCTCGAGATCCTCGTCCTGGCCGACGTCGGCGCAGAAGCAGATGACCTCGCAGCGATACGTCTCCGCGATCCAGCGCACGGCGACGGACGTGTCGAGGCCGCCGGAGTACGCGAGGACGACTCGCTTCACATCTGACATGGGCGAACTCTATCGGGCTTTGGACTTTGGGCTTTGGACTTTGGCCAGAAACTACATGGCCAACTCTGGCCAAAGCCCGATGCCCAATGCCCAATGGCCCAACGCCCTACTTCAGGACGCCGCGCAGGAACAGCTGACACAGATACCGATACGCTTCCATCCGCGGCATGCCCGAGACGTCGAGGACCTCGTCGATCGTGAGCGTGCCGTCGATGCGGGACAGCAGGAATGCCGCGCGCGGGCTGATCGGAATGCCGGCGAGCTCGTGCAGCGGCTTGGCGAGCTGCGGCTGGCGATCGAGCTCACCGAGGTAGTTCTGGAACACCATCATGATGGTGTCGCGATTGCGGTGGATGAGCTTCTGCGCGAGCGCCGACGCCGGATCCTCGGACAGCGCGAGCTCGACCGCCGTCACCGCCTTCTCGTACTCGGCGATGCCGTTCCACGCGAGCGAGCGATCGAACAGCGTCGAGATCCGGCGGCGCGTGCGATCGTCGGGGCTCTCGCTGGGCGGCGCATCGACATCGATCTCGTCGAGGATTTGCGCGGACCGCGCGTCGATCGGATCGAACGCGAGCACGACATCCTTGCGCGTGCTCTCGGTCACCGGCCGAGCCGGCGGGGCGCTCGGCTCGAGCTTCGGGATCTCGCGCGTCGCGGCGGCCTGTTGCGCGGAATGGTGATCGCGAAACGCGCGCACGTCGGCCTCGTGCGTCGGCGAATCATCGCTGGTCGGCGGGCGCCCGGCCGGCCGCGTGCCCAGCTCGCGCGTCGGCGCGCTCGACAGCACGACCTCGGCCTGCGAGACCGCCGCCGGATCGATCGTCGTGCGCGCCGAGCGATCGGCAGGCAACCGCGCATGGCCCGGTAGCTCCTTGGTGTCGCGCACCGGCTTGGGCGCGGAAGGCAGCGAATCGAGCAGGTCGTCGGGATCCTCGAACGCGGGGGGGTCTGGCTGAAACGCGGGCGTCTCGTCGCCGCGCGCGGTTGGCTCGCGATGCGGATCGCGGCCCGCCTCGCCGAGGTCGAGCCCCGCGGCCTCGAGCGTCGGTGCCTTGCCGAGCGCCATCGTCGGCGTCGGTGCCGACTTCTCGGCGGGCGGCGCCGGCGGCTTCTCGGGCGTGCGGATGCGAACCTGCACGCCCTCGCCGGGATCCGGCCCCGCCGGCTGCACGAACCCCAGATCGCGCTTGCGCACGTCGGTCTGCTGCGTCGCGAACCCGACCGGCGTGCCTTCCGGCGGAAAGCCACCCTGGTACTCGCGCGTCGCGCTGTCGAACTCCGACGGCTCCTCGTGCTGCGACGTCTCGCGCCCGCGCGTCTCCTCTTCGACCGGCCAGCCTTCGTCGCGCGGATCGAGCTGCACCGGCGGTTTGGCGGGCGTGGCGGGCGGCAACTGCTCGCCCGGCTCGATCTCGATCTGATACTCCGGCTCCTCGTGCACCGGAAACGGCGCGCTGTTGTGCTCGTTCGCCGCGGCGGGCCGGCCGTCCGACAGCGACTGGTAGTTCGCGCGCACGTACTCGATGTAGCTGTTGGCCTGCACGTGGCGCGGATCGAGCGCCAGCACGCGCTCCCACGCGACGATCGCACCGTCGAGGTTGCCCGCGCCGTACAGGCTCAGGCCCTCCTCGATCAGACGATCGATTTCGGTCGCGCGCGGCAAGCGGTCACCCGCGCGTCTTGGAGACGACGCCGCGGAACATGTTGAGCGTGCGGTTGAGCGCCTCCGTCGCATCGGACAGCGCGGTCAGGTCCTTTGCCGTGATCGCCTGCCGCGTGCGCTCGACGACCGCACGCGCCTTCTTGACCGCATCCTGGCCGAAATCCGAGCCGGCGATCGCGTCGGTGACCTGCGGGAACAGCGCCTCGATCTCCTCGAGCGACTTCTCCGCCTGATGGCGCGCCTTGTCGAACTCCTGGCCGCTGCGCACCTCGACCATGTAGTCCTTGTTGGCATCGACCATCTTCTTGATCTCGTCCTCGGTGAGGCCGCTCGTCGCGGTGACCGTGATCGATTGCTCGAGCCCGGTCTCGAGATCCTTGGCCTTCACGCTGACGATGCCGTCCGCCGAGATGTGGAACTGCACCTCGATCTCGACCTCGCCGCGCGGTGCGCGCCGCAGGCCCGTCAGCACGAACTCGCCGAGCAGCTCGTTCTCCTCGGCGCGGTCGCTCTCGCCTTGCAGCACGAGGATCTTCACCGATGTCTGGTTGTCCTTGACCGTCGTGAACACGTGCGACTCGCTGGTCGGCACCGTGGTGTTCTGCTCGATCAGTTTGTGGAAGTAGCCGCCCACGATCATGATGCCGAGCGAGTGCGGCGTGACGTCGAGGAGCAGGATGTCGCTCTTCTCGTCGGTGAGCGCCGCGCCCTGGATCGCCGCGCCGAGCGCGACCACCTCGTCGGGATGCACGCCCTTGCACGGCTCGAGGCCGAAGAACTCGGCGCACGCCTGCTGAACCTTCGGCATGCGCGTCATGCCGCCGACGAGGATCACGTCCTCGATCTGGTTCTTCTGGATCTCGGCTTCCTCCAGTGTCTTCGCGCAAATCTCGACCGTGCGATCGACGAGGTCCGACGTGAGCTCCTCGAGCTTGTCGCGCGTCAGCATCGTCTGCAGGTGCAGCGCCTCGTTGCGGCCGGTCGAGATGATGAACGGCAGGTTGATCTCGGTCTCCTTGACCGTCGATAGCTCGCACTTGGCCTTCTCGGCGACGTCCTTCAGGCGCTGCAGCGCCATCTTGTCCTTGCGCAGGTCGATGCCGTGCTGCTTCTCGAAGCCGAACACGAGCCAGTCGATGATGCGGCGGTCGAAGTCTTCGCCGCCGAGGAACGTGTCGCCGGCGGTCGAGATGACCTCGAACACGCCGTTGCCGATCTCGAGGATCGAGATGTCGAACGTGCCGCCGCCGAGGTCATACACCGCGACCTTGCGCTCGATGTTGCGGCCGAAGCCGTACGCGAGCGCGGCCGCGGTCGGCTCGTTGATGATGCGGATGACGTCGAGGCCGGCGATGCGGCCCGCGTCCTTCGTGGCCTGGCGCTGACCGTCATTGAAGTACGCCGGCACGGTGATGACGGCTTTCTGCACTTCTTCGCCGAGGTACTCCTCGGAGATCAGCTTCATCTCCTGCAGGATGTACGCGGCGACCTCGGGTACGCTGAACACCTGATCGCGCAGCATGATGCGGACGTCGTCGTGCGGACCTTCGACGATGCGGTACGGCATGATCTCGAGCGAAGAGCGCACGGCGGCCGAGCCCCACTTGCGGCCGATCAGGCGCTTGCTCGCGTAGACCGTGTTCTCGGCGTTCGTGATCGCCTGGCGCTTCGCGATGTGACCGACGAGCCGCTTGCCGTTCTCCGCGATCGCGACCATCGACGGCGTCGTCTTGTACCCGCCGCGATTCGGGATCACCGACGGCGTTCCGTCTTCGACGATCGCCACGCACGAATTGGTCGTGCCGAGGTCGATACCGATCACCTTTTCGCTAGCCATCGGAACCTATTTTCCCCCGGTTTTCGGGAAGATCGCCAGCATCGCGGCCTAGGAAATTAGCGCGCGTCGGCGGAGAGCTGGCGGCGCACTTCGGCGAGATCGTTGCGAAGCTCGGCGGTCAAAGAATCGCTGCTGTTGCGCATCGCCATCGCCATGACCAGCACTTCTTCGGCATCGGCGAGCTTGCCGGCGGCGCGAAACGCCGAGGCAAGTAGCCGCGCCGCCGAGGGATCATCGGGCGCGATCGACTGCGCCTTCTTGGCGTATTCGACCGCGGACTTCGGCTGTTCGGCGGCGATCCCACAGCTGGCGGCGCGCCGCAGGTAGCGCGGCTGCGGGTCGACGCGCACCGCGGCTGCAAACAGCTTCATCGCCTCGAGCGACTCGCCGGCGAGCTCGAGCGTGCACGCGCGGTCGAACAGCTCCGCCGCGTATTCCTGGGGCGTTTGTGGGGCATCGCCGCCCCCGCCCACCGGAGGATGCGGCCCGGTCGTGCGCGGATCGGTCGAGGTGAGCTTGGCGTAGGCGCGGCTCGTGGCCTCGAATACCAGCACCAGGCGCTGCGCGAAGCTGCCGAGCTGCCTGCCGAAGTAGCGATCGGGATGGATCGACTTCGACAGCGTGAAGTACGCGCGCTTGAGCGTCTTCGCATCGGAGCCGCGCGGCACGCCGAGCAGCGCCCACGGATCGCGCGCGATCACGAGCCGCTCCATCGCGAGGATCCTGTGGCGGTCGGCGTCGGTAAGCTCGGACTCCTCGGTGAGCGCCGCCACCTCTTCCGGCGTCGGATCGGGAAGCGCGGGCACCTCGCGCGCCGGCAGCTCGACCTTGCCGGCCTTGCGCATCGTCGGCGCGTCGATGCCGGTCGCGACCAGGTTGCGCGGCAACCGCTCGGTCGCGACGTCGACCACGGCGGACGGCGGCGGCGGCACGGCACCTTCGCTCGGCACCAGCAGCGCGCCGAGCGCGCGCAGCTTCTTGACGATCGCGATCGCGCGATCGATCGGCAGGCCGGTCGCGAGCAACACCTCGCGCACGCTCTGCCTGCCGTCGACGCGCGACAGCAAGAAGTACTCGTCCGGACCGATCTTGGCCTTGAGCGGATCGAATCCGGGCGCCACGCGCAACACCATGGCGGAGGATCCGAGCCCGGGGATCTCGGCAGGAACGGCCACTAAGCGGACTCTAACACGTGCTCCAGGATCGCCTTGCCGACATGCAACCGGTTCTCGGCCTGCACCCACGCGCGCGAGCGCGGTCCGTCGAGCACGTCGGCCGTGATCTCCTCGCCGCGATGCGCGGGCAGGCAGTGCAGCACGATCGCCTCGGGTGCGGCGAGCTGCACGAGCGCGGTGTCGACGCAGTAGCCCGCGAACGCGACGCGCCGGCGCGCCGCTTCGGCTTCCTGGCCCATCGACGCCCATACGTCCGTCGAGATCACGTGCGCGCCCGCGACGGCCTCGCGCGGATCGCGCGTCAGCGAGATGCGGCCGCCGCGCTCGCGCGCCTGCGTGACGAGCGCGGGATCGGGCGCGAACCCGTCGGGACACGCGAGCCGCAGCTCCAGGCCGAACATGCCGGCGGCCTCGATCCACGACGTCGCCATGTTGTTGCCGTCGCCGACCCACGCGTAGACGAGCCCGTCGGTGCGGCCGAGCTGCTCGCGCACGGTGAACAGATCGGTGGCGACCTGACATGGATGATGCTGGTCGGACAGGCCGTTGATGACCGGCACGCTCGCGAACTTCGCGAGCTCGGCGACGCGTTCCTGCCCGAACGTGCGGAACATGATCGCGTGGCAGTAGCCGGAGAGCACGCGCGCGGTGTCGGCGAGCGGCTCGCCGCGCCCGAGCTGGCTGCCCTGGTTCGAGATGACCACGGCATGACCGCCGAGCTCGAACACGCCGACCTCGAACGACACGCGCGTGCGCGTCGACGCCTTCTCGAACACGAGCGCGACGCTCTTGCCCGCGAGCGTACGCTGCACGCGCTCGCGCTTGAGCAGCGACGCGCGGTCCCACAACCCGGGCCAACGTTCGGGTGCGATATCGGAGAGCGTGAGAAATCCGCGCGGCACGCCTCGCGTGTACCACGTTCGGTCTACGCCCGCCCGACGCCCTCGCCGAGCACGCCGCGCACGACCCCGACGGCCTCGTCGAGGTGCTTGCGCTCGACGACGTACGGCGGCGCGAATCGCACCACCTTGTCGCCGGCGACCGACAGCAGCACGCCCTTCTCGCGGCACTTCGCGACCACCTGCGCCGGCGCTCCGCTCACCGCCACGCCGCGCAGCAAGCCGCGCCCGCGGACCTCCATCGCGTGCCCCGGGAACGCCTCGACGAGCTCGGACAGCTGCTGGCCGAGATACACGCCGGCCTGCGCGACGCGCTCGATCAAGCCCTCCGACTCGAGGATGTCGAACACCGCGACCGCCGCGGCGCATGCGAGCGGGTTGCCGCCGAACGTCGAGGCGTGCGGAACCGCGCCACCCGGCTGCGCCGCGAGCCCGGCCGCGGCCTTCTCGCTGCACGCGACCGCGCCGATCGGGATGCCGCCGCCGAGGCCCTTCGCGAGCGTCATCACGTCGGGAAATACCTCGTCGTACTGGTGGGCGAACCACGCGCCGGTGCGGCCGACGCCGGTCTGCACCTCGTCGAAGATCAGCAGCGTGCCGGTGTCGTCGCACAGCCTGCGCAGCCCGGCGAGGTAGCCCGGCGGCGCCGCGACGATGCCGCCCTCGGCCTGGATCGGCTCGACGATCATCGCGCACGCGGCGCGGGTCTCCAGCACGCGCGCGGCGGCCTCGAGATCGCCGTACGCGACAAACTCGACCGGCCCGACGAGCGGCCCGAAGCCCTCGCGGTACTTGGCCTGGCCGGTGATCGAGACGGTGGCAAACGAGCGGCCGTGAAAGCTGCCGTGCGTCGACACGAACGTCGTGCGCTGCGGCGCGCCGGCGACCACCGCCTGATAGCGACGCGACAGCTTCATCGCGCCCTCGTTCGCCTCGGCGCCCGAGTTGCAGAAGAACACGCGGCGCGCGAACGAATGATCGACGATCGCCTTCGCGGCGACGATCTGCTGGTCGTTGAAGTAGAGGTTC
Organism: Kofleriaceae bacterium; assembly: GCA_036490935.1. Lineage (GTDB taxonomy): Bacteria > Myxococcota_A > Polyangia > Haliangiales > Haliangiaceae > JABFXX01. The sequence goes on along the minus strand of DASXCY010000124.1, from coordinate 14,082 downwards.
GACACGTGCACGAGCCGCACGAGCTGCTCGGTGACGCGCGCGGTGAACCCGGGATGCGCGTGGCCCAGGCCGCACACCGCGATCCCCGCGGTCATGTCGAGGTAGCGCGTGCCGGCCACATCCCAGACCTCGCAGCCGCGACCGCGCTCGAGCACGATCGGCTGCTGCCGGTAATTCTTGACGAGGACGCGTTCGGCGAGCGCGAGCAGCTCGGCCTGGCTCAGCGGCATATGTGCCGCGTATACCACCGCTCGCTACAGAATGTATCGCGCGAGGTCTTCGTCGGCGACGAGCGCGGCGAGCCGCTCGCGCACGTACTCGGGCGTGATCGGGATGGTCTGCGTGCCGATGTCGGGAGCGTTGAACATGAGATCGTCGAGCAGGCGCTCGAGCACGGTGTGCAGGCGGCGGGCGCCGATGTCGTGGGTGCGGCGGTTGACCTCGGCGGCGATCTGCGCGAGCTCGCGGATCGCGCCGTCGCTCCACTCGATCGTCACGCCTTCGGTGGCGAGCAGCGCGGCGTACTGGCGCGTCAGCGCGTTCTGCGGCTCGGTCAGGATGCGCACGAAGTCGTCGGCGACGAGCGGCTTCAGCTCGACGCGGATCGGGAACCGGCCCTGCATCTCGGGGATGAGATCGCTCGGCTTGCTCATGTGGAACGCGCCGGCGGCGATGAACAAGACGTGATCGGTGCGCACCGGGCCGTACTTCGTCGTCACCGTCGAGCCCTCGACGATCGGCAGCAGGTCGCGCTGCACGCCCTCGCGCGAGACGTCGACGCCGTGGCGTTCGCTGCGCGTCGCGATCTTGTCGATCTCGTCGATGAACACGATGCCCGCGTTCTCGGCGCGCCGCACCGCCTCGCGCGTCATCGCGTCGTGATCGATCAGCTTGTCGGTCTCCTGGTCGGTGAGCGCACGCCACGCCGCCGGGACCTTGAGCTTTTGCCGCTTGGTCTTGCGACCGAACGAGCCGAGCATGTCCTTCAAGCCCGAGAGCGCGGACTCGTCGACGCCCGGCTGGCCGCCGAGCACCGAGATCAGCGGGTTCGAGTCGTCGGCGACATCGATCTCGACCTCGCGGTCGTCGAGCTTGCCGTCGCGCAGCATCGCGCGCAGCTTGTCCCGCGTGGCGTCGCTGGTCGGCTCGCCCGGGCGGTCGGTGAACGAGCGCCCGCCGCGCGGCAGCAGCAGATCGAGCAGGCGCTCCTCGGCGGAGTCCTTCGCGCGGCCGCGGACCTTGTCGGCTTCCTCGTCGCGCACGAGCTTGACCGCGACCTCGACGAGATCGCGCACGATCGAGTCGACGTCGCGGCCGACGTAGCCGACCTCGGTGAACTTGCTCGCCTCGACCTTGAGGAACGGCGCGCGCGCGAGCCGCGCGAGCCGGCGCGCGATCTCGGTCTTGCCGACGCCGGTCGGGCCGATCATGATGATGTTCTTCGGCGCGATCTCGTCGCGCAGATCGCCCGGCACCTGCTGGCGGCGCCAGCGATTGCGCAGCGCGACCGCGACGGCGCGCTTGGCTTCGCGCTGGCCGACGACGTAGCGATCGAGCTCGTCGACGATCTTCGCCGGAGTCAGCGGGGTCTCGGTCACGCGCCGAGCTCCTCGATCGTCAGGTTCGCGTTCGTGTAGATGCAGATCTCGGCGGCGAGCGACATCGCGGTCTCGGCGATCGCGCGCGGCGTCATCTCGGTGTGCCGCAGGAGCGCACGCGCCGCCGCGAGCGCGTAGCTGCCGCCGCTTCCGATCGCGCACACGCCGTCATCGGGCTCGATCACGTCGCCCGCGCCCGACAGGATGAACGTGCACTCGGCGTCGGCGACGACGAGCATCGCCTCGAGCCGCCGCAGCGCGCGATCGGTGCGCCACTCCTTCGCGAGCTCGACGGCGGCGCGGCGCAGCGGGCTGCGCTGCTCGCGCAGCTTGTCGTCGAGCCGATCGAACAGCGCGATGCCGTCGGCCGCCGAGCCGGCGAACCCGCCGATCGCGCGGCCGTCGCCGAGCTTGCGCACCTTGCGCGCGCCGGCCTTGACGACCGTGTTCTGCAGCGTGACCTGGCCGTCGCCGGCCACGACGACCGCGCCTCCGCGGCGGACCGAGAGGATCGTCGTCGAATGGGCCTTCACGCCCTTCGTCTAGCACAGTTCAGTCGATCGAGGCGTCAAGCCTTCGACTTCGATCGCGGGTGCGCGTCGTCGTAGACCTTCATCAGGTGCTCGAGCGACACCTTCGTGTAGATCTGCGTCGACGACAGGCTCGCGTGGCCGAGCAGCTCCTGGATCGAGCGCAGATCGACGCCCTCGTCGAGCAAGTGAGTCGCGAACGAGTGGCGCAGCCCGTGCGGCGTCGCCGACGCGGCCACGCCGCCAGCGATCGACCAGCGCCGCACCATGCGCTGCACCGAGCGCGCGGTGAGGCGCGCGCCGGTCGCGTTGACGAACAGCGCGGCTCCGCTCGCGCCCAGCTCGCGCCGCGCCGGCAAGTATGCGTCGAGCGCGCGCGTCGCGGCGCCGCCGAGCGGGACCTCGCGCGACTTGCCGCCCTTGCCGTGGCGCACGAGCACGATCGGCACGCCGTAACGATCGCGATCGATGTCGGTGGTCTCGAGCGCGCACGCCTCGCTGACGCGCAGGCCGGTCGAGTAGACGAGCTCCATCAGCGCGGCGTCGCGCAGCCGCAGCTTGGCGTGACGCGCGTCCTCCTCGGGCGAGAGCGCGCGACGCGACGTGCGCCCGATCGTCGCGGGCGCCTCGACGAGCCGGAACGCGTCGTCGACGTCGAGCGCGCGCGGCAGGCCCTTCGGCTGTTTCGGCCCGCGGATCGCGGCTGCGGGATTGCCGGCGAGCACGCCGCGCTTGACGAGGAACCGGCAGAACGCGCGCACGCTCGACAGCTTGCGACCGATCGTCGCCGGGCCGTTCGCATCGAACAGCGTCGCGAGCTGGCCGCGGATCTCGAGCGCCGACAGCCGCGCGAGCGGCTTCTTGCCGGCGTGCGCGCGCAGCGCCGCGACGTCACGCAGGTACACCTCGACCGTGCGCGGCGAGTACGCGCGCTCGACCCGGAGGTACTGCTCGAACGCGGCGAGCGCGGCAACCCAGTCCATCGCGGCCAGGATCGCGCTGCCCCGCCGGGCGGGCCAATTTACAGCACGCCGGCCGGCGGCGTGACGACGAGCTCGTCGACGGCGAGCTCGGGCCGCGCGACCAGATCGACCACGAGCCCGGCGAGCTGCGCCGGCTGCATCATCTTGCTGCGATCGAAGTCGGGCCGGTCGTCCCAGATCGGCGTGTCGGTCGCGCCCGGCAGCAGCGTGGTGACGCGGATGCCGGATGCGCGCACCTCGGCGGCGAGCACGCGGGCGAGCGCGACCTGCCCCGCCTTCGCCGCCGTATAGCCACCGCACTCGGGGAACGCGTGGTGCACCGCATGCGAACCGATCACGACGACGTGGCCGACGCCGCGCCGCAGCGCCGCGCGCATGCACGCGACCGTGCCGACGACGTGAACCTCGAGCATCGCGCGCACCTCGGCCAGCGAGCAATCGGCGAGCTTCGCGAACGTGCCGGTGCCGTGCGAGAGCACGACGACGTCGAGCGCCGGCAGCGCCGCGAACACGGCGTCGACGGCGCGCTCGTCGGTGACATCGAGGTGGGTCGGCGCGACCTCGCCGGCGCGAACGCTCGCCGGGCCGGGCGCGAACCTGCGCGCGCACGCTGCGACCGCGGCGCCGTCGGCTGCGAGCGCCGCTGCGATCGCGGCGCCGATGCCGGACGAACCGCCGGTGACGAGCGCGTGCTTGCCCGAGAGTCGAGTCACGGCCGCAGCTTAGCCCTACTGGCGGAGCGCTAGCCAGCCGGCGAGGTCGGCGCGCGCGCGCTCGGCCATGCGCGGCTTATTGTTGCGTTTCGGGTCGTCGATCGGCGGCAGCAGTCCGTAGTTGACGTTCGTCGGGCCGTACTTCGCGCCGGGCGCGCGCGGCGCGGTGACGTGGTGGTACAGGCCGCCGAGCATCGTGGTCGGCGGCGGCGGCTCGGTCACGCGGCCGGCGATCAGCCACGCGACGAGGAGGCCGAGCGCGCACGACTCGATGTAGCCCTCGACGCCGGTCAGCAGCCCCGCGAAGTGCACGTTGGGGCGATCGCGCAGCTCGAGGCGCGCGCCGAGCCGCGCCGGCGCGTCGATGTACGTGTTGCGATGGATCGAGCCGAAGCGCAGGAATTCGGCGCGGTGCAGCGCCGGGATCGTCTGAAAGATCCGCTGCTGCTCGGGATACGCGAGCCGCGTCTGGAATCCGACCAGATTGTACGCGGTCAGGTAGCGGTTCTCCGGCCGTAGCTGCACGACTGCCCACGGGCGATGGCCGGTGCGCGGATCGACGAGGCCGATCGGTCGCATCGGCCCGAACCGCAGCGTCTGGTCGCCGCGCTCGGCCATGACCTCGATCGGCATGCAGCTCTCGAAGTAGCGGGGCTCCTCGAAGTCGTGCGGCAGCACCTTGCGCCCGGCCTGGACCGCCGCGACGAACGCCTCGTACTCGAGCTTGCCGAGCGCGCAATTGACGTAGTCGCCGACGCCTTCGTCGCCGCCGGCCGCCATGTCGCTGTCCTTGCCCCAGCGCGAGCCGCGAAACGCGAAGTCCCAGTCGATCGAATCGGCGGCCACGATCGGCGCGATCGCGTCGTAGAAGTACATGCGATCGCCGCCGAGCTCGCGGCGGATCACGTCGGCGAGCGCGCCCTCGGTGAGTGGCCCGGTCGCGACGATCACCGCCCGTCCCGGCGCTGGCGTTCCGCTATCCCAACCGTCGGGCAGCTCGTCGAGCCGGCGCCGCTCGATCCGCACGCGCGGATGCAGCGCGAGCCGGCGCGTGAGCGCGCGCGCGAACCCGAACCGCTCGACCGCGAGCGCCTGCCCGGCCGGCACGCGATGCTCGTCGGCGCACGCGATGACGAGCGACCCGCAGCGCCGCAGCTCCTGCTTGAGCAACCCGGCCGGTGCGGCCGGGTCGTTGCTGCGCAGTGAATTGCTGCACACCAGCTCGCCGAGCAGCGGCGTCTGATGCGCCGGCGACATCGCGCACGGCTTCATCTCGACCAGCGCGACGCGCAACCCGGCCTCGGCGAGCTGCCACGCCGCCTCGCACCCGGCCATCCCTCCGCCCACGACCGTGACGTCGGCTGCGCTCATCGCTCCTCGCGCGCGATGCGCGCCTCGGGCAGGCCATCGCCTTTCTTCCACTGCTCGTGAACCACGAGCTTCTTGCCCGGTTCCAAGACGTATCCAGTTCCACACAGGCGGCACGCATAGAGCTCGTAGCCGTCCTTGCGCTCTACATGCTGCACCACCGCCCTGGTGCCCTGGCACTTCGAACACCAACGTGGTCGGTGCCATCCATGCAGGCGAAACGCGACAACAACGAGCGCAATGATGACTCCCCAGCCGATCGTCGTGCCCCAGTCGATCTCGGCCATCCTCCGAAGTCTACCGCTGCCCGAGGTTACGGCGCGTGCGTTCTAGCTGGAGCGAGCACGATCACGCCGCGTTTTCCTCGGGCTCTTCCGAGCCTTCGGACCGCCAGTCGCACTCCATGCAGCGCAGGGTGATGCCGCGCTTGGTTTCCTTCTTGAGCACGAACTTGGCCTGGCAGACCGGGCACGGCTGCGGGATCGGGCGGTCCCAGGCCACGAAGTCGCAGCCCTTCTTCGCCCAGTTCGAGCAGCCGTAGAACGGCTTGCCGCGGCGCGACCGCTTCTCGGCGATGAAGCCGCCGCAGCCGGGGCGCGGGCACTTCACGCCGAGCGAGATCGGCTTGGTCGTCTTGCAGTCGGGGTAGCGCGTGCACGCGAGGAAGCTACCGAACCGGCCGCGCTTGACGGTCATCGGCGCGGCGCAGGTCTCGCACACTTCATCGGTCGTCTGCGGCGGGACCTTCTCCCACGTGCCGTCGAGGTTCTTGACGACCTCCATCGTGTTGCGGCACTCGGGATAGCCCTGGCACGCCAGGAAGCTGCCGTTGCGGCCCCACTTGATGACCATCGGCTTGCCGCACTTCTCGCACGTCCACTCGGTCGGAATCTCCTCCCGCTTGACGTCGCGCATCTCGGTCTCGGCCTTCGCGAGCTCGAGCTGGAACGGCGCGTAGAACGCGCCGAGCAGCTGGCGCCAGTCCTCGCTGCCGTCCTCGACGTGATCGAGATCCGACTCCATCTTCGCGGTGAAGTCCGAGCTCACGATCTCGGGGAAGCTCTCGACGAGCAACCCGTTGACCAGGATGCCGAGCTCGGTCGGCCAGAACCGCGCCTCCTTCTTCTCGACATAACCACGGTCGACGATCGTCGACATGATCGCGGCGTACGTCGACGGCCGGCCGATGCCGCGCTCCTCGAGCTCCTTCACGAGCGACGCCTCGGAGAATCGCGGCGGCGGCTGCGTGAAGTGCTGCTCGGGCGTGATCGCCTCGAGCTTCACCTTCTCGCCGACCTCGAGCGGCGGCAGCAGCTTGTCGGCCGCCTCGGCGGCTTCGGCCTTCGCGTCGTCGGTCTCGGCGACCTCGTACACCTTCGTGTAGCCGGCGAACTTCATCACCTGGCCGGTCGCGCGCAGCTGCGCCGCGCCGCGATCGATGTCGATCGTGGTCTGATCGTACACGGCCGGCACCATCTGCGACGCGACGAAGCGCTGCCAGATCAGCGTGTACAGCTTGACCAGCTCGCGGCCCTCGGGATGGTTCGCGAGCGCGGCGGCGACGCGGTCCGGCGCCCATTCCATGAGCGTCGGGCGGATCGCCTCGTGTGCGTCCTGCGCGCGCTCCTTGTTCGAGTACGTGTTCGGTTCGTCGGGCAGGTACTCGCGACCGTACGTCTCGGTCACGTGCTGGCGCACCGCCGCGAGCGCGTCGTCGGAGATGCGCGTCGAGTCGGTACGCATATAGGTGATGAGACCGGTCGGGCCTTCGTCGCCGAGCTCGACGCCCTCGTACAACCGCTGCGCGAGCGCCATCGTGCGCTTGGCGGAGAACCGCAGCTTGCGCGCGGCATCCTGCTGCAGCTTGCTCGTGATGAACGGCGCCTGGGGCTTCTTGCGGCGCTCCTTCTTCTCGACCGACGACACGACCGCCTCGCCGGTCGCGAGCTCCTTCGCGATCGCCGTGGCCTCGGCCTCGGTCTTCGGATCGGCCTTCTCACCCTTCCAGCGCGCGACGCGTGCCGGGAACGGAGGCGGCTGGTTGCCGACGCAGGTCGCGCCGACCGTCCAGTACTCCTCGGCCTTGAACGCCTTGATCTCCTCTTCGCGCTCGCACACCAGGCGCACCGCGACCGACTGCACGCGGCCCGCGGACAGACCGCGCTGCACCTTGTTCCACAGGATCGGGCTGATCTTGTAGCCGACGAGGCGATCGAGGATGCGGCGCGCTTGCTGCGCGTCGGTCTTGTTCATGTCGATCGACAGCGGCTTCGCGATCGCGGCCGTCACGCCCTTCTTCGTGATCTCGTTGATGAGCACGCGCCGGAGGTTCTTGTTGACGTCCTTGATCTCCTCGGCGATGTGCCACGCGATCGCCTCGCCCTCGCGATCGGGGTCGGACGCCAGATAAACCGTTTCGACCTCGCGCGCGGCCTTGCGGATCTCGCCGAGCACCTTCTTCTTGCCTTCGATCACCTCGTAGACCGGCTCGAACGTGCCGTCCTCGAGGTCGACGCCGATCTTCGACTTCGGCAGGTCGCGCACGTGGCCGACCGACGCCTTCACGATGTAGTTCGCGCCCAGGTACTTGTTGATCGTGCGCGCCTTCGCGGGCGACTCGACCACGACCAGCGCGCTGCCCGGCTTGACCTTCTTCGCGCGGACTTCGGACTTCGGACTTCGGACTTCGGACTCGGTGACCGGAGCCTCGGTCTTGCGCGAAGGCTTCTTCTTCGTCTTCTTCGCAACCTCTTCCCGAGGCCCGGGGCCCGTGGCCCGCGGCCCCTTCTTCTTGGCTTGCGCCTTGGGAGCTGGCTTCTCGGTCTTCGCCTTGCGCGACTTATCGGACTGCTTTTTCACTTCATCTCCCTCGGCAAAGCGCGTAGCACGGCGCGGACCGGCAGGCCGGTGACGCGCACGACCTCATCGATTCCACGCGCTCCGGTGGCGAGCGCGTCCGCGATCCGCGCGGAGATCGGATCGAGCGGCGCGGGAGCATGCCGGCGCGGCGCACCGGCGAGCGCGGCGAGCGCATCGGCCTCGTCTTCGACCACCGCGGCCCCGGTGGCAAGCAGGCGATCGCAACCGCGGCTGCCCGGCCACGCGGCGACCATGCGGCCGAGCTCGCGGCCAGCGCGCGCCGTCGACAGCGAGCCGGATCGCGCATCGGCTTCGACCACGATCACGACGTCGGCGAGCGCGGCGATCAGCCGGTTGCGCTGCGGGAACGTCGACTTCCTCGGCTCGGTGCCGGGCGGGAACATGCTGACGAGCGCGCCGCCCGCGGCGAGCGCATCGCGAAACAGCGCCGCGTGACGCGCCGGGTACATGACGTCGATGCCGGTGCCGAGCACGACCGTGGTCGCGCCGCCGGCGGCCAGCGCACCGCGATGCGCGGCGCCATCGATGCCGAGCGCGCCGCCCGACACGACGTGAACTCCCCGTTCGGTGAGGTGCCGCGCGAGCGCATGAGCGCGGTGCATGCCTCGCGTGGTCGCCGCACGAGCGCCCACGATCGCCACGGCCGGGCCCTGCGCGAGCCGTCCACGCAGGTGTAGCTCGGTGGTCCAGCCGACCGCCGCAAGTCGCTCCGGCATGTCGATCACGAGTGTCACAAGGGAAATGCAATTAGCCACCGGAGGCACCGGCGTCAAGTGTGCGAGATCCGAAGCGAGTAATATCAGACGCTTGCGCGATGGCCCTACATCTATATGCCGGGCTTTGGGCTTCGGACTTCGGGCCGAGCCATCCTCCGAAGCCCGAAGTCCGAAGTCCGAAGTCCCCCCTACTTCGCCTTCTGCATCATCACGACGTCGCCCACGCCCATCTCCTGGACGGCGAGCGTCACCAGGCCGACCGAGATGTTGTCGCCGACCTGCACGATGACCACCTCGCCCAGCGCGCGCGCCGGGTAGCGCTCGTCGTTCTGGCCGATCGTTTCCTTCGATTGATTCGGGTACGCGTCGCCGCGCCGCACGACGAACATGCGGTTGCCGACCTCGACGCCCGAGCCTTTGCCGAGGTCGATGAACGCCAGCTCGCCCTGGCCGATCAGCAGCGCGGGCGTGAGGATCGCGACGATCGAGCCACGCGCATCGACCTGCGGCGCGACCGGCGGCACGGTCTTGTACTGCTTGATCAGTGGACCGACCTTGGAGTGGCGCTCGATCTCCTGGTTCGCCGTGCGGATCACGCCGCGCGCGCGCTTGTCCTGCTTCACGCTCACCACCTCGACGGTCCCGAGCAGGTGCACGTACGCGCCGACGTCCTTGCCGTTGCTCTTCACCGGGTTGTCGGGCACGTAGATCGAGTACGTCTTGCCGACCTCGGGCGCCTTGCCGTCGGGATACCTGAGGTAGACCTGATCGCCTTGCGCCAGCAGCTCCTTCTCGTCGACGGAGCCGTCGAGCTCGATCGACTTGTCGAGGTCGCTCTTCTCGACGAACGCGGTCTGCTTGAGCCCGACCTCGACGTGCTGCTGCGGCGGCGGGACGTTGTCGGGCGGCTTGATCTCGGTCGGCCCCTCGGGCTTGGGCTCGGGCTCGTGCGCCGCGAACATGCCGCGCGGCAGCAGCCGCACGAGATCGCCGGGATAGATCCAGTGCGGGTTCGTGATCTGCGGGTTGTACGACCACACCTTCGGCCACTGCCACGGGTCGTTGAAGTAGTACGTGCAGATGTCCCACAGCGTGTCGCCGCGCCGCACGACGTGCAGCTCGGGCACCGGGCCGGCGTGGATCTCGGTCGGCTCGTTCGACGGCTCGCCCTCGCCGCCGCTGCCGACGTAGTAGCCGCTCGGCGCGTTGGCGTCTTGATCGGGCGTGTACGTCGGCTTGCCGTCGGGCCCGACGACGATCACGTTGGGTTTCGCGGGCGCGGGCGCCTGCTGCGGCGCGGGCGGCGTGTACGACGGCTGCGCGGCGCCGGGATCGAGCGTGTGCGGCGCATCGGGGACGCTGCCGTTGGGCATGATCGGCTGCGCGGCCGCGACGGCGGGCGCGAGCGCGAACGCGAGCACGAGGCGGAGCGTCATGGCGTCTCCAGGCGCTTCGCGGCGAGCACCGCCGGCTCGGACTTCGGATACAAGCTCACGACTTGCTCCAGCACGGCGTGGGCCTTGTCGGCCTGGCCGAGTGCCGCGTAGCAATAGCCGACCTTGAGCAGCGCATCGGGCACTTTGTTTCCGCGCGGGTAGATCTCGATCGTAGCGCGGAACTCGGCGAGCGCATGCGGATAATCCTTCTGCGCGTAGAACGCCTCGCCGATCCAGTACTGCGCGTTGTCGGCGTAATCGTGGCGCGGGTAGCGCTGCACGAACGTGCGCAGCGCGGCGATCGCGTCGGCGTAGCTGCCGGCCTTCACGAGCTCGACCGCGGCGCGATACTCGGCGCCGGCATCGGGGTCGCCGCGCACGTGGGTGTGCGGCACGCGCGCGGCGACCGGCACGCGGTGCGTGACCTCGATGCGATCGGCGGCGACGGGCACGTCGTCCGTCACCGGCGGTGGCGCCGCGACGTGGCCGACGTGACGCGGCGCGGACGGCGCGCTCGAATCGTCGTCGAGCGTGGCGGGCTTGCCGAGCGCGGCATCGCCTTCGTAGATGATCTCGCTGCCGTCGTCGGTCGTGCCGACGACACGGCCGCCGTCGGGCAGGCTGTTCGCGGCGACCGGCGGCGCGATGACCTCGACGGGCAACGTGGGCGGCACGTCGGCCGCGGGCAGCTTTTCCTTCGCGAGCGCGAGCTGGTTCTGGAGATCGGTGACCTTGCGATCCTTCGCGCGGCGATCCGCGCGCAGCTCCGCGAGCTCCTGCGAGAGGTGGCGGTTTTCATCGCGCAGCGCCGACATCGGGGTGGCGCAGCCAACACACGCGACGACGATGCAGAGCCAGCGCAAATTACTCACGACGCCGAAATCGTAGGCCGCGCGCGGCTACCGGGCAAAATTAACGGCGAAGAATTACCGCCGACTTGGCGGTAGCTCGGCCGGCTTATGTAAGCGCGGTCGCGTCGAGGATCGCGCGCGCGCCGCGCGACCACAGATCTTCGGCGAGCGAGGTGCCGAGGCGTGCGGCGTCGGCGAGCGGGCCGCGGAGGTCGGCGTGCAGGACGCGCGTGCCGTCGGGAAGGCCACACATGGCCACGACGTGAAGGCCCGCAGGGTCATCGACCGCGTGGGCCGCGAGCGGCGTCTGGCAACTGCCGCCCATCCGCGCGAGGAACGCGCGCTCGGCCGTGACGTGCACGGCGGTCGCCTCGTCGTGGATCGCGGCGCGCACGAGCGAGCGCACGCGGTCGTCGCCGTCTCGGATCTCGATCGCGAGCACGCCCTGCGCGACTGCCGGGATCGAGATCTCGATCGGTAGCTGCTGCGTGATGCGCTCGGCCATGCCGAGCCGCACGAGCCCGGCCGCCGCGAGCACGATCGCGTCGAAGTCGCCGGCGTCGAGCTTCTTCACGCGCGTCGGCACGTTGCCGCGCAGCATCGCGACGCGCAGATCCGGGCGGCGCGCGAGCAGCTGGCACTGTCGCCGCATGCTCGACGTGCCGATGCGAGCGCCGTGCGGCAGCGTGTCGACCGTCACCGGCTCCCGCGCGCACAGCGCATCCCACGGCACCTCGCGCGCGCTGTTCGCCGCGAGCACCAACCCCGGCGCGAGCTCGGCCGGCACGTCCTTCATCGAATGCACCGCGAGATCCGCCGTGCGCTCGACGAGCGCCTGCTCGATCTCCTTCACGAACAGTCCCTTGCCGCCGACCTTCGCGAGCGGCACGTCGAGGATCGTGTCGCCCGAGGTCTTGATGATCGCGAGCTCGACGGCGATCCCGGGCTGCACCGCCTCGAGCCGCGCCTTGACGTGGTGGGCCTGCCACAGCGCCAGCTGACTGCCGCGCGTCGCGATCACGATCGTTTCGGTCATGCTCGGGCCTTCTCCGGCTCGTCCGGCTCCATCGCAGGTTCTACCTCGCTCCCGCCCTCGGCGGGAACGAGCGCGAACAGCTCGCACAGGATCGCCGCGCGCAGCGCGCCCTCGTCGGGCTCGCTGCCGCGCAGCACCGAGGTCGGCGTGTGGAGCAGCTTGTTGACGACGAGCTGGACGACACGATCGACAAGCTGGCGCTGATCCTCGCGCGTCAGCTCCTTGCGCGCGAGCTGGTCGTGCGCCTTCGCGAGCTCGGTCTGCGCGATCGACGCGAAGTGCTCGCGCAGCGCGCGGATCGCCGGCACCACGCCCTGCGTGCGCAGCCAGTGCTCGAAGCTGCCCGCCTCGTGCTCGACGATCTTCGTCGCGTGCTCGGCCGCCTTCTGCCGTTCGGCGAGGTTCGCGCGCACGACCTTGTCGAGATCGTCGATGTTGTACAGGTACACGCCGTCGAGCTCGCCGATCGCCGCGTCGGCGTCGCGCGGCACGGCGATGTCGATCACGACCATCGGCCGCCAGCGCCGCGCCTTCGTCACCTTCTTGAACAGCGCGCGCGTCAGGATCGGCTCGCGCGCACCGGTCGAGCTGATCACGACGTCGGCCTCGGCGAGCAGCGCCTCGAGCTCGCTCCACGGCTTCGCGACCGCGTCGATTTCGGCGGCGAGCGCCTCGGCCTTGTCGGGCGAGCGGTTGGTCACGACGATGCGCGCCGCACCGTTGCCGTACAGGTGGCGCGCGGCGAGCGTCGACATCTTGCCGGCGCCGATCACGAGCACGCTCTTGCCGCGCAGCTCGCCGAACACGCGCTTCGCGAGCTCGACCGCGACCGACGACACGTTCGCCGCGCCGCGCGCGATCGCCGTCTCGGTGCGCACGCGCTTGGCCACGCCGAACGCGCGCTCGAGCGCGCGCGACAGCACCGGCCCCGAGGCGCCCGCCTTGCCTGCGATGCCGTACGCCGCCTTGAGCTGGCCGAGGATCTGCGCTTCTCCGACGACGAGCGAGTCGAGCGCCGACGCGACGCGAAACACGTGGCGCACCGCGGCCGGGCCGCGATGCTCGTACAGGGCCTCGGCGAGCTCGTGCGCCTTCGCGCCGCGATTCGCGACGAGAAACGCGCGTACCGCGGCGATCGTGTCGACGCCGGGCCGCGCCACGCCATACAGCTCGACGCGGTTGCACGTCGAAACGAGCAGCGCCTCGGTGACCGGCAGCTGCGACGTCACCGCCTGCAGCACGACCGTGATCTCGTCCTCGCGAAACGCCAGCTTCTCGCGCACCGCGACCTCGGCCGTGCGCCACGACAGGCCGATGACAAACAGCTCGCCATGCGAGCTCACCAAGAGGCTCCTCGCTGCGCTCGTCGAGGGCTCATCCGAGCGCTCGCCGCACGAGGTACACCACGAGCACGGCAAGCGCGGTCGCGAAGCCCTCGAGCGCGAGCTTCGCGGCACGCCGGCCGCGCCACCCATAGATCTGACGCGCGACGAGCAGCGTCGCGTATGCGACCCACGTGACCGCCGCGAGCGCGTACTCGACGCGGCCGAGGCTCTCGCCGAGCTCGCTCGTCCATACCGCGCCGAGCACGAGCGCGACCGTGAAGATCGGAAATCCGAACCAGATCAGGCGATGCGACAGCCTGTCGAGCGCCTCGAGCGGCGCGCCGCCGCCTTCGAACGCGGCCGAGTCGAACCGCTTGCGCCTCAGCGCGCGATCCTCTGCGAGATAGATCGCCGACAGCACGCTCGCGAGCGCGAAGATCGCGACGCCGATCGTCGCCAGCGAGATGTGAATGCGGCCGAGCTCCGACATTCCCTCGGGCGGGGAGCCGGCCGGCGTGAGCCGTGCGAGCAGCAGCATGACGAGCGCGACCGGCATCACGACCACCCCGCCGAGCGTGAGCCTGTAGCGCACGCTCGCGAGCAGGTACCCGCCGGTGATGATGAACGCGAGAAACCCGAGCGCTTC
>DASXCY010000123.1:0-7242 GCA_036490935.1 Kofleriaceae bacterium | reverse complement strand
ATGAGCGACTTGAAGTTCATGCGCGCAGCACCCTTCCGGCGATCGCGTCGAGCTGCTTCACGACCGCGGGGTCGCGCGCGTCGGGTGCGGTGAGGATCGCGTGCTCGAGCGCGCGATCGCAGCCGCGCTCGCACCTGCCGGTGTCGGCGCCGGCACGCGGGATGACGTGCGCGAGCAGCTTCTTCGCGTTCGCCGAGTTCGCGTGCATCACCTGGACGACCTCGGCGACCGTCACGTGATCGTGATCCGGGTGCCAGCAGTCGAAGTCGGTGACCATGGCGACGGTGGCGTAACATAGCTCGGCTTCGCGGGCGAGCTTGGCCTCGGGCATGTTGGTCATGCCGATCACGTCGGCGTGCCAGCTGCGATGCAGCTCGCTCTCGGCGAGGCTCGAGAACTGCGGGCCTTCCATCACGACGTACGTGCCACCGTCGTGCACTTCTAGCTCCAGCTCGTGCGCGCCGCGCGCGAGGTGACCGGCGAGCCGGCCGCACGTCGGATGCCCCATCGACACGTGGGCGACGCAACCGGTTCCGAAGAACGTCTTGGGCTTGCGCAGCGTGCGATCGATGAACTGGTCGACGACCACGAACGTGCCGGGCGGCAGGTCCGAGCGCAGCGAGCCGACCGCCGACACCGAGATCACCTGCGTGACGCCCGCGCGCTTGAGCGCGTCGATGTTGGCCAGGAAGTTGATCTCGTGCGGCGGGATGCGGTGGCCGCGGCCGTGGCGCGGCAAGAACACCACGCGCTGATCGCCGATGCGGCCGAACAGCAGCTCGTCGCTCGGCGCGCCGAACGGCGAATCGACGCGCTGCCAGCGCTGGTCGACCAGGCCGTCGAGCTGATAGAGCCCGGTCCCGCCGACGATGCCGATGACGGACATGGCTCGGGATTACCACGAATCACGCCCGCGTCGTGATATCGCTCGGGGTCCCCGCCGATGCCGCCGGCCGTAGTCAGTCCGCTCGCGCTCGCCCGCCGTTACGTGGCGTGGGTCAAGCGGCGCTCGGTCGCGATCCTCGCCGCGAGCGCGGCCGTGCTCGCGGTGTCGGTGTACCTCGTCGCGTGGCATCTGCCGCTGTTCGCCGACTTCTCGTATTTGCTGCCGCAAGACGCGCCGGCGGTGAAAGATCTGCGGCGGCTCGAGGCGCGCGTCAAGGCGACCGACACCGTGCTCGTCGTGATCGAGGCGCCCGATGCGCCGGCGCGCGCCGCGGCGATGACCGAGATGACCGCGGCGATCCGCGCGCTGCCCCAAACGCTCGTCGACGGCGTCGACGACGACGATGCCGAGATCCGCGCGTTCTTCCGCGCGCACCGCGAGCTGTACGTGCCGCTCGCCGACCTCGAGCGCGCCGAGCACGCGATCGAGACCGAGATCAAGCAAGCGAAGCTGCGCGCGAATCCGCTGTACGTCGACCTCGACGACGACCCGGCCGCCGCGAACCAGACCGCGCACGATCTCGACGACCTGCGCGCGAAACGGCGGGACGCCGAGGCGCGGCTCGCCCGCTCGAGTCACGTCAGCGCGGACGGCAAGATCGGGATGATCGAGATCCGCATCGCGTTCTCGGCGACCGACGTCGCTCGCGGCAAGGAGCTCGTGCACGCGCTCGAGGCGGCGCGCGCGCGCATTCCCGGCGTCAAGATGGGGTTCACCGGCGGCAACATCACGGCGCTCGCCGAGCACGACGCGATCGAGCGCGGCATGCTGTGGTCGAGCATCGTCACGACGCTGCTGGTCGGGCTCGTGCTCGTGCTGTACTTCCGCAGCGCGACCTTGCTCGCGCTGCTCACCGGCACGCTCGCGATCGCGACCACCGCCGCGTTCGGCGCCGCCGCGATCACCGTCGGCCACCTGAACGCCGCGACCGCGTTCCTGGGCGCGATCATCGCGGGCAACGGCGTCAACTACGGCATCCTGATGATCGCGCGCTACCTCGAGGAGCGGCGCGCGCACGTGCCCGAGGACGCGCTCGCGGCCGCGATCGTGGGCACGCTGCGCCCGACCGCGGTGGCCTCGCTCGGCGCGTCGATCGCGTACGGCTCGCTCGCCGCGACCAGCTTCAAGGGCTTCGCCGACTTCGCGGTGATCGGCGCGATCGGCATGCTGCTGTGCTGGATCGCCACGTTCGTGCTGCTGCCGGCGCTGATGCTGCGGTGGGGCCGCGACACGCACATCTTCGTCGGCGAGCCGTTCGTCGGGCGCACGCTCGTCAAGCTCATCGGCTTCCGCAAGCCGCACGTCGTGTGCGCGGGCGCCGCGGCGCTCGCCGTCGTGGCGTCGGTCGTCGTGGTTCGCTACGTCGCCGCCGATCCGTTCGAGTACGACCTCAAGCACCTGCGCTCGGAGGGCCACGCCGCGGTCGATGCGCGCGACTGGATGCAGACGTCGGATCGCGAGTTCGGGCGCGGCTACGCCGGCCGCACGTACATCGCGGCCGACCACCCCGACGAGGTGCCGCAGATCGTGGCGGCGCTGCGCGCCCGCGACCCGGACCAGAAGGTGATCGGCTCGATCGCGTCGATCCTCGATGTCGTGCCGCCCGATCAGCCCGAGAAGCTCGCGGTGCTCGCGCACATCCGCACGCTGCTCGACGATCCCGCGCTCGCCGATCTCGATGACAAGCAGCGTGCCGAGCTCGCCGAGCTGCGCCCGCCCGATCATCTCGAGGCGGTGGAGCTCGCCGCGGTGCCGGCGCACGTGCGCGAGGCGCTCGTCGAGAAGGACGGCCGGGTCGGGTTGATCGTCTCGGCCGCGACGGCGAACGGCTTCGACGAGTGGAACGGCCACGAGCTGATCCGGTTCGCGAGCGCGGTGCGGCGGCTCGATCTACCCGACGGCAAGACGGTGACCACGTCGGGCGCGAGCGTGATCTTCGCCGACATCGTCGAGTCGATCGAGCTCGACGGCCCGCTCGTCACCGGCATCGCGGCGGGCGGGCTCGTCGTGATGGTGTGGCTGCTCGTCGGCCGCAACCGGCGCGCGCTCGCCGTGCTCGTCGCGACCGGCGCCGGCTCGCTGCTCATGATCGCGGTGTGCGCGCTCGCCGGGATCAAGGTGAGCTTCCTCGACTTCGTCGCGCTGCCGATCACGCTCGGGCTCGGCATCGACTACGCGATCAACGTCGCGCACCGCCACGACCACGAGGAAGTGCCAGATCCGCTCACCACCCTGCGCACGAGCGGCAGCGCGGTGTTCGTGTGCTCCCTGACCACGATGATCGGTTACGGCTCACTGCTCGTGAGCGACAACCTCGCGATTCGCGGCTTCGGCTCGGCATCGCTGATCGGCGAGGTCACGTGCGTGATCACGGCGCTCGTCCTGGTGCCCGCGCTGTTGGCGCTCGGGCGATGGCGCGTTCGCACGTAAGAAGTCTTCGCGAAGCGAAGAATCTCGCCCCACTCCGCATGCGCCGCGCGTGGCACGACGCGTGAAATCACGGGTTCTCGCAAGAAACCCTCCGAGGAGAATCTATGGCGAACTCGAGTTGCTATGCGGCCGCGATCGCGGCCCTGCTGTTCGGCTGCACTTCCACCCAGCCTCCGGATCAGTCCGAGGATCCGACGCTCGGCAGCGGCAGCGGGTTTCACGACCCGCTGCCGCCGCGCCCGGTCCATCCGAGCCCGAGCTGCATCGAGGGCGTGCCGTCCGGCAGCCTGCTCGCGTCGTTCGACATCACCGGCGGCGATCAGGTCGCGGTCGACGCGGCCGGTAACATCTTCTACACCGCCGACACCGGCATCGTGAAGCTCGCGGCCGATGGCGCCAACGTGTTCACGTACGGCTTCGGCAGCACGCTCGCGCTCGACGCGGCCGGCAACGCCTACGTCGCCGGCGCGTTCACGCAAACGACCGACTTCGGCGGCGGCTTCGTGCTCGCGCCGCAGGGCAACATCGACGTGTTCGTCGTCAAGCTGTCGCCGCGCGGCGTGCCCCTCGCCGCGTTCGCGCTCGGCCTGTGCGGCGACGGCGTGCAGTCGATCGCGGTCGCGCGCGACGGCCGCATCGCGGTGTCGGGCTCGGCGATGGGCACCGCGGTGCTCGACGCGACCGGCAAGCTGGACTTCCAGCTCGCGTACTTCGGCTCGGTCGCGTTCGACTCGACGGGCGATTTGTTCGTCGGCGGCTCGTTCACCGGCTCGCTCGAGCTCGACAGCGCGCACGTGCTCTCCGCCGGCAACGCGACCGACATGGACGGCTTCGTCGCCAAAGTCGATCGCGACGGCAACCTAGCGCGCAGCGTGCAGCTCGGCGATGCGCCGCTGCCGGTCAACAACCCCGGATTCGGCGTGGTGACGACGCCGCAGCGCCAACAGATCCAGTCGATCGCGATCGACTCGAACGATCAGCTCGCGATCTCCGGCCAGTTCTTCCAGGAGATGAGCCTGTTCGGCGACACGCTGACGAACCCGCCGGACGTGTTCGAGGCCGGTGAGGTCGACGGCGGATTCGCGGCGCGCCTGGACGATTCGCTGGCCGTGACCCAGGCGCACCCTCTGTTCGACCTGACCGAGATGGATGCGGTGGCGATCGACGGCGGCGGCAACGTGATCGTCAGCGCCGGCGTCGTCGGCCATATCGGCAACGGCACGTACCCGTTCGTCACCGACTTCGCGGCGCCCGGCTTCACCATCGGCGGCAATATCTTCTCCGGCGACGCCCGTGGAGTCGCCGCGGATGCGTGCGGCAACGTGTACTGGGCCGACGACGAGCTCCAGCCCGGGAACCTGTTCACGGTGCAGCAGCGGCTGCGCGTGTTCGCGCACTGATCGACTAGCGTTCGTAACGCCCGGCGTGGCGAGGCTTCGGCGCCGGGTTGTCGAGCTCGTCGAGCTCGCCTTGCCACTCGGCCAGGTGGCTGCTCGTGATCCAGTAGCCGCAGATCGCGACCAGCCCGACGATGAGCAGCCCGAACCCACCGGCCGCCGTGCTCCACAGAAACAGCGCGGCCGCCGGCACCACCGCGACCGGGATCACGACGCGCAGCTTCTTCTGCACGCGCTCGCTTCCGGCGATCCAGGCCTCGAGCTGCTCGCGGCTGGGCTTCACTCACCAAGCATAGCGCGCTACCGCCACCACGCCTCGCGCTCGACGACATCGAACACCTCGCGCAGGATCGCGAGGCCGTTGCGCGCGGTCGCTTCGTCGGTGGTGAGCGGCGGCTGGATGCGGAAGTGCGGCGAGTAGCTCATCGTGAGCAGGCCGCGACGCACGCACTCGTCGAAGATACGCGCCGTCACGCGTCGCTCGAGCGGCTGCTTGGTCGTCTTGTCGGAGACCAGCTCGAGCGCCATGAACATGCCGCTGCCGCGCGCGCAGCCGACAAACGCGTAGCGATCGACCCAGCCTTCGAGCTCGCGCAGCATGAGCGCGCCGACCCGCCGCGAGCTCTCGACCAGATTCTCGTCTTCGATCACGCGCAGCGACGCCGCGCCGGCCGCCGCCGCGAGCGGATTGCCGCCGTAGCTCGACGACGAACCCGACGAGTTCGACCACGGCTTGGCCCTGGAAATCTCATCCGTCGTCGCGAGCGCCGACAGCGGGAAGCCGCCGCCGACCGCCTTGCCGATCGTCACGATGTCGGGCACGACGCCGGTGTGGTCGACGCCCCACCACGTGCCGGTGCGGCCCAACCCGGTGATCATCTCGTCCGCGATGAACAGCGCGTTCGCCTCCTCGGCGATCGACTTCATCGCCGGCAGGAACTCCTTCGGCGGCACGATGTTGCCCGCCGTGCCCTGCATCGGCTCGACGATCACGCCGGCCACCGCGCCCGCGGTCGCGACCTTGACGTAATTCCTCGCGACCTCGGCGCACGCCAGGCCACACGACGGATACTCGAGCTTCAGCGGGCACCGGTAGCAGTCGGCGTACGGCACCTGATGGCTGCCCGGCACCATCGGGCCGAGCTTGTCCTTGAACGTCGAGCCCATGAGCGACAGCGCGCCCATCGTCTTGCCGTGGAAGCCGCCCCAGCAGCTCACGAACTCGTACTTGCCGGTGTAGCTCTTCGCGAGGCGCAGCGCGCTCTCGACGGCCTCGGCGCCGCCCGAGTACATCTGCAGCCGGTGCACGCCCTTGGCCGGCGCGTGCCTCGCGAACCGCTCCATCAACTCGACGCGCGCCTCGCTGGTCAGCGAGCCGACCGCCGCGCGTGCCGCCTGCTTCTGGATCGCCTCGACCCAGGTCGGGTGC
This sequence comes from Kofleriaceae bacterium, assembly GCA_036490935.1. Classification (GTDB taxonomy): domain Bacteria; phylum Myxococcota_A; class Polyangia; order Haliangiales; family Haliangiaceae; genus JABFXX01. The sequence continues at coordinate 1,040 of DASXCY010000123.1, read as the reverse complement.
GAGTGACCGAGCGCGCCGACCGCGATGCCGCCGATGAAGTCGAGGAACGTGTTGCCGTCGACGTCCGTGACCGCGCTGCCCTCGGCGTGATCGACGACGATGCCGGCCGACAACGCGTAGCCCTGCGCGCCGGGCGCGAGGTGCGCGTCTTCGCGTGCGCGCAGCGCCTGGCTGTTCGGGCCCGGGATCGCGGTCTTGAGCGCTCGGTTCTGGTTCGCGGGCTGCGGCATAAACGGATCGCCGTTCTACCGCAAAGCGCGGCCGATTCGCACCAGCCGAAGGATCGCGGCGGCGTTGCCGATGACCCCGACGACCGCGAGCGCGACCACGACGAGGACCGGCAGCCCGAGCAGCGACGAGAACGCCACGCCGACGATGAGGTACGTCGCGCGCTCGTGGCGGCGCATCAGGCCACGCGGCGCCTCGACCTGCATCGCCTCGGCCTTCGCGCTCGCGTAGCTCACCATGAAGCAGGCGAGCACCGCGGCGAGCACCAGGCCGAGCAGGGCCGCGGAGTCGCGGTAGTGAAACGCGAGCCCGGCGAGGAACGCGAACTCGGTATAGCGGTCGATCGCCGCGTCGAGCAGCTCGCCGCGATTCGAGCCGGTCTTGGTGAGGCGCGCGACCTGGCCGTCGAGGATGTCGCCGATCGTCGAGCACGTCGCCAGCAGGGCCGCGAGGCCGAACATGTCGAAGCCGAGCGCGACGCCGGCGCCGACACCGAACACGAGCGCGCTCCAGGTCAGGCCATTCGCGGTCACGCCGAGCGAGACCAGGCCGCGCACGATCGGCTCGACCGACCAGTACGTCCAGTCCATGACGTTCTGGCCGACCATCATCGTGCCGCCGATGCGGCCGACGCGCTCGCTGCGCGCGACGCCGCGCGTGGCGACTCGCACCGCATACGCGAGGGCGGCGAGCGCGCACAGCGCTGCGAGGAAATAGGTGAAGTCGATGTCCTTCACCACGGCGAAGCGATCATCCCGCCTTGGCGGCGCGCTCGAGCGCCGGCGCGAGCTGGAGCTCGCGGCCTTCGGCGC
>DASXCY010000122.1:0-19048 GCA_036490935.1 Kofleriaceae bacterium | reverse complement strand
ACCGTCGGCGGCGATCGGCTGGTCGTCGCCCTGGTAGCTGCCGGCCTCCGCGAGCTTCTTGGGCGCGGGCGGCAGCACGTCTGCGAGCGCATCGGCGAGCGCGCGATCGATCGCGTAGCCGGAGCCGTCGTCGTCACCGTGCGAGATCGCGGCGGCGGTCGCCACGCCCTGCCCGACCGGCTTGTCGCGATCGATGAGGCGCGCATGGACGGTGACGAGCGCGACGTCGCCGGCGACGCCGTGCGCGGGGGTCGGGTTGCCGATCGTGACGCCGGCGACCAGCGCGAGCTCGGCGCCGGCCGCAGATGCGGCGGAGATCGCCTCGTCATCCGCGAGCGGCAGGTCGCCGTCGTGCGGGGCCGGGCCGCCGCTCGCCGGTTTGCGCACGGCATAGCCGGCCGCGCGCAGCACCGTGGCGGCCGACGCGACGCCCGGCAGCTTCGGATCGGCGGCGTCGCCGAAGTCGGCGCGCACGCCGTGCGGTGCGGTCACGCGCAGCAGCACGACGACCGGGCGCGCGGTGCTGGCCGCCGGCTCGGGCGCGGTCGCGTCCTGCATCGCGATGCCGAGCTCGGTCAGCCGCGCGCGCAGCTTGTCGCGATCGACGCGCACGCTGACGACGAGCTGGCGGCGATCGTCGTTGGTCTCGTCGCGCGTGACCGTGAACGACTTCACCCACAGCCGCGCGTGGCCGATGATCTCGCGATCGAGCTCCCCCTTGTGCGCGGTGCGGGCGTCGCCCGAAACCAGGTCGGCGAGCGCGCTCGCGATCGCGTGGGCGAACGCATCGTCGAGCGCGGCGGTGCGCGGATCGGCGCCCGCCGCGGCGGCATCGCCTTCCGCCTCGTATGCGATGACGTCGTCGGCGTGCGCGGGCACGGCGAGCGCGAGCAGCATGACGACGAGGACACCGCGAATCACGGCCGGTAGCGTAGCGCGTCTACTTTGCGCGCACGAACTACAACGCCGCCCGATTCGCGGCCATTCCCGCGAAGCTAGGCGAGGTTGTTCCAGACCCGGCCTTCATCACGAGGTCGAGCGCGCCGTCGAGCGTCTTGCATTCACGAGCTCGGCATCGCCCGTCGCGCCGCCCTTCGCGGTGCCGAGAGCCACGACCTCGCCGAGCTGACCACCGTCGAACGTCTCGGCGCCGGCGAACGCAACGGTGGGATCGCCATCGCCGCGACCGTAACGCGAAACGCTACTTGCCGGCGCGGACGACGTAGAGCGTCGCGGGATTCACGGGCATTCCCGCGGCCCAGTGCACGTGCGGCGCGTCCTTCGCGAACGCGGGGATCGCCTCGGTCCAGATCGTCGCGGCCGCCAGCGCGCCGACCGCCGGCTTGCCCGGCATGCCGTCGACGATCGCCACCGCCGGCCCGGTGTCGCCGGCTTCGGGCAGCGCGCGCACGCCGGCGAGCGCCTGCCGCACGGCCTCGATCGGCACGGCCATGGTCACGCGCCACGAGCCGTCGGTCTCGGGCTCGGCCGCGACGACGAACGCCGACGCGAGCGCGGCCTCGGCCACCTTGTCGTCGACCTTGCCGCCCTGCGCGACCGGCAGCGCGAGCAATTCCGTGCGCAGCTTGGCCTTCGCGGCGTCCTCGGCCGGCCGCCGCGCCGTCCCGCGCGCGACCGCCGGGCTCGGCGCATGCCGATCCGCCAGGCTCTGCCCATCCGCCGTCACCAAGCCCTTCGCCCAATCCACACCCGCATGCGCGACTCCGGCTCCGACCCAAAGCCCAAAGCCCAGAGCCCAGAGCCCGATCCTCACTCCCACTCGATCGTGCCCGGCGGCTTGCTCGTGATGTCGTACACGACGCGGTTGATGCCGCGGACCTCGTTGATGATGCGCGAGCTGATGCGGCCGAGCACGTCGTAGGGGAGCTGCACCCAGTCGGCCGTCATGCCGTCGCGCGAGTGAACCGCGCGAACCGCGAGGGTTTCTTCGTACGTGCGCGCGTCGCCCATCACGCCGACCGACTTCACCGGCAAGAGCACGCCGAACGCCTGCCAGATCGATTCGTAGAGGCCGGCCGCGCGGATCTCTTCCTCGACGATCGCGTCGGCCGCGCGCAGCACATCCAACCGCCCTCTGTCGACCGGGCCGAGGCAGCGCACCGCCAGGCCCGGCCCCGGGAACGGCTGCCGCCACACCATGTGGCGCGGCAGGCCGAGCTCGAGCCCGAGCTGGCGCACCTCGTCCTTGAACAGCTCGCGCAGCGGCTCGACGAGCGCGAGCTGCATGCGCTCCGGCAGGCCGCCGACGTTGTGATGGCTCTTGATCGTGTGGCTCGGCCCCTTGGCCGACACGCTCTCGATCACGTCGGGATACAGCGTGCCCTGCGCGAGCCAGGAACATGGGGTGCCCGCGTTCGCGAGCGCTCGAGCCTGCTCCTCGAACACCGCGATGAACTCGTAGCCGATGATCTTGCGCTTCTGTTCGGGGTCGGTGACCCGCGCCAGCTTGGTCAGGAACCGCTCCTCGGCATCGATCACCCGCAGATCGACGTGAAAATGATCGCGGAAGATCACCGCGACCTGATCGCGCTCGCCGCGCCGGAGCAAGCCGTTGTCGACGAAGATACACGTGAGCCGATCGCCGATCGCGCGGTGGATCAGCGCCGCCGCGACGCTCGAGTCGACGCCGCCCGACAGCCCGCAGATCACGCGCCCGGTCTCGCCGACCTGCGCGCGGATCCGCGCGATCGCCTCTTCCACGAACGACGCCATCGACCAGTCGCCGGCCGCGCCGCACACGCCGAACAGGAAGTTGCCGAGCAGCTCCGCGCCGCGCGGGGTGTGCACGACCTCGGGATGGAACTGCACGCAGTGGATCCGCCGCGCCGCGTGAGCGAACCCGGAAAACCCACAGTTCTCGCTCTCCGCGGTGTGGATGAAGCCCGGCGGCAGCGCATCGACGTGATCGCCGTGGCTCGCCCACACGGCGAGCTCCTCGCCCGGCTGCACGCTGCGAAACACGCCCTCGCTCGCCTTCACGCGCACCGTCGCACGCCCGAACTCGCGCTTGTCGGCCGGCCGCACGACGCCGCCGAGCAGCTTCGCGGTCAGCTGCGCGCCGTAGCAGATGCCGAGCACCGGCACGCCGAGGTCGTACAGCGCGGGCGGCACCGACGGCGCGCCGGCCTCGTACACCGAGCTCGGCCCGCCGCTCAGGACGATGCCGATCGGCTTCATCGCGCGCACCCGCTCGATGTCGAGGTTGAACGGGTGGATCTCGCAATACACCGCCTGCTCGCGGATCCGCCGCGCGATCAGCTGCGTGTACTGCGATCCGAAATCCAATACGAGAACGAGCTGGTGGGCCATCGCTACTCCACGCGGTAGTTCGGGGCTTCCTTCGTGATGATGACGTCGTGCACGTGGCTCTCGCGCAGCCCGCTCGACGAGATCCTCACGAACCGCGCCTTCTCGTGCAGCTCTGCGATCGTCGCGCAGCCGAGGTAGCCCATCGACGCGCGCAGCCCGCCGACGAGCTGATAGATCGACTCGCGCAGCGGGCCCTTGTACGGCACCCGGCCCTCGATGCCCTCGGGCACGAGCTTTTGCGGCGTGTCGACGTCGGCCTGGAAGTAGCGGTCCTTCGAGCCTTCCTTCATCGCGCCGATCGAGCCCATGCCGCGATAACTCTTGTACGAACGGCCCTGATACAAAATGATCTCGCCCGGCGCCTCGTCGGTGCCGGCGAACAGCGAGCCGATCATCACGGTGTCGGCGCCGGCCGCGAGCGCCTTCGAGACGTCGCCCGAGTACTTGATGCCGCCGTCGGCGATGATCGCGACGTGGCTGCCCTTGGCCGCGGCGACCGCGTCGGAGATCGCGGTGAGCTGCGGCACGCCGACGCCGGCGACGATCCGCGTCGTGCAGATCGAGCCCGGTCCGACGCCGACCTTCACCGCATCGACGCCGGCCTCGATCAGCGCGCGCGTCGCGGCGCCGGTCGCGACATTGCCGGCGACGAGCTGGAGCTTGGGGAACTTCTTGCGCGTCTGCCGCACCGCCTCGAGCACGCCGGCCGAGTGACCGTGCGCGGTGTCGATGCACACGACATCGCAGCCGGCGGCGAGCAGCGCGTCGATGCGCGCCTCGCGATCCCCACCGACTCCGACCGCCGCGCCGACGCGCAGGCGGCCGAGATCGTCGACCGCCGCGGTCGGGTGCATCTCGGCCTGCTCGATGTCGCGGATCGTGATGAGGCCCTTCAGCTTGCCGGTGCCATCGACGACGAGCAGCTTCTCGATGCGGTGCTTGTGCAGGAGGTCCTTCGCCTCTTCGATGCCGACGCCGTCCTTCACGGTCACCGGGTTCTTCGTCATGACCTCGCCGACCTGGAGCGTCAGCCGCTTCTCGAACCGCACGTCGCGGTTGGTGAGGATCCCGACCGGCCGCTTCTCGACGTCGACCACCGGCAGGCCGCTGATGCGCGCTTGCCGCATGATCGCGAGCGCGTCTTCCAGCGTGCGTGACGGCGCGATCGTGACCGGATCGACGACGATGCCCGACTGCGCCTTCTTCACGCGCGTGACCTCGCGCGCCTGCTCCTCGATCGTCAGGCTCTTGTGGATGAAGCCGATGCCGCCCTCGCGCGCCATGCGGATCGCCGTCTGCGCTTCCGTGACCGTATCCATCGCCGAGCTGACGAGCGGCATCCGCAGCGGGATGGCCGGAGTCAGACGCGTGGCGACATCGACGTCGCGCGGGATGATCTCGCTGAACGCTGGAACGAGCAGGACGTCGTCGAAGGTGAGCGCTTCGCGAATCGTCTCGTCAAACATGGCGCACCCTACTAGAGGGGTCTGATCGTGGCAATCAGTGGGTCCTCGACCCCCACCCACGGGGTCGCGACCCCCGGTGCCATTTGCACCAACTGCGCAGGATCAGCCGCGTAACGGTGGCATGATCGTTGATGCACGCAGGGCCGGGTGAACCATGCGAACCGGCTGGATAGTCCTCGGGATGTTGACCGCATGCGCGGGCAAGGCGCCGCCGGCTTCGAATAATCCCGACGCGGCGAACGCGGCGGACGCCTCGCCGACCGACGGCGGCGGCAGCGCGACGTCGGCCACGGTCAGCGGCAAGACGATCGACTACAACGCGTATTACCTCGCCAGCACGTCCGACACGCTTCCCGCGTCCTCGATCTCGACCGATGGCATCGCGCCACCCGAGACGATCGCGAGCGGCACCGACGCGACCTACTCGCTCGATGTGCCGGTCGGCAGCAAGCTGTTCTTTCTGACGTCGCGCGCGAACTTCCTCACGACGCGCAACATCCCGATCTCGGTCGCCGCGATGCCGGTGATGCAGGACCAGATGGTGGTCTCCGAAGACTACGTCAACAACCAGTACACCCTGGTCCAACAAACCCGGGTCGGCGGCGATGGCTACCTCGCCGCGCTGCTCGAGAAACCGGACGGCACGCCGCTCGAGGGCGTCACGCTCGCCAACGTCGTGCTGCAGACCACGGCGACGCCGCCGGTGACCGTGCCGGTGACCGGCCCGTACTTCGTCGGCGCGACGAACGAGCTCGACAAGAACCTGACCGTGTCGACCGCCGAGCCGGTCGGCGCGTTGAACGCGACCGCGCAGGTCGCGTTGCTGAACGTCCCGCCTGGCACGTACACGCTGTCGGTCACGTACCTCAACGGCATGGGCGCGAGCGTGACGAACACGTCGACCGTGGTGATCGCCGCCGATGCCGCGACGCTCGCGCTGTCGCAAGGCCAGATGGCGATGACGACGGTGACCACGCCGAGCTTCGCGACCGACATCTATCCGAAGCTGCAATCGGCCGGCAACGGCGGCCTCGGCTGCGGCAACTGCCACACCGCGGGCGGTCCGGCCGCGATCCTCAAGTACGACGACCCGCCCGCGACCGTGCTCGCGAACATGACCGCCGCGAACGTGCTCGACCTGACCACGCCGGCGGCCTCGCTCGTGCTCGTCAACCCGCTCTATCCGCCGAGCAACGGCCACCCGAACGCCTCGTTCCTCGACGTGAACGATCCGAGCTATCAGCTGTTCCTGCTCTGGATCACGCAGGGCGCGAAGCCGTAACGGCGCGCCCGGGCTCGTTGCCGCGCGCGAAGGTCCGGGGCCACTGCGGTAATGTGCGGGCATGCTTCACGTCGCGGTGTTCGGCGCCGGTGCGGTCGGCTGCTGGGTTGGAGGCCGGCTCGCGTCCGCCGGCACGCGCGTCACGCTGATCGGCCGGCCGCGCGTGATGGCCGAGCTCGCGGACGGCGTGCGCGCGGGCGAGCTCGGCGGCACGGTGCACGAGGCGAAGCCCGAGCTCGCGACGACGGCCGAAGCGGCGCGCGGCGCGGACATCGTGCTCGTCACCGTGAAGTCGGCCGCGACCGCCGAGGCCGGGCGCGAGCTCGCCGGCGTGCTCGGCGAAGCCGCCGTGGTCGCGAGCCTGCAGAACGGCGTGCGCAACCCGCGCGTGCTGCGCGAGGTGCTGCCCGGCCGGCGCGTGCTCGCCGCGATGATCGAGTTCAACATCGTGCGGACGGGCCCGGGCACGTATCAGCGGATGACGAGCGGCCGGCTGATGTTCGAGCGCAGCTACGCGAGCGCGCAGCTCGAGCAGGCGTGCCGCGCGGCGAACCTCGCCTGCGAGCTGCGCGATGACATGCCCGCCGTGCAGTGGGCCAAGCTCGTGCTGAACCTCAACAACGCGATCAACGCACTGTCGAACGTGCCGCTCGCCGCGGAGCTCGCGCAGCGCGACTACCGGCGCGTGTGGGCGGCCGCGCAGCGCGAGGCGCTCGCCGCGCTCGCCGCCGCCGGGCAGCCGATCGCCAAGCTCACGCCGCTGCCGGCCGCGTGGATCCCGCGCGTGCTGCGGCTGCCCGATTCGCTGTTCCTGCGCGTCGCGAAGCGGTTCGTGTCGGTCGATCCGCGCGCGCGCTCGTCGATGTGGGACGACTTCGAGGCCAGGCGGCGGACCGAGGTCGACTTCCTGCAGGGCGAGGTCGTCGAGCTCGCCGAGCGGGTCGGCCGCGGCGCGCCGGTCAACGCGGCGATCGCGCGGCTCGTCCACGACGCCGAGGCCGGCGGGCGCCGCGACTACTCCGGCCGCGAGCTCCTGCAGCTGCTACGCTAGGTGTGTGAGCTGGGTCCTCGCGCTCGCGTTCGTGGTCGGAAGTGGCGGCGGCTTCGGCGGGCGGACGATCGTCACGCAGTCGAGCATCGAGGTCTACGATCCGGTCGTGTTCGCGCCCGGATCGGAGCTGCTGCCGGCCGGCGCCGATCGCACGCTCGCGGCGCTCGCCTCGGCGATCGACGGCAATCCGAGTCTCGTGCAGCTCGCGGTCGAGGCGCAGACCACGCCGGCGGACGCGCCCTTCCCGCTCGCGCGTCACGTCCTCGGCGTGCGCCGCGCCGATGCAGTCCGCACGCGGCTGATCGCGCTCGGCGTGTCGCCGTCGCGGCTGGTCGCCGAGACCTACGACGGCACGAAGGCCACGATCGCGTTCGTCGTGCTGCAACGCGGGCCCTGATATGATCGGCGCGTGATCCGCGCGCTCGCGATCGTTGCCGTGGTGGGCTGCAGCTCGAGCCCGAGCACGCCGATCGACGCCGCGCCGACCTGCCCGGCGCGCGATCCGACGTGCGGCGAGTGCACGATCGACCAGACCGGCCTGGCGTGTCCGTACGCGATGACGACCGGCCTCGTCGACACGTGCACGTGCGTGAACCTGTTCGGCGCGCCGCCGACCGAGCGCGCGTGGCTCTGCAGCAGCTGCCCGTGGACCGATGCCACGAACCAGTCGCAGCCGTGCACGGCGATGCAGGACGGGCTGTCGTGCATGTGGGCGGGCTCGGCCGGCGCGACCGGCTGCTCGTGCCAGTGCACCGCCGGCACTTGGATGTGCACGGCGGAGTCGGGCGACTCGATCTGCCCTCAGTGACGGCAGACGAAGCCGTCCGAGCCGTCCGACGCGCAGCCGCCGCCGCACGGCTTGGCGATGCGGAACGCGCCGTCGTCGCACGCCAGCATCGCCTTGCCCCCCGTGTCGCACGCGCGATCCGTGGGACGGCACGAGTCGCCGACGTCGGCGAAGTTGCTGTCGCAGCTGACATCGGTCGTCGCGTCGACCGCGTTGCGGGTGGTGTGGCACGCCTTCGGACCCTTGCACTTGCTGGCGAGCGCGAAGTGGCCGGCCGTGCAACGCAGCATCGACTTGCCGTCGGTCGCGCACGCGAAGCGGCCGTCTTCCAGGCACGGGCTGCCGGGCGGCGCGACGTGATCGTCGCACGTCAGCGTGTAGCGGTCGTTCGTCGGTGCGACGGTGCAGCCGTCGGGGCCATCGCACGTGCTCGCCAGCACGAACTGCGTGCCGTCGCACCGCAGCTGAGCGCGATGATCGGTCGAGCACGCCGAGTCCTTGACGTTGCACGGATCGTTCAGCGCGGCGAACGTGTAGTCGCACGACACCGACTTGCCTTGATCGGTCGCGCGGCACCCCTTCGGGCCGCGGCACGCGAGCACGACGACGAGCTTGTCGTCGACGCAGTCGAGCATCGACGCGTGATCGGTCGAGCACGCCGAGGTCGCGCCGACGCACGAGCTGCCGGGCGCGGCGAACACCGACGCATGATGCTTCGAGCCGCCGAGCGCGAGCAGGTCGACGACCCCCGGGATCGCCGCGAAGCCGATGATCAGGAGCGCGACCTTCCAGTTGCCGCTGCGCTTCGGCGCGGGCGGCTCCTCGGCCGCGGCGGCCAGGGCGGCCGCGCGTGCGCCGAACGCCTGGCTGTCCCACACGTAAAACGCGTGCACGAGGCCCTGCGGGTGGAGCAGCTGCCAGATCTCGGCCGGCACCGGCGTGCGGGTGCCACAGAACGTGCACTGCGGCGTCGGCGTCGAGCCGTCGAGCTCGAGGTTCGCGCCGCAGTTGCTGCACGGCAGGTGGCTCGGCGCAGGCGCAGGCGCCATCGGCTTCGTGTCGCCTTCGCCGACGAGCGCGGTCGCGAGCAGCGCGAATTCCCCCGGCACGCGGCGCAGCGGCATCGGCGCCGCGCAGCTCGCGCACGTCACGTCGCTCGCGTTTGCCTTCATCGCGCGCCGGATCGTCACGTCGTCGATCGCCGCGCGACAGCCGGCGCACTCGACGGTGGCCGCGCGGCTCTCGCCGAGCACGACCTGCCCCTCGGCGGCCGTGCTATCGCCGGCCGCGAAGATCCAGCGCCACGCGTGGTGCGGGACCGCGCCGCTCCAGCTGCACGCCGCGCAGTGGATCGCCGTCGCGAGATGACCGAGCTGGATCGGCTGCCCGCAGCCGACGCAGCTCGTGTGAACCTGCACGCGCTTCGCGGGCACGGCTCAGTGTAACCCGGTCAGGCGGCCCACAGCATCACCGCGAACGTCGCGGCGACGCTGGCGACGAGCAGGCCGTCGAGGAAGCGGCCGTAGCTCTGCAGGCGCGCGCGCAGCGGCGCCTTGCCCTCGTGATCGCGGACCGGCAGCTCCGCGCGGCGCAGCTGGCGGACCAGCGCGTCGAAGCGATCCCAGTCGCGCGCGGCGATGAACCACCACGAGCCGCGGCGCGCCTCGAGCGTGATGCCGTCGGCATAGACGTGTGCGGTGACGATGCGCGCCGCCTCCTGCGTGAAGTTCAGCGTGGTCCAGCCCCAGCGCACGCCATCGCGCGTGACCGCGACACGCGCGCGCCGCACCGCGAACCCGAGCAGCGCACACGCGCCGAACGCGACCGGCAGCACGACCTGCGTGCTCGCGTGCCGGCCCCACGGCCGCCTCGATACGAACCACCACGTCAGCGCGCCGAACGCGACGACCAGGACCAGCGCCGTCGCCGACAGCCGCCGCGCGCGCGCCGGCGCCCGGAACTCGCCCAGCGGCGTGCCGACGAGGCCGATGCCCGGTGGCAGATCGATCGCGCTCATGGCGTCACTCCGCCACCGCCGCGCGCAGGCGTTCGACGAGCTGCTCGCGGAGCGCGGCATCGGTGACGCGCGCGCCGCCGCGGGTCACGTAGAACACGTCGGCGACCTTCTCGCCCTCGGTCGCGACCTTCGCGAGCGAGATGTCGAGGCCGAGCACGGCGAGCGTGTGCGTGATCGCGTACAGCACGCCGACGCGGTCGCGCGTCGAGACCTCGATGATCGTCGCTTGCGTCGAGTCGTCGTGCAGGCGGATCTCGGTCGCCACGCCCGGCGTCACGCGGCGCGGCAGGCCGCTCGCGGGCCGGCGCCGCGCGATCAGCTCGGCGACCGCGGTCGGATCCGGTGCGCCACCCGAGAGCAGCGCGCGGAGATCGGCCGCGAGCTTGGCCCAGCGCGCGTCGTCGTCGCCGATCGCCTCGCCCTTCAGGTCGCGCACGTAGAACACGTCGACGACGAGCCGCGTGCCGCCGACCTCGACATGGCCGAGCACGGCGCCGAGCACGTCGACGCGATTCGCGGTGAGCACCCCGGCGATCGCGGCGAGCACGCCGCGCGCGTCGGGCGCGACGATCGCGAGCTCGGAGTGCCCCTTCATCGGGAAGCAGTGCACCTCGAGCGCGATCGGCGGCTGCTTGGCCCGCGCGGTCCCGACCAGCTTGACGTGACGTGCGGCCTGGCGCGGGGCGAGCTGCACGAGCAACCGCGGATCGATGCCGTCGACGATCTCGCGCGCGCCGTCGCCCGTCAGCTCGATGATCTTCGCGCGTGCCGAATCGTCCGCCGGCGCGCCGGCCTCGGGCACGCCCTCGCCGCGCAGGTGCTCGCGCGTGCGCAGGAACAGGTCGCGCAGCAGACCGTCTTTCCACGCGCTGAGGTTGTCGGGCGCCGTCATCGCGGTGTCGCACAGCGTGACCAGGTAGAGCTGCGAGAGCGTCTCCGGATCGCGGATGTGCTCGGCGAACCGCGCGATCACGGCCGGATCGGTCAGGTCGCGCCGCTGCGATAGATGCGACATCGTCAGGTGCTGGCGCACGAGCAACTCGGCGAGCTCGCCGTCGGCGTCGGCCATCCCGAGCCGGCGCGCGACCACCCGCGCGATCACCGCGCCTTTCTCGGCGTGGCCCTTGCCGAGCGGCTTGCCGACGTCGTGCAGGAGCGTGCCGAGGAGCAGCGGCCCCGGCCGCGCGACCTCGCGCCACAATTCGGTCGCGAGCGGATGCACCTCGGCGAGCTCGCCGCGCGCGATCCGCTTCTGCATCGCGACCGCGTACAGCTGGTGCTGGTCGACGGTGTACACGTGATAGAGGTCGTGCTGGACGCGCGCGGTGCACGGCGCCCACTCCGGCATCAGCGCCGACAGGATGCCGAGCTGGTGCATCACCTCGAGCACCGACGGCTGCGCGGCATCGCCGAGGTCGACGAGCGCCTCGAGCAGCAGGCGATGCGCGACCGGGTCCTTCGCGAGCGGCGCCGGATCGCGCGCGATCGTCTCGGCGACCAGCTCGCGCGTGTGGCCATAGACCGGCAGTTGCTCGGCGACCGCGACGCGAAACAGCCGCACCATCTCGGCCGGCCGCTCGGCGAACAGCCGCGGGTCTTTGATCGCGAGCTCGCCGTTGAACGTGATGAACGAGGCATCGATCGGCGCGATCCGCGGCTTGCGTCGCGCCGGCACGCGCGCCGACTCGAGCAGTCGATCGGTGACCTGTACGACCGCGCGCGCGTGCAGGTAGTAGTCGCGCATCAGCGCCTCGACCGCGGGCGCGACCGCACCCTTGCCAGACGCGCGCGCTGCGGGATACAGGCGCGGCGCGATCGCTTCCTGAATCTCGAACGTGAGCTGATCGAACCGCCGCTTCGCCTCGAGCTGGACCAGCGTGCGCAGCCGGAGCTGGAAGTCGCGCGCGCCGGCGAGCACGTCGCCCTGGCGGCGCGTCAAGTGCCCGAGCGCGACGAGGTTCGCGATCGCCTCGTCGGCGGGCGGCGGATCGGCGCCGGGGCGCGGCGGCTGCCAGCGCACGTTCGCGGCCCAGAGCGCGGTCGACAGATCGCGCAGCGCGCCGATACCCATCTTCAAGTTCGGCTCGAGCACGTAGATCGCGGCGCCGAACCGCGCGTGGCGCGCCTTCTGCTCGGCGGCGAGCGCGGCGATGAAGTCGTTCGGGTTGCCGCCCGGCGCGAGGGCGCCGAGCATCGCGCGCACGAGCTCGCCGGTGAGCCGGCGATCGCCCGCGACGTGACGCGCGTCGAGCAGCGCGGTCGCGGTCGCGAGATCGTCCTTCGCGAGGCGCCCGGCCGCCCGCGGCTCGCGCACCGCGTGACCGACCGCGAGCTTGTCGTCCCACAGCGGGTAGAGCAGGCGATCGGCGACCTGCTTCGCGGCGACGTCGTCGTGATCGTGCAGCACGATGAAGTCGATGTCGGAGTACGGCGCGAGCTCGCGGCGCGCCCAGCCGCCGGTCGCGACCAGCGCGAGGGGCACCGCGATGTCGGCGGTCGCCTCGACGAAGCGCGCCGCGATCGCGCGATCGTAGAGCTCGCTGATCGCGCGCGCGCCCTGCCCACCCGAGTCCGCGGGCAGCGCGGTGAAGGCCTCGTCGAGCGCGGCGCGCAGCGTCGCCATCACGGCTCCGCGAGCGTGAGCTTCGTCAGATCGATCCAGCCGTCGCGCACCTCGACGTGGCCGAGCCGGCGCGCGACCAGCCCCTGCGGCGCGTCGGCGACGATCCCGGCCAGCGGCCACGCCTCGGCGAGCGCCGCCGCGAGCTCCGGCGCGGCGCGCGCGCGGTCGGCCGGCTCCCACGCCGCGGCCAGCGCGTCGAGCGCGCGATCGATGCGCGGCGACTTGCCGGCGACGAGCGGCGAGATGTCGATGTCGGTCATGCCGGTCCACGCCATCTCGACGAGATCGTAGCCGCCCTCGCCGAGCCGCTTCTCGAGCCACGCCTCGCTGCCGGTCTTGACGTCGATCACGATGCCGGCGCGCTTCGCGGCGTCGACGAGGTAATCGCGCTCGGTCTTCGCGTGAAAGCCGGGATCGACCGGATGCTCGGCGCCGATCAGCACGAGCCGCAGCTGCTTGCCGTCGCGGTCGCGGATGCCGTCCTTGTCGTGATCGATCCAGCCCGCGGCGTCGAGCAGCTTGCCGGCGGCCGCCGGATCGAACTCGGGCACCGCGGCCTCGGCGCCGTCGACGGGGCCGCCGGGCCAGACCGGCCACAGCGCAGGCCGCGCGAGCCCGGCGAACACGTGCTTCGCGATCGCGCGGCGGTCGACGAGCAGCGCGATCGCCTGCCGCACGCGCGGATCGTCGAGCGGCGCGCGCGTCGTGTCGAACGCGAGGTAGCGCAGCGCCGGCGGATCGAGCACGAGTGGCGCGAACGCGACCGTGATGCCGGGCGCGTTCGCTTGATCCGGCCAGTGCGCCGGGATCAACGCAGGCACGATGTCGAGCTCGCCGCGCTTGGCCGCGGTCAGCGCGATCGCGGCATCCGGCTGATACACGAACTCGACGTCGGCGATCGCCGCCGGCGGCCCCCAGTACCTGTCGTGCTTCGCGAGGTGGACGGTGCCGCCCTTGTTCGAGACGAGCTTCCACGGCCCGGTCCCGACGAGCGCGCCGCCCGCGTACAGGCTGCCGTCGTAGATGTGCATCGGCAGGATCGGGATCTCGGCGAGCGCGCGCAGGACCCACCCGTTCGGGCGCTTCAACCGGATGCGCACCGCCAGCGGGCCGGCGAGCTCGATCGCGTCGACGTCGGCCAGCATCGGCCGCAGGTGCTCGACGCCCTTGCGGGGATCTCGGACCGCGTCGAGCGTGAACTGCACGTCCGAGCTGGTCATCCGGCTGCCGTCGTGAAACACGACGTCGGGCTGGAGCTCGAGGTCGATCTCGAGGCCACCCGGCGCGACCTTCCAGCTCTTCGCGAGGCGCGGCGCGTAGTGGCCGCCGTCCTCGCGCAGCAGCGGCTCGAACACGGTCCCGAACAGGATGCGGCGCGCCCACCGCGTCGGCGCCACGATCGGCGACAGCCGGCCGGGCTCGGCGTCGACGTGGATGCGCAAGGTGTGGCCGCGCGCCGCCCGCAGCTCGGCCTCGGCGGGGTCGTCGGCCAGGGCCGGGGTGGGCGGCGCGTGGTTGTCGAGCGCGGTCGGATCTTGTGCGTGGCGCCAGGGTTTGACGCGTGCCGGCGAGTCGCAACCGGCGAGCGCGGCGAGCGCGGCGACGGCGGCGACTTGAGGGGCCCTGGTCACCATGTTAAGACCGCAGCATGCCGCACCGCCCTTGGCTCTGCACTATCTCGCTCGCGGTCGTCGCGCTGATCCCTGCGTGCGGCAAGGACCAGCTCCAGGGCCCCGAGGCCGAGGTCAAGAAGAGCGACATCAAGCCCGACCTGCCCGCGGTGCCCGGCTTCGAGATGCCGGCCGCGCCCGCCGACGGCTCGCACACCGTCAAGGAGCTGCGGGTCAAGGGCAAGAAGCTGCTCGATACCGACATCACCGTCCATGGCTACATCACGTGGGCGTACGACTGCCTGACCGCGGTGCGCAAGGCCGACGAGAAGGAAGCGGACGCGAAGAAGCGGATCGAGGACGATCCGACGCTGTGCGAGCGCGCCAAGTTCTACATCGGCGACGACAAGACGACGCCGCCCGAGAAGAGCCTGTGGGTCGTCGACGTGCCGCGGCCCTACAACAAGCTCGAGATCAAGAACATGGAGAAGAAGGATCGCCATCCATGGGTCGACAACAAGTGCGAGCCCAACGAGCACGATCCGAAGCTGCAGATCTGCCCGCCGTATGCGGTCGGCGATGAAGTCCAGCTGACCGGCTCGTTCAAGACGTCGTCGCCGCACAGCGAGCGCAACTCGGACGGTTTGCTCGTCTACAAGAACATGAAGAACATCACGCAGAACTGGCAGTCGCCCGAGCCGCCGCCGCCCGGCGACCCGAACGGCCCGAACCCGGCGCCTGCAGGCGGCCCGCCGGCGGCGCTGCCCGGTGGCCCGGCGCGCCCGTCGCCGCAAGACATCGTCAACGGCTCGAAGAAGAAGTAGCGCGCTCAGCGCGACGCGGCGAGCACCGCGAGGCACAGCGCGGGGGGCAACGCGACCGGCTTGCCGTCGGCCGTCGCGGCGCAGCCTTGCGGGCTCGCGCGGCCGAGCTCGAGGCGATGCGTCGACGGCGCGCCGGCCGGCGGCGCGAACGCGACCTCGAGGCGGTGCTCGATCGCGGCCGGCGGGGGGCCGGCTGGCGCGCGCACCACGGCGAGCGCGCCGGCGAGCGCCTCGAGGACGGCGGGATCGCGCGCACCGGGCCACTCGCCGACGACCTCGCCGCGCCGGTACGTCTTGCCGTCGATCGCGATCGAGGTGATCGCGGTGGCGTCCTCGGCCCAGCGCTGCGGATCGGCATAGGCGAGCGCCGGCCGGGCGAGCACGGCCCACGCGGCAGGAGCCACGCGCAGTGCGACCGGCTCGCCGCGGCGCGCGACGAGGTTGCCGGCGTAGAGGTCGAGCGTCGTGCCGTCGGCGACGAGCGTGGCGGCCGCCTTGGCTGCGGGGACTGCGACCGCCGCCTCGGCGGGCTGTGCGAGCGCGGCGAGAAGCTCGGCGGTGCGATCGGGATCGGCGTCGCGTCCGTCGAGCCGCGGGCGCGCGACCAGATCGAGCGCACCGCCGCCCGGCAGCGTGACGTGGACGGGCGCGACCGGCAACGGCCGGCGCTCGACGATGCCGGCGGGCGGGCCGCGCAGCGCTTCGGCCTCGGCGAAGACTTCATGCCAGCCGTCGAGGGGCACGCAGCCGTCGCCGATCGGCGCGCGCACGTAGACGCCGGCGTGCGCGCAGCGGCCGATCGCGACTGCCCGCTCGCCGTCGAGCGCGATCGACATGGCGGGCTGCGCGTGCGAGTCGGCCGGCGCACCGGTGTACTCGAGCCGCGCGAGCGCGTCGACGAGCGCGCGCACGCGCGCGGCATCGACGAGCACCTGGCCGGCACGGCCGCTGGCCAGCTCGACCTCGCCGATCCGGATCGACCTCGCGCGCGCTGCGCCGGCGAACGGAAACCGATCGTAGAGCGCGAGCCGCCCGGGATCGAGCGCGCGGGCGACCCAGCCGTCGACGAGAAACGCCTCGCCGCGCGTGACGAGCCAGGATTGATCGACGCCCTCGATCGCGTCTCCGATCGCGAGCTTGACGCCGCCCTCGTTCACGGTCAGGGCCGCACGCGGCGTGCCCGCGACCGAGGCCGGCGCCTCGCGATGCCAGCGTGCGCCGCGCAGCGCGGCGAGGGCGGCGGAGACGGTCGCGTCGTCGGCGCGGCCCTTCGGATCGACGCCGATCCAGCCGTCGCGGCTGCGCGCGAGCCACGTCTCGAGCGTGCCACCGCGCGTCCATCGCAGCTCGAGCACGAACCGCGCGTCGAAACCCGGCACGAGCGCGTGATCGACCGGCGGCGGCGCACCCGGCGCGACCGCGATCGCGACCGCGAGCGCGACGGCGATCGCGGCGAGGACGGCGAGCCCGGCGCGCGAAGCGATCATCGCGCGCGCCTCCGCCGCCACGCGACGAACGCGCCGCCGAGCGCGATCCACGCCAGCGGGATGCCGCCGGTGCACAGCGCGATCACGGCGCTGCGCTCGCCGTCGGTCATCACGAGCCGGACCTCGGTCGCCGGGCGTGCGCCGGCCGACGCCCGCGGCTCGGGCTCGGCCGCGAGCCAGCGCACCGCGCGCGCGATCCACAGATCCCCCGCCGACGCGCCGCCCGTCACGATCGACGTCGCGAACGACTCCGCCGAGCCGATCGCGATCATGCGGCCCGGCGGCTTGCCTGCCGCCGCGAGCGCGACGGGGCCGGCGAGATCGTCGGCATCCTTCGCCGGCGGGCCGTGCACGAGGTCGCGCTCGCCCCAGCTCGCCGCGCTCGCGCTGACGAGCGGCCGCGCGCCATCCGCCGCGATCACCGCGCGGGGCTGATACCACAGCGTCGCGCGGGTGCGGGCGAAGCCGGCGTTGATCGGATGGTCGGCATAGCCGTCGAGCACGAGCAGCGCGCCCGGCAGCTCGCGCACGGCGAGCGTCGGATCGATCGCGATCGCGGGCGGCAGGCCCAGGCCGTGCTCGCGCAGCACGCCTTCGAGGCCGGTCGGCCCGGGCGAGCCGCGACTCGCGGCCGCGACGAGCACGCCGCCGCCGAAGTGCTGCACCGCGAGCGCCTCGCGATCGGAGAGCGGCGTCGTCGGGCCGATCACGAGCACGACCTGACAAGCCGCGGGGATGCCCTGCGCGAGGTCGATGGTCTGGATCGTGGCGCCTTCGCCGCGCAGCCGGTCGGCGACCGCGGTCCAGTCGGCGTCGTTGGGCGCGTGGCGATCGATCGGCAGCTCGCCGTGGCCGGTCGTCGCGCATGCCACGAGCGGCACCGGATCGGCGAGCTCGGCGAGTGCGCCGGTGATCGCCTGCTCGATCGCGACGCGCTCGATCTCGGGCGCGCCGCCGGCGCCGCGATCGACGTCGGCGAGCTGCAGGCGATCGACGACCCGCCGCTTGCCGGCGAGCTCGACCACGACGCCCCCGTTCGACGCGAGATCCGCCGGCTGCACGCCGGCCTCGCGTGCCGCGGCGGGCAATCCGCCCGGCAGCGCGGCCGGATCGACGCGGCGCACGGTCACCGGCGCGGCCTCGGCCATCCGGTCCGCGACGCGCGCGACCTCGTCGTAGAGCGGCGCGAGCGCGCCGAGCGTCGGCTCGACGATCGTCAACGTCGCGGGCGCGGGCAGCTCGGCGAGCACCGCGCGGGTCTCGGGATCGAGCGTGTTGCGATGCGCCGCGCTGACATCGAGCTGGTGCGGGTGATCGGCCGCGAGCACGCCGGCGAGCACCGCGATCGCGGCGACGAGCGCGGTCGCCGCGAACCGGGCGCGCACCTCGCGGCGGCGGCGCCGGCCGGCGCACGCGAGCGCGATCGCGAGCGACAGCCCGGTCGCGGCGAGCCCGACGACGAGCACGACGGTTCGCAGGTCGATCTCGCCGCGCGCGAGCGCGCCGAGGTGTGCGCGCAGCGAGATCGCGGACAGCGCGGCGGCGAACGCGGGATGATCGGTCGCGAGCGCCGGCCACGCGGTGGGCAGCTCGCCGGCGAGGAACAGTCCGACGAGCAGCGCGAAGCCGAGCGCACCGGCGCCGAGGGTCGTCGAGCTCGCGGCGCTGGCGGCGATCGTCCACGCGAGCAGCGCGGCGCCGAGCGCGATCGCGCCGGCATAGCCGCACGCGATGGTGGCCGCGTCCCAGCCGCCGGAGTCGGCGCGAAACCCCGCGACCACGGCGAGGTAGAGCAGCGTGGGCAGCCAGAGCAGCGCGTACACGGTCGCGGCCGCGGCCCACTTGCCGACGACGGCCGCGCGCTCGCCGACCTGCGCGGTGAGCAGCAGCTCCCAGCCCCCATCCTTGCGATCGTCGGCGATCGCGCGCATGCCGAGCAGCGTGATCACGACGAGCTGGAGCACCCACGTCAGCAGCGTGCCCGCGAGCTGACCCTCGAGCAGCGCGCCGAGCGGCGCGGGCCGGCGCGGATCCGACAGCGCGCCGACGAGCCCCGCGAACGCGATGCCCTGCACGATCAGGAACAAGCCGCCGACGACGTAGACGATCGGCGCGCGCAGCATGACGCGCAGCTCGCGCCGCCAGACCCAGTAGGCGGCGATCATTCGCCGCTCTGCCGATCCGGACTTCGGGCTTCGGACTTCGGACTTCGGACTTCCGGATCCGGGTCCGAGGTCCGAGCTCCGGGGTCCGAGGTCCGAGGTCCGAGGCCCGGGTCCGAAGTCCGAGGTCCGAGGTCCGAAGTCCGAGGTCCGAGGTCCGGGGTCCCCATGAGCTTCACGATCGCGTCGTCGATCGTGGCGGAGCCGGTCTGCGCGCACAGCTCGGCCTTGGTGCCGCACGCGACGAGCTCGCCGTCGCGCAGCACGGCGACGCGCGCGGCCATGCCTTCGAGATCGGCCACGGCGTGGCTCGCGACCAGCACGGCGCGCGCGCGCGCGGCTTCGGCGAGCTGCGCGCGGAGCTCGCGCGTCTGGATCGGGTCGAGCCCGCTGGTCGGCTCGTCGAGGA
>DASXCY010000121.1:0-14509 GCA_036490935.1 Kofleriaceae bacterium | reverse complement strand
CGGGAGTCTTCCTCGACGACGAGCACGAGGTCGAGCCGGGCGCCGGCTATACCTATCGCAACGGTCTCGAGCTCGCCGTCACGCTCCGCGAGCCCGGGCTCGGCGGCATCACCGCGCGCGTCGGCCATCTCTGGGGACCCGACGGCGGCACGACCGCGCTCGTCGCGCTGCGTCCGTTCAAGCCGATGCACGCGGTGTACGCGGCCATCGCCATCGCGCTGGGCGGCATCGTCTATCTGGCCGCGACGCACCCGCCCTCGCTCGGACCGCCGTCGGGCGGCTAGTGCGGTAGAGTCCGCGCGTGCCCGGCGAGCGCAACGACTTCATCCGCGACATCATCGACGAAGATCTTCGCGCGAGGCGCCACGACCGCGTCGCGACGCGGTTCCCGCCCGAGCCGAACGGCTATCTCCACATCGGCCACGCGAAGTCGATCTGCCTGAACTTCGGCCTCGCGCGCGATTACCGCGGCACGTGCAACCTGCGCTACGACGACACCAACCCGACGAAGGAAGACGTCGAGTACGTCGATTCGATCGAGCGCGACGTGCGCTGGCTCGGCTTCGAGCCGAGCGCCGTGCTGTTCTCCGCCGACTACTTCCCGAGGATGTACGAGCTCGCGGAACGGCTCGTCACCGAGGGCAAGGCGTACGTGTGCGACCTCGACGACGAGCAGATCCGCGACTACCGCGGCTCGCTGTCGGAGCCCGGCCGGCCGTCGCCGTACCGCGAGCGTTCTGTCGCCGACAACCTCGACTTGCTCCGCCGCATGAAGGCGGGCGAGTTCCCCGACGGCGCGCGCACGCTGCGCGCGAAGCTCGACATGGCGTCGGCGAACATGAAGATGCGCGACCCGCTGCTGTATCGCATCCGCCACGCGCACCATCACCGTACCGGTGACGCGTGGTGCATCTACCCGATGTACGACTACGCGCATCCGCTCGAGGACGCGATCGAAGGCATCACCCACTCGATCTGCACGCTCGAGTTCGAGAACAACCGCGAGCTCTACGACTGGGTGCTCGAGCACACCGGGCCGTGGAAGCCGCGCCCGCGTCAATACGAGTTCGCGCGGCTCGCGCTCGACTACACCGTGATGAGCAAGCGCAAGCTGCTGCAGCTCGTACAGGACAAGCACGTCAGCGGCTGGGACGATCCGCGCATGCCGACCTTGTCGGGCATGCGCCGCCGCGGCTACAGCGCCGAGGCGATCCGCGCGTTCTGCGACATGATCGGCGTCGCGAAGACGAACTCGATGGTCGACGTCGGCAAGCTCGATCACTGCGTGCGCGACGATCTCAACCAGCACGCGCCGCGCGTGCTCGGCGTCGTGCACCCGATCGAGGTCGAGGTCAGCGGCGACATCGGCGCGGCGCAGGCCGACGCGCCGTATTTTCCGCCCGACATCGGCAAGCCGGGCGCGCGCACGCTGCCGATCGGCGCGCGCATCTTCATCGATCGCGACGACTGGAGCGACGCGCCGCCGGCCGACTACAAGCGGCTCGCGATGGGCCGCACGGTCCGGCTTCGCCACGCGTACTGCATCACCGCCGAGGAGGTGCTCGCACGCGACGGCGAAGGCCGCGCGACCAAGCTGCGCGCCCGCGTCGCCGACGGCGCGAAGGGGCTCGCGGTCATCCACTGGGTCGACGCCGCGACGAGCGTGCCGGCCGAGCTCCGCCTGTACGACCGCCTGTTTCGCTCGGCGAAGCCCGAAGAAGGCGGCGATTTTTTGCAGCAGCTCGATCCCGGCTCGCTCGAGATCGCGGCTGGCGCGCGCGTCGAGGCGTCGCTCGCGCGCGCCGAGGTCGGCTCGCGCTGGCAGCTCGAGCGCGTCGGATATTTCCGCGTCGACGAGGATTCCAGGCCCGGCGCGCTCGTGCTGAACCGGATCACGACGCTACGCGAGCGCGAGCCGGCAAAGGTCGAAGCGACGGCGGCCGAGAAGAAGCCGAACGCGAAGGCCGCGACGCGCCCGAAGAGCAAGTCGCCCGCCGAGTATCGCGCCGAGGCTCGCGCGCGCGATCCCGAGCTCGCCGCCGCGTTCGAGCGCGCGAAGGAGCTGGGCCTCAGCGCCGACCAGGCCGATCTCGTGACCGGCGACAGCGCGACCGCCGTGCTGTTCGTCGAGACCGCGCGCGTGACCGGCGCCGCCGAGCTCGCCGCGAAGTGGATCATCAACGAGCTGCCCCGCGCGCTCGCCGGTAAAGAGCTCGCCGCGACCGGCCTCGACGTCGTGCGGTTCGCGGAGCTCGTCATCATGCTGCGCGACCGCGAGCTCCCCCCGGCGGTGGCCAAGGGCGTCCTCGCCGACCTGATCGCGACCGGCAAGCACCCGCGCGAGCTGGCCGCCGACCGCGCCGCGCCGGCGATCGACCTCGGCGCGGCGATCGACGCGGTGATCGCCGCGAACCCCGACAAGGCCGCGCAATACAAGGCCGGGCGGACCGGCTTGCTCGGATTCTTCGTCGGCCAGGTGATGAAAGCGAGCCCGAGCGCGGACCCGTCGGCCGTCCACGAAGCGATCCGCGTGCGCCTCGGCTGAGTGGGCGACTCCCATCCAGCTGGAGCGGACATCCCCAGTCGTCACACGCATTTGGAAGCGCTAGATTGAGCGTCGTGGGAAAGCTCTCGCTCGCGCTCGCGCTCGTGGCTCTCGCCGCGGCGTGCAACGCGCGGCTCGCATCGCCCGAACAAATCGGCGGCGGCGGTGGCGGCGGTGGCGGAGGCGGCGGCGGTGGCGGCGGCGGGTCGCCCGACGCGGGCGTGACCGGGCCCGATGCGCCGGCGTGCTCGAACGGCCGCGTCGTGTTCCTGAACTTCGACGGCGTCACGCTCACGCGAGGCGCGACCGACGACGCGACGCTGAATCAGGCGAGCTGGATCGGCGTGTCGAGCGCGGCCGTGCCGCCGTATCACGAGGGCAACTCGGACCGTGCGACCCAGATCATGCAGATCACGAGCGACGTGCAGTCGATCCTGGCGAGCTTTCCGATCACGGTCGTCACGACTCGTCCGGCGACCGGACCGTACGTGATGATCGTGTTCGGCGGCACGAACCAGACGCTCGGCAGCCCGTATCGCAACTCGCAGTCCGATCACGACTGCGGCGATCTCGAGCCGAGCGACGTCGGCTGGATCTCCGACGTCGCGCCGACGAGCAAGGCCGGCGACACCGCGGTCGGCGCGATCGGCTGGGCGCTCGGGCTGCAGGGCACGAACGATCCGGACGACTGCATGTGCCAGTGGGCGAACCAGTGCCAGCAAAACACTACGCCGTGCTCGCTGCACGGTCCGATCGACACGACCGACAGCCTCGCGCCGTCGGCGACGTGCGCGGGAGCGACGCCGCAGCAGGACGAGCTCCAGGCGTTCGATCAGGCGTTCTGCCAGTGAGCCGCTGTCGGCGCATGTAGGCCGAACGTGATCGTCGCAGTCTGACCGCTCGACCCGCTCATTTGACTCGCGGGCCGCGGCCCGGGATGATCGACCGAGATGATCGGGACGACCGTCGGTAACTATCTCGTCACGCAAAAGATCAGCGTGGGCGGGATGGGCACGGTCTACAAGGCCGAGCACACGCTCATCGGCAAGCTCGCCGCGGTCAAGGTGCTCCATCCCGAGCTGCGCAACAACCACGACGTCGTGAACCGGTTCTTCAACGAAGCGAAGGCGACGACGCAGATCAAGCACCCGGGCATCGTCGAGATCTTCGACTTCGGTTATCTGCCGAGCGGCGACGGCTTCATCGTCATGGAGTTCCTCGAAGGCGTGTCGCTCGCGCGCCGGCTCACGATGGAGCCCGCGCTCGCCGAAGGCGAGGCCGCGATGCTGCTGCGCGCGGTGTGCAGCGCGCTCGCCGCGGCGCACGACAAGAAGATCGTCCACCGCGATCTCAAGCCCGACAACATCTTCTTGTGCCCGGATCCCGACGCGGCGACCGGCGAGCGGCCGAAGCTGCTCGACTTCGGCATCGCGAAGCTGTCGGACGCCTCGCTATCGGGCTCGACGTCGGTGACGAAGACCGGCTCGGTGATGGGAACGCCGACGTACATGTCGCCCGAGCAGTGCAAGGGCACCGGCGAAGTCGACGCACGCGCCGATCTCTACGCCCTCGGCTGCATCTTCTACGAGATGATGTGCGGGCGGCCGCCGTTCACCGACATGGCGGCCGGCGAGCTGATCGGCGCGCACCTGTTCTTCCCGCCCGAGCCGCCGTCGAAGTACCTGGCCGGCATCTCGGGCGACAGCGAGAAGCTGATCCTGCAGCTACTCGAGAAGAAGCCGGAGGCGCGCGTGCAGACGGCGCGCGAGCTGGCGCAGCGGCTCGCGGTGATCGCGCAGAAGAAGGGCTACGTCACCAACACGAACCCGGCGGGCAGGTCGGCCGCGATGCGCGAGACGCCGCGCGTGTCGAGCCTCGCCGAGGTGTCGCCGACGCTGCCGTCGGATTCGGCGCTCGTCGACGTGGTCGCCGGCCAGCCGACGACCCTGAGCGGTGCGGCGAGCCAGTCGGTGCCGGACCTCGCGAGCCGGCGCCGGCGCGGGCCGATCTACGCGGCCGGTGCGGCGGGCGTGCTGTTCGTCGGGCTCGGGATCGGATTCTTCGCGATGAATGCAGGCGGACGACACGAGGCGGCGCACCCGGCGCTGGCCCCGACGCCGCAGCCGACGTCGACGCCGACGCCGACGCCGCAGCCGACGCCGACGCCGACGCCGACGCCGCAGCTGCAGCCGACGCCGACGCCGCAGCCGACGCCGACGCCGCACCTGCAGCCGCAGCCGCAACCGCGGCCGAAGCCGCAGCCGAAGCCCGTGGTCCTGAAGACCGTCGCGAAGCCGAAGCCGTCGCCGAAGCCGGAGCAGCCCGCGGTCAAGAAGCCGACGACCGCGCCCAACGCAGGCTCCGGCTCGAATCACATCCTGATCGAGACCGACATCTGATGATGATGCGCACGCTGCTCGTCTCGCTCGCCGTCGCGCGCATCGCGGCCGCGCAGCCCGCGCCGCCGCAGCCGCAGCCGCAGGGCGATCGCGTCGATGCGAAAGCGCTCATGCAATCCGGCGTGAAGCTGTTCGACGCGCACGACTACCTCGGCGCGCTCGCGATCTTCAAGGACGCGTACCAGCGGTTCCCGAGCGCGAAGATCCTGATCAACATCGGCACCACGCTGAAGCAGCTCGATCGCAAGGCCGACGCCGCGAACACCTACGAGCGCTACCTCGCCTCGCCCGACACCGATCCGGCGACGCGCATGCAGGTCGAAGCCGCGATCGCCGAGCTCGGCAAGGACGTCGGCCGGATCGCGGTCACGGTCACGCCGGTCGGCGCGCAGCTCGAGGTCGGCGACGAATGGCTCCCCGCCGATCGCGTGCACGTGCTGTTCGTGGCGCCGGGCACGGCGACGGTGCGCGCCCGTCGCGACGGGTTTCAGCCGGCCGAGAAGCCGATCGCGGTCGCCGCCGGCGGCCAGGCCTCGGTCGCGCTCGACCTCGTCGCGATCCCGAAGCCCGTCGTGAAGCCGCTGATCGTCACCGTGCACGACGACGTGCCGGCACTCGAGCAGGCCAACGAGCCCCGGGCGCGGCTCGGCGCGTTCGTGATGGCGCACGTCAGCGTCACGCCGCGCGTCGGCAGTGCGTGGCTCGTCGGCGGCACGTTCGACGCGACCGAGCAGCTCGCGATCGACGCCGCGCTGCTGCTCGGGCCGGGGCTCGTCAGCTCGGGCGACATGGACTATCCCTCGCCACCGCCGAAACTCGGCGGCTATGCCGGCGCGAGCTTCACGTTCCTGGCGGGGCAGCTGCGCCCGCGCGTGTCGGCGGGCATGCCGATCTTCGCGTCGGACGGCGCGCGGTTCAGCGTGCGCGCGGCGGGCGGGATCGAGTACGTCGCGAACCGCCACCTGTCGATCACCGTCGAGCTCGGGCTCGAAGAAAATCTCAACCCGCCCGACGATATCCGCGAGCTCGCGTTCGTCCCCGCGCTCGCCGCTGTCGGCCGGCTCTAGTCGAGCACGCGCAGCTTGAAGTGCTGCGGGCGCGCGACCGGCGCGGCGACCGGGCGGATCTCCGCGGCGCGCTCGGACCACGCGCGCGCGACGTCGCGATCGAGCAGGTGTGTCGGCCGCACGTTCGCGAGCGCGTTCGCCATCACCGCGCGCACGTGCGGGTTGGTTCGCTCGAGCTGGTCGAGCAGCGCGGTCATCGCGTCGCGCTGCAGACCTTGCTGCGAGCCGCACAGGTTGCACGGGATGATCGGAAACTCGCACGTCGCGGCGAACGCGGCGATGTCACGCTCGGCACACTCGATCAGCGGCCGCACGACGTCGAACCGGCCGTCGTCGGTGCGATAGCTCGCCGGCATCGCCTGCAGCTTGCCGCCGAACACCAGGTTCATGAGGAACGTCTCGAGCGAGTCGTCGCGGTGGTGGCCGAGCGCGAGCTTGGTGCAGCCGAGCCGCTCGGCGGCCGTATAAAGGATGCCGCGCCGCAGCCGCGAGCACAGCGAGCAATACGTCGCGCTCTCCGGCAGGTGCGACGTGACGACCGAGTAGGTGTCCTCGCGCACGATCTCGAAGCGCTGGCCCGAGCCCTCGAGGTACGCGCGCAGGCCGGAGCCGTCGTAGTCGGGCTGCACCTGATCGAGGTGAACCGCCACGAGCTCGACCGCGAACGGCAGGCGCGGCACGAGCTTCGTCAGCAGGTGAAACAGCGAGTAACTGTCTTTCCCGCCCGACATCGCGACGAGGATGCGGTCGCCGGGCGCGAGCAGCTCGTAGCGCTCGCAGGTTTGCTTGACCTGCCGGTACAGCTTGGACTCGAGCCGGGCGTCCATGGCCGCCGTGCTATAGCATGGACGCCGATGAGAGCAGCCGTCGTGCTGGCGCTCGCGGGCTGCGGATCGTCGTCGGCGACCACGCAGCCGGTGGACGCGTACATCGATCTCGATGCGCCGGCTCATCCGGGCGCCGGACCGGGCGGCGGCCTGCTCGACACGCTCGACTTCGCGGTCGTCGGCGACAGCCGGCCGGCGAACATCGACGACACCGCGAACTATCCTGGCGCGGTCGTGCAGCAGATCTTCAGCGACGTCGAGGCCGAGGTCCCGCATCCCGCGTTCGCGGTCACGACCGGCGACTACATGTTCGCGTCGACCGGCGGCCTGCAGGCGGCGCCGCAGCTCGGTGTCTATCTCGGCGCGCGCGCGGCCTACTCGGGCGAGGTCTATCCGACGATGGGCAACCACGAGTGCACCGGCTACACCGACTCGAACTGCGGGCCGGGCGGCAGCGACGGCGACACCGAGAATTATCAGCAGTACATGGCCAAGCTGGTCGCGCCGATCGGCGAGACGCGGCCGTGGTTCATCGAGCATGTCGCGGCGACCGACGGCAGCTGGAGCGCGAAGCTCGTGTTCATCGCGGGCAACGCGTGGAACCAGACCGAGGCGGCGTGGCTCGACCTCGCGCTCGCCGAGCCGTCGACGTACACGTTCGCGGTGCGCCACGAGCCGCACTACTCGACCACGGCGCCGGGCGTGAATCCGAGCACGGAGCTGCTCGCGAAGCATCCGTTCACGCTGCTCCTGACCGGTCACACGCACTCGTACGCGCACGTGGCCGCGTACAAGGAGATCATCGTCGGCAACGGCGGCGCGCCGCCCAACACCGGCACGAACTACGGCTACGTGATCGTCGCGCGGCAACCCGACGGCACGCTGCAGGTCACGTCGTACGACTACGCGTCGCACGCGATCGTCGACCAGTTCGCGATCAACCCCGATGGCAGCCCGGTCGTTGCGAATTAGCGCGCTGGTCGTCGCGGCGGCGGCGTGCGGGCACCACGAGGCTCCGCCCGAGCCGCCCGCCGCCGACGTCATCCCGCGAATTTCGATGCCGATCGCGATCGACGGCGAGCTGAACGAGCCGCCGTGGAACCAGCGCTCGTATCGCGCGGTGCTCGCCGGCGACGACGGCAAGCAGGCGCGCCCGTACTCCGAGCTGCGCCTGCTGCACGACGGCGCGTCGTTATACGTCGGGCTGTATGCGGCCGACGAGGACATCAAGACCAGCGATCGCTGGACCGTGACGGTCGGCCCGCGCGTCGTGCATGTCGATGCGGCCGGCCACGCCGACGCGCCCGACGTCCGTGCGGGCGTCGATCGCGACGGCACGCTCGACGATCCGCACGACTACGACGAGGAATGGGTGATCGAGCTCGCGGTGCCGCTCGCGAGCCTGCCGGCGCCGCCGCTGGCGCTGGCCGCCGAACGCTGCGACACGCCGAAGGACGGCCGCGTGCGGTGCGGGCGCTGGCACGCGCAGCTCGGGCTAGAGTGAGCCGTGGCTGATCGCGACCTCGTCTGGACGCTCGGCGCGCGGCTGCCGGCGCACGACTACGGCATCTTCCGCACCGCCTTCGTCGATGGCACGCACCCGCGCGCCGGCGACAAGCGGTTCAGCGTGATCGACTGCGTCGACTGGGTGAACGTGATCGCGTTGACCGCCGAGCGCCGCGTCGTGCTGGTGCGGCAGTTTCGCGTCGGCACGGCCGAGGTGTGCCTCGAGATTCCCGGCGGCATGGTCGATCCGGGCGAGGACGCGCTCGCCGCCGCACGCCGCGAGCTGCGCGAAGAGACCGGCTACGAGGGCGGGAGATGGCAGTTGCTCGGCCGCGTGCGGCCGAACCCGGCGATCCAGAGCAACACGCTCCACACCGCGCTCGCCGAGGACGTCGTGGCGACCGGCGAGCGCGAGCTCGACGGCAGCGAGGTGATCGACGTCGAGACCGCGACGCTCGACGAGATCCGCGGCAAGCTGCTCGCCGGCACGATCGATCACGCGCTCGTGGTCGCCGCGTTCGGGCACCTCGCGTTTCGCGGTGGCATGCGGTGAATCACGCGCGCCTGTGGCATGCTCCGCGCCTATGCCCGCCAAGACTTCGTGCCCCGTCTCGCTGACGCAGTTCCTCGAGAAGGCCGAGCCGCTCAAGGTCGTGATCAACGGCCAGGAGATGCTCGCCGAGGTGAAGCAGTTCTCGACCGGAAGCTTCGGCTGGTACATGAACGGCAAGACCGTCGTGTCGATCGACGGCAAGGCGGTGTCGGTGCAGATCGGCATGAACCTGACGGTCGTCGGTAGCAAGGAAGCCGCGCGTTGATCGGCACGCGGATCGCCGAGCTGCTCGCGGGCCGCGTGGCAGTCGGCACGAAGGTCATCGTCGAGGGCTGGATCCGCACGCGCCGCGATTCGAAGGCGGGGCTGTCGTTCCTCGCGATCTCCGATGGCAGCTGCTTCGATCCGCTGCAGGTCGTCGCGCCGGCGGAGCTCGCGAACTACCAGAGCGACGTGCTGCGCATCACGACCGGCTGCGCGGTGCGCGCCGAGGGCGAGCTCGTCGCGTCGCAGGGCAAGGGCCAGACCGTCGAGCTGCGCGCCGATCGCGTCGAGGTCGTCGGCTGGGTCGACGATCCCGATACGTACCCGATGCAGCCCAAGCGGCACACGATGGAGTACCTGCGCGAGATCGCGCACCTGCGGCCGCGCACCAACGTGATCGGCGCGGTCACGCGCGTGCGCCACACGCTCGCGCAGGCGGTGCACCGGTTCTTCCACGAGCGCGGATTCTTCTGGATCCACACGCCGATCATCACCGCGTCGGATGCCGAGGGCGCCGGCCAGATGTTTCGCGTGTCGACGCTCGATCTCGCGAACCTGCCGCGGACTCCCGACGGCAAGGTCGACTTCGACAAGGACTTCTTCGGCCGCGAAGCGCACCTCACCGTGTCGGGCCAGCTCAACGTCGAGACGTACTGCATGGCGATGAGCCGCGTGTACACGTTCGGCCCGACGTTTCGCGCCGAGAACTCGAACACGCGCCGTCACCTCGCCGAGTTCTGGATGATCGAGCCGGAGATCGCGTTCGCAGACCTCGCGGACGACGCCCAGCTCGCCGAGGACTTCTTGAAGTCGATCTTCCGCACGCTGCTCGCGGAGCGCGCCGACGACATGGCGTTCTTCGAGAAGTTCATCGACAAGGACTGCGTGACGCGGCTTCACGCGATGATCGAATCCAAGTTCGCGCGCATGGACTACGGCGACGCGATCGCGACGCTCGAGAAGTCCGGCCACAAGTTCGAGTTCCCGGTGAAGTGGGGCATCGATCTGCAGAGCGAGCACGAGAAGTTCTTGACCGAGCAGGTCGTGAAGGGCCCGGTCGCGGTCGTGAACTATCCGAAGGACATCAAGGCGTTTTACATGCGCATGAATCCCGACGAGAAGACGGTCGCCGCGATGGACGTGCTCGCGCCCGGCATCGGCGAGATCATCGGCGGCAGCCAGCGCGAGGAACGCCTCGACATGCTCGACGCGCGCATCGCCGCGATGGGCCTGCACGCCGGGGACTACGGCTGGTATCGCGACCTGCGCCGCTACGGCACCGTGCCGCATGCCGGATTCGGCCTCGGCTTCGAGCGCGCGATCCTGTACGCGACGGGGATGGAAAACATCCGCGACGTGATCCCGTTCCCGCGCGCTCCGCGTCAGGCAGATTTCTGATCGAGCGCGCGACGGTGCTCGCGGTCGAAGTCGCGTATGCGGCTGTGGGGTCCGGCCGAGGCCCGAGGCTCGAGGCCCGAGGCCCGATCGGCCCGGCGCTGGCGTGCGCGGCGGCCGTCGCGTCGCGGTACCTCGCCGTCGGGACCCCGCGTAGCTTCGCGATCGTCGGCGACGGGCCGGGTGCGCACGAGGTGCTCGCCGCGCATCGCGCCTGGTTTGCCCCACGCGACGTGCGGGCAACACATGGTGTGCAGGGAACACGCGCGGTTTCGCTCGGCGAAGCGCTCGCAGCCGATATCGTCTGTGTCTGCATGCCGCTGCGAATCGCGGCATCGGAGCTCCGCCGAGGCACGCATCTCAACGCGCTCGCGCAGGTCGAGCTCGACGACGATCTGCGCGCGCTCGCGACCATCGTGGACGAGCCACGCGGCCTGCCCGCGCTCGCCGCGGGGCTCGTCGATGGTCGTCAGCTCGACGAGCTGACGTGCTTTCTCGCAGGCGACGCAGCGATCGCACGGCACGTGCTTCGCACCCTCCCGGATTGGCCGGCATCGTAGCCGGCGGCCAAAAAGGAGGGTCCCATGGGCTACGTGCGGACCGGAAATACGACACCAGAAGACACGGAAGGACAAGAAACCCTGTATCGCGCGCCCGACGAGGTAATGCGCGAAAATCGCCCGCTCGCGCGCGATCCGATGGAAGCGAAGACCACGCAGCGTGTGGTCGCGGGCGGCACCTCGCTCGAGGTGCTCGGCGGCACCGCCGCCGCGGTACTCGCGATCATCGGGCTGACCGCGTACAGGGCGTTCGACATGTGCGCGATCGGCGTGATCGCGATCGGCTGCGCGTTGCTCGTCCACGGCGGCGCGATCGCGGCGCGGTGGAAGGACGCGCTGATGCGGATCGAGGACGAACGCGGCGAGCGCACCGAGCTCGCCAGCGGCGTCGGCACCGAGGTGTTCGCGGGTGCGGCCGGCATCGTGCTCGGCATCCTCGCGCTCGCGAACGTCATGCCGTACGTGCTGCTGCCCGTCGCGGCGATCGTGTTCGGCGGCGCGCTGCTGCTCGGCGGCTCCGCGCAGCCCGAGCTCGAGAAGCTGGCACCGGTCACCGATGCGCGGTTCTCGCGCGTCGCGCATCAAGCGGTGCAGGCGTCGACCGGCGTCATGGTGCTGGTCGGCATCGCCTCGGCGGTGCTCGGTATCCTCGGCCTGATCCACGTCGCGCCGTTCCTGACGATGACGTTGGTCGCGGTGCTGTGCATCGGCGGTGCGCTGTTGCTCGCGGGCAGCTCGCTGACCGCGCGCTTCGTGCGCCGGCTGGCGTAGGCGTACACTTCGCGCGTGCAAGCGCGCGACGTGATCGTCGTCGGTGGCGGCCCGGCAGGGCTCGCCACCGCGCTGCATGTACGGGCCGCCGCACCCGCCGCGCGGCTGCTCGTGCTCGAGGCCGAACGCTATCCGCGCGAGAAGATCTGTGCGGGCGGGATCGGCGCGCGCGGGCTGCGCGTGCTCGAGCAGCTCGGTATCTCGCTCGACGTGCCGATGGTGCGACTCGACGCGGTCGCGCTGCGCGTCGGCGGCGAGACGATGCTCGCCCGCGATCCCGAGCTCGGCGTCGTGGTGCGCCGCATCGACTTCGATCACGCGCTCGCGAACCAGGTGATGGCACGCGGCATCGAGGTGCGCGACGGCTGCGCGGTCCGCGCGCTGCGCGTCACCGACTCCGGCGTCGAGGTCGAGGTCGCGACCGGCGAGACGCTGCACGCGCGCGCGATCGTCGGCGCGGACGGTGTTGCCGGCATCGTGCGGCGGGCGGCGGGCTTTCCGCGCGGCGAGCTGCGCGCGCAGGTCGTCGAGCTCGACACCGAAGCCGCGCCGCGCGATCTGCCGCGCGACACGATCGTGTTCGACTTCACCGCGGCGGACCTCAGCGGCTACGCGTGGGACTTCCCGACGCTCGTCGCCGGCGAGCCGCTCGTGTGCCGCGGCGCGTACGTGCTGCACCATCGAGGCCCCGATTCGCCCCGCGCGCGCGTCGAGCGCTACCTCGCGGCCTGCGGCGCGCCCCGCGTGCGCTCGCGCTACAAGCAGTT
The DNA here is from genome assembly GCA_036490935.1 of Kofleriaceae bacterium. Classification (GTDB taxonomy): domain Bacteria; phylum Myxococcota_A; class Polyangia; order Haliangiales; family Haliangiaceae; genus JABFXX01. The sequence continues at coordinate 1,855 of DASXCY010000121.1, read as the reverse complement.
CGCCGAGCGTGGGTTCGAGCCCGGCGCCGCGATCAGCCGCCCCCGCGTGCTGCTCGTCGGCGAGGCCGCCGGCATCGACATCGCGACCGGCGAAGGCATCGCGCAGGCGATCGAGTACGGCGCGCTCGCCGGGCCGTACCTCGCGCGCGCGCTCGCCCGCGACGACCTCGGCTTCGCGAGCTGGCGCCGCCACGTCGACCTGCACCACGTCGGCTGGCAGCTGCGCATCCGCCACGCCTGCTATCGCGTGTTCTTCAGCCGCCGGCGCCCGACCGTCGAGCGGATGCTGCCGGCGATGTCGGCGCTGCTGCGCGTCGGCGTGCAGGACTTCGCCGGCAAGCGGGTGTCCAAGCTCGACCTGGTGCGCGGCGCCGCGCAGTTTCTCCGCGCGTACGTGCGCGAGAACGCGCGCGACTGAGCTAGCGCGCGCGAGCCGCGCGATGCGGCGGAGGCGGCGGAGGCGGCTCCGGTTCCGGCATCATCGCGCCGCCGGCGGTCACGTAGATCTCGCGATCGATCCGGGCGGGCGGCGGCGGCGGCGCGACGAACGGCGGCGCCATCACCTGCAGCCTCGGCAGCGCGACCTGCTCGCGCACGAGCCGCGCGGTTTGCTGCGGCCGGGTGACCGCGAGCCCCGCACCGGCGAGCGCGAGCGCCGCGACGCCTGCCGCGATCAGCTTGGTTGGCCGATATGCGACCGCGCCGTCGCGCAGCAGCATCGTGCCGTCGGCGCGATGCAGGTAGCGCGTGCACAACCGCGCACCTCGCGATCGGATAAGCTCCTCGGCCTGCGCGCGGGTCAACGCGGACAGGTTGTAGACGTTCTGGTTGCAGTGGCTGCAGTGCCGGGTTTCGGTGTTGCCGGTCATCGCATCCCACTCCGCAGCACACGGACTGGCGACGCGAAGTTGCTCCACGATCGGCAGCAGTTTCCGCATTCCCGTTCGAACGCGCGACCTGCCGCTTCGATCTACGCGGTCTGGCGCCGGCGCCGCAGCCCGACGAGGCCGAGCGCGAGCACCAGGCCGAAGCCCGCGCCGCTGCCGCCCGCCGAGCAGCCGCCGACCACATCGGCGTTGGTATCGACGCCCGATCCCGTGCCCGTGCCCGTGCCCGATCCCGTGCCCGAGCCCGATCCCGTCCCCGATCCGCTCCCCGATCCCGTTCCGGTGGTCTCGTTCAGCGCCGCGAGCATGCCCGCGTTCGGCGTGCCGTAACCGGTAGGGCCGTCCCAGCCGGTGCCCGCGTTGCACAGGATATTGCCGCAGCTACCGTTCGAGCCGGTCGTCACGTCGTTGAAGATCGACGCGTGTTGCATCACGTACTGACCCGACGTCTGCGCGCCGTTGCCCGTCGCCGCCCATACCGCCGCGACCAGCGGGCTCGCCGCGCTCGTGCCGCCGACGACGGTCCACCCGCCGTTGTTATAGACGGCGACGCCGGTCTGCGGATCCGCGACCGCGGCGACGTCGGTCGTCGCCTTGTACTGGCACATCGTGCCGTTCTGGTAGCCCGGCTTCGCGATGCTCAGGCTGCACGCGCTGCCGCCGCTCGTCCACGCGGTCTCGGCCCAGCCGCGCGTGCTGGCGTCGCGCGCCAGGTTCGTGCCGCCGACCGCGATCGCGTATTGCGAGGTCGCCGGATAATCCGGGCCCTGGCCGCCGTCATCGTAGCCGTCGTCGCCGGCCGAGACGAACACCGCGACGCCCGCGTGGTTGAAGTAGGTCTCGTACTGGCCGAGGCCACCGCCGGGTTGCTCGGGGCCGCCCCAGCTATTGCTCGCGACCGTCGCGCCGAGCGTCGACGGAATGTTGTTCGCGATGAACAGGCCATCGCCTTGATCGTCGGTCGCCTG
>DASXCY010000120.1:0-72662 GCA_036490935.1 Kofleriaceae bacterium | reverse complement strand
GTTCAGCGTCACGAACGGGCCTTCGCGCACCGCCGAGTTCGCCTGCACGATCTCGGCGATCTTCTCCTTGCCCGCGCCGTTGGGCCCGGTGATCAAGACCGGCACCGACGCGCGCGCGACCTGACACGCGAGCGCGACCGCACGCTCCATGATCGGATCGGCGAACACGATGTCGCGCAGGTCGTAGTGACTCGCCAGCTCGGCGCGCCGGCGCTGCTCGTCGGCGCGGCGGCGCGCCAGCTCGCGGCGGGTCTCCGACAGCTCGATCAGGTTCTGCACGGTCGCGACCAGCTTGTTGTCGTCCCACGGCTTTGCGAGGTAGTCGGCGGCGCCCGCCTTGACGAGCTCGACCGCGCTCTCGAGCTGCGTCCACGCGGTCAACAGAATCACCGGCATGTCGGGGACGCGCGCGCGGATCGCGCGAAACAGCGCCGCGCCTTCTTCGCCCGACGTGGTGTCGCCGCGAAAGTTCATGTCCTGGATCACGACGTCGACCGGCTCGCGCGCGAGCACCGCGAGGCCGGCGCTCGGCGACTCGGCGCGCAGCGTGCGGACCTCGCGCAGCGAGAACAACACCTCGAGCGCCGTGGCCACGGCGGGGTTGTCGTCGATGACCAGCAGCGTCGGCACCTGCGCAGGCTACTACACGGTCCGGGTCGCGATCGCAGGCGCGATGGTCGAGGCACGGATGGCCGGGCCGAGCACCGCGATCTGGCCGAGGATCCACAGCAGCAGCGCGCCGATCGGAAGGAACTCGCCGGGCAGGCGCGGCACGGCGTATTTGGCCATCAGCAACAGATTCAGGCCATACGCGAGTGCCATGCCGAGCGCGATGCCCGCCGTGGCGAGGATGAAGTTCTCGAGCTGGAAGTAGCGCAGGATGTGGCCGCGCGTGGCGCCAAGTGCACGCCGGATCCCGATCTGGCGCGTACGCTGCTGCACCCAGAAGCTCGCGAGCCCGACGATGCCGAGCGCGGTGATGAGGAGCAGCGCGAGCGTCACGCCGACGAGCAGATACGCCATCGCGCGATCCTTCGCGTAGTACTCGCGGCGGATGTCGTGAAGGGTCCTGCGGTGCAGGATGATGCGCGCTGGATCGATGCGGTTCAGCGTCGATTCCGCATCGGCGAGGATCGTGTCGAGCTGCGCCGGGTCGGCGCGCACGAGGTAGCCACCGCCCTCGGTGTACGGGATCTCCACCGGCAACAGCACGGAGTAGAACGCGTGCTCGGGCTCGCCGAACTCGTTCGGCCGCATCAGATTGGCCATCACGCCCACGACGATCGCCGGCTTGTCGCCAAAGTAGATCTGCTTGCCGACCGCCTCGTCACCCTGAAACAGGCGCTCGGCGAGTGCATGCGAGACGATCACGCTCGGGTGGTCGAACTTGCCCTGCTGGGCGGCTTCGAAGTCGAGGTACTCGTTCGGCTGAAATCCTCGCCCCGCGAGGATGCGCGTGCCGAACGTCTCGAGCAGGTCTCGCCCCATGTACTGTGCGACGTTGACCCCGTTGGGATCGTCCTTGACCAGCGAGATGCCCGAGTTCCACGACGAGTTGCCGAACGGCACCATGTTCACCGACGACACCTGTCTGACGCCCGGAATCGCCCGCAGCGCGGCCAGATCCTGCGCGGTCAGCGCGGTCGCGTCCGCCTTGGTGCCGATGCCGGTCAGCGTGATGTAGCCGAGCTCGTCTTCGGCGGTACCGCTCGGGCGAGCGATGCGCGCGGCGCGGTCGCCGATCAAGAACACGGCGTTGCACACGATCGCGCAGGTGAGCGCGATCTCGAGCACGATCAAGGTCGCAGCCGTCTTGTGCCGGCGCAGCGTGGAGATGATCGGTCGTACTTGCATGTGGGCTCCTAGTGGGACTTGAGCTGGATCGCGGGCGAGGCCTGGCAGCCGCGCCAGGCCGGAAGTAGTCCGGCGAGCACGCTCGACGTGATCGCGAGGCCGAACGTCGCCGCGAGCATCGGCAGGTCGAGGTGCGCGAGCGGTGCGTACTCGGCAGGCTGATGGCGGACCCCCCACAGGCCGAGCCACGCGAGTCCCAGACCGAGCAGCGCTCCGGCGAGCCCGATCATGCCCGCCTCGACGAGCAGCTGGATGAAGATCGTCCGCTTCGATGCACCGAGCGCGCGACGCACGCCGATCTCGGACGACCGCCGCACGAACTTCGTGAGCAGCAAGCCAACGGTGTTGACCAGGCAGACGAGCAGAAAGCCGAGCGCGATCCACGTCTGAAGGCGCGCGTCGGGCGGGACCACCTTGTTGAGCTCGAGCCAACCGATCACATCGCGCAACCGCACGTTCGGCGGGCGCTGGTAGCGGCCGGAGCGCAGCTGATCCTCGGAGTAGCTGACGAGGAAGTCGCGATAGGCGCTGGCCTTGTCCGGACTGTCGAGCTCGACCCAGAGCTGTAGCCACACGCAGGGTGAATCGAGCGCGGTGCTGTCGGCGCCCGACTCCTTCCAGCAATCCATGCTCCCGCTGCGAGACAGCTTGAGCTCGCGTGACGTCGAGAACGGCACGAACAGCTGCTCGCCCTTGCCGTAGCGCGAGGTGTTGAGATCGTAGAAGTGGGGGTGCGGGACCCAGTCGGCGATCACGCCGATCACGCGCAGCTGCTGGCCTTCGACATGGAGCGTGCGGCCGACCGCTGCCGTCGAGCCGAACAGCTTCTCGGCGAGCGCCCGCGAGATCACGGCAACGCGCGCCGCGTGCAGATCGTCGTCGGCCGTCCAGCTCGTACCGGCGAGGAATGGAATGTCGAACATCGCGAACATCTCGCTCGAGGTCCAGCGCCCCTCCGCGAAGAACGGCTTGATGTCGGTGCGGTCGGGCTCGATCGCCGCGTTGCCACCGGTCATCAGCGCCTGGCGATCGGCCCGCTGGGCGCGCACGAGCGCTTCGGCGTCGTAGCGCGACACCTGATACGGCGGCTCGTCGCCGACGCGGTAGCCGTTCAGCGGCTGCGGATCGAGCTGCACGTAGTACAGCTGGTGGCTCTTGGCCGGAATCGGGTCCGCGGCGAGCACGTGCAAGACGGTCAGCGTCGTCATGCTCGCGCCGACGCCGAACGCGATCGCGACGATCATGAGGACGGTCAGCCCCTTGTTGCGCTTGAGGCTCCGGCGGGCGAGCGACAGGTAGTAGCCGAGCATCAGGCGCTCCGCACGAGCGTGGGCCCGCGCTCGACGTCGGTCGCGGTGCCATCGACGATGTGGACGTTGCGCTGCGCGCGGGCCGCGATCTCGGGATCGTGCGTGACGATCACGACGACCGTGCCCTGCGAGTTGAGCTCCTCGAGCAGCTGCATGACCTCGCGCGCCATCTGCGAGTCGAGGTTGCCGGTCGGCTCGTCGGCGAGCAGCAGCTTGGGGTCGCCGGCGATCGCGCGCGCGATCGCGACGCGCTGCTGCTGGCCGCCGGAGAGCTCGGCCGGGAAGTGCCGCAGCCGCGAGGCCAGGCCGACGCGCTCGAGCGCGCTCTCGATGCGCCGCTTGCGGTCGCTGCGCGGCAGGCCGCGGTAGCGCAGCGGCACATCGACGTTATCGAACAGGTTCAGATCCGGGATCAGATTGAAGCTCTGGAACACGAACCCGATCTTCTCGTTGCGGAGCTTGCTGCGCGCGCGGTCGTCGAGCCTCTGTACGTCGACGCCGTCGAGCTGATACGTGCCGCCGCTCAGCTCCTCGAGCAGACCCGCGATGTTCAGGAACGTCGTCTTGCCCGAACCGGACGGCCCGGTCACCGCGACGAACTCGCCGGCGTCGACGTCGAGATCCATCCCGTGTAGCGCGCGCGTCTCCACCATCTCGGTCCGGTACACCTTGGAAACGTTCTTCATGTGCAACATGGGCTCTCCTGATCGGCCTAGTTCGCGATTCGAACGCGTTCGGAATCGCCGAATGCATCCGTCCCGCTGATCACGATCTGATCCCCGACCTTTGCTCCTTCGAGCAACTCGACCGCGTCGAGGCTCACCGCGCCGGTGCGGATCGGCCGCCGCTCGGCGACACCGTCCTCGACGAAGTACGCGACGTTGCCGCCGCCGCTCTCGAGGAACGGGCCGCGCTCGACCTTCAGCACGTCCGGCCGCTCCTCGATCAAGATGCGCGCGGTCAGCCGCTGGTTCTGGCGCAGCCCGGCCGGGCGGTCGCCGACGAACTGGAGGCGCGTGGCGACGTTGCCGTCGATCACCTCGGGCGACACCGAGCGCACCTTGCCAGCGAACTTCGCGTTGCCGGCCCGGATCTCGGCGCCCATGCCAAGCCCGATGTCGCGCGCGAAGCTGTCCGGCACCTTGAGCTCGAGCTCGAACGCGCCGAGATCGACGACGGTGACGACCGGCGTGTTGGCCGCGACGGTCGCGGCTTGCGTGACGAGCCACTGGCCGAGCTGGCCGTCGACCGGCGACGCGATCTGCAGCGCGGTGACCTGGCGCTCGAGCTCGGCGACGACCGCGCGCTGGCGATCGAGATCTTGCTTCTTGGTGCCGAGATCGAACACGAGCTCCTTGCTCTGCAGCCCAGCCTCGATGTGCGCGTGCTGCAGGCCGATCTCGGCCTTCTTCAGCGTGTCCTCGGACCGCCGCAGCTCGAGCTCCGGGATCACGCCGTTCTTGAACATCGACTGGTTGATCTCGACCTCGCGCGCCGCGCCCTGGCGGTCGACCTCGGCCTGCGCGATCAGCTTGTCGGCGTTCGCCTTGCCGTGCTCGACGTCGAGGCCGGCGCGGCCGACGCTGGCTTCGAGGCCGGCGAGTGTCGCCTGTTCCTGCGCGAGCTTGCTCTGCAGCTCGGGGCTCGCGACGGTCGCGACGAGCTGGCCCTTCGTGACCTGATCGCCGGCGCGGACGTGGAAGTCGATCGTGCCGGCGGCGATCGCGTACAAGGTCGGATTGTTCGCGGCGACGACGCGGCCGTCGGCGACGACGTCGCGCACGAGCGTGCCGCGCTCGACCTTCGCGATCCGGATGCGATCGCTGTCGATCGAGCGGTCGGCGCGCAGCCAGCCGCGCACGAGATAGCCACCGCCGGCGAGTGCCACGAGCACGATCACGCCGGCGGAGATCCACCGGCGCCACGTTCGGCTGACCGCAGATTTCGAGAGCGGTCGATCTGCCGGCTCCTGGATCACGCCGCCCTACGTCAGCAATCGTCGTGCCCCGCGCAATGCTGCCAAATCATGGAGGTCCGGTCCGTCCGCCGCGTCCGCCCGGACGTCCGGACCGCGAGGTCGCAAGGTTTCTTCACGTAGCGGCCGGCGGTCGCGAAATATGGCCGCCGCATCCTGAGGCAGTGAAAGGACGAACATCATGATCTGCCTCGCACTGGGACTTGGAGCCCTCGGATTCTTCGCGCTGCGCCGGGCGCGTCGCTGCCATCGCGGCTGCCACGGCGGCTACGGGTACGGACACTACGGGCATTGGGGCGGCCACGAGGGCGGCTGGCGGCGGCGCGGCCTGTTCATGGCGCTCTCGCACCTCGACGCGTCGCCCGCGCAGGAGCGTACGATCATCGGCGAGGTCGACAAGCTGAAGGAGCGCCTGCACGCCGCGAAGGCCGGCCTGCGCGACGGCCGCGGCGACCTCGCGGCGGCGATCCGCGGCTCGGCGCTCGACGACGCGGCGCTCGGCGCCGTGCTCGGCCGCGTCGATACGGCGACCGGCGAGGCGCGCGGCGCGATCCTCGATGCGCTGCGCAACATCCACGGCGTGCTCGACGACGGCCAGCGCGAGCGGCTCGCCAGCTTTCTCGATCAGGGCTGGTGGAGGCGCAGCGGCGGCGGCCCGTACCGCGTATAAGATGAGTCGCGCGTGCGGGTGTTGCTCATCGACGACGATGCACGGCTCGCGGAGCTGCTCGTGGGCTATCTCGGGCCGCAGGGCATCATGCTCGTACACGCGGGCGGCGGCCAGGCCGGGCTCGCGCACCTTCAAAGTGGCGGGTTCGACGCCGTGCTGCTGGATGTCATGATGCCGGGCCTCGACGGGCTCGCCGTGCTGCGCGAGGTCCGCAAGGCGGGTCATCGCGTGCCGGTCATCATGCTCACCGCGCGCGGCGACGAGGCCGATCGCGTCGTCGGGCTCGAGCTCGGCGCCGACGATTACGTCGCCAAGCCGTTCTCGCCGCGCGAATTGCTCGCGCGGCTGCGCGCGGTCGTGCGCCGCGCCGCACCCGATGCAGTCGCCGAGAAGCTGACCGCGGCCGGCATCACCGTCGACACCGGCGCGCGCGAGGCGTGGGTCGACGGCGAGCCGGTCGAGCTGACCGGGCTCGAGATCGATCTGCTGACCGCGCTGGTGCGGCGCGCCGGCCGCGTCGTGCCGCGCGCCTCGTTGATGGAGCTCGCCGGCCGCGGCGACGTCACCGTCGGCGAGCGCGCCGTCGACGTGCACATCTCGCGGCTGCGCAAGAAGCTCGGCGATGCGGCGGCCGCGCGCATCCGCACCGTGCGCGGCGTCGGCTACGTGCTGGCGCGCGCCGTGGAGGACGGCGATGACTGAGAAGACCGAACCGCCCGGCTCGGCCGGGCCGCGCAGCGATGCGCGGCGTCGCGGAGAGACGATCGAGTGCCGCTTCGGCAACGTCGAGCGCAACGGGCCGTGGACCGTGCCGGCCGAGCTCGATGTCCACGTGCGGTTCGGCAACGCGCAGCTCGATCTGCGCGAAGCGATCCTCGAGGCCGACGTCACGACGATCCGCGTCAACGTGAAGTTCGGCAACCTCGAGCTGCTCGTGCCGCCCGAGCTCGCGGTCGAGGTCAACGTCGACACCGTCGGGGCGAACGTGACGGGGCGCGGCCTCGCGACGCGCGAGCCCGTCGAGCACGGCGACGGCGTGTATCGCCGCGGCGAACAGCCGCAGCCCAAGCTCGTGCGCGTGATCGGCCGGGCCAAGCTCGGCAACTGCGAGATCATCCCGCTCGCGCGCGGCGCGACGAACACGCGGCACGCCCGGCACCTCGAAGCACACCGGCACCGCCACGAGCGCTGGCGCGAGCTGCACGCCGAGCGCGAGATGTGGCTCGGCGACAAGCATCGCGCGCGCTGGCTGCCGTGGTGGCTGCAGGCGCGCATGCGGCGCCGCATCTTCATCTGGCTCGTGCTCGTGTTCGCGGCCGGGATCGCGGCCGGCGTGTACGCGTGGGACCACGCGCGCTGGTGGTACGCGGTGCCGGCGGCGCTCGCGCTGTCCGCGGTGTCGGGCATGGTGTCGTGGCGGCTCACGCATCCGCTGCTCGCCGTCGTGCGTGCGGCGCGCGCGATCGGCGACGGCAAGCTCGACACGCGGCTGCCGCGGCGCGGCGGCGGCGAGATGCGCATCCTGTCGGCGGCGATCAACGACATGGCGTCGCGCATCGAGCAGCAGCTGAAGGATCAGAAGCAGCTGCTCGCCGCGGTGTCGCACGAGCTGCGCACGCCGCTCGGCCACATGCGCGTGCTGATCGAGACGGCACGGGACCATCAAGATCCGAAGGCGCTCGCCGAGCTCGATCGCGAGGTGATGGTGCTCGACGATCTGGTCGGCAAGCTGCTCGCGTCGTCGCGGCTCGAGTTCGGCAACCTCGAGCTGCGCGACGTCGACCTCGGCGAGCTGGTCACCGACATCGCGACGTCGGCCGGCATCGCGCCCGACGCGATCGAGGCGACGGGCGACCTCCACGCGAAGATCGATCCGACGCTCGTGCGGCGCGCGATCGCGAACCTCGTCGACAACGCGCGCGTGCACGGCAACGGCGCCGTCGCGGTGCGCGCCTACGTGCGCGGCGCGCAGATCGCGATCGAGGTCGACGACGCGGGCCCCGGCGTCGCGGCCGATCGCCGCGCCGACGCGTTCCGCGCGTTCGTGCCGTCGTCGGGCGGCGGCCTCGGGCTCGGGCTCGCGCTGGTCTCGCGAATCGCGGTCGCGCACGGCGGCGGCGCCTGGATCGCCGACCGCCCCGGCGGCGGCGCGCGCGTCGGCTTCGCGGTCGCTACTGCGGCTCCGCCTGCGTGACGTCAGAACGACGCTTGCAGCCCCGACACGCTGCCGTCGAACGGTGTCGACGCGTGGACGAGCACGAAGCCGACGCCCCCGCCGCCGCCGCCGCCGCCCTTGCTGCCGCCGGTCACGCCGGTGCCGCCCGGATCGGTGATCGCGGCGCCGTCGCCGCCGTTGTTCGGCGCCGCACCGCCGGCTCCGCCCGGCGCTGGCGTGATCGCATCGAGCGCCGGATCGCCGCCGGGCGCGCCGTTCGCGCAGTGATTGCCGCCACCGCCACCACCGCCGCCGCTCGCGACGAGCGTGCCCGCACCGGCGAGGCTCGTGCCGGCCCACAGCACGATCAAGCCGCCCGAGCCGCCGCCCGAGCCGCCGCCGCGCGAGGTCACGCCGGGACCGCCGCCCGCGCCGTTCGCGGCGACGTGGCCGTCGATCTTCAGCGAGCCGCCCGCGACGAGCATCACCGCACCGCCGCCTGGACCGGCCGCGCCGCTCGGCGTCGGCTCGCACGGATCGCCTGACATTTCCGGGCCGCCTTGTGCGCCGGCGCCGCCCGCACAACCGCCTTGCAGCGTCGCGGGCGTCGCCATGGTCATGATCGGATTGCCATGCGTGCTGGTGTCGCCGTCACCACCCGCGCCCCCGCTCGTCGCGAAGCTGCCGCCCGCGCCTCCGCCACCGCCCATGTCGGCGGTCGCGGTCGAGCTGCCGATCCCGCCCGCGCAGGTGGTCTGCGCCGCGGGCCCGGTCGTCGGCATCGCCGCCCCGTGGCTGCTCGCGTCGACCGTACCCGCGATCGCGACGTCGCCGGTCGCGAGCAGGACGAGCGGCCGCCGGCCGGTCGCGGTCACGGTGTCGGTGACCGTCACCGACGTGCCGGCGATCACGCACCAGGGATTTCCCGGCGGCGTCGAATAACTCGCGAAGCAATCGCCCGAGGTGTCGGTATCGATCGCGCCGCTCGGTGTCTGCGGCTGGCTCGGCAGTGCGGACAAGCAGATCAGGAATCCACCGCTGCCGAAGCACGCCATGCCGTCGATGGTCGCGATGCTGTCGCCGGTGGGCGCGTCGTCGTGGAGATCGTGAATGCCGAGGAGCGAGTTGCAACCCGCGAGCGCGCCGGCAAAAACGACTCGCCACATCGTCGTCCAATTTATCAGTAAGATAAGACGTAGTGTACGAACCCGGCTCCGTGGTCGCGGGGAAGTATCGCGTCGAGCACCTGCTCGGGCGCGGCGGGATGGGGATCGTCGTCGCGGCCGAACATGTGGATTTGCGCACGCGCGTGGCGCTCAAGTTCTTGTCGCAGGAGTGGTCGAAGCACCCGGTCATCGTCGAGCGGTTCCTGCGCGAGGCGCGTGCATGTGCGCGCTTGCGCAGCGAGCACGTGTGCCGGGTGTTCGATGTCGCCCGGCTCGACGACGGCACGCCGTTCCTGGTGCTGGAGCTGCTCGAGGGCCGCGACCTGCTGCGCGCGCTGCGCGCCGACGGCCCGCTCGATCCCGCGACCGCCGCCGGCTACGTGATCGAAGCGTGCAACGCGCTCGCCGAAGCGCACGGCGTCGGCATCGTCCACCGCGATCTCAAGCCGGCGAACTTGTTCCTCGCGCGGCGCGACGGCGGCCGTTCGATCGTGAAGGTGCTCGACTTCGGGGTCGCGAAGGCGCACGACGACAACGACACGTCGATCACCGCGACCGATAACGTCGTCGGCTCGCCGGCGTACATGTCGCCCGAGCAGCTGCGCTCGGCGGTGTTCGCCGATGCGCGCAGCGACATCTGGTCCCTCGGCGTGCTCCTCGTCGAGCTCGTGAGCGGCAAGAAGCCGTTCGACGGCGTATCGACGATCGATCTCGCGCTCAAGATCACGAGCGAGCCGCCGACGTTGTCGGGCGAGTTTCCGGCCGCGCTCGCCGGCGTCGCGCAGCGCTGTCTGCGCAAAGAGCCGGGCGAGCGCTACCAGAGCGTCGCCGAGCTCGCGGCCGCGCTCGATCCGATCGCACGCGGCATGGTGGCGACGACGTTCGCGCTGCCGCCGCAGACGCTCGAGATCATCACGCCGACCGCGCCCGACATACCGGCCACGATCGCGGCGGTCGGTACGACGACGACGCTTGGCTCGGCCAGCGGCGTCGTCACCGGGCATCGCAAGCGCGCGCGGGCCGTCTACGTGCTCGGCGCCGGGATGCTCGCGGTCGCGATCGGCCTCGCTGCGGCGCAGCTGGTGAGGAGCAGCGGCTCGAGCGACCCGCCGGCGCCGGTCCCGGCCGCGGCTCCGCCGGCGCCCGTCGTGATGCACGTCGACCCGCCTCCGCCGACACCGCCGCCGCCGGCGCCGGTCGTCGTCGTGCTCGACGCCGGCATCGCCGTGGACCCGGACCAGGCGAAGCCCGCCGTGAAGAAGCCCGCACCGCCGCATCACCACGCGAAGACGAAGGAGGAGATCGGTGCGAGCCGCGAGTAGCGTCGTCGCGATCGCATGCGCGCTCGCCGGCACCGCGCGCGCTGATTCCAAGGCCGCGGCCGACGCGTTCGACCGCGGCCGCGCGCTGATGAAAGTGCAGCACTACGCCGAGGCCTGCGCCGCGTTCGAGCAGAGCTACCAGCTCGATCCCGCGCAAGGCACGCTGTTCAACCTCGCCGATTGCGACGCGCAGCTCGGCAAGCTCGCGACCGCGTGGAATCATTATCGCGAGCTCGCGCGCAGCGACAGCAACGCAGATCGCCGCGCGATGTCGGAGCGGCTCGCGAAGCAGCTCGCGCCGCGCGTGCCGAAGCTGATCGTGACGATCGCGAAGCAGCCCGACGGTGCCGTCCTGGTCGTCGACGGCCACGACACGACCGCGCTCGCCGGCGTCGAGCTGCCGGTCGATCTCGGCAAGCACGCGATCGAGGTCACCGCGCCCGGGTTTCGCGCGTGGAAGCAAGACATCGCGGCCGATCGCGAAGCCGTGGTGTCGAACGTCGTCGTCACGCTCGAGCTCGAAGGCTCGACGACCGCAGCGGCGGCGCCCCAACCTGGCGAGCTGCGCGCCGAGGCCGAGCCTGACTCGCGCGCCACGTGGGTCAAGATCGCGATGCTGAGCGGCGGCGCCCTGGTCGCGGGCGGCCTTGTCACCGGCGCGCTCGCGTACTCGCAGTGGCAGCACGCGAAGTCGTGCACCGGATGCGTGCGCAGCTCGGAGTCGCACTCGGCCGAGCTGCGCGGCAACATCGCGACCGTGCTCGTCGCGATCGGCCTCGCCGACGCGGGCGCCGGCTTCTACCTGTGGAAGACGAGCCGCGGCTCGGCGCAGGTCACCGCGGCGATCGCACCGGGCGGCGGCGCGGTCGTGATCGGCGGCCGGTTCTAGCGGCCGGCTGAGCCGCTGGCCAAGCGCCCAGCTAGTCGGGCTGCTTGCGCAGCCACGCGATGCCGAGCACGAAGCCGAGGAAGAACCCGGCGAAGCGCATCGTCTCGAGCGTCGCGAGCGAATCCGGCGGCGCCGCGTACGACAGCACGGCCGAGATCAGCGTGCCGATCACGAGGAACATGCCGAACCCGAGGCCGAGCTTCGTGTCGCGCGGGATCGCGAGGCCGAACGCGACGAACCCGATGAACGAGCACGAGAACTTCGTCGCGCTGAGAACCGATTGAAACGCGATCGCGCCGATCGTCGGCAGCACGTGGGCCTCGGCCTCGTCGAGCAGCACGAGGATGTGGTGATCCTCGACGAAGTCGAGCAGCGCGGTCGCGACGATCGCAGCGAAGCCGAGCCACACGAGCACCGCCGGTTGCCTGCGCTCGCGCAGGTACGCCGCTTCGGCCGCGAAGAACATCGTGTAGAGCACGATGAACGCGAGGTCGAGGCCCATCATCACGCGCAGCGCACCGCCGCGTTCGACGAGCGCCATCGCGTATGCCTGCGGCTGTGCGAAGTGCTCGTGCAGCTCCTGCGATGCCCCGGTCGCGATGCCGAGCACGGCCATCACGACCATCACGGCGGCGGTGCAGCCGGCGAGGTAGAGGGCGAGCTTGCGCATGCGCCCACGCTAACATTTTATGTAGACAACCCGGGCACATCGCGCTCGACTGTCAACCGAGGTGGTGGTCCGCGGCTCTTACCGTTCAGCGTGCACATGTCGCTAACCACCGGAGCGCTGGACATGGCGACCCGAGCCGATGCGCGAAGCCGTCTGCTCGGCGAGCTCGCCGGGACTCCGGCCCGCAAGGGCTACGGCATCGCGTACGACCTGCTCGGCAATCGCGCCGAAGCCGAAGAAGCCGTGCAAGAGGCGCTCGTCCGCGCGTGCGAGTCGATCGACGACCTGCGCGAGCCGGCGGCCGCATCCGCGTGGTTTCTGCGCATCGTCACGACGATGTGCCTGCGCACGCTGCGCCGGCGGCGCCTGCGCCACGCGCTGTTCGGCTGGATGCCGACGTCCGGCCGCGAGCCCGGATCCGGCGTGCTCGGCGGTTCGCCGCCGCCGCGCGAAGACATCGCCGAGCGCGTGCACGCCGAGGCCGCGCCCGAGCCGGGCGAGGCGCTGGTGTCGCGCGAGACGCTGACGACGATGCTGCGCCGGCTCGGCGAGCTGCCCGCGCAGCAGCGCGCCGCGCTCGTGCTCCGCTACGGCCACGATCTCGGCGTGCCGCAGGTCGCCGAGCTGCTCGGCGTCGGCCAGGCGACCGCCAAGACGCATCTCGTGCGCGGGCTGGCGAAGCTCCGCGATCTGATGGAGGAGTCATGATCTCGAACTGCGACCTGGTGGCCGAGCGTGTCGCGCTCGGCGAACCGCTCGGCGAGCTTGCCGAGCACGCGACGGGCTGCGCGCGGTGTCGCCGGCTCGCCGCGCTCCCCGCCGAGCTCGGCTCGATCCGCAGCGAGGTCGATCCGGGCCTCGGCTTTGCGGCGCGGCTGACCGCCGGCGCCCAGCACCGGCTCGGCGTCCGCCGCCGCCGCCGCATCGCGGCCGGTCTGGCCGGCACGGTCGTCGCCGCGGCCGCGGTGCTCGTGGTCGTGACGCATCAGCCGGCGCCCGAGCACGTCGCGATCGATGTCTCGCAGCTCCCGCGCCCCGCGGTGAAGCTGCCGCACGACCCGTGGTCGGATCCGGCGCCCGCGCCCAAGGATCGCGACGGAGTCGATCCGGACGTGCGCACGCTGGTCCACTTCGCACGGGGCGCACACGCACACGCACACGCACACGCGAGCTGGGCGCGCATCGTCAAGCCGCTCTCGCCCTATGATCAGATCCTCGACGGAGGTGAGCCGTGAACAAGCTGGTCGTATTCGTGGTCGTGCTCGCAGCTACGGCGGGCTATGCCGATAACCCCCACCCCAAAGCCGGCGACGTCAGCGTGTCGATCCACGACGGCAAGGTCGAGATCAACGGCGTCGGCGATTACATCGACGCCCAGCTCGACGCCGCGCTCGCCGCGGTGCGCGGCGCGAACATCCCCGACGAGGCGCGCGAGCGGCTGACGCGGCGCATCGGCGAGCTGCGCGACCGGCTGAAGAAGCTGAAGCACTTCGACGCGACCGACATGGAAGCGTTCGGTCGCGAGATGGATCGGTTCGGCCGCGACATGAGCAAGTGGGGCGAGGAGTTCGGCCAGCAGATGGCGCACGACATGGCGCAGCAGGTCGGCCAGCGTCCGATGCACGTCCACACGCACGTGGACGACGACGACTCCGACTCCGACGCGGACTCCGCCTCGGCCGACGTGGACGACGACGACGCCGACGCCGACGTCGATGCCGCCCGCGGGCTCGGCGATCTGTCGCTCCGGCAGCCGCAACGCGACGCGATCGCGCGGCTGCGCGCCGACAGCGAGCGCCAGATCGAAGCGGCCAAGCAGGCCCTCACGACCGCGGAGCGCCAGCTGCGCGACGAGATCGACAACCCCGACACGAGCGACGCCGAGATCGCCCGCGCGATCGACGCGGTCTCGCAGCAAGAAGCCGCGATTCGCAAGGCGCGCATCCTCGCGTGGCACGGCGCGCGCCGCGTCCTCGACGATGCCCAGCGCCGCCGCGTCGACGCCGCTGCCCGGCACGGGCAGTAGCCGTCGCGTGCTATAGCTGCGGCGTGATCAAAGTGCTCGCAGCGGTCGCGGCGCTCGCCGCGTGCGGCCAGCCGAGCTCGCCCGAGCCGCGGGCCAAGCCGGAGGCACACCCGCACCTCGATGCGGGCGTGCCGGGCATCACGACGATCCACGACTACGATCCGGCGAGCGGCATGCACCTCGACGAAGGCGGCGATCGCCGGCCGGCGCCTCCGCCGGCCGCGGCACGCGGCGCGCGCCCGATCGACATCACGCTGCGCTCGACGCCGCCCGGCGCCGAGGTCGCGGTCGACGGCCAGGTGATCGGCACGACGCCGACGTACTGGCCCGGCGAGGCCGACGGCCACGAGCACGAGTTCACGTTCGCGCTCGCGCGTCACGCGGTCGCGCGGTTTCGCTTCGTGCCGATCACGAGCGGCGTGATTCACCCGCGGCTCGAGCCGATCGCGGAGGAGCCGGATGCAGGAGTCCCCGACGAGCCCGAGCCCGTGCCCGTGCCCGAACCCCATCCCGCGCCGCCGCCCACGGTCCTGACACCCGATGCTTCCACGGCACCACCGACCACAGACGTTCCCGACTGAGCGACAATAGATCGGTGCAAGCCCCCCTGTTGCGGCCGAAGATCGGCTTCGTCATGTCGGGCGGCGGGTCGCGTGGGGCGTACGAGGCCGGAATCATCGACTACCTGCGCACCGACCTGGCGCGCCGGCTCGGTCGCCACGTCCCGATCGACATCGTGACCGGCACCAGCGTCGGCGCGATCAACGCGGCGTTCATGGCCTCGACGATGAACGATCCGACCGCGCAGGCGCAGCTGATGACGAACGCCTGGCGCTCGCTGCGCATCGAGGAGCTGATCGGCCTGCGCGCGAAGGACCTGCTGCGCGGCGCGCGCCTGATGCTCGGCGGCGAGCCGCCGCCGCCCGCGCCCGGCAGCTTTCGCTACGGCGGCCTGCTCGACACCAGCGGGCTCGAGAAGTTCGTGATCCGCGCGATCCCGTGGCGCGGGATCGAGCGCAATCTTCGCTCGGGCTTGTTGTCGGCGCTGTCGGTGTCGGCGACGCACGTCGGCACCGGCCACACGGTCGTGTTCCTGTCGACCGCCGAGCCGGTGCCGCGCGAATGGAGCCGCGATCCGTTCGTGCGCCATCGTGCCGCGCACATCGGGCCGCGCCACGTGCTCGCGTCGGCGGCGATCCCGCTGCTGTTTCCCGCGGTGAAGATCGGCGACGAATACTTCACCGACGGCGGCCTGCGCCAGAACACGCCGATGTCGCCGGCGATCCGGCTCGGCGCGGACCGCCTGCTGCTGGTCTCGCTGCGCTACGTCGCGAAGGAACCGAAGGTGATCGAGCGCGAGCGCGTCGAGGCGTACCCGAAGCCGCTGTTCCTGGCCGGCAAGGCACTCAACGCGCTGCTCCTCGATCACACCGAGTACGACCTGATGCGCATGCAGCGCATCAACCTGATCCTCGAGGCCGGGCGCTCGTCGTTCGGCGATCGCTTCGAGGACATGATGAACCGCGAGCTCGTGCGGCTGCGCGGCGCGCCGCTGCGCCGGATCCAGGCCGTGCACATCCGGCCGAGCGAGGACATCGGCGCGCTCGCCGCGAGCTTCGTGCGCGCCGGGCGGATGAAGGTGAAGGGGTTGATCGCGCGCCAGGTGATCGAGCGCCTGTCGGCGGGCGAGGCCGCGCACGAGAGCGATCTGCTCTCGTACCTGCTGTTCGACGGCGAATTCGCCTCCGAGCTGATCGAGCTCGGCCGCCGCGATGCGGCGAAGAAGGAAGCCGAGCTCGCATCGCTGTTCGACGTCAGCGCTGCCGCGCCGGCCGACGCGACGGCATGATCTATTTGCGGTGCCGCGCGGAGCGCGTGAATAGAGTGCGCCGCCATGACACGCCTGACTCTCGCGATCGCGCTCGCCGCGTGCAGCTCGCCATCCGGCCCCGCCTGCCCGGCGACCACCGGCGAGGCCCCGAGCTCGACCTCGTTCGTCGACATCTCCGCGGCGAGCGGCATCCAGCTGAACAACTTCACGCCCGGCGCGACCAACATCCCGATCAACGATCACAGCCGGCTCGGCTTCGCCGACCTCAACGGCGACGGCTGCGACGACATCGTCGCGCACGATCTGTTTCCGAACGCGCAGGCCGGCATCCCGTTCACGCACCTGGTGTTCCTGTCCAACTGCGACGGCACGTTCACCGACTTCACGCAGGAATCCGGCCTCGCCGACATCCAGGCCGGCTTCTTCGCGTTCGGCGACATCGACAACGACGGCGACGAGGATCTGTTCGCCGGCCTCGACGTGCCGCTGCCCGGCCTCGCGAATTCGATCTGGCTCAACGACGGCAGCGGGCACTTCACGCAGCTCGCGAATTCCGGCGTCGAAGGTGAGGCCGGCAACACCGCCGCCGGCAATGCCGTGTTCGCAGACTTCGACAACGACGGCAAGCTCGACCTGTTCGTCGGCAACGGCCAGACGTCGTACCTGATGGCCGATCAGCTCTACCTCGGCCGCGGCGACGGCACGTTCACCGACGCGAGCGCGCGCCTCGCCGGCGCGATCGCGAGCCCGTCTAACGGCTCGGTCGCGTGCGACTACGACAACGACGGCGACCTCGACATCTTCGTGTCGGTGTACGGCGTCTCCGAAGGCGGCGCTCAGCACTTCCTGTTTCAAAACGACGGTCACGGAAACTTCACGAACGTCGCGATGCAAGCCGGATTCGCGAGCCTGGCCACCGGCAACTACTGGATCGCGGCGACCAACATGGGCACGGCCGACGAGCCGGGCGCGACGCCCGGCACGTTCGTCGGCGGCAACGGCTTCGGCCTCGCGTGCCAGGACATCGACGGCGACGGCAACCTCGACGTCGTCGTCAGCCAGATCTCGCACCCGGGCGGCGACTACTCGCGCACGTGGTCGGATCCGTCGGTGCTGCTGCTCAACAGCGGCGCGCCCGGCTTCACGTTCACGAACGCGTGGCTCGATCGCGGCCTGCCGTACAACGAGGGCGACGTCGACGCGAGCGCGGTCGACTTCGACAACGACGGCCGCATGGACATCGCGCTGTCGCGCACGGACAAGTACGAGTCCGCGTACACGACCGTCGAGCAGCGGGGCTATCTCGGCCTCATGCACCAGCGCGCCGACGGCAAGTTCGACGTGCTCGACACGACGGTCGGGCTCACCGACGAATTCGGCGATTCCGGAATGAAGGCGGCGCAAAATCACGCGTGGTCCGACATCGACCACGATGGCGATCTCGACCTGCTCGTCGGCGGGCGCGACGAAGGCGGGGGCCGCGCGAATCGTTTGTTCCGCAACGATCTCGGCAGCCACCAGCACTGGCTCGCGTTGCACCTCGTCGGCGACGGCGCCGCGGTCAACCGCGACGCGATCGGCGCGCGCGTCACGCTCGACTTCGCGGGCAAGCAGCAGCTCGTGCGCGAGGTCCAGGCCAGCCGCGGAACTTACAATTCGATGGACACCCGCACGCTCTACTTCGGCCTCGGCGACCTCGGCTGCGACTTCACCGCCGACGTGCGCTGGCCCGACGGTACGACTCAGCGTTTCACCGCGGACGACACGCAGGTCGACCGCATCGTGACCGTCACGTACGGCAGTCAAGAGCTGACGGCCGACCGCTAGTGCGCGGCCGGCGCCGGCGTGGCAATGTCCCCGCCATGGTCCGACGCCTCGCTCTGTTCGCGCTCGCCGTCGCCGCGTGCGGCGGTCCGCAGCCCAAGCCCGTCACGCCGCCGCCGGCGCCGCCGGTCGCCTCGGTGCCGCAGCCGCCGCCGGCTCCGCCCGATCCCGACGCGCAGCCGCTGCCGCTGTGGAGCGCGGTCAAGAAGGGCGTGCTGCCGAACGGCCTGACCTACTACATCATGCCGCACCACAAGCCGGAGAAGCGGGCGATGTTCTGGCTCGCGGTCAACGCGGGCTCGGTGCAGGAGGACGAGGACCAGCGCGGCCTGGCGCACTTCGACGAGCACATGGCGTTCAACGGCACCAAACGGTTCCCGAAGAGCGCGATCGTCGACTACCTCGAGAAGATCGGCATGCGGTTCGGCGCGGATCTCAACGCGTACACGACGTGGGATCAGACCGTCTATCAGCTCGAGGTGCCGACCGACAACGCCGACTTCCTCGGCAAGGGCATGGACATCCTGCGCGACTGGGCAGGCGACGTCAGCTACGACCCCGTCGAGGTCGACAAGGAGCGCGGCGTCGTGCTCGAGGAATGGCGGCTCGGTCGCGGCGCCGGCTCGCGGCTGTTCGACAAGCACGCGAAGGTGCTGTTCGCCGGGTCGCGCTACGCCGATCGCATCACGATCGGCGATCCCGAGATCATCCAGCACGCCAAGCGCGACACGCTGCACCGCTTCTACAAGGACTGGTATCGCCCGGATCTGATGTCGGTGATCGCGGTCGGCGACTTCGATCCCGCGCAGATCGAAAAGGCGATCACGGCGCGGTTCGGCGATCTGAAGGCGCCCGCGACGGAGCGGCCGCGTCCCTCGGGCAACGTGCCGCCGGCGACCGGCACGCGCGTGTCGATCGAGACCGACCGCGAAGCGCCCGGCACGTCGATCACGATCGCGAACCTGCTGCCGCATCGGCCGAGCGAGAGCCGCAAGGACTACCGGCGGCTCGTCGGCGAAGGTCTGTACGGCGAGATCCTGAACGAGCGGCTCGCGACGATCGCGCGCAAGCCCGACGCACCGTTCACCGCGGCGTTCGGCGGCATGCAGGGCCTCGTGCGCACGGTCGACAGCTTCGAGCGCTTCGCGCAGGTCAAGAACGGCAAGGTCGAGGATGCGCTGCGCGTGCTCCTCACCGAGGTCCAGCGGATCGAGCGCCACGGCGTGACCAAGTCCGAGCTCGATCGCGCGCGCGCCAACTACGGGCGTCAGATGAGCGAGGCGGCCGAGACCGAGGCCACCACCGACAGTCGCGAGTTCACCGACGAGATCACGCGCAACTTCTTCACGAAGGAGCTGATGATCGGCCGCGTCGCCGAGCGCGACCTCACGCTCGAGTACCTGCCGAAGATCACGGTCGAGGAGCTCGACGCGCTCGCGAAGCCGTTCTCGGGCGCGGACAGCCGCGTCGTGCTGATCTCGGCGCCCGACGGCACGGTGCTGCCGACCAGGGACAAGGTGCTCTCGATCATCGGCGAAGTCGGCAAGACCGACGTGCCGGCTTGGACCGACGACGCGCCGCAGCAGGCGCTGATGGCCAAGCCGCCGGCGCCCGGCAAGATCGTCAAGGAGAAGACGGTCGACAAGATCGGCGTGACCGAGTGGACGCTCGGCAACGGCATCCACGTCATCGTCAAGCCGACCGACTACGAGCTCGACTCGGTCGTCATCGAAGGTAGCGCGCCGGGCGGCATCGCGATGGCGAGCGACAAGCAGTTCGCCGACGCGCGCTTCGGCGACGATGTCGCCGAGCTCGGCGGCGTCGCGACGTTCGACGAACAGACCCTGCAGAAGATGCTCGCCGGCAAGAAGCTGTCGGTCAGCGCCGGCATCGGCGACACCACCGACGAGATCGATGCGTCCGGTTCGGCGCACGACCTCGAGACGATGCTGCAGCTCGTGTATCTGAAGGTCACGGCGCCACGCAAGGACGAGCAGATGTTCGGCGTGTGGAAGCAGAACTCGGTCGACCAGCTCCAGAACCGGCTGCGCTCGCCCGAGCTGCAGTTCTCGCGGCAGGCGCAGATCGCCGAGTACAAGAACAATCCGCGGCGGCGGCCGGTCGAGCCCGACGAGATCGGCAAGATCGACCAGGACAAGGCGCTCGCGTTCTACAAGGACCGGTTCGGCGATCTGAACGGGTTCACGTTCGTGATCGTCGGTGCGGTCGATGTCGCGAAGCTGAAGCCGCTCGTCGAGACCTACCTCGCGTCGCTGCCGTCGCACGGCCGCAAGGTGAAGGAGAAGGATCTCGGCATCCGCAAGGTGAGCGGCGTGGTCAAGCAGGAGCTCAAGCTCGGCGAGGCGCCGAAGGCGACCGTCGAGCTCGACTTCCACGGCGACGAGTCGTGGTCGCGCGACAAGGACCGCGACCTGTTCATCCTCGGCCAGGTGTTGTCGATCAAGCTGCGCGAGGTGCTGCGCGAGGATCTCGGTGGCGTGTACGGCGTCGGGGCGCGCGGCGCGATCGCGCGCTCGCCGCACCAGGAGCGGTCGTTCGTGATCCAGTTCGGTTGCGATCCGAAGCGCGTGGACGAGCTCGTCACCGCGGCGTTCGGCGAGATCGACAAGCTCGCGAAGGACGGCGCGTCGCAGGACTACCTCGACAAGGTCAAGGAGACGTTCCTGCGCGAGCGCGAGACCGAGCTGCGCAGCAACCGGTTCTGGGCGGGCTGGCTCGCGAACGCGTATCGCTACGGCGACGACCCGACGATCGTCCTCGATCCGCAGCCGCTCGTCGCGCGGATCACGGGCGCCAACGTCAAGGCGTCGGCGAAGAAGTACCTCGACAAGAAGCAGTACTTCCAGGCTGTACGCGTGCCGGCCAAGTGAAGCGGGCCTCGGGCTTCGGGCCTCGGGCCTCGGCCAGCATCGCGTGCGTGCTGGTCGTGGTCGCGGCGTGTAGCAAGACCAGCAGCGCCGACGGGCGGGTCGCGGCGTGGCGCGACGATCTGCACACGCTCGCCACCGAGCTGCCTGCGCGGCACGCGAACGCGTTCTTCCACGCGAACGAGGTGGCGTGGCAGCGCGCGGTGACCGAGCTCGATCGCCGCATTCCAGACCTCGACGACGCGCACGTGATCGCCGAGCTGGCGCGGCTGGTCGCGGCGATCGGCGACGGCCACACCATGCTCGGTGGTGCACCGTCGCACGCCTATCCGCTCGCGCTCGTGTGGTTCGACGACGGGATCTTCGTGGTCGGCGCGCCGGCCGATGCGGGGTGGGCGGTCGGCCGCAAGCTGGTCGCGATCGACAAGCATCCGATCGCGGATGCGATCGCGACGATGACGCCGTTCGTATCGCGCGACAACGAAGCCGGCCTGCACGGCCAGCTGCCGGGCTATTTCACCGACGCGACGTTCCTCGCCGGAGCCGATCTCGCGGCCTCATCCGACCACGCGACGTATACGCTCGCCGCCGCCGACGGCTCGACGCGCGACCTCCCGCTCGCGCCGGGCGCGCCGCCGTCGCTCGCGTTTCCGAAGCCGCTACCGCTGCACCTGCAAGGCCCGGCGACCAAGTACTGGAACAAGTACGACGCGCCGAACAAGCTGATCTACCTCGCGTACAACGAGTGCGCCGACGACAAACGCGTCGGCCCGTTCGCCGACTTTGCCGCGAGCACGCTCGCGTTCGCCGACGCGCATCCGGTCGACCGCTTCGTGATCGACCTGCGCCGCAACGGCGGCGGCGACTCGCGCATCATCGAGCCGCTGCTGACCGGCCTCGCGCGGCGCCCGGCGCTCGCGGGTCGCGTGTTCGCGATCATCGGCATGCACACGTTCTCGTCGGCGATGATCAACGCGATGCAACTCGAGCGCGACCTGCACGCGCGGCTCGTCGGCGGCCCGACCGCCGGCGCACCGTCTGGCTACGGCGAGGTCAAGCGGTTCTCGCTGCCCCACTCCAAGCTGTGGGTGCAGTACTCGACGAACCTGTTCTCGAACCCCGACTTTCCCGGCGACGCGGTGCAGCCGAAGCTTCCGGTTCGCGTCACCTCCGCCGACTGGTTCGCCGGCCGCGATCCCGCGCTCGACGCGATCCTGGCCGCGCCCGTCCCCAGGCCCTGATTACCGCCAAGGCGCCGCAGACGCCAAGCCGGAACGCCAGGCAGCGATCGAAGATAAGACCCAGGTCTCTTCTGGCGTCTCCCTTGGCGTCTGCGGCGCCCTGGCGGTAAATCTCATTTCTTCGGCTGTTCGGGCTTCATCACGCCGAGCACGAAGTTGCCGGCGGTGAAGAAGCGCTTCGAGGCGGCCTGGACGTTCTTGCTGGTGACGCGCGCGGAGATCGCGTCGACGTCGTTCGCGGTCGTGAAGTCGTCGCCGTAGTAGTAGGTGTCGGCGAGCGAATCGAGCCACCAGCCGTTCTCCTTCAGGTCGGTCTCGTGCTCGCGCTTGAGCTGCTCGCGCACCTTGTCGAGGTATTCGTCGGTCACGCCGGCCTTCTGGATCTTGCCGACCTCGTCGAACACCGCTTGCTTCAGCTTGTCGACGTTGGCGGGGTCGCAGCCGAACGAGACGCGGAAGGTGCGGCGCTGCGTCGGCTCGCGCGACACGGTCGCGCTGACATACACGCCGTACACACCGCCCATGTCCTCGCGCAGCACCTCGCGCAGGCGGATGCGCAGCACCATCGACAGGATCTTCGCGTCGCGCTGCTCGTCGAGCGACCACTTCGCCGCCGCGGTCATCGTCAGCGACACGTAGCTCTTCGGCTCGGTGCCGGCGACGATGTCCTTCTTGATCGTCGAGCTCGGATACCGCACGCCGATGTCCTTCCAGCGCTCGGCCTTGGCGCCCGACGGCAGGCTGCCCAGATAGGTCTCGACCAGCGGCTGCAGCGTCGCCGGATCGATGTTGCCGACGAACACGAACGTGAAGTGGCCGGCGTCCTTGAACCGCGACTTGTAGACCGCGAGCGCCTTGTCGAGCACGACCTTGTCGAGCATCGCCGGCGTCGTCGGCAGGCGACGGTGATGGCTACCCGTCTCGACCGCGCCCATCTGCTCGCGGAACCGGATCTCGGGCCACAGCTCCTTGTGCTTGACCCACTCCGCCTGCTCCTGCTTCCACGCCGCGAACGCGCGTTCATCTTTGCGCGGCGCGGTCATGCGCAGGTACATCAGCTGGAGCGCGGTCTCGAGATCCGCCGGGCGCGCCGAGCCTTGTACGGTCTCCGACAGCTCGCCGTAGCCGACGCTGACGTCGACGACCTTGCCGGCGAGCACCTTCTTCAGCACGATCGGATCGAGATCGCCGACTCCCATCGCTGTCACCAGCCCGGGGAACCGGATCTGATCGTAGTCGGCGTCCGACAGCACCGACGTGCCGCCGAGCTGCCAGCCGTGAAACTGCACCTCGTCGTTCTGGAACGTCGTCGGCTTGATGACGACCTTGATCCCGTTCGACAGCGTCCACACCGTCGAGTCCGTCTTGTCGTCGTGCGCGGTCGCCACCACCTTGCCCGGCGCCGGTCGCGCCGTCATCAGCGGCCGATCGCCGCCCGCGTCCTTCCATGCCTCGACCGGCGCCGCGGCGGCCTCGGCGGCGAGCTTGCGCACCTCGGCATCGCCGGGGAGCTTGGTCGTCGCCGGGCCCGACAGCGCGATCACCCGGCCGTGCTCGCCGCCCCACGTGTGCGCGAGGTGATTGAGCTCGTCGAGCGTGATCGTCGGCACCAGCTCGCGCGTGTACTGCAGCTCGAGCGCGCGGCCGCCCATCTGCTCGTGCTCGAAGAAGTGGCGCGTGATCTCGTCGCAGATCTGCGGGTCCGGCGTCTTCGCCCACTCCTTCGCTTCGTTCTCGGCGCGGCTCGTGACCTCGCGGCGAGCGCGTTCGAGCTCGCTCGCGACGAACCCGTACTTCTCGACGCGGTGGATCTCGCGGAACAGCAGGCCGAGCGTCTCGGACACGTGGCCCTCCTTGGCCTGCGCGTCGCGCAGGAACAGATCGCTCGTGCGCACGAACGACGTCGTCGTCGAGCTCGCATACACGAACGGCGCCGCGGGATCTTCGGCGAGCTCGGCAAACCGCGCGCCGAGCATCGAGTGGTACAGCTGCTCGACGACGAACCGCCGGTAGTCGCCCTTCGTCAGCTCGGGGCGATGATCCAGCTTGTCGTACACGGTCACGCCGGTGAACGGCATCTCCGGGTCGGTCGCGACGGTGACGAGCGGGTCGTGGTCGTGCGGTACCGGCACCGCGACGCGCTGGCGCTCCTTCGCCGGGTTCTTGAGATCGCCGAATCGCTTCTGGATCTCCTGCTCCATCGCGGCGGGATCGAAGTCGCCGACCGCGATCACCGCGAGCTGATCCGGCCGATACCAGTCCTTGTAGAACCGGTACAGCGTGTCGCGCGACGCGGTCTTGATGATCTCGGGCTTGCCGATCGGCAGGCGGTCGGCGTAGCGCGAGCCCTGGAAGATCACCGGCCACTGCTTGTCGTTGATGCGCGCGAACGCGCCGCGGCCGAGCCGCCATTCCTCGAGCACGACGCCGCGCTCCTTGTCGACCTCGACCGGATCGAAGCTGACGTCGCCGGCCCAGTCGCGCAGGATGTCGAGGCCCTTCATCATCACGTCGTGGTCGTCGGTCGGCACCGTCAGCATGTAGACGGTCTGATCGAACGACGTGTACGCGTTGACGTCGGCGCCGAACTTCATGCCGACCTTCTCGATATAGTTGACGATGTCCATCTTCGGGAACCGCTTGGTCCCGTTGAACGCCATGTGCTCGACGAAGTGCGCGAGCCCGCGCTGGTCGTCGTCTTCGAGCACCGAGCCGGCGTTGACCGCGAGCCACAGCGACGCGCGCTGCTCCGGCTTCGCGTGCTTCATCACGTAGTACGTCATCCCGTTCGGCAGGTGGCCGAGCTTGATGTCGGGATCGAGCGGCGTGACCTCGGCGAGCGGATCGGGCTGGACGCGCGCGGTCGCGGGCACGACCGGCGGCATCGCTTGCTGTGGCGGTGGTTGCGGCGGCGGCGCGACCGGCTTGGTGGCGGAGCCGCAGGCGGCGAGAACTAGGAGCGGGAGGAGGCGCACGCGCATGTTGACCTTTCTGACACCCGGCGGCGGAACCGCGTTGCAACCGAAGTGCCGTCTGATATCGCATGTGAGCGCGTGGCGGCGCACGGCCTGAGCGTGCCGAAGTGGCGGGCCGGCCGCCGCTCGGGTGACATGATGGCGGCCGCGCGCTACACACGGCCGATGGCCGCGCCCTACGTGGATCCACCGGAGCAAGACGGCGAGCGTCCGCGCGAGCGCCGGCGGCTCGCGGTGCTGTGGCGGCTGACCGCGCTGATCCGGCCGCACCGCGCGCGCTTTCTGCTCGCGGTGTTCGCGTTGCTCGCGGCGTCGGCGATCACGCTCGCGTACCCACAAGCCGCGCGCTACGCGATCGACGTCGGCATGACCGGAACCGACACGCACGACCTCGACATGATCGTCGCCGGGCTCTGCGTGCTGTTCGTGGTCAATGCGTGCTTCGTGTGGCTGCGCCATTACTCGATCAGCTGGCTCGGCGAGCGCGTCGTGGCGGATCTGCGCGGCATGGTCGTCGATCGGGTGCTGACGCTGCCGCTCGCGTGGTTTCACGAGCGGCGCTCCGGCGAGCTGGTCGGCCGGCTCGCGAGCGATGTCACCGTGATCGAAGACGTGGTCGGCAGCGAGCTGTCGATGGCGCTGCGCAACGCGGTGCAGATGATCGGCGCGCTCGTGATGCTGTTCGTGATCGACGTGCGGCTCACGCTCATCATGCTCGCGATCGTGCCGCCGGTCGTGCTCGCGACCGTCGGCTTCGGCCGCAAGATCCGCACGATGACGCGCGGCGTGCAGGACGAGCTGGCGAACGTGTCGGGCCAGGTCCAGGAGGCGATCGGCGGCATCGCGACCGTGCAGGCGCTCGTGCGCGAGCGTCACGAAGCGGTGCGCTACCGCTCCGGCGTCGAGGCCGCGTTTCGCAAGACGCTCGAGCTGGTGCGCTGGCGCTCGTGGTTCTTCTCGACGGCGATGACGGCGGGCTATGCCGGCGTCGCGATCGTCGTCTGGATGGGCGGTCGAGCGCTCGTCCACGGCGAGCTCAGCGCCGGTGACCTGACGTCGTTCTTCCTGTACACGTTTCTCGTCGCCGGCGCGGTCGCCGATCTCGCGGGATTGTGGGGCTCGCTGCAGCGCGCGGCCGGCGCCACCGATCGCCTGTTCGCGGTGATCGATACGCTGCCCGAGATCCGCGACGCCGAGCGCGCGACGCCGCTGCCGGCCGGCCAGGGCGCGATCGCGTTCGAAGGCGTGACGTTTGCCTATCCCGCGCGGCGCGGCCAGCCCGTGCTCACCGATGTCGATCTGCACATCCGGCCCGGCGAGACGGTCGCGCTGGTCGGCCCGTCCGGCGCTGGCAAGTCGACGATCCTGTCGCTGCTGTTCCGGTTCTACGACGTCGATGCCGGCCGCGTGCTGTTCGAAGGCGTCGACGTGCGCGAGCTGCCGCTTGCCGAGCTGCGCCGCTCGCTCGCGATGGTCGCGCAGGAGCCGGTCCTGTGGGCCGGCACGATCCGCGAGAACATCGCCTACGGCAAGGACGGCGCGAGCGAGCCCGAGATCGAGCAAGCCGCGCGCGACGCCAACGCGCACGACTTCATCTCGGCCTTCCCCGACGGTTACGAGACCAAGATCGGCGAGCGCGGGACCAAGCTGTCGGGCGGCCAGAAGCAGCGCATCGCGCTCGCTCGCGCGCTGGTCGCCAACCCGCGCGTGCTCGTACTCGACGAAGCCACCTCCAACCTCGACGCCGAGGCCGAGGCCGCCGTGCAAACCGCGCTCGCCCGCGTCCGCTCCGAACGCACCACGATCATCGTCGCCCACCGCCTCTCGACCGTGCGCGACGCCGATCGCATCATCGTCATCGACGGCGCGCGCATCGTCGAGCAAGGCGCCCACGACGAGCTCATGCTCCGCCGCGGGACCTACCATCGCCTCGTCGAGCATCAGCTGATCAGCGACCGCGCCGCGTCCTAGCACTACTGTGTCAGGTCATCGCCGGCTGCGACCATCGCGGCGCTGGCACCTCGCGTCGTACGGCCGGTTGTCGCTTGCACGTACGGCAAGTACGCGCTTCACTCCGCTTCCGACTATGTTGTGGCCGTGGCGTCAAGCGCGAAGTGGTCCCGTGCGATCCGAATTCCGGGTCGCGGGGCGGCTGCCGTCGATCGTCGGTAGGGCTCGTCCAGTCGGTGTCGGGCTGTCGCAGTCGACTATTCGCGTTCAGATGACGCAGTAGAGGGTCCGTAGGCGGCGCCGCGCTCGGGGGTACGCGATCATCGTCAGTTGCCCGACGAGTCGTGAGGAAGCGGATCGCGATCGTCGCCTTTGGACAGCCGTAACCTGGGTTCGAAGCAGCGGTGTTGTCGATGGTCGCTAGGCCGGCTGCAAGATCTCCAGCGCGGCGCGCTTGGGCTCGTAGACTGTCCCGTCGCGCCAGATCCGGAACAACAGGCCGGTGAGCTTCCGGGCCAGGGCAACCGCGGCGATCGCTTTGTTGCGCCGGTCCGCGATCCGGCGTGCCCACGCGAGCATCGGATGCAGACCTCGGGTGTTGAGCGCCGACCACGCAGCCTGGACCAGACAGCGTCGGAGCTCGGTCTGCCCGGCCTTCGTGATCCCCGTCGTGCGCGACACGGTTCCACTCGAGCGCTCGCCTGGCGTCAGGCCGACGTACGATTGCACCCGATGCGATGATGGAAACCGGCTCGGGTCGTCGATCGCCGCGACGAACCGCAGCGCGGTCACCGGCCCCACACCCGGCACCGTCATCAGACGCCGACAGATCGGATGCGCCGCCGCGAGCTTTGCGACCTGCTTGGTCGCCGCTTCGACCTGTTCGGTCACGAGCGTCAGCGTCTGCAACTGTCGCTCTACGTGCTCCGGCAGCGTCGTCGTCAGCATCGTCGCGTGCGCTCGCACCCGCTCTGGCAGCGTTTTCATTTTGCCGCCCGGCAGTCGCCACAGCTGCGTCCGTAACCAACCGCGCACGTTGTTCGATAGGTTGCGCTGCGTGCTCACCAGCAGGTCCCGCGCTCCGCACAAGGACTTGAGCTCGCGTGACTCCCGCGACGGGATGTGGACCGACGGCAAGTCTGTTCGCCACGACGCTTGGCTCAGTTGCTGGGCGTCCTTGCGATCGTTCTTCACCCCGCGTTCCCCCACGCCTAGCATTCGCACCAGCGTCGCCGGCACCACGCGGACCTCGTGCCCGGCCGCCTTGACGGCGTCGGCGATTCGGAAGGCCTCCGACGAGGTCTCCAGGATCACCCGACTGTGCGGCCACGTCTGGACGAGCCCGGTCAGCTTGCGCGTCGGGTGTTTCATCTCCTCCAAGATGGAGCCGTCTGGGCCACGAACGCAGATCGGCGATTCCCGGCTCCCAAGATCGATGGCAACATGATTCATGGCTGGTCTCCTCGGTGTGCGCCTCGAGCGCGTTACTTGTTGAGGCACGGTACGCCGTGACCTCGTTGCCGACGAGGCCAGCCACTTTCTTCAGGTGCGCATGACCGGGCGCCGCCACAACATCCTCTCTGGCGTGCGACGCGATCTGCCGAGCGCCGCTCGGTCTCGCTCGACGCTGACCTGACACAGTAGTGCTAGGTGCCACGATCGACCGGTGCGCCGATCTCGATGCCGGACCTGCAAGACCGTCCTCGATGATGGCTACGAGTACTCGTGCTGCCCGGATCCGCACTGCCCGGGCCCGGTCGAGAACCTCGACCTCGCCGACCTCGAAGCGTCCACGAACCGCATGCGCCAGCGCCTCGACCGTGTCGTCGACGTCGCGGCCGACGTGGTGATCGGCGCGATCGAGAGCTTCTGGTACTGGCTCGGCTAACTGGGCGGCGCGGCTCCGTGGGTGCTTGGCGCGGGCGCGACCGTGCGGCGAGCTTGCGCGACCAGCGCGATGCGCAGTTGCTCTTGCAGTGCCGGGTGCTCGTCGAGGTGCGCGAGCACCTTGTCGCGGCCCTGGCCGAGCTTCTCGCCGCCGTACGAGTACCAGGTGCCGGCCTTCTCCATCAGGCCGAGCTTCTCGGCCGTGTCGACCAGCTCGCCGAGCTTGTTGACGCCGGTGCCGTACAGGATCTCGAACTCCGCCTCGCGGAACGGCGGCGCGAGCTTGTTCTTGACGACCTTGACCTTCACCTCGCTGCCGATGGTCTCCTCGCCGCGCTTGATCGCCTTCTTGCGCCGGATGTCGAGCCGCACCGAGCAGTAGAACTTCAGCGCATTGCCGCCGGTCGTGGTCTCCGGGTTGCCGTACACGACGCCGATCTTCTGCCGGAGCTGGTTGATGAAGATGACGCAGCTCTTCGTCTTCGAGATCTGCGCGGTCAGCTTGCGGAGGGCCTGGCTCATCAGCCGGGCCTGCAAGCCCATGTGCGAGTCGCCCATCTCGCCTTCGATCTCGGCGCGCGGCGTGAGCGCGGCGACCGAATCGATGACGATCAGATCGATCGCGCCGGTGCGCACGAGCGTGTCCGCGATCTCGAGCGCTTGCTCGCCGCAATCGGGCTGGCTCACCAGCAGATCGTCGAGCTCGACGCCGAGCCGCCGCGCGTATTCGGTGTCGAGCGCGTGCTCCGCATCGATGAAGGCGCATACGCCGCCTGCGCGCTGCGCCTCGGCGATCGCGTGCAGCGTCAACGTGGTCTTGCCCGACGACTCCGGGCCGTAGATCTCGACGATGCGGCCGCGAGGCAGCCCGCCGCAGCCGAGCGCGACGTCGAGCGCGACCGAGCCGGTGTGGATCACCTCCACCTGCTGGGTCTCGCTGCCGTCGAGCCGCATGATCGCGCCCGAGCCGAATTGTTTCTGGATCGCGCGCACGGCCTCCGCGATCGATTTGTCCTTCTTCTCTTGTGTCGACATGAATGCCTCCGGCCCGACGCGTTCCACATCGCGTGCCGGCGCAACTGCGCGACATCTCGATCGCCGCTGTCCGGAACGTCCGGCGGCCGGACATCCCGGCCGGACCGAGCCGGACTACCGGACGCGGGCGCATCCGCGTGCGCTCACATCACGTGAAACACCGCCGTGTACAGCATCGCTTCGCTGAACGGCAGCTTGATCTGCGTGTAGTCGTTCATCGTGCGCGTCCCGACGCGGCACGCGATTCCGAACGTGTAGGTCGCCGTCAGCTTCATGAACAGCGACGAGTCGATCGGCAACGGCGACTGCAGCGTCGGCAGCGTCGTCACCAGGTAGCGCCGCTTCGGGGTGAACACGTTCGCCGCGACCTGGTACAGCGTGACCACGCAGTCATCGACTTGCTTGTCGGTGCGGAACACCAGCGCCACCGATGCGGCACTTCCGATCGTCACGCCGATGCCATCCATCGTCCCGCTGTCGGACAAGCTCGTCCCGGCGAGCGTCACCGCGCTCGGCATCCCGGCGGCGAACGGCAGCGACGGCGCACCCGTGCCGACCGGGCCGACGACCTCGAACCCGCTCGTCAGCTTCGTGCTCGCGTAGGTCCGCGAGCTGGTGTACGTCGCGAGCACGCCGGCCGGCAGAGCCGGCGCCGGCGAGTGCGCGCCATCGAACGGGTTCGCGAACTGCATCGGTGCCACCGGCGTCGCCGACGGTCCCCACAGCGGCAAGAATCCGCCGCCATCGAGGCTGCCCGGCGTCTGTTGCACGAGCGAGAGCATGGTCGCACTCGCGAGCGCGCCGCCGGCGTAGGAGGTGACCGGCATCCCGTTGTTCGGAAAGCTGCCGAGCGGCCCGAACAGCCGCGTGTTGGTCGTGGACAACGCATCGAACGCCGGCGTCGCGCTCACCGGCGTCGGGTGCTGGATCCAGGTCGAAGACGAACCGACCGGCATGCCCTGGAGCTGCGTGACCTGCATCGCGGTGAACCCCGAGATGCCGTTCCCGTACGTGCCGTCGGTCGAGGTCAGCACCTCGACGTCGCCCTTGGTACCGTCGACCGCGCCGACCGGGCCGTTCAATGACGCCAGCGAGCTGTACGCCAGATCGAAGGGCGACGGGGGCGTGCCGAGGTTCAGCGCGGTCATCCACAGCCCGGTCGTGATCACCGACGCGGTCGGGAATGCCACCTGCGTCGGCGTCGGCGCGAAGTGCAAGCCGGCTCCGCTGGGCGGCGTCCCGCGATCCGGGCGGCCGAGCAGCGGCACGGTGAACGTGCCCTCGCTCCCCGACCACGGGATTTCCGTCGGGACGTCGCCGGGTAGCGTGTAGACGATGCGATACGGCGCGGTCAGCAGCTCGGCCGGCACCTTGAAGCTGCCGTCGTCGGCGAGAAACGTGTTCGTCAGCTCGCCGCCGACCGGGCCGAGCTCCAACGTCGGCGACGGATCGCTGGCCGACCAGGTCGTGACGATCATCTCCGGACCGACGCGCTCGAGCACCTGCCGCTCGAGGTGGAGCGTCGGCGCGAACGCGTCCGACGGCGCGTCGACTGCATCCGGTGGGGCGTCGAGCGGCTGCGTTTGCTTGAGCCCGAACAGCTGATTGCAACCGGCGCAGGCGAGCAGCGCGAGCGCGAGGCGCGTCATCGCGCCGGATCGTCGCACGTCACTTCGTCGTCCGCCACTCCGACGCGAGCGCGCAACCGGTCAGCCCGACGCGGCGGCCCTCGGCCTCGAGCGCACGCGCCTTGGCCTCGCCTTCGAGCGGCTGGATGGACACGAGAAACTTGTGCGCGTCTTCGGTCGCGAGGTTCGCGCCGAGCCAGAGCGCGATCGCCGTCGAGCGATCGCCATCGATCCGATCGGCGCCGGACAGGTGCACGCAGTCGCACAGCTTCGTGATGTCGTCGCGATAGGCGTCGCCGACGTGGCCGCTCGGCGCCGGCGGCGGCGCCGCCGACGACCCCGCATCGCCGCGCTGGCAGGCGGCAAGTGCGACCACGAGCACGGCCCACTTCATGCCGGACACTCTGCACTTTCGGACGAAGATTGGCTAGATTGCGCGGATGACATACGTCGTCGCTGACCCGTGCGTGAAGTGCAAGTACACCGACTGCGTCGCGGTGTGTCCGGTCGACTGTTTCTACGAAGGCAAGAACTCGCTCGCGATCAACCCCGACGAATGCATCGACTGCGGCGCGTGCGAGCCCGAGTGTCCGACGACGGCGATCTTCGAGGAGAGCGAGCTGCCGGCGAAGTGGGCGGTCTACAAGGACATCAACGCGCTCGTCAGCGGCGTGAAGAAGGCCGGCGAGCTCGAGATCGCGACGTGGCCGAAGCACCTGCAGGCGAAGGCCGAGAGCGCCGACACGTGGCCGAACATCACCGAGCAGAAGCCCGCGCTGCCGGGCGCCGACGACGCGGCGAAGGAAGACAACAAGATCGAAGCGCTCACGCTCGAAGGCGGCGGCTAAGCTTTCTTGAATTTCGCGGTCTCGCCGGCGTGCTCGCCGTGCGCGACCAGCACCGAGCACGGCGCGTGGCGAATCGTGCTCTCCGCGACCGAGCCGAGCAGCAGTCGGCGGAACCCGCGATGGCCGTGCGTGCCGAGCGCGATCAGATCGTGGCCGCCGCGCTCCGCGGCATGCGTGATCACCGATGCCGGCGGACCTTGCACGAGCTCGACGTGAATCGGCCGGCCGAGCTCGGCGTTCGCGGCGACGAGCTGGTCGGCCTGGCCGCGCGCCGCCGACACCACCGCATCGCGAACGGTCGACCACGGGAACCGCGCCTGGCCAAGCAGCGTCGCGCCCCACGAGCCGGCCGGCAGCTGCCACGCGTGGACGACCTCGATCGCGACGCCCCGCGCGGCCAGGTCGGATGCGTTGCGCAGCGCGCGCGTCGACGCCGGCGAGAAGTCGGTCGCGACCAGCGGGCGCTGGAACGGCGCCGGCCCGGACGTGCCCCGGCACACGAGCACGTCGCACGGCGCGTGGCGCAAGATCGCGGCCGCGACGCTGCCGAGCAAGAACCGCGAGATCCCCGTCGAGCCGTGGGTGCCGGCGATCACCAGCTCGGCGCCGCGTTCGTGCGCGACCTGCGCGACGATCTCGCCGGGCGTGCCGGTCCGCGTGACGAGCTCGGCGGAGATGTGGCGCGCGCGCAGCGCCGCGAGCCGGTCGTCGAGCTTGCGGGTCTCCTCGACGCGCACGGCGGCGGCAACCTGACCGATGTGTTCGAGCACGTCGTTGGCGACGTTCGCCATCGGCGCGTCATCGGTCTGCGCGTGGACGATCAGCAGCGTCGCGCCATGCAGCTCGGCCAGCGCGGCCGCGCGCTCGAGCGCCTGATCGGCCTGCTGCGACAGGTCGACGGCTGCGACGATGGTCGTGAGCGCCATGCGCGCCGACGCTAACACGCCTCAGTCGTCGAGGCTGACCGGGCCGGCGCCGTAGTAAATGACGAGCAGCGCGGCGCCGACCAACGACACGTTCTTCATGAAGTTCGCCTTCTGCATCATCGCCAGTTGCGGATCGGAGAGGCCCCAGAACTTGTGCATGACGAGCGTCACCGGCACGAGGAAGATGATCAGCAGCAGCGCGCCGAACCGCGCGCGATATCCGAGCAACACGCTGAGCCCGCCGGCGAGCGCGAGGATCCCCGACGCCGGCACGACCAGCGTCGCCAGCGGCACACCGTGCGCCGAGGCCGCGTCGATCGCGCCGCGCGAGAAGTGGCCGAAGATCGCGGTGATGAAGATCAGACTGAACAGAACCCGCCCGATCGGAACGATGGCACGCATGGCGTTCGCTCGTGCAACGCACGTGCCGCGGTGGCAGATCGGCGGGCTTTGGGGACCTGAACTTCACGATCCGTTCTTACTTCGGGCCAAAGCCCAAAGCCCAAAGCCCGCCGCCCGATGCCCTACTTCGTCCGCAGCAACTTCGGCAGCGTCGAGTACAGGCTCGACGCGACGAGGCGCATCAGCTCGGCGAGCTCGGTGGCGT
This sequence comes from Kofleriaceae bacterium, assembly GCA_036490935.1. Classification (GTDB taxonomy): domain Bacteria; phylum Myxococcota_A; class Polyangia; order Haliangiales; family Haliangiaceae; genus JABFXX01. Next base: position 38,985 of record DASXCY010000120.1, on the reverse strand, counting down.
CGGCGCGGAGGGTTTCCGCGAGGCGGCCTTGCGTGCCGGCGACCAGCTCGCTGCGCGCGTCGGCGAGCCAGCGCGCGGCAGTCGCGCGCGACACCTGATAGAACGCGCCGACCTCTTCGAGCGCGAGCTGATCCAGGACTTGAAGGCGCAACAGCGTGCGCGAGCGTGCCGGCAGCGCGGCGAACGCGGCCGCGAACGCGCGCTTGAACTCGGCGCGATAGCTCGACTTGACGAACGCGAGCTGCTGGTCGTCGCTGTCGTCGGCGATCGCGGCGAGCGCGTCGTCGTCCGCGGCCTCCTCCGACTTGCGCCGCGTCATGCTGATCGCGGTCCGGATCGCGGCGACGCGGAGCCACGCGTGCAGCGCGCCGTGACCGCCGAACGCGGCGAGCTTCGGGGTACGGCCGTCGCCCGCGACCACCAGCTTGACGAGCATCTCCTGCGCGACGTCGTCGGCCGCGGGCGGCACGGCCAGCTTGCCGACCGCGCGCGCGGCCTCGGCGCGGACCATGCGCTCGACCGCGGCGAGCGCGCCGCGATCGCCGTGCAGGCATGCCGCGACCAGATACACGTCCGCCAGCGCGAGCTTCGCGAGCGCGTCCGCGAGGTCGGGCTCGCCTTCGACGCGCGCGAGCACCGCATCCGCGAACGGCTCGTCGCATGCGCCGAGCTCCGGCCAGCGCGAGCGCGCCTCGGCCGCGGCCGCGGCGAGTCGTTCCGCGATCGGTTCGGCCGGCGCCGTACCGCCGGTCCGTTCCAGCAATCGCCTCGCGAGCACGAGCATCAGCGCGTCGATTGATACAACGCTTTTTTCGTGTCCGTGCCTCGCACCGACGCGAATACCGCAAGTCGCTGATCGGTCGAGACCCACAGATCCTCGTTGTCGGTCGCGGTCCCGAAATCGCTGACCAGGGCCGGCGCGCCGAACGGATCGGTCGCCGTCGCCCGCGTCGCCGTGTAGATCTGCGTCTGCCCGCTGCGGTTCGACGCGAAGTATGTGGTCGTGCAGTCCTTGCTCAAGAACGCCGAAATCTCGTTGTAACCGGTCGCGCTGATCGTCGCGGCGAGCGTCCCGGGATCGACGCCGTCGAGGTGGCCGACGAACAGGTCCTGGTCGGACGTCATTCCGCGCGAGACGGCGCGGCTCACCATGAAGTAGTCGTTGTCGCAGACGGCGAGCCACTTGTTGTACGTGCCGGTGTTGATCTCGTTGACCGCCGCCGGTGGGCCCCACGTTCCGCCGACCATCCCGCGCGTCGACTTGAAGATGTTGCCGTCGCGCCCGAAGTAGATCGCGAGGTCGTCGGGCGACAGCCGCGGGCTCTCCTCGTCGTTGCCGGAATCGAGCGCGGTCACCGCCGCCGGCGTGCCCCACGGATCGGTCGCGGTCATGCGCGTCATCACGTAGAGGTCGTCGTCGCCGGCGCCGTTCGGATGCTTGAAGTACAGCTCGGTCTCGGTCGAATTCAGCGTGCAGTCGTCGATGTTGAGCGTCGGCTCGTCGGCGCCGTTGATCGCCGTCGCCGCGCCCCACATGCCGAGCGGCGCATCGGGCTGGTTGGCTGAAGACGAGTCAGCTCGAGGCCCCGATGCGTCGGGCTGGTCGTGCTGCGTCGCCGGCTCGCCGAGCCGCGCGTCGCACGCGGAGGCCAGCAGCGCAGCGAATACCAGGCCCCTGCCCATGGTTGCATGATAACCGACAACGTCAGCCATTTGCCGAGAAAGGGAGACACCGCGCCCGGGCAAAAAGCCTCGACTGTGGTGCGGCTTTCACGGCACCTAGGTTCACGTCCCTCGTGATTTCAGCGTAACTTCTCAGCAATCCGTTGGTCTCGAGTTTGCTGGAGGGGGTTGTCCTAGGAGGATCGAATATGTTTCGCAAGCACGTTCTCGGTAGTCTAGCCCTCGCGGCGTCGCTGGCCGGCGCCGGTTGCATGGTCGACGGTCAAGCCGGCGTCGTCGCCGAGCCAGTTGCCACGGTGGATGTCGAGGCGGCGCCGGAGCCGCCGCCGCCGCAGGCCGAAGCCGAGGTCACGGTCGTTCGTCCGGGCTTCGAGTGGATCGGCGGGCGCTGGAACTGGTCGGGCGGGCGCTGGGTCTGGGGTCGCGGCCACTACGAGCACGAGCGCCGCGGCTACCGGTGGGACCGCGGCCGCTGGGAAGTTCGCGGCCGCCGCCGCGTGTATGTCGAGGGTGGCTGGCGTCATCGCTAACCGGGTCTGGGCGAGCTTGCTCGTGGCGGCGTGTGGACAGCAGTCCACCGCGCCGCCGCCGGTGCGAGATGCCGGAGCCGGCGAGGCGCTGTATCAGCGCGCCTGCTCGCCGTGTCACGGCGACGATGGCAAGGGCTACAAGGCCGATCACGCGCCGTCGCTCGTGACCTCGACGTTCCTCGAGAGCGCGAGCGACGAGTTTCTGCGCAACTCGATCGCGCTCGGCCGGCCGGGCACGTCGATGGCGGCGTACGGCAAGCAGCTCGGTGGGCCGCTCGATGTGGCGGCGATCGGTCAGCTCGTCACGTGGATCCGCGGGCACGGGCCGCAGCCGATCGCGCTGCCGCCGGTCGGCCCCGGCGACATCCAGCGCGGCGCGACGCTTTACGCGCAGGACTGTCTCAAGTGCCACGGCTCGCACGACCAGCGCGGCGACGCGGTGCTGCTCGCGAACGCGCAGTTTCTGAGGTCCGCGAGCAACGCGTATATCCGGTGGGCGATCGTGCACGGCCGCCCCGGCACGCCGATGGAGTCGTGGCAGGCCAAGCTGACCGACCCGCAGATCGACGATCTCGTCGCGTACGTGCGCGCGTTCGAGCAGCCGGGCAAGCAGGAGAGCCGACTGCCGCCGCCGACCGGCCACGAGCCGCTCGTGTTGAATCCCAAAGGCGCGGCACCGAGCTTCACCGTGCGCCACGAAGATCGCGCGTACGTACCGATCGATCAGGCGGCGAAGCAGCTCGCCGCCGGCAAGCGCATGATCATCATCGATGCGCGACCGACGTCGGAGTGGCAGCGCGTGCACATCACCGGGGCGGTTTCGATCCCGTACATGGACCTCGACAAGCTCGACGTGCTGCCCCGGGACGGCACGTGGATCCTGCCGTACTGCGCGTGCCCGCATCACCTGTCCGGCGTCGTCGCGGACGCGCTGACCAAGCGCGGCTACCAGCACGTCGCGGTGCTCGACGAGGGCATCAACGAGTGGTTCCGGCGCGGCTATCCGGTGGTCGCGGCGGCCGGGGTCGAGCCGCCGCCGGCCGAGATGGCGCACCCGCTGCAGCGACCGATTGTGGGCACACCGCGGTGAGCGCACTCCCCAGTCCGCGCAGGTAACCGCCCGAAATAGCCAGAGACACCGCTGGCCCTCGAGGTGCACGATGAGGCCCACGATGAGAGGTCTGCCGCTGCTCGCGCTCGCGGTCGCGGCGTGTGCCAACCCGGCCACGCCCGAGGGCCCGGTCGCGCGCTCGCTGGCGGCCGCCGCCGACGAGGCGGGCGTGCCCGCGGAGCTCGTCACCGCGGTCGCGATCGAAGAAGGCGGCGCGCGGCTCGGCGCGTGGCGCGAGGCCTCGCCCGACGACAACGTGCCGATCGCCGGCATGCTCGAGCTGCGGCGCGGCAAGCTCGATACGCTCGCGCTCGGCGCGCGCCTGATCGGCGCCGACGAGCTCGCGCTGCAGCAGGACACCGACCTCGGCACGCGAGCCGGTGCACGCGTGCTCGCGTACCTCGGCGCGACGCGCGATCCCTCGACCTGGCGGCCGGCGCTCGAGGCGATGTCCGGCATGGACGCCGGGCAGGCCAGCCAGTACGCGACGCGCGTGCTCGCGATCGCGCGCGCGGGCGGGACGTTTGCGGCGCACGGCGGCGAGCAGCTGGTGGTCGCGGCGCGGCCCGAGATCGATCTGTCCTCCGCACCGCTTCGCGTTGCTGCGCGCCCCGGCGAAGCCGCGCCCGACGCGACGCCGACGCCCGACTTCCCCGGCGCGATCTGGTTCACGACGAGCTGCACGAACAAGTGCAACGTCGGCCGGCCGCTCGGCGACGCGGCGGTGAACCGGATCGTCATCCACGACACCGAGGGCGGCTGGGACGCGTCGGTCGCGACGCTCCAGAACGACTCCGGCAAGTCGGTGCATTACATCGTCGACGCCGACGGCTCGCGTGTCGGGCAGTTCCGTCCCGAGACGGACACGACGTGGCACGCCGGCAACTACTACTACAACGAGACGTCGGTCGGCATCGAGCATGTCGGCGTGGCGTCGGATCCGGCGGGCTACTCCGACGGGCTGTACGCGACGAGCGTCGCGCTGGTCACGAGCATCCGCACGCGCTGGCAGGTGCCGCTCGATCGCAAGCACATCGTCGGGCACTACCAGATTCCGAACGGCAACGTGATGGCCGAGTCGTCCGCGCCGTGCACCGACACGCTGGAGACCTGCGAGGACAGCACCAGCTACGGCGGCACCGACAACCACCGCGACCCGGGGTTCAACTGGCAGTGGTGCGAGTACATGGAGATGCTCGGCGGCAGCTGCACGTGCAATGACGCCTGGCCGCTGTGGAACTGCACGACGGACCACAGCGAGGCGTGGCGGTGCGATGGCGGGATGGTCGAGAAGGAGACGTGTAGCGGGCCGATGGGGTGCACGGTGGAGGCGATCGGACAGGATGACGTCTGCGATACGACCGGCGCCGGATCGGGATCAGGATCGGGATCGGGAACCGGATCGGATCCGGGATCGGGAACCGGATCGGACCCCGGATCGGATTCCGGATCGGACACGCCGGGCGGCGCGCACCACGGCGGATGCGCGGCTGGCGGCGGCGGGTGGCTGGTCGCGCTGGGCGTGCTGGGCCTGCGGCGGCGGCGGGCTAAGAAAATTTAGCGGCGAGCGCGTCGGCGGCCAGCTCGTCGAAGCTCATGCGGCGAACGCGGTCGAGCTCGTCGCGCGTGTACAGGAAGCGTGCGGCGCGATCTTCGGCGCCGAGCACGCGGAGCAGGCCGCGGCCGAGCAGCTTGCCCACGACGGGCGTGTTGTAGAGGACCTGGATCGCGAACATGAACTTCGCGAACGGCGTGTTTGCGGTCTTGCGCATGAGCAGCTGGATGCGCTTGAACGCCTCCTGCACGCGGCGGCCGGTGGGATCGGTGCGATCCATCGGCGCGAGAAACACCTCCTGCAGGAATGGCTTCGCGAACCACATCATCGTGCCCAGCGCGCGAAACCCGGCGACGAGCTCGCGCGTGCCCGGCCACGGCCGCGCGCGGATCGCCGCGAGGTGCTCGGGCGACGCGTAGATCTCGGTCATGTGGAAATCGATCGCGATGTGGCGCGACTCGTCGCGGTTGATGAGGTGCATCGCCTGCCGGCTCATGTCGTCGTCGACGTAATCGTCGAGCGAGCGCAGCAGCGCGACATCGAGGATCAACTCGCCCGACGTGATGTACGCGTTCGCGATCTCGGGCGAGGTGTGCTCGACGAGCGCGAGGAAGTGCGGGCGAAACCGCGTCAGCGACTCGCTCTCGCGGTACTCGCGGTAATGGTGGACGTCGTAGTGGCGCGCGAGCCGCGTCGCGACCGCGCTGTGGCGCTTCTCGTCGGCGACGAACGTCGCGAAGATCTTCGCGAGCGTCGGATCGGATTCCTTGCCGCGTTGCACCTCGAACAGCGCGCCGGCGAGCAGCTCGATGCCGGCCATGTCGGTGAACGCCTGGACGACCGCCTCTTCCTTGTCGCGCGACATCGTGGGCGGCGGAACCGACCAGTCGAGGTCGCCGAGCGCCCACTGGTCGCGGACGCACTTGTCGAGCATGCGCGCGAGGTCCATGGCCAGCATTTTACTGCATACTCGACGGTAATGACCCGGGCGCGGTTTGCGTTCGCGATCGCGATGGCCGCGGCGTGCAGCGGCGGGTCGCCTGGCGGCGGCGGCACGCTCGCGCAGCTGCGGGCGCGAGGCGAGATCACCTGGGGCGCGGACCTCCAGGGCGGCGAGCCGTACACGTACGAGGATCCGGCGAACCCGAACCATGTCATCGGCTTCGAGGTCGACATCATGGACGGCATCGCGCGCCGGCTCGGCGTGCGCTCGCACATGGTCCAGTACAACTGGTCGAACCTGGTGCCGTCGCTCGAGCGCGGCGACTTCGACGTCGCGATGAACGGGCTCGAGGCGACCGGCGAGCGCCAGCAGCGGATCTTGCTGTCGCAGCCGTACTTCGTCTATGCCGAGGTGCTGGCGGTGCGCGCCGACAGCCACGTGCGCTCGCTGTACGAGCTCGCGGGGCAGCGCGTCGCGACGCTCAACCAGACGTTCGCGCACGACATCCTGCGCATGATCCCGTCGATCGAGCCGGTACTGTACGAGGGCAACGACGAGCCATACCGCGATCTCGAGCAGGGCCGCGTCGCGGGCGTGCTGCTCGACAACATCATCGCCGATCGCTACGGCTGCACCTCGCAGCATCCGCAGATCAAGTGCGTGCCGGGCGAGGTCGCGCGCGGCACGTACGTGATCGGCATCCGGCGCGGCGACGCGGAGCTCCAGCGCGCGATCGACGGCGCGCTCGCCGACATGCGCAAGACCGGCGAGCTCGAGATGATCCTGCGCAAGTGGAAGCTGTGGGACGACCGCCAGCTCGATGCGCCGCCGGTCGCGGCGACCGAGACGCGCGGCCGCGTATTCGACGCCGGCATGCTGTGGCAGTTCCTCCGCGCGGCCGGCGTCACCCTCGAGATCACCGTGCTCGCGTTCCTGCTCGCGGTGCCGATCGGCCTCTTGCTCGCGGTCGCGCGCGTGTACGGCGGGCGGTTCGCGGGTGGCGCGGCGCGCGCGTACATCGAGCTGTTTCGCGGCACGCCGGTGCTGCTGCAGCTGTTCGTCCTCTACTACGGGCTCGCGCCGTACATCAACCTCGGGCCGATGACCGCGGCGGTGCTCGGCCTCGGCCTCAACTACGGCGCATACGAGGCCGAGGTGTATCGCGGCGCGCTGCTCGCGATCCCGCGCGGCCAGACCGAGGCCGCGCAGGCGCTCGGGCTGTCGCCGGGGCAGACGCTGGGCCACGTGCTGCTGCCGCAGGCGCTGCGGCTCGCGCTGCCGCCGATGACGAACGACTTCGTGTCGCTGCTCAAGGATTCGTCGCTGGTCAGCGTGATCACCGTGATCGAGCTGACCAAGCGGATGACGATCGCCGCGGTCGACATGCGCGGCTGGCTCGTGCCGGGCATCGCGTGCGCGCTCTTGTACCTCGCGCTCAGCTTCCCGCTGTCGGAGCTGGCGCGGCGGCTCGAAAGGAGGCTGGCGCGTGATCCGCGTCCGCAAGCTCTGTAAGCGCCACGGCCGGGCCGAGGTGCTGCGCGAGGTGTCGGCCGACGTCGAGCGCGGCGAGACGATCGCGATCGTCGGGCCGAGCGGCGGCGGCAAGTCGACGCTGCTGCGCTGCCTCAACTACCTCGAGCCGTTCGATGCCGGCGAGATCGAGATCGCGCGCGTGAAGCTGGTCGCGGCGCGCGGCAATCCCGGCCAGCTGCGCGATCTGCGCACGCGCGTCGGCATGGTGTTCCAGCAGTTCAACTTGTTCCCGCACCTGACCGCGCTCGACAACATCACGCTCGCGCCGCGCATCGTGCGCAAAGCCGAGCGCGCGGCGGCCGAGCGGCGCGGGCGCGAGCTGCTGGCCCGGGTCGGCCTCGGCGAGCGCGCCGGCGCGTACCCGCACGAGCTCTCGGGCGGCCAGCAGCAGCGCGTCGCGATCGCGCGCGCGCTGGCGCAGGACCCCGAGGTGCTGCTGTTCGACGAGCCGACCTCGGCGCTCGACCCCGAGATGCGCGACGAGGTGATGGGCGTGATTCGCGACCTCGCGGCGACCGGGATCACGATGCTGGTCGTCACCCACGAGATGCAGTTCGCGAGCGACATCGCCAGCCGGGTCTGGGTGATCGATCGCGGCACGATCGCGGAGGACGGCACGCCGGCGACCGTGATCGCCGAGCCCAAGACCGACGTCGCGCGCGAGTATTTCCGCCGGCAGCGCGCGCGGTAGACAGCTCGTCTACCGCCGGGATCATGCGGCGCGGCGCAAGTCGGCGATGCGATAGGCGCGGGCGCGTGGCACACGCGCTGCACTAAGGGACATCGCCGAGGGCGGCACATCTCCTGGTGGATGCGCAAAACCGGTGTGCCGCCCTCTATTTGTTGTCGCGGTCGTGAGAGAACCCCCGCATGGGCGGGTTCGTGTCGAGGCGCATCGGGATCGCGGCCGCGGTGATCGCGGCGGCGTTTGCCGCGCTCGCGCTCGTCGCGAGGCCGGTCCCGGGCTGGCTGCTCGCCGCGTTCGGCGGCCCGCGCTGGGAAATCGACCGCTACGGCGGCACGCGCATGACCGTGCAGGCGCCCGACGGCGACGTGCACGTGGTGGACACGATCGGGGTCTCGTCCGAGGGCACGCGCGAGATGGCCCACATCATCGAGGCCGGCGGCGTGCGGTTCGTCGTGGTCGTGGACGACGACGCGGCCGACCGCTCCGGCTTCCCCCGCGAGCAGGTCGACACCTGGCGAGCCGAGGACGACGACACCGAGCACCACATGGCGTTCGTGACCGGCGCGACGCGAGCCGAGATCGACGCGAAGCTCGCGCGCTGGAAGCCGCCGGCCGGGATGCGTGTCGGCTACGAGCGCGTCGATTCGCCGCCGGACCGACCGGATCGGCAGGCGACGTGGAGGGCGTACCTGCTGTCGACCGAGACCGCGCTCGATGCGTCGTCGATCGAAGGCGCGAGCGTCCGCTACAACGAGACCAACCGGCCGGAGGTGGAGGTCACGTTCGACGACCACGGGCGCCGCGCGTTGGCCGACCTGACGCGCCGGATCCGCGGCCACAAGCTCGCGGTCGTGATCGGCGACGAGGTGAAGTCCGCGCCCGTGATCGAGTCCGAGATCCGCCGCGGCGTCGCCGTGATCTCGATGGGCGGCGCGGATCCGGAGGGCCTGGAGCACGAGGCCGATGCACTGGTCGTGACGCTCCAGCCGTTCGCAGGCGCCGCCCGCTCCGGCCACGTGCTCGAAGCTCATTACATCGCGCCGACTCGCGCGCCCGCCGCGAAGTGGCTCGCGCGGATCGTACCGGCGGTGCTCGCCGGGCTACTCGCCGGGTTGCTCGCGTGGCTCGCCGCGTGGTGGATCGCGCCGGAGCGGATCGCGCGCGTCGCGGCGTTCGGCGAGGCGCGCGTGTGGCCGCGCGTCGCGTGGACGGCCGGCGCCGTGCTGCTCCTGTGGCTCGCGTGGCAGCTCACGCTGCCCGGCTTCAACGACTTCGAGCTGGCGCGTATCGACGGCTCGCACCGCGAAGCGCTCGAGCAGACCAGCGTGCTGACGCTCGGCGTGATGCCGCTCGTGACGGCCGCCGGGTTCGTCGAGCTCGCCGCGCTGATCGTGCCGCGCTGGCGGCGGCTGCGGCACGGTGGCCCGGCCGCGCGGCGCAAGCTCGGGCGCGCCGCCGCGGTCGTCGCGATCGCGATCGCGTTCGTGCAGGCGCACTTCGCGATGCGCTACTACGAAGGCATGGAGCGCTACGGCGCCGAGGTGTACTCCGCCAGCCGCGCGTCCGCGCACTGGCTCGTCGTGCTGACGATGGTGGGCGGGACGATGCTGGCCGCGTGGATCGTGTCGATCATCGGCCATCGCGGGCTCGGCAACGGCTACGCGGTCGTGATCGTCGCGGCCTGGTTGGCCGGCGTGCCGTGGCACGCGACCACCGTGCTCGCGGTCGCAGCCGTCGCGTGCATCGCGGTGATCGCGGGCGTCCTGATGTCGGCGCGCATCGGCCGCATGCCGCTGCCGGCGAGCGGCGCGACACCGCTCGCGAGCGCCGCCGCGGTCGCCTCGATCGTGTCGCTGATGGGTATGGCCGGTTGGCTCGTGCCGTTCGCGCTGCTCGATGCGGCCCACCGGATGCAGCGATGGGCGGAGATCGAGCTCGCGCTCGTCGCGGTGTTCGCGTTCGTGTGGGCGTGGGTGTTCGCGCGGCCGGCGCTGTCGCGGGCGACGCGCGGCGAGTGGCTGCGCGCGGCGTGCGCGAGCGCCGGCGTGCTCGTCGCCGTCGATGCGATCGCGCTGGTGACGCACCGGATCGCGCCGGCGAGCGAAGCGCTCGTCGACGTCGCCTCGGTGCTGATCGCGGTCGCGACCGCGCTCGACATCGCCGACGAGGTGCGTGCGCGCCGCCGCGGCGTGCTCGTGCCGGTGTGGCCGCTGCACGCGCCGCTCGCGGTCGAGGTCGTGCGCGAGCGCCTCGCCGCCGCCGGCATCGCGCATCACTTCCAGTCGGCGCGGCTGCGCGTGCTGCTGTGGTTCTCCGGACCATGGGCGCCGATCATGGTGCTCGTGCCGCCCGATCGCGTGGCCGACGCAGCCAAGATCATGATCGAGACCACATGAAGCGCGTGGCGTGGACGCTCGGCGCGATCGCGTTCTACGTCGGCGGCGGGTACCTCACGCTGCCCGGCGTGAACCGTGTCGAGCTCCAGCACGTGCTGGCTGCGGGCAAGTCGTTGCACTGGGAAGGCTTCGCGCGGATGAGCCCGTTCGCGCTCGGCATCATGCCGATCTTGACGGCGTTCTGGCTCGTCGAGCTCGCGGCGCTGAGCGTGCCGCGCTGGCGCAAGCTGCGCCACGGCGGACCAGCCGGTCGGCGCGTGCTCGGCTTTGCAGTCGCGGTCACCGCGCTCGTGCTCGCGCTGATCCAGGCGTACTTCGTGGCGCGCTGGCTCGAGGCGCAGTCGTTCGATGACTCGGAGATCATTCACGCGAGCCGCGCGACGTTCTGGCTCGTCGTGGTCACGATGACCGCCGGCACGATGGTGCTCGCGTGGCTCGCGGCCGCGATCGGTACGCGCGGGATCGGCAACGGCTATGCCGTGCTGTTCGTGGCGGGCTGGCTGCTCGGCGCGCCCGCTCATCTCGCATTCGATACGCGCCTCGCGCTCGCGCTCGCGATCGTCGCGTGCCTCGCGATCGTGCTGATCATCCTGGTGCTCGCGTCGGCCCGGCTCGGGCGGATCGCGCTGCCGGCATCGGGCATCCTGCCGATCACGACGGCGGCCGGGTTGGTTTCGATCGCGTCGGCGCTGTTCACGCTGCACGCCAACATCCCCGCCGCGGTGTTCGAGAAGCTCCACGCGGCCGATCACGGCATCGCGATCCCCGCGCTGAACGTCGCGATCCTCGTGCCCGTGTGGGCGTACGTGTTCGCGCGACCGGCGCTGTCGGGCGCGACGCGCCGCGAGTGGCAGGGCGCGGTCGTGACGACCGGGCTCGCGCTCGCCGGGCTCGTGATCGTGGCCGGGCTCGCGCAGGACTACGTGCCGGGCTCGCGCGGCTTCTTCGAGCTCGGCGTGCTGTTGCCCGCGATCGCGACCGTCGCCGACTGGATCGACGAGCTGCGCGCGCGCCGCCGCGAGCTCGTGCCGGTGTGGCCGCTGCACGCGCCGCTGCGCATCCAGGACGTGCGCGACAAGCTCGCCGCCGGCGGCATCGACTGCTTCTTGCAGGCGCGCCGGCTGCGCCAGCTGCTGTGGTTCTTCGGCCCGTGGGCGCCGATCATGGTGCTGGTGCCGCCCGAGCGCGCGCTCGAGGCCGAGAAGATCCTGCGCGAGCTACTCGAATAGGTCGCGCTGCTTCGGCTGCGCCGCGGGCTCGATGCAGCGCGGGTCGTCGTGATCGGCCTTGTTGACCCACGTCGACACCGGCTCGGCGCGCCAGTCGCCGACCGGCGGCACGCCGAGCAGCGCGTGCGCGCCCGCCGCGTCGAGCGCCGGATCGAGCCACGCCGCCCACGCGCGGTGATCGAGCACGATCGGCATGCGGTCGTGGATCGGCGCGACGAGCGGATTCGCCGGGCCGGTCACGATCGTGAAGCTGCGGAGCTCGCCGGCGCGCGCCCACAGCCCGGCGAACGCGACGAACCGCTGCTGGGTCGGGTGGATGAACATCGGCACCTTGGCCTTCGTCCACTCGAAGAAGCCGTCGGCCGGGACGAGGCAGCGCTTGCGCGCGAGCGCGTCGCGAAACATCGGCTTGCCGTCGAGCGACTCGACGCGCGCGTTGATCATGAGCGGCGCCTTCTTCTTGTCCCGGCCCTCGCCGCGCGCCCAGTGCGGCACGAGCCCCCAGCGCATCAGCTCCAGCACGCGCGCGCCGTCGCGCAGCGTGACGACCGGCGCCGGCTGCGTCGGCGCGACGTTGAAGCGCGGCTTCCACCACTCGCTTCGCGGCGCCTCGGGATCGAGCGCCGCCTCGAGGTCCTCGACAAGGTCCTCCTGCTTGGTCAGCGTGTAGCGGCCGCACATCGCGTGGCAAGCCTACGGCACTTCGACGAAGCCCGCATGCCACGCCAGGCCGTTGCCGAGCTGGCCGTCGTAATCGGTGCCCCAGCACCAGCGCGTGCCGCCGGTCTTGATCGCGCACGTGTACGTCCAGCCCACCGCGACCTCGGCCCAGTCGTGATCGCTGCCGACCTGCGTCGGCGCGTCTTCGTTGCCGATGAAGTCGTTGCCGAGCTCGCCTTCGCCGCCGCCGCCCCAGCAGTACAGCGCGTGATCGTCGGTGATCGCGCACGCGTGGACGAAGCCGGCGACGACGTCCATCCAGTTGGTCTGAATTCCGGCCTGCACGGGCGAATGCGAGTCGTTCGTGGTGCCATCGCCGAGCTGGCCGATCGCGTTCTCGCCCCAGCACAGGATCGCGCCCGGGACCCGGATCGCACACGTGAACTCGTTGCCCACGCTGATCGCGGACGGAGCGCCACCGATCGCGATGCCCTGCGGAGTCGAGTAGCTGTTCGTCGTGCCGTCGCCGATCTGGCCGAAGCTGCCGTCGCCCCAGCACAGGATCGTGCCGTTCGAGATGCCGCAGGTCGTGTTGAAGTCGGCCGACACGTCCTCCCATACTCCGGCCACCTGGCTGGTGTGCGCCAGCCCGGTCATCATGCTGTCGCCGAGCTGTCCGTACGTGTCGTCGCCTCGACACCACAGCGCGCCGCCCGTGATCCCGCAGCTGTGCTGCTCGCCGGCGGTCTCGATCGACCATCCGGTCATCGGCAGCTGCTCTGGCACGGTCTCGTTCATCCCGACCACGATGTCGTCGCCGAGCAGGAACGCGTCGCCCGCGCTGCTGACGAGGACGGTCTGATACGGGCCGGCGGTCACCTGCGAGATCGAGGTCCCCGGGACCGGCACCGCGACCGGCTGTTGGCGATCGATCTGCGTGCCGTCGCCGAGCTCGCCGAACGAGTTGAGGCCCCAGCACATCGCGTCACCGCTCGTCGTGCTGCCGCACGTGTGTGTGCCGCCCGCGGTGATCGACTGCCAGTCGGTGCGCGTGTCGGCTCGCGTCGCCACGTGGACCTCGCCCGGCGAGATCGCCGGGCCGAGCTGGCCGAACGAGTTGCGCCCGGTGCACGACAGGTGGTTCGTCGCGTCGACGATGCAGGTCTGGCTCTCGCCGGTGGCGACCGCGACCGCGCTGCCGACCTGCACGGGCGTCTGCGCCGTGCTCGCGGCGGCGAGCTCGCCGTGATCGCCGGAGCCCCAGCACCACAGAGTCCCGGAATCGATCGCGCACGAGTGATTGTCGCCGACCGCTACCTGCTGCGCGTGCCGCCCGGTCGCGACCGGCGAGAGCGAGGTGTTCGTCGTGCCGTCGCCGAGCTGGCCGAAGCCGTCGTGGCCCCAGCACGTCACGGTTCCTCCCGCGATGCCGCACGTGTGATCGCCGGTCGGCGATGCCGCGACCATCATGAAGCCGGTCCCGATCTCGACGCCTCCGTCGCGCTCGATCATCGTGCCATCGCCGAGCTCGCCGGCCGTATTGTCGCCCCAGCACCACAGCGCGGTATCTGTATTGATGGCGCATGCGTACGAGTCGCCGGCCGCGATCGCGGTCCACACGCCGGAAATTCGGGTCGGCGAGGCGTGCTGGTTCGTCGTGCCGTCGCCGAGCTCGCCGGTCGCGTTGTGGCCCCAGCACCACAGCGAACGATCGGCTTGGATGCCGCACGTGAACGAATTGCCGGCGGCGACCGCGGTCCAGGTCGCGCTGCCGACCTGCACGGGGATCGCCGAGTCTCCGGTCGATCCGTTGCCGAGCGCGCCGAACGTGTTGAAGCCCCAGCACCACAGCGACCCGTCGGTCTGGATGCCGCACGTGTGATCGTTCGCGCTCGCGGCCGTGCTGGCGATGCTCACCGCGCTCCAGCTGCCGGCGATCTGCTGCGGCGGCTCGATGCGCTTGCCGCCCGGGTCGAGCGGGATCATCCCCCAGCACCACAGCGAGTGATCGGTCGCGATTCCGCACGCGTACCTGCCGCCGGTTTCGACCGCGAGCCAGCGCCCGGCCACGCTGCCGTCGCCGCCCGCGTCGAGGACGTCGTCGAAGCCGATGCGACCGCACGCGGCGAGCAGCACGAACGCGCACCACGCCCGCATCGCGCTCATGTTCGCATGCTCACGCGAGGCGCAGCACGCAAACTTGTAGGTACCGATCGTGCGGCTGCGCGGCTACGGTCGGATACTCGGGTGGCAAGCCGCCTTGCTCGACGATCGCGGCGGTGCGGCCGGCGCGGCGCAGGCCTTCGTGCGCGCGCTTGCCGAGCGGGCCGAGCTCGGCGTGATTGCTCGCGAGCCAGAGCACGCCGCCGGGCGGGATCACCGCCGCGCACTGCGCGATCAGCGCCGGATATTCGCGATCGATCGCCCACGGCTGGCCGCGCGCGGTCGAGAACGACGGCGGGTCGACGATCACGAGCTCGTAGCGCTCCTTGTCGCGGATCGCGCGCGCGAGGAAGCGCACCGCGTCGCCTTGCTCGAATCGCGCCGCACCGGCCAGGCCGGCGCGCTCGAAGTTGCCGCGCGCCCACGCCTGCACGCCTTCCGAGGTATCGACGTTGACGACGCTGGCGGCGCCGGCTCGCGCGCACGCGAGGCCGAGCGTGCCGGTGTACGAGAACAGGTTCAGCACGCGGCGGCCGGCGGCGAACCGCGCGAGGCCGCGGCGGTGCTCGCGCATGTCGGTGAACAGCCCGACGTTGAGCCCGCCGAGCGGATGGACCTCGACCGCGAGCTCGTGGCCGAGCACGCTGGATACGGGCTCGTGAACGATCGCGCGTTCGTCGACCTTGCCGATCACGTCCTGCTCGACCTCCGCGGCGCCGCCCTTCGCGCGCAACTTCACGACCGCGCCGTCGAGCTTCGCGAACCCGGCGATCGCCTCCGCGAGCTGGCGACCGAGCGCGCGCAGGCCGTCGCCGTAGACGTAGACGACCGCGGCGCGGCCGAGCACGTCGGCCGCGAACCCGGGCAGGCCGTCGCCGGCGCCGTGCACGATGCGATACGCGCGGTCGTCACCGACCAGACCGAGCTCGCGCCGCCACGCGAGCGCACGCTCGACGCGCCAGCCGACGAGCGCGCCGTCGATCGCCGCGAAGCCGTCCTCGGGGAGCGCGAGCACGCGCAGCCGCGAATTATCTGGATCGGCCACCGCGAGCGCGAGCTCGTTACCTCGATCGTCGGCGAGCCGCACGTGCTCGCCCGCCGCGAAGGTCTCGCCCAGCTTCGCGGTATCGACATCGCGCCCGCCACCGGCAACGAAGCTCGCGACCGGCGGCGGAACCGCGAACGTCTTCACGACTACGAGTCGCGCTTGCGCGGGCGCGCGATGCCGTACTCGTCGAGCCGGTTGATCAGCGTGCGCCGCGAGATGCCGAGCAGCTCGGCGGCACGCGTCTGGTTGCCGGCGCACTTGTCGAGCGCCTCGAGGATGCGCTGCTTCTCGAGCTCGGCGATCGTCGCACGCACCTGCGACGGCATGTCGGCGCTCATGTGGCCGGGCGGCGGCACGGTCGCCGCCCGGTTGCGGCCGGGCGCGCGTTGCGACTCTTCGATCACGAGGTGGCCGCGCTCGATCATCGAGCCGGTCGCGAGCAGCACGGCGCGCTCGCACGCGTTGCGCAGCTCGCGGATGTTGCCCGGCCAGTCGTGCTGGAGCAGCCACGCCTTCGCGTCGTCGGCGAGCATGAACGCGCGGCCGAGCGGCCCCGACGCCGACGCGACGAACTGCTCGGCGAGCGGCAGCACCTCGTCCTTGCGCGCGCGCAGCGGCGGGATCGTGAACGACGCGCCGGCGAGCCGGAAGTACAGGTCGCGCCGGAACCGGCCGGCATCGACCTCGGCCGCGAGATCGCGGTGCGTCGACGAGATGAACCGCACGTCGACGTGGCGCGGCGTGCCGGAGCCGAGCCGGCGCACGCCGCCGTCTTCGAGCACGCGCAGGAGCTTGAGCTGGATCGCGGGCGGCAGCTCGCCGACGTCGGCGAGCAGCGCGCTGCCGCCGTCGGCGTGCTCGAGCAGGCCGGCCTTGCCCTGCGCGTCGTTGCCGAACATCTCGGCGTCGAGCACGGGCTCGCTGATCGCGGCGCAGTTGATGCGGACGAACGCCTGCGCGCGCCGCGGCGACATCTCGTGCACGCGCTCGGCGAACCGCTCCTTGCCGACGCCGGTCTCGCCGGTGATCAGCACGTGGAGCTTGCCGGCCGCGATGCGCGACGCCGACTGCTCGAGCGCGGCGAGCTGGCTCGCCTTCGGCGTGCTCTCGCGGCGCGAGCCTGCGCGCGTCTGCACCATCATCGTCACCGCGCCGACGAGGAACGGCATGCCGATGCCCAGGCGCGTGCGCGTGTTCGCCGCGAGCCGCGCGCCGTCGACAAACGTGCCGTTCGAGCTGCCCATGTCCTCGATCTCGACCTCCGGGCCGATCAAGAAATTCGCGTGGTGGCGCGAGACCGAGCCGGAGTCGATCGACACGTCGCACTTCTGCGAGCGCCCGACCGTGATCGTGCCGGCGCCGGGCAGCGGGATGACCTGCAGCGACGCGCCATCGATCACGAGGAGCACGCGATCGCCGAACGGAGCTTGGCGATCGATCTGTTCGGTCGTGCGCTCGGCGTCGTCGTCGATTACCACCCCGCAAGGGTACGCGCGTGGTACGCCCACGCGCAACTGGCCGACTACTGGATGACGACCGAGTTGATCTGCGAGACGTTCATCCCGCCCGGGTAGCCGTAGCTGACGTTGGCCGTGAACGTCGACGTGTTCGGCGTCCCCCAGCCCCAGACCTGGAGCCCGAACGGGGCGTCGCTCTTGATCTCGTGACGGCCGTTCGCGCAGCCGCCGACCGCGGCGAAGTCGCCCGTCGACAGGTCGGCGCGGGTCCACTGATAGGCGCCGATCGACTGCCAGCCGGTCAGCGCGCCGGCGCAGTCGAGCATGACGTCGTGGAACTGGCCGTCGGTGCCGGCCGCGCGGACCACGACGAGGTTGGTCTCGGGATAGGTCGGATCGGTGAAGAACACGTAGTCCGAAAGATACTGGGCCGGCGGGACGTCGTAGACGAAGTCGGGATCGCCGTAGCCCTCGGTGACGAACGTCGAGCCGGTCATGTACGTGAACAGCATGAACGGGTGCATCGCGTCCTGGCTCGACACCGTGAACGGCGTCCCGGTCTCGAACTGCACGGCCTGGCCCTGCGAGAGCGTCGCGGGGCCGCCGACGTTGGTCGAGTACGTCAGCTGCGTGCCGGCGACCGCGCCGACCACGCGGAAGAACGTCTGGGTCTCGGCCGGCACGCGCGGCCGATACATCACGCCGACGTAGCTCGAGCCCATCGCCTTGACCGGCGGGATCATCTGCTCGCCGTGATCGCAGTAGTCGTAGCCCTTGGGCTCGTGCATGCAGAACTGGCCGGCCATGAAGCCGACGGGCTGGTTCGCCGACACGATGCTGCCGGTGAGCTCGCCGGGTTGGGTGATCTGTGCCTGCTGGCCCTTGTTCAGGTTGATCGCGAGCGCCGTCCCGGCTGCTCCGGCCGGGACGCCGCCGCCGCCGGTGACCGCGGAGACCGGCGTGAGCGTGACGATGGTGCCGTCGAGGGCCGCCACGATGTTGAGCGACGGCGGCAAGTCCTCGCTGCCTTCGAACGTATCGTCGCCGGTCACGTTGACCGCGACGTAGTTCGTGTCCCACGCGCTCGTCGGGATGAGCAGCGACGCGCCGGTGATCGCGACCGAGCCGCCGCCGTATGGATTGATCTGATACGCGACGGCTGGCACGTCGCTCGTGATGTGAAACGAGTTGCCGATCCCGGTGCCCGAGATGCTACCGGTCGTGACCGCCGGCGTGAGCGGGCACAGCGGCGCTCCGCCCATCGAGCCCGACAGGAACACGATCGCGACCGAGCCGGCCGGGATGCCGGCGTTCGGATCGTACGGTGCGTACGTGATCGCCGAGCCGGTGCCACTCGGGATCGCGGCGAACGTCGCCGGGTTCAGCGTCATGCCGTTGAACTCGACGCCGATGTGCGCGGGAGAGGTCCACGTGTTCGCGACGAACGCGGCGTAGCAGTACGACGGCTCGATCGTGTCCATGTCGGTCGCGTAGTAGTCGCAGCCGACCGAGCGGTGATTGTTTTGCGCGGCCGCGCATGCGTTCTCGCACATGAGCGTGGTCGCGTCGCACGCGTCGGACGCGGCGCAGGTCTGCACGGTCGTGCCGTGGCAGTCGACGACCGAGCGATCGTCGGCCGAGCACGAGTTCGTGCAGCCGGTGTCGCCGGAACCACCGCCATCGCCGTTACGCGCTCGCGAGCCCGGACCACACGCGCCGACCGCGAGCACGCAGACGAGCCAACGCCGGTTCCTCATCACCCCGACGCTACGTCATCCGCTACATCATGTGTAGCGAGATCAGCGCCGGCACGCCGAGCACGGTCACACCGCACAGGACGAGGCCGATCACGGCACACGCGAATGCGGTCGTGCGCTGGCTCGCGGTCAGCAGCCTCGAGAACCGCTCGCTGTCCTTGCTGAAGCCGAGGAAGCAGAACACCGCCGACGCGATCGAGCCCGCGACGATCAAGTACGTGATGATGCCGAGGAACATCATCCCGGCGGCGAACGCGAGCACGCCGCCGCCGAGCGCGCTCCAACCCGCCTTGACGATGTTGCCGGCCGCGCGCAGGTCGGTGTTCGCGATGTCGACCTTGGCCGCGCACTTCGCGCACGACGGAACGCCTTGCGCGCTGTACAGAAAATTCGAGCCCTCGAGCGGCGCGCCACAGCTGCCGCACAGTGTTGTCGCCGTCATGCTCTGAGTGCCTCCCGCCGGATCTGTTGCGCTTTTAGCACGACGTACGCGGTCATGTTGACGATGTCCTCGACGGTGACCTCGTTCTGCAGCGCGGCCACCGGCCGTGACAGCCCGAGCAGGATCGGGCCGACCGCCGACGCACCGCCGAGCACCTTGAGCATCTGGTACGCCGCGTTGCCGGCGGCGAGCGAGCTGAACACGAGGGTGTTCGCGGCGCGCGTGAGGCGGCCGAACGGGTAGTACTGCTGGCGCCGCTCGGCGTCGAGCGCCATCTCGGGCTGCATCTCGCCGTCGATCTCGAGGTCGGGGCGGCGCCTGCGCACGAGGTCGAGCGCCTGCTGGATCTTGGTGACCTCGGGGTGGCGCACCGCGCCGAAGTTCGAATACGAGATCATCGCGATGCGCGGCGCGACGCCGAAGCCCTGCACCGCGTCCGCCATCTGCAGCGTGATGTCGGCAAGCGTTTCGGCGTCGGGATCGATGTTGAACACGGTGTCGCCGAAAAACTTCACCGAGTTCTGCAGCACCATCATGTACATGCCGACCGCGACCTTGCGGCCGGGCTCGAGGCCGAAGATCTCGAGCGGCGGGCGCACGGTCTCCGGATAGTTCAACCGCAGTCCCGTGACCATGCCGTCGGCATCGCCGCGGTCGACCATCAGCGCGCCGTAGTAGTCGCTCTTCTGGAGCAGCGCGTGCGCCGCGGATTGCGTCATGCCCTTGCGCTGGCGCAGCGTGTACAGCCGCTCGACGTAGCCCGGATTGTGCTCGTTGCGGGGATCGATCACCTCGGTGCCGTGCTCGAGCAGGTCGAGCGACATCTCGGCGCACATCGCCTCGATCTCGTTGCGGCGGCCGAGCAGCACCGGCTTCGCGATGCCCTCGTCGACGATCTGCTGCACCGCGCGCAGCAGGCGCGGGTTCGCCGCGTGCGGGAACACGACGCGCTTGGGATCGCGGCGCGCTTCCTTGCCGATCGTCCGCATGATCGAGTACGCGGCGTTCGAGCCCTTGAGCATCAGCTTCTCGCGGTACTCGGGGATGTCGAACTTGATGCGCGCGACACCCGATTCCATCGCCGCCGACGCGACCGCGGGCGCGACCCACCACAGCACGCGCGGGTCGAACGGCTTCGGGATGAAGTAGTCCGGCCCCAGCTTCATCGCCTTGCCGCCGTACGCGAGCACGACGGTGTCGGGCACCGGCTCGCGGGCGAGCTCGGCCAGCGCACGCGCCGCGGCCAGCTTCATCGCCTCGCTCACCGACGAGGCGCGGCAATCGAGCGCGCCGCGAAAGATGTACGGAAACCCGAGGACGTTGTTCACCTGATTCGGAAAATCCGAGCGGCCGGTCGCGACCAGCGCGTCGGGGCGCGCCTCGAGCGCGTCGGTGTACGAGATCTCGGGGTCGGGGTTCGCGAGCGCGAAGATGATCGGCCGCTCGCCCATCGTCTTCACCATGTCCTTGGTCACGACGCCCGCGACCGACAGGCCCATGAACATGTCGGCGCCGCGCATCGCATCGGCGAGCGTGCGGCGGCCGTCGTCGGCGATCGCGAACCGCTGCTTGTGGCGGTTCAGGTCGGTGCGGCCGCGGTGCACGACGCCCTTGCTATCGACGAGCACGACGTGCTCGGCCTTGATGCCGAGGCTGCAGAAGAACTCGACGCACGCGATCGCGCCGGCGCCGGCGCCCGACACGACGAGCGTGATGTCCTCGAGCTTCTTCTTCGCGAGCTCGGCGGCGTTGAGCAGGCCGGCGCCCGTGATGATCGCGGTGCCGTGCTGGTCGTCGTGGAACACCGGGATGCGCATGCGCTTGCGCAGGCGCTCCTCGATCTCGAAGCACGCGGGCGCCGAGATGTCCTCGAGGTTGATGCCGCCGAACGTCGGCTCGAGCGCGGCCACGATGTCGCAGAACTTGTCGACATCCTTCTCGGCGATCTCGAGATCGAACACGTCGATGTCGGCGAACTTCTTGAACAGGCACGCCTTGCCCTCCATCACCGGCTTGCCGGCGGCAGGCCCGATGTCGCCGAGGCCGAGCACCGCGGTGCCGTTCGAGATCACGGCGACGAGGTTGCCGCGCGCGGTGTACTCCCAGCTCTTCTCGTCGTCGCGGGCGATCTCGAGGCACGGCTCGGCGACGCCCGGCGTGTACGCGTTCGACAGATCGATCTGGCTGACGAGCGGCTTGGTCGGGACGACCTCCAGCTTTCCCTTGCGACCGCGCCGGTGATACTCGAGCGCGTCTTCCTTGCGGGACATGCCTGAGTTCTATCACCCGTCGATGAAGATGGGCACGTCGAGGCGAGCTGCCGCGGCCAGCGCGCGCAGAAACGCCGCCAGCTGCTCGATCTCGGGATCGGGCTCGGCCGGCACGTGCGCGGCCGCGAGCACGCGCCGGCGGCCGGCGTCGTCCTTGAGATCGTGCAGGCTCGTGTCGTGCGGGATGACGCCGGTGAACAGCGACAGCATCAGGCTGTGCGCCGGCGCGAGATTCCCGACGAGGAACATCATCTGGAATAGCTGATCCGACGACATCTCGACGACGCCGTGGTCGCCTTCCCAGCGCACGCCGTACGCGACGCGACTCTCGAAGTACGTGTCGCCTGCCGCGCGCAGCTTGGCCGCGTTCGCGCCGTCCCAGCCCAGCTCCCCCAGGCCGCGCACGAGCAGCGCGCCGGCCGTGCACTGCAACGTCGGCGGCAGCCGCGTCATCAGCCACGCTTCGACACGCTCGGGAATCGGATAGCGAATGCGGCGGTGACACGCGAACTCGCGCGGCAGCTCGGCCGGGCAGCTCGCGCAGCTCGCCGACACCTCGTCGAGCGGCGCCGCGAGCTCGAGCAGGTCTTGCAGCGTGACGCCGCGCGCGGAGTCGCCATCGGGTTTGCGGATCGTGAGCTGGATCTCGACGTCTTTCGGCGCGCGCGGATCGCCGTCGCTCTGCAGGTGCGCGAGCATCGAGCGCGCGAGGATGCGCGTGCGGTTCAGCTCGACCAGCTTGTCCACGCCGAGCCGCTGCTGAACTTCGCAGTGCGCCCCGAGCACGTAATCGATCGCCATCGCCTCGACGCTAGCAGCCGTGTCTGACGAAGAATCGGCACGGTCCGTGCTGTGGGGCAGCTCAATGCGGCCTGTTCTGGCTTCGATCGCGACCCGCGTGTCGCGGTTTCGCTATGTCCTCGCGATCGCAGCGATCGTTTCCTGCACACACCGGATGGCCTCCGACCCCGAGCCCGACCTGACCGGCCCGTTTCCATGCGGGAACCTGACCTGCGGCACCGGGCAAATCTGCAGCGATCTCGAGCTCGACGGCAGCGACGGCTCCGCCCATCCCATCGACGAGTACAGCTGCGCGACCCCGCCGGCGGATTGCAGGCTGGCGGCGTGCAACACCGGATGCGAGGAGTCGAGCGGCTCGGATTGCTGCCCGGAGTGCATCGTCGATCTGTGCGGTAGCTACGTCATCGGCTACGACGGGGAGCGCTCCATCGCTTGCTACGGGTTCTGACCGCCTGTAGAACCAACGCGACTGCACCCGTAGCTCAATGGATAGAGCGTTGGCCTCCGGAGCCAAAGGTTACAGGTTCGAGTCCTGTCGGGTGCGCGTTGAAGACGTTGATGGAGATCGCGATCGAGGCGGGCCTCGTGACCAAGGCAGGTGCCGCGAAGGCGGGACGCATGGCCGAGGAGCGCAAGCAGCCGCTCGTCGCGGTGCTCGTGCGCGAGCTCGGGGTCGACGAGGTCGCGCTGATCGGCGCGCTGCGCAAGTCGACGCGCGTGCCGCTGCTCGATCCGGCGCAGATCCAGGTCGATCCCGAGGCGCTGCGGCTCGTCGCGAAGGACGCGTGCGCGCGGCTGCGCGTGCTGCCGCTCTCGCTCGGCGCCGAGGGCACGACGAAGGTCCTGCGCGTCGCGATGGCCGATCCGACCGACACCGCCGCGATCCTCGAGCTCGAGCAGCTCGCGCACTGCGAGATCGAGGTCACCGCGCTGCCGCTGTCCGCGATCGACGAGCTGGTCGACAAGGGCTACAAGCAGGTGTCGACGACGCTGGTGACCAACCGGCCGCGCAGCACGAAGACGTTCGGCGACAACCTGTTCGTCACGACCAAGAACCAGCGCATCGAGGGCGGCCCGTCGAGCGGCGAGTCCGAGGTCTCGACCACGGCGCAGATCACGATGGCCGCGCTGGTCCCGCCCGACGTCGAGCTCGAGGCGCGGTTTCGCGCGCTCTGCCACCTGCTGGTGGCCAAGGGGGTGGTCACCGAGGCCGAGCTGAACGAGGCCTTGCGCCGCCCTGAGGGCAAACCCGAGTCGTAGCCGTAGTTTGCCAGGCTGGGGACATGTTTCGTTAACAAGCCGCGGCCCCCTGGCTGCGCTATGCTCGATGTCGGTCGTCCGTCAGGCGACCCCATGCCCGCTCATGACATGACCACCTCCGCCTCCGTGACGTGCACCGGATGTCGGCACAACTTTGCCGAGACGGCGCTGTACTGCCCGAACTGCGGGCGCGCGAAGGCACGCGAAGCGCCGGTCGATCCGCTCGTCGGCAAGCTGCTCGGCGAGCGGTTCCAGATCGTCGAGCAGATCGGGCAGGGCGGATCCGGCACCATCTATCGCGCCGAGCACGTGACCTTGCGCCGCAAGGTCGCGATCAAGGTGCTGCACACCGAGCTGTCGCGCGACGACCTCGCGGTCGAGCGGTTCCGCCGCGAGGCCACGACCGTCGCCGAGATCGACAACGAGCACATCGTCGAGATCCACGACTTCGGGCGCACGCCGGACGGCCGGCTCTATCTCGCGATGGAGCTGCTCGAGGGCGAGACGCTCGACGCGGTGCTCGTGCGCGACAAGCAGCTCTCGATCGAGCGCGCGGCCGACATCCTGATCCAGGTCGGTGAGGCGCTGATGGAGGCGCACGCGATCGGCTACGTCCATCGCGATCTGCGCCCGCGCAACCTCTACCTCGCGGTGCGCCGCGGCAAGGCGAACTTCGTCAAGCTGCTCGACTTCGGGCTCGCGAAGCTCGTCGAGAGCGACGCGCAGGCGGCGTCGACGAGCCTCGGCATGACGTTCGGCGATCCGCGCTACATGTCGCCCGAGCAGGCGCGCGGAGACCGCATCGATCGGCGCGCCGACATCTACCAGCTCGGCTGCATCGCGTACGAGATGTTGACCGGCGCGCCGCCGTTCACCGGCAACCGCGTGTTCGACATCCTGACCAAGCAGGTCACCGATATTCCCGCACCGCTGCCGACGCGCCGGCCCGGCGTGCCGCTGTGGATGGAGGCGTCGGTCGCGAAGATGCTCGCGAAGGATCCGGAGAATCGGTTCGCGACCACGACGCGCATGGTCGAGGCGTTGCGCCGTGGCCTCGAGACCGGCCAGGTGATGGAGGACGAGGTCGCGCGGCGTCGCGAGAGCATTCCGCCGCCGAGCGTGTCGCGCGTGATGGAGCGCATGGGCATGACGACGCCGGCCGATCAGCCGCGCGAGCACATGCCGCAGCGCGAGCTGCCGCCGCTGCCGCCCGCGCCGAAGCAGGAGGCGAAGGTCGAGGTCGCTCCGCAGCCGGCGCCGGCCCCGGCGCCGCAGCCGCAGTCGGTGCAGCCGGCGCAGCCGCCGCCCGAGGTGGCGGAGGTGGCGATCGAATCGCCGCGCCGTCGCACGGGCACGCCCGAGGTCGGTGTGCCGGTCGTGCAGGCGCCGATCACCGGGCAGATCGAGCAGCCGTCGGGTCGCGCGAGGTCGCAGGCCGGCAAGGACTCGATGGGCATCTCGCAGGTCTGG
Source organism: Kofleriaceae bacterium (assembly GCA_036490935.1). Classification (GTDB taxonomy): domain Bacteria; phylum Myxococcota_A; class Polyangia; order Haliangiales; family Haliangiaceae; genus JABFXX01. Next base: position 13,989 of record DASXCY010000120.1, on the reverse strand, counting down.
TACGAGGACGGCGATCGCGACTCGGAAGACGCCGACAGCTCGCGTGCGCGCAAGCTGATCTCGGCGAGCACGACCGATCTCTCGCTCTACGACGAGGCCGCGGTCGGCCGCAAACGCTGGCCGCTCGTCGCCGGCGCGCTCGCGGTCGTGGCGATCGTCGGCGGCGCCCTCGCGTTCGGGCTCTCGCGCGGCGGCGACAAGTCGACCACGGCGGCACCGCCGCCAGCGCCGGTGATCGCGTCGGCCGCGCCGCCCGCGGCGCCGGTGCCGCCGAGCACGATCATCACGCCACCCGCACCGGCACCGGCGCCGGCGCCTGTACCCGCGCCGGTGGTCGCGCCGGTGGCGACGCCGACCAAGGTCGCGGCGAAACCGAAGGACACGCACGAAGCGCGGCCCGCTCCGCATCACGTGGTCGCGGTGGCCGATGACGACGACACCGCATCGCGCCGGCCGAGTGGGCTCGGGACGATGATGCCGGCGCCGGCGCCGGCGCCGGCGCCGACGCCCACGCCCACGCCCGTGAAGCCTGCCGGCGATGGTCCGCAAGATCCGTATGGCGCCGGCGCGAGCGATCCCGCGACCGATCCGGGCGACGGCGCTCCACCGGAGAAGAAAGCCGAGTTCTTCGCGAACCTCGGCACGCAGCAGCTCGGCTCGGGCGACACCGCGAGTGCGGCCGCGAGCTATGCGAAGGCCGCGCAGCTCGATCCGAAGAACGTCAACGCGGTGATCGGCATGGGCGACATCGCGCTGCGCCAGGGGTTGTTCGGCGATGCGATCGCGCACCTCAAGAAGGCCGCGAAGCTCGCGCCGAAGAGCTCGAAGGTGTTCACGCTGCTCGGCGAGGCCTACTTGAACAGCGGCCAGAACGCGATCGCCGCCGAGAACTTCAAGAAGGCGCTCCAGCTCGATCCCGACAACGCCCGCGCGCGCGAAGGGTACAACGACGCGTCGAGCCGCGTGCCACCGCCGAGCGACGACGAGTAGCGGGAGAGATCTCCCCCGGCGTTCGAAACTTGCGCCGTGGATCGCGGCCACCTAGCGTGGAACCATGCTCCTCGGCATCAAGCGTCCCAAGGTCTCGTGGTCGAGCCGCCGGATCCGTCTCGGAGTAGCGCATCACGGCGCGCCGTCTGCCTGGACCGCTCCGGCGAAGGACACGAGCGCCGGGCCCAAGACGCCGAAGAAGCGGCGCTGATACAATGTAGAGATGTTCCACGTCTTCGTCGAAGGGGCGAAAGACGGATCGCCTGCGGGGCTCGAGCGGCTCGCGAAGGCGATGGCGGGGCACTACGGCTTGCCTCCGGCGGACATGGTCGCGCGCCTGGCGAGCGGGCGGTTTCGCGCGAAGGGCAACTGCGACCGTGCGACCGCCGAGCAGTACGTGCGCGATCTCGAGCGGCTCGGCGCGCGCTGTACGATCGAGCCGGCTGTGCCGGGCAGCGCGGGCCGCGCGAGCACGCCATCGATCTTGCCCGCGACGATGCCAGCGCCGAAGCCGGCAGCGACGCCGACCAAGCCGCCGCAGTTCGCGAGCGGGCTGGCGGCGGCGTTTTCGGGCGAGCACGCGCCGGCTGATCTCGGTGCGTTCGACAAGCTCGGCGGGGATTCGCTGTCACTCGCCTCGGTCGACGGCAGTGATGGCGGTCCGGCCGCGAGCGCGTTCGTGCCGCCGCCGATCGACGCCGCCCCGGCGCCGGCGGCGACGCCGAACAAGTCCGCCGCGAAGCCCGTGAAGCCGGAGCGGCCCAAGGACGAGCCGCTCGATCTGTTCGTGCCGCCCGACGCCGCCGGCGACGAGCTGAAGGTCGAGCTCGCGGACGACGAGGTCGAGCGCGCCGCGAAGAAGCGCGCGAGCGTTCCGCCGGCGACCGAGCCAGTGCCGCCGGCGCCTGCACCGGCCGCGCGCATCTCGTCGCCCTCGCTGCCGCCGGTCACGGCGGTCGCGGCGCCGGTTCGTCGCGGCAACCTGCTTGGCGACGAGCGCGTGCGATTCGTCGCCGGCGTGCTGCTCGCGATCGTGCTCGGCTTCGTGCCCGCGCACGTCGTCGCGTCGGTGCGCGAAACGGCCGCCTACGCCGCGGTCGACGGCGACGTCGAGAGCGCGCAGCAAGACGCGCAAACCCCGGACACCTACGAGATGCTCGACGCCCGCCGCGCCGAGCTCCTCGGCCGCAAATACGACGATCGCCGGACGATCGCGGTCACCGCGCTGCTGATCTGGGCCGCGTGCGGCGCGGGGATCGCCTTCGTGTGGTTCCGCAAGATCCGGTGGGACCGCGTCAGCTAGCCCGGAGCCTCACGCGGGGACATAGGTCAGCCGGACCACGTCCTCGCCGATGCGGTCCGTCGCGACGAGGCGCAGCGGCGGCCGCGCGCCGGCGAAGTACGGCTTGCCGCCGCCGAGGACGTAGGGCCGGAAGTAGAGCCGGTACTCGTCGATCAGCGGCGCCACGGCGGCCGCGAGCACGGGCCCGGCGACGTCGAGCTCGCCGTCGACCGTCGCCTTGAGATCGCGCACGAACGTGTCGAGGTCGCCGCGGATCAGCGTCGCGTTCGGCCCGACCGAACCGAGCGTGCGCGACGCGACCCACTTGGGCTGCCGTCGCCAGGCGGCGGCGAACTCGCGCTCCGCCGCATCCCACTCCGGCCGATCGACGTCCCAGTAGCGCATCACGTCGTAGATACGCCGGCCGTAGATGGCGCCGGCGTGGCCGGCGACGACGTCGACGAAGTGACGAAACAGCGCCGGGCGCGGCGGCGGCATGCAGAGCGTCCCCGCCGCGTCGTCGACGTAGCCGTCGAGCGATTGCGACATTCCGAACACGAGCTTCGCCATGACCGGATGGTAACTCGTGCGGGCGAGCGCGATCAGCGATGCACGCTATGCGCCGGCGTCCACGGAGCCGGCCTAGTCTTCGGACTCTTCGTCCTCGGACTCTTCGTCTTCGTCTTCAGCTTCGGCTTCGGCGGCGGCGGCGGCGCGGGCCGCGGCGCGGGCCTTGCGCTTCTCGCGCTCCTTGCGGTCGAGCTCGCGCTCCTTCGCGACGAGGATCGCGTTCTTCGCTTCGCGCTTCTTGGTGACGCGCCAGGCGAGGATGATCGACAGGTTGTAGAGCACGATCATCGGCGTCGCCATCATGCACTGCGACACCACGTCGGGTGACGGCGTGAGGATCGCGCCGATGACGAACGCGAGCACGATGAACCAGCGGTTGAACTTCCACAGCCCGCGGTGCGTGACGAGCCCGACGAGCGCGAGGAAATAGATCAGCAGCGGCAGCTCGAACACGGCGCCGAACGCGAGCATCATGTCGCGACTCAGGTCCATGTAGTCCCGCATCGCGATCATCGGCTTCAGCTCGCTGGTCGCGAAGCTGAGGAGATAGCCGTAGAGGTTATCGAGGACGAAGTAGTAGCAAAACAACGCGCCGGTCACGAAGAACAGCGCGGAGAACACCGCGAACGCGACCGTGTAGCGGCGCTCGCGCTTGTAGAGCCCGGGCGCGATGAACTTCCACAGCTGATAGAAGATGAACGGCGACGACACGAAGATGCCGGCCCACATGCCGATCGACATCTGCACCCAGAACGGCTCGGTCAGCGTCGTGAACACCTGCTCGCACGCGCCGAGATCCTTGTTCTGCAGCCACTGATCGCACATCGGGCCGCGCAGCCACTCGTAGATGTCGTTCGAGAAGTACCAGCAGACGACGAACGCGAGCGCGAAGAACAGCGCCGCATTGCGCACGCGATCGCGGAGCTCCGCGAGGTGCGAGAGGAACGGCATCCGGCCTTTTTCGAGCTCGGACGGGTCTTGCTCGTCGTCGCCGTCCTCGGCGTCGTCGTCGTCCTCGTCGTCCTCCTCGACGCGCCGCTTAGCCATGCTTCTGTTTCGGCTCGGTCTCGGCCGGCTCGGGCTCTGGCTCGGTCTTCGCGATCGTGCCGGTCGCCGGCTTGATCAGCGCCGCGAGCTCCTCGGGCTTGGTGTCGTCCTTGACGTCGGGGTTCGCCTCGCCCGCGCTGGCCGGCAACGTCACCGCGGGCTTCTCGGCCTCGGCCTCGGCGGCCACGGTCCCCTCGGGCAATTTCTTCTTCTTCGCGCCGACCGGCTTCTTGATCTGCGGCCGCACCGGCTCGTCCTCGCCGCGCAGCGCGCTCTTCAAGTCGCGGATCGCCCCGCCGATGCGCTCGTCGTTCTCGATCTGCTGCTGCAGGATCCGCGACTGCTTCTTGATGTCGCGAATCCCCTTGCTGATCTTCTTCGCGGCGTCGGGAAGCTTGTCGGGCCCCAAGAACAGGAGCGCAACGACCAAGATCACGATGATCTCGCTGCCGCCGATACCGAACATCCGATCGCGAGCATAGCACCTTAAAACTCGCGCGATGTGCGACCGAAGTCGTCGGGAATCGTGCCGGGTTGCCCCGCAGTCTCGGTCGGCGCGGTGCCGGTGCGAAACCACAGCTCGAGCCCGCCGGTGCCGGGCGCGGCGAGCAGCCCGGTCTCGCGATCGATCGACGCGCGCTCGAGGCCGGGCGGCGGCGGCCCGAGCACGGGGCTCGGCGCACGATCGCCCTCTGCCGCACGCACCGCGCGCATCCAGAGCGGCAGCGCCGCGTGCGCGCCGTCACCCTGCTCGCCGAGCTTGGTCCGTGGATCGTCGAAGCCGATCCACACGGCGGCGAGCACGCGCGCGTCGAACCCGACGAACCAGGCGTCGGTGTTGTCGTTCGTCGTGCCGGTCTTGCCCGCGGCTGGCCGCCCGAGGCTCGCGCCGGCTGCCGCCGCGGTGCCGCGCGCGACGACCGCGCTCATCATGTCGCGGAGCTGGAACGCGGTGCGCCCGTCGAGCACGCGACCGCCGTCGGCCTGCTCGCGCTCCGCCGGATCGGCGCCGGCGACCGCCGCGATTCGATCGTAGCGGCGCGCCGGCGGCAGCCACGGATCTTCCGGCACCGACGCGTCGAACAGCTCGCGGTCGCCGCGCGCCACGCGCACCACGAACCGCGGCGCGATCGCCCAGCCGCCGCGGGCGATGATCGCGTACGCGCGCGCGAGCTCGATCGGCTTCACGCACGACGCACCGAGCGCCATCGGCCGCACCTCGGCGAGCGGCGTCGTGATGCCGAGCGTGCGCGCGAACGCGACGACCGGATCGGCCCCGGCGCGATCGAACACGTCGATCGCGGGTGCGTTGAGCGACGCCGCGAACGCGTCCTGCGCGAGCACGAGGCCGCGAAACTTGCCGCCGGATTTCGGCTTCCACGACGTGTTCGTCGCCTCGTCGTACTCGGCGACCGGCGCGTCGCGCAGCGGCGTGCCCGGCGTGATCGCGCCGGCGTCGAGCGCCGCGCCGTACACGATCGGCTTCCACGCCGAGCCGGGTTGCCGGCAGCTCTGCATCATGCGGTCGAAGTCGTCGCCGCGCCAGCGCAGCCCGCCGACGAGCGCTTCGACGTAACCGGTCTCGTGATCCCACACGACCGCGGCGAGCTCGGGGGGCGTGTCCTCGTGCTTCCAGCCGGCCGCCTGCGCGATCACGTCGTGCTGCAGCTCGGTGCCGAGCGCGGGCAGCGCCGCGGTCTCGATCACGAGCCCGCCGCGCGCGAGCTCGTCGGGCAGCGCGCTCGCGACGAGCCGGCGCACTTGCTCGGTATACCAGGGCACGCGCGTGCCGTAGCTCGGATGCGGCCGCGCGAGCTCGAGCGGCGCGGCGGCGGCGCGCGCGCGGGTCGGCTCGTCGATCAGGTTCGCGCGGGCCATGCGGGCGAGCACCTCGTCGCGGCGCGCGCGCGCGGCCTCGGCGTGATGAAACGGATCGAGCCGGCCGGGCGCCTGGATCAAGCCGGCGAGCAGCGCGGCTTGCGGCAGATCGAGCGCGCGCACGTCGCGGTCGAAGTACGCGCGGGCGCCGGCCGCCATGCCATACGCGCCTTCGCCGAGGAACACGAAGTCGAGGTAGGTCTCGAGCACGTCGTGCTTGCTCCAGCGCCGCTCGATCGCGCGCGCGAGCAGCGCCTCGCGCACCTTGCGGCGCACGCTGCGCTCGGTGCCGATATCCTCGGGTAACAGATTTCGCGCGACCTGCTGCGTGATCGTCGACGCGCCCTCGACGACGCGGCCCGCGCGATAATTCTCGATCGCGGCGCGCGCGATCGCCTGATAGTCGACGCCGCGGTGGCGATAGAACCTCACGTCCTCGGCTGCGAGCACGGCGCCGACCAGCTGCGGCGGCAGATCGTCGAGCGGGACGAGCGTGCGGTGGCCGACGACGTTACCGTCGCGAAACGGCAGCTCGGCGAGGTGCGAGCCATCGGCGGCGAGCACGAGCGAGGTCTGGCGCGCCTGCGCGCGCCACTCGTCGAGATCGGGCACGTCGGGCAGATCGCGCGCCCACCGCCGCAGCGTGATCGCGACGGTCCCGGCGGCCACGATCGGCAGCGCGAGCGCCAGCCACATCACCGCGAGCACCGGCAGCCGCCACCACCAGCCGCCGTCACGGCGATTGGCGACGACGACGCGCGTCACCTGGCCTCGCGAAACAGCGTCATCTGCTGCGGCGGGCCGAGCACGCGCGCGCGGGGGCCGAGCGCGGCGGCGATCGACTCGGCGGCCGCGCCGGTGAGGTAGATGTCGCGCGCGCCGGAGCGCTCGATCCACGCCAGCAGCTGCGCGCGCGTCGCCGCGAACGGCCAGACGAGGTCGCCGTCGACCGCCACGCGTGCGCCGTCGTGCGCGCCGACGCGAAGCTGGACGTCGCCTTTCGCGCGCAGCTTTGCGAGGCCGGCCCGCGCGGCCGCGTCGCACACCGCGCGCGGGCACGCGACCGGTAACGGCAGCGCGCTCGCGACCTCGATCGCGTCGACGATCGAATCGACGACCAGCACGGGCCGCTTGCCGGCCGCGAGCTGGCCACGCGCCCACTTCGCGACGCGCGCGACCGCTTCGTCGAGCGAAGGCAGCGTCGTCGCGTCGGTCGCCGCCGCGACGACGATGGCGTCGCACTCGCGCACCTCGGCCGTTTCGGTCCGGATCGCACCGGCGTACAGCACGCGGCGCGCGCCGAGGTCGACGAACAGCGCGGCCGCACCGACGCCGCGGCCCGACGGGAGCAGCTCGAGCCGCAGCGTGCCGAGCGTGAACGGCTTGCGCAGTGGCACCGCGAGATGCCCGGTGCCGGCGCCCAGCAGCGCGAGCGTCTGCGGCGTCGCGATCAGCTGGCCGTGGCCGGCCTTACCGACGCGATCGGCCGAGCTCACGAAACACACGTCGCGACGGCGGCGCGCGTCACACCAGATCGGCGTGGCCGTGAGGTGCACGCCATCGCGCCACGTGACGGCGGCGACGGCAGGACGCGGGCGGCGAGCCACGCTTCAACTTACACCACGACGTCGGATACGATGACCAGCGTGTGGCGCACGTCCCTGCTCGCGCTTGCCGCCTGCGCCTTCACGCATGGCGCGGCGAGCTCGACGCAAGACGGCTCCGGCGACGCGCCGCCGCCGCCGCCGCAGGACGCGGCGCTCCCCGACGCGTCCTATCCGGCGTGCATGGCCATGCCGATGGGCATGCCGATGCCGGCCGGGGTGCTCGGCGGCACCGGCGGCGGCACCCCGAACACGCCGACGGCGTGCGGCCCGGGCGAAGTCGCGGTCGGCACGGGATTCGACTACTCGCCCGACCAAGACGGCGGCAACGAGACCACGATCATCGACGTCATCGTGCGCTGCGGGACGCTCGCGCGCGACACGACCGGCCGCATCACCACGACGTTCATGGAGACCCACATGACCCCGACCGGCGGCATCTGCTTCGGCATCACCGACGACAGCATCCCCGAGCAGGATTGCGCGTCGGGCTCGGTCGTCGTCGGCATGACCGCGAACGAAGCCGGCACGTCGCTCTACAACACGGTCACCGTGCAGTGCGCCGCGGTGACTGCGGACTTCACGATCTCGGCCGCGACCACGACGTTCACCTACGCCACGGGCTCGTTCGACGATAAGCCGCAGACCGCGATGTGCCCGCCGAACACCGCGTTCTCGTCGTTCGCGCTGCGCACGGGCTGCGCGAACGACCTGCTCGGCCCCAGGTGCGTCGCGCTCGGCTGCATGCCGTAGTTATTCGACGATGGTCGACGGCAGCGCGCCGCTGGCGAGCAGGCGCTCGAGCTCTTCCATCACCTCGAGCAGCAGCTCGCGCTGGGCGTCGTCGACGTCGAACACGATGCCCATCCCGGGCGGCTCGTCGTCCTGCGCGAGGATCGTGTGCGAGACCTTGCCGACGAGCGACAGCGGCTGCGGCTTGCCGGGCACGGTCACGAGCATGTGCACCTGCGAGGTCTCGGGCAGCGGCTTGTCGGTGAACAGGAACAAGCCTTCCTCGTTGATGTCCTTCGTGAACGTGTTCGCCGGGCCTTCCACGGCGCCGTACGTGACCTGCAGCTTCACGGGCAGCCGGCGCTTCTCGCGCAGGTTGAGCAGGCCGCCGCGCACGTAGCCGTTGAGGTAGTTGATCTTCTCGCGCTCGGTGCCGCCGAGTGCGACGACGATTCCGGCCGGCGTGTCGCGCGTGCCGACGACGGTGCCGCGCAACGTGACGCTCCAGCCGCCGACGTCGAGGTCGATGCGCAGCGGAGCGCCGTTGTCGACGTGCTCCTCGGTGGGAACGAAGATGGTCCAGTCGCGCGGATCGAAGATCTTGATCCACTCCGACTGACTGTTCAGGCGGAGCTCCAGCCGGATCGGTCCCACGCCTCCATCGTAGCGAATTATTGGATGGTGATGTGGAGCGCGAGGGGCTTGCCCGCGCGCAGGAGCTGGACCGTGACGTTCCGCGCGGTTCCGGCACGCGCATAGAGCTCGGCGGCGTCGTCGATCGAATGCAGCGGGAGGCGATCGACGCTGGTGATCACGTCGCCGGTGCGCAGGCCGGCGCGGAAGAAGAGCGAGTCGGCGGCGACGAGGTCGAGGCGGAGGCCGTCGGGGGCGAAGGTGGAGCGGATGGAGGAGGCGAGCGTGGAGAAGTTGGAGAGGGTGGAGGTGAGGGAGGAGCGGGAGAGGATGGTGGGGGAATCGGGGGCCGAGGTGGGAACGGGAACGGAAGCAGCAGCCGCTGCCGGTGCCGGTGCCGCTGCCGCTTCCGCTGCCGCTGCCGGTGCCGCAGCCGCTGCCGCTGCCGGTGCCGGTGCCGCAGCCGCTACCGGTGCCGCTGCCGCAGCCGCAGCCGCAGCCGGAGCCGGTGCCGCAGCCGGAGCCGCTGCCGCAGCCGGAGCCGGAGCCGCTGCCGCAGCCGCAGCCGGTGCCGCTGCCGCTGCCGGTGCCGGTGCCGCACTCGAATTCGAAGTCGGGTTCGGTGCCGCGTCGGGGGCGACGGCGATGCGAACGCCATCGTCGCCGGGTTCGACGGCGTGAGGGGCTTCGGTGACGCGGACCGGCGCGTCGGCGTACGGATCCACGGGCTGCGGCCCGGCGACCGCGGGCCCCGCGGGCTCGGCGGTGCGAGCGCGGTCGTGGTGCCACCAGGTCGGGTCAGGCGCGGCGAGCAAGACCGTCGTGCCGTCGGCCGCGGAGAGCGTCACCTCGTCGCCCGCGATCTCGCGCACGTCGAAGCCTTCGAGCTTCTGGCCGACCTCGGCGAGCACGTCCTTGTTCGTGGTGCGGTCGAACAGCAGCGCCTGGTGCGTGTCCGGGAGCACGCGAACCACGCGCAGCGGCACCTTGCCGCCGTCGGCGAGCGCCAGCGACGGGACCAGAGCCATCATCAGAACAACGCGGACGGAGCGCATGGGCGCTCGACACTGCAAGCTCCGATCCTCGCCGAACTCGCCGAAACCGCGGCTCCCCGACCGGGATCGTGAAATCGCGACTACAACCCGCGTGACGCGGGCGCCTGAAGGAATCGTTAAGTCGTCTTCGGCTTCTCTTTGTCGAGCTCGGACAGATCCAGGTCCTCGAGCTCCTTCAAATCTTCCGGTGTGAGCGACGGGCCGACCGGACCGCTCTGGTCCTTCTTGCCGTGGCCGTCGTCGTCCTTGCCACCGCCACCCGCGCCGGCCGCCAGCTGCTTGGCCGCCTCGCCCTTCGGCGCCTCCAGCAGGCCCATCTTCGCCTTGAGCTCGTTGAGCGCCTCGTCCTCGGTGCCACCCGCGCCGCGCTCGAGCTGCAGGAACTTCGACTCGAGCGTGTCGCCGCTGAGCTCGCCCGCGAGCTCGGCGCCGGCCTCGGCCTCGGCCTCCATGAGCTGGATGCGCTCGGCCATGCGATCGAACGTGTCGAACGCGCTGGTGTCGCCGAGGCCCTGCATCGTGTTGGCGATCTGCTGCTGCGCCTCCGCACGCTTCTTACGCGCGATCAGGATGTTCTTCTTGCGCTTGGCTTCCTCGATCTTGTTGTTCAGCAGGCGCAGCGCGTCCTTCAGCTTCTCGACCGCCTGCTTCTGCGCGATCCATTGCTGCTGGAACTGTTGCGCGATCGTTTCGTGCTCCTGCTTGCGCGCGAGCGCCTGGCGGGCGAGGTTGTCGTCGCCCGCGCGCACCGCGACCATCGCCTTGCGCTCCCACTCCTTCGACTTATCCGTCTCCGCCGTGTATTGCTTCTGCAGCTTCTTCTCGTCGGCGATCGCGACCGCGACCGCCTTCTTGGCCTCGACGAGCTGCTGCTGCATCTCCATCAGGACCTGCGACAGCATCTTTTCCGGATCCTCGGCCTTGGTGATGAGGTCGTTGATGTTCGACTTGATCAGCGTGCCCAGTCTGGAAAAGATCCCCATGGCTTTCATCGAGCCTACGAGATCAATGGGGTACCCGCAACGATGACCGTCACCAGTCTGCCGCGCCACGTCGGCATCATCATGGACGGCAACGGGCGCTGGGCGCAGCAACGCGGTCGGCCTCGGCTCGACGGTCATCGCGAAGGTGCCGAGAGCGTTCGCGACATCACGCGCGCGGCGCGTCAGCTCGGCCTCGAAGCGCTGACCCTGTACGCCTTTTCGTCGCAAAACTGGGCGCGGCCGCCCGACGAGGTCGCCGGCCTGATGCAGCTCCTGCGCGAGTTCCTGATCGACGAGCGCTCGGAGATTCTCGACAACGGCATCCGGCTCGAGGCGCTCGGCGAGATCGAGCGACTGCCGGCGCTCGTGCGCGACCCGCTCGATGAATTACGCGCGGCCTCGCAGGGGAATTCCCAGATGGTGCTGACGCTCGCGCTGTCGTACGGCGGGCGCGAGTCGATCGCGGCGGCGGCGCGTGCAGCGGCGAGCGCGATCGCGGCCGGCTCGCTGCGCGCGGCCGAGCTCGACTGCGACACGCTCGGCAGCTTCTTGCCGACCGCGCAGCTGCCGCCGCTCGATCTCTTGATCCGCACGTCGGGCGAGCAGCGCGTGTCGAACTTCATGCTGTGGGAGCTCGCCTATGCCGAGCTCCTGTTCGTCGACGTGCTGTGGCCGGAGTTTCGCCGCCAGCACCTGCACGCGTGCCTCGAGCAGTACGCCACGCGCGAGCGCCGGTTCGGGCTGACGTCGGCGCAGCTTGATGATTCTTCGGACGTGTAGTTAGCTGCGGGGCCTTGGCGCTCGGCAACCTCGCTCAGCGGTTCTTGGTCGCGGTCGTCGCCGCTCCGATCTTGCTGCTCGTCCTCCACTACCACCGGCCCGAGCCGTGGTGGCTGATGGTGTTCGTCGCGTCGCTGATCGCGATGCGCGAGCTGTTCGCGATGATGCTGCCGGCCGAGGACCGCTGGCCCGCGCTCGTGATGGGCGCGGTCGCGTGCGCGGCGCTGTACTGGCTCGACCCGCTCGCGGTGCCCGCCGGCGCGCCGCGCGCGGTCAAGAGCCTCGCGGTCGAAGGTGCGGCGATCGCCGGCGCGCTCGCCGTGGTCGTGCCGGCGCTCTATTACCTGTTCCGGTTTCGCGACATCCCGAGCGTCGCCGGCCGCTATGCCGCGACCGTGCTCGGCATCGTGTACGCGGGCTTTCTCGCGACCTACCTCGCGAAGCTCAAGCTGCTCGATCCGAACGCGCGCGGCGACACCGTGATGATCGTGCTGCTGGTCGCGTGGATCGCCGACACCGGCGGCTACTTCGCGGGCCGGTTTCTCGGCCGAGCGAAGCTGTACGAGGCGGTCTCGCCGAAGAAGACGTGGGCCGGCGCGTGGGGCGGCCTGACCGGCTCGGTGCTCGGCGTCGCGGTGCTGAAGATCTTCTTCGCGACGTGGCTGTCCTGGTTCGACGTGTTCGCGATCGCGATCCCGGGCGGCATCCTCGGCCAGATGGGCGACCTCGCGGAGTCGCTCGTCAAGCGCTCGGTCGGCGTCAAGGACTCGGGCGCGCTGCTGCCCGGCCATGGCGGCCTGCTCGATCGCATCGATGCGGTGCTGTTCATCGCGCCGTACGTCTACATCTACCTGCTCGTGCGCGGATGACCGCGCGGCTCGCGCTCGCGCTCGCGTGCGTCACCGCGTGCAACACCGAGCCGAAGCCCGCGCCGCCGGCGCCGCTGCCGCAGCCACGGCTCGAGCTGCCGCTCGTGCCGATCCAGCGCGACGCGCCGGCGCCGATCCCGCCGCCGCCCGACGCCAGACTCGACGCGGCCGCCGCCGCTCGTGCGCCGACCTGGCGCGAGCCGCTCGCCGCGGCGTTCCACAGCCATCCGCCGGCACTGCCGGCGGTGTCGGGCGACCGGGTCGCGGTGTACAGCGGCGACCCAGGCGACGTCAGCGCGCCGTTCGGGGTCGATTTCTATCGCGGCGGCAAGCTCGAGGAGTCGTTGCCGATCCTGGTCGCCGACGACGACGGCCTCGACTGGGGCATCGGCCTGCTCGAGCGGCGCGGCGACGCGATCACCGCGAAGCTCGCCGGCTTCGAGCCGTGGCAGCCGGCGCCCGCGAGCCTCGCGCGCAACGGGTCGCGCACGTTCGTCGCTCCGGACCGCAAGCGCGTGCTCGTGTTGGGTCCGCACCGGATCGAAATCCTGCCCGCGCCTTGACCGCTCGGGTCCCGCCGGACCCATGCGCTCGGCGAACTGCGCGAGATTCCACGCGCGCGAGCTGGCCGCGCGGCTGCAATCGGTCCGCGGCCGTGACGCTCTTCGATCGCCTCTGGGAACCGCTCGCCGTGTTGGTCGCCGCTACGATTTTGTTGGTCGGAACGCTCTGACCCCTACACGAACACCGGAGTCGGTCGATACGGGGTGACATGAGCAAGTCGGAGACACCCGTTCAGCACGACCACGACACCGTCCGCGAGCGCGGCCCGCGCGAGCGCCGGCCGTCGCAGCTGCCCGCGATCGATGACGCCGATCGCATCTCGCTGATGTCGTGGGACTCGCCGCTCGTCCGCGAGTGATGCGCTAGCCCTGCGCGAGGAACGTGCGCGCGTGGGTCGCCCAGTCGCTCGCGCCGTCGAGCTCGAGGTAGCGCTCGAGGTGCTGCTTCGCCTGCTGCGTGCCGCCGACGTGGGCGAGCATGAGGCCGAGGTTGTAGTGGGCATCGGCGAACTCCGGCGCGGACGCGCACACGCGGCGCAGCTCGGAGATCGCGAGCTCGGTCTCGCCGAGGTCGTCGAGGAGGTTGGCGAGGTTGTAGCGAGCCTCCGGCTGCACCGGATCGTGCTCGAGCGCGCGCTCGTACAGCTTGCGCGCCTCTTCGAGCTCGCCGCCGCGATACACGAGGTTGCCGAGGTTCGTCAGCGCGGCCGCCATCGCCGGCTCGAGATCGAGCGCCTGGCGGAACAGGTGCTCGGCCGTGGTCGAGTCGCCGCGATCCTCGGCGGCGCACGCTTCGATGAAGAACCGATACGCGGTCGTGCCGCCGTTGGCCTCGGTCGGCGAATCCTCGACGACCTGCGGCGTGGACGGATCGACGCGCGGCATCGCGAGCACCTCGGAGACGTGCTCGCCGAAGCTCGGCAGGTTGAACGCCATCACCACCTGGCCGCTCGCCGGCTCGAACGCGCGATCCTCGGCGAGCGCGACGATGGTCTCGCCGTCG
>DASXCY010000119.1:0-45549 GCA_036490935.1 Kofleriaceae bacterium | reverse complement strand
CGTGCCGAACTGCGAGATGAACTGCGCGAGGCGCAGGCCGGGCCGCGCGAGCGCCATGTTGCCGTTGATGGTCGTCGTGCACGACGCGAGCAGCGCCGGATCCTGCGACGTGGCCTGGCCGGGGATCTGGATCGAGCCGGTCTGGATGTCGAAGCCCGTCGGATCGGGCGGGTTACCCATCGAGTCGGTGCCGGCGATGGCCGCGACGACGATCTCGGACGGATCCTTCACGCTCGTCAGGAAGTTGAAGTAGAACGCCGTGTCCTGCAGGTACTGCGAGGCGGCGCCCGACTGCGGCACGCAGTTGGTGTACGAGGTCGTGCCGGTCGCCGGCGTGATCGCCTGATCGCACTTGTACGCGTACATCGGCTGGCAGCGGAAATCGCTCATGCCACCGACGTTGTTGAGGCTGAAGATCGACGGGTCCTTGATCGAGCAGTCGTCTTCGTCGGTCAGGAAGATGACCGCGAGATAGGCGCCGTTGCGGATGAAGCCCGCGTTCGATGACTGCGAGCCGTCGAGCGCACGCTTCATGCTCTCGAGCTGGGCCTCGAAGCCGCAGCCGCTGGTGCCGACCTCGGCCATGCACGGCAGCGCGATCTCGAGCGGATCGTTGTTCGGGCCGCCCGGGCAGGTGTAGTTGGCCTGGCGGGCACCGCCGCTCGCGATGTCGGTGATGAACGAGCCGGTGATGGTGCAGCCGCTACACGACACGCCTTCGACCATGCCGGTCGTGCCACCGGGAAACGCGTTGTGGAACTTGCCGTCGTCGTTCGGCGCGCTCTGCGGGCAGTTTTGGCCGGTGACCGGGCTCGCCACGCCGAGGCCGACCGTGGTCGACACCACGCCGATGTGCAGGTTCGGGCGACCCATACCGAACTTCGTGTCGAGCACGTTGACGAAGTTCGGGAAGTTCTGCGCGAACAGCGCCTGCTTGTCGGCGGTCGACAGCGAGTTGTCGATCACGAACAAGATGTCGATGTCGGCTGACACCGGGATGTTCTTGGTCGCGGTGCCCGACTGCACGGGCGTCACCTTCGAGATGCTTCGATCGGGGCAAGCCGCGAGCAGGCTCACTCCGACAGCGCAGGTCATGTATGCAAGGACGGACGGACGCATGTGCACCTCCAGCGGACGACTAGCTCAGCAAGGGGAAGGCCAAACGGCCAGCGCGAAGATCCAAACAGTTGCGGGAACCGACCGCCAACCAAGTTGGCGTGTGTACCTGATCGTTGCGGCGGCCAACCCCGCCCGAGCCGGCAGTTTCGATCATCTGTAGAGCGCGGTCAATGGCAGGACAGAAGGCCGAGGCCTGTATCCTGGTCCTCGGTGGCCGAGGACGCGACCGAGCACGACGGGGCGGGACCGACCAGGCGCGAGGGCCAGGGCGACCGACCTGCGAGGAACGACGAGCGGTTGGCGCGTGGCGCGCTGGTCGGGCGGTACGTGGTGCTCGACGTGGTCGGCGAGGGCGGGATGGGGGTCGTCTATGCCGCGTACGATCCCGAGCTCGACCGCAAGGTCGCGGTGAAGCTGCTCCAGGCGACCACGGGCGGGGTCGACCAGGCCTGGCTCACGCGCGAGGCGCAGGCGATGGCGCGGGTCACGCACCCGAACGTGATCGCCGTGTTCGACGTCGGCACGCTGCCCGGCGATCGCGTGTTCGTCGCGATGGAGCTGGTCGAAGGCCAGACGCTGCGCGCCTGGATGAAGGCGAAGCAGCGCACGTGGCGCGAGGTGCTGCCGCTGCTCTACGCGGCCGGCGCCGGCCTCGCCGCCGCGCATGCCGTCGGGCTCGTGCATCGCGACTTCAAGCCCGACAACGTGCTCGTCGGTCACGACGGCCGCGCGCGCGTGATGGACTTCGGCCTCGCCCGGCTGCGCCGCGACGACGAGCTCGAACCGCCTGCGCAGTCGTCCGACGCGAGCATCGAGCTGCGCAGCCCGCTCACGCGCGATCTCACCGAGGCCGGCCACGTGCCGGGCACGCCCGCGTATCTCGCGCCCGAGGTCTACGACGGCAACGCGGCCGACGCGCGCAGCGATCAGTTCGCGTTCGGCGTCGCGCTCTACGAGGCGCTGTTCGGCGTGCGGCCGTACACCAAGAACGGCGCGCGTACGCCGAGGCCTCCGCCCGAGGGCTCGCGGGTGCCGGCGCGCGTGCAGCGCGTCGCGATGCGCGCGGTCGCGGCGGATCCGGCGGCGCGATACGCGTCGCTCGATGCGCTGCTCGCCGAGCTCGCGATCGATCCGGGCGCGATGCGCCGCCGGTTCGCGCTCGGCGGTGCGGCGGTCGTGCTCGCGGCGGCCGCCGCGTTCGGCGTGACCTCCGCGCTGCGCTCGCACGGGCCGCGCTGCGAGGGCGCCGAGCACCGGCTCGCGGGCGTGTGGGACCCGCCGGCGAAGCACGCGATCGCGGCCGCGTACGCGGCGACCAAGAAGCCGTTCGCCGCGAGCTCGTACGCCGGCGTCGAGCACGCGCTCGACGATTACGCGAACGGCTGGACCGCGGCGGTGACCGACGCGTGCCGCGCGACCCGCATCCGCGGCGAGCAAAGCGAGGATGTGCTGTCGCTGCGCGAGGCCTGCCTCGACCAGCGCCTCGCCGAGCTCGCCGCGCTGTCGCGCCTGCTCGGCCAGGCCGATGCCGACATCGTCTCGAAAGGCGATCGCGTCGCGTACGGGCTCGAGCCGATCGCCGCCTGCGCGAACACCGCGGCGCTGCTCGCGCCCGATCGGCTGCCGACCGAGCCGCGCGATCAGATGGACAAGTACTTCAAGGCACTCGCCGAGGCGGGCGCGCAGCTCGTCGTCGGCCACAGCTTCGCCGCGCTGAACGCCGCGAAGCGGGCGCTCGACATCGCGGACGCGCAGCACGACGTCGCGATGCGTGCGCGTCCGCTGCTGGTGCGTGCGACCGCGCTGTCGCTGTCGGGTGCCGAGGACGACGCCGCCCACGACTACCAGGAATCGGTGTGGGCCGCGGTGCGCGGTCGTCAGGATCTCGTCGCGGCAGAAGCCGCGCTGTCGGTCGCCGGAGTCGCGGCAGGGCTCGGCCGCGTGCCCGAGGCGAAGCTGTGGATGGGGTTGTCGCGTGCCGAGGCCGAGCGAGTCGGCTTCGATCACGTGCTCGAGCAGCACAGCCTCGAGGTCGATGGCTTCATCGCGGTGCAATCGAACGACCTCCATACCGCGGTGGCCGATCACGAGCACGCGCTCGCCGAGGCGGTCCAGGCGTACGGTGCCGACAGTCCGGCGCTGTGGACGTCGGAGGAGCTGTATGCGGCGACGCTGGCGAAGGCGGGGTTGTACGCGCAGGCGCTGCCGCACTTCGAGCGCGCGCTCGCGCTGCACGAGCAGTCGGTCGGCGCGGATCACCCCGACGTCGCCGTGATCCTGACCAGCCTCGGCGTCGCCTACACGTGGACCGGCCAGCTCGACAAGGCGCGCGACGCGTACGCGCGTGCGCTCGCGTTGCGCGAGAAGGAGTTCGGCAAGACGAGCCCGATGCTGCTCGTCACGCTCAACAACCAGGCCGATTACCTGCGGCTGTCGGGCGATCCGGCGGGCGCGCTGCAGATCATCGAGCGCGCGCGGCAGATCGCGGCGGCGACGATCGGCGACACGCATCCGACGTCGCACACGATCGAGACCACGTACGCCGAGACGCTCACCGCGCTGCATCGCTACGCCGACGCGCGCGCCGCGTTCGACGCGCTGCTCGCGCTCGAGGACCGCACGCATTCGGCGATGCTCGCCGAGACGCAGGCGTCGCGCGCCGAGCTCGCGGTCGACGAGCACGACTGGCCGACCGCGGTCGACTTCGCGAACAAGTCGATCGCCGCGTTCGAGGTTTCGAACGGCAAGGACAACGGCATGCTGTGGCGTCCGCTCGTCGCGCTCGGCCGCGCGCGGCTCGGCCTCGCGCAGCCCGTGGACGCGAAGGCGGCGCTCGAGCGCGCGATCGCGATCGGCGAGCAGGCGAAGGTGAAGTCCGAAGCGCTCGCCCCGGCGCGTGCCGCGCTCGCCGACCTCGCGCGCGCGAAACCGTGAGAGCGCCGTGAGGTGAGCCGGTCGCGCCACGAGCGATGGACTACGGTGCAGGGATGGCGATCCCGACCCGTCTGAAGCTCACGGCCGACGACAAGGTCGCGCTCGCCGAGCTGTGGCGGTTCTACGAGCCGATCGCGCCCGAGATCGAGGACGAGCTGCGACGCTCGCTCGAAGCGCTGCCGGAGTGGGCGCCGGTCGTGCGCGCCGGAGGCACCGGCGATCGCTCGGCGCGGCCGCGCATCGAGCTGCAGCAGCGCGCGCTCCTCGACGGCGAGTGGACGCCCTACCTCGCCGACCTGCGCGAGCAAGGTGCTCGCTATGCGCGCGCCGGGATCTCGTTTCTCGCGTGGTACGACGTCATCGCGATCTATCGCGAGGTGATGCGCCGCCGCATGCTGCCGCTCGCCGAGTCCGATCTCGAGCGCGCGACCCGCATCGGCGAGGGCCTCACGCGCTACATCGATATCGCGATGGCGCACCTCGGCGAGGCCTACCTCGCGACGAAGGAGGCGATCATCGCCGAGCAGGAGCGCGCGATCCGCGAGCTGTCGACGCCCGTGCTGCAGATCCGCGATCGTCTGCTCGTCGTGCCGATCGTCGGGCGCGTCGATGCCACGCGCGGCCGGCTCGTCGCCGAGCACGTGCTCGCCGCGATCCGCGATCGGCGCGCGCGCGGCGTGGTGATCGACCTCACCGGCGTGCCGCGCGGCGACGGCGCGATCGCGACCCATCTTGCCCTCGTGTGCGGCGCCGCGCGCTTGATGGGGGCGCGGCTCGCGATCACGGGCATCTCGGCCGAGATGGCGCAGGCCCTCACCGACCTCGACGCGCGGCTCGCCGCCGAGACTCACGTCGACCTACAGCACGGCGTCGCCGCGATCGAGCAGGCGCTCGCGACCAGCGCCCATGGTGAGCGCGACCTCGCTTGACGCGGACGCACGCGCAGAGGAGCCTGGATGGGTGACGGACTCGGCCGCCTCGCGCGTGCGACGGTTGCAGGAGGTGATCGCGAAGGCGACCGCCGCGCCGAGCACCGCCGCGGTCGCGCGCGTGATCGTCGAGGAGGGCGTCGCGGCGCTCGGCGGCTGGATCGGAGCGTTGTGGCTGGTCGATGAAGGCAGCGCGACGCTCGAGCTGTTGCACTGGATCGGTGTCGAGCCCGGCCGGCGGTTTCGCCGTGTCGCGCTGCACGGCGAGTCGCCGGTCGCGCTCGCGGTGCGTACCGGCGTGCCGGTCTGGATCGGCAGCCGCAACGAATACATCGCGGCATTCCCGCAATCGGATCAGGCGAACCGCGCCGGGGTCGCACACGCGCCGCCCGGCGAGATCGCGAGCGCGTGCCTGCCGCTCGTCGCCGACGACCAGCGCATCGGCGCGCTGATGTTCGCGTACGGCGAGCAGCACGACTTCACGGAAGACGAACGCGGGTTTCTCGTGACGATCGCCCGCCAGTGTGCGTACGCGATCGCGCACCTGCGCCTGCTCGAGGCCAAGGACGCGTTCCTCGCGATGCTCGGCCACGAGCTGCGCAACCCGCTCGCGCCGATCGTCGCCGCGCTCGACGTCATGAAGCTGCGCAGCGGCGGCGCGCTCGATCGCGAGGGCGCGATCATCGAGCGCCAGGTGCATCACCTCGTGCGGCTCGTCGACGATCTGCTCGACATCTCGCGCGTCGCGCGCGGCCAGGTCCGGCTCGAGCGCGGCCACGTCGCGGTCGCCGAGGCGGTCGGCCAGGCCGTCGAGGCCGCGCGCCCGCTGATCGACGAGCGCGCGCACCAGCTCGCGGTCGAGCTCGAGCCCGAGCTCGCGGTCGATGCCGATCTCGGGCGGCTCACGCAGGTGATCGCGAACCTCGTGATGAACGCCGCGAAGTACACGCCCGATGGCGGGCGCATCGACATCGAGGCGCGGCGGCGCGGCGATGCCGCCGTGATCGTCGTGCGCGACAACGGCAGCGGCATCGCTGCCGAGCTGTTGCCCCGCATCTTCGAGTTGTTCGTGCAGGGCGAGCGATCGGTCGATCGCGCCGAAGGCGGGCTCGGCCTCGGCCTCGCGATCGTCAAGCACCTCGTCGAGCTGCACGGCGGCCGCGTGCTCGCCGACAGCGAGGGCGTGGGCCGCGGCTCCTCGTTCACCGTGTGGTGGCCGATCTCGCGTGGGCCCATCGAAGTCGCGCCGGCGAACGCGCCGCACGCGCGCGTTGCACCGCCGGAGCGCGCGCTGCGCGTGCTCGTGATCGACGACAACGTCGACGCCGCGTTCACGCTCGGCGAGCTGGTGCGCGTGCTCGGCCATCATCCGATCGTCGTGCACGACGCGCCGAGCGCGCTCGCGACCGCGACGGACGAGGCTCCGGAGCTCGCGCTGGTCGATCTCGGATTGCCGAACATCGACGGTTACGAGCTCGCCGAGCGCCTGCGCGCATTGCCCGGGCTCTCTCGCACACCCCTCGTGGCGGTCACTGGCTACGGGCAGGCCTCCGATCGCGCGCGAACGCTGCAGGCCGGCTTCGCCGAGCATCTCGTGAAGCCGATCGGGCTCGAGGATCTCCGTGCGCTCCTGCGCACGATCGACGTGCCCGGAGCGATGAGGACGATCTAATCGTCTACGGGCTCCCGCGTCCGGATGTCATTTTTTGTCCTGGATGCCTAGCCCAGTTCCGCAGATCTCGGAGCGTACGGTGATGTCCAACATGGGCATCGACGAGCCCGCCGTCGAACGCCGCAAGCGCTACGTCGGGCTCGGTCCGAAAGACTACGAGCGCATCGCGAGCGTGCGCGCGATCGTCGCCGACCACGCCGACGAGCTCGTCGCGTCGTTCTTCGCGTATCTCGGCGAGTTCGACGACGCGCGCGTGCTGCTCGGCTACCGCGAGCTGACCGAGCAGGCGCGCGGGTTGAAGCGCGACCACCTGCTCGCGATGGTCGCCGGCAGCTACGACGTCGCGTACGTGGAGCAACGTATCAAGCTCGCGCTGCTGTACGCGCGCGTCGGGCTCGAGACCAAGGTGTTCCTCGGTGCCTACCACCACCTGCTGTGGAACGTGGGCCGGTTGATCCTGCGCCATTCGACGGACCCCGAGACCGCGTTCGACGCGCACGCGTCGTTCATGAAGCTCGGCTTCTTCGACATCGGCATCCAGATCGACGTGCTCGTCCACGAGCGCGAGCGCACGATCCGCCTCCAGTCGGCGGCGATCCGCGAGCTATCGACACCGGTCTTGCAGGTGCGAGATCGCATGCTCTTGCTGCCGCTGATCGGCGTGATCGACACGCATCGCGCGCGGCTGATCACCGAAAACCTCTTGAAAGCGATCCACGCGAGCCGCGCCAAGGTCGTGGTGATGGACATCACCGGCGTCGCGACGATCGACTCGAAGGTCGCGAACCACCTGATCCAGACGGTGGGTGCCGCGAAGCTGATGGGCGCGTCGGTGATCGTCACGGGCGTGTCGTCCGAGGTCGCGCAGTCGATGGTCGCGCTCGGAATCGATCTCGCGCCGTTCCAGACCGTCGGTGATCTGCAAGGCGGCATGGAGGACGCGGAGCGGGCGCTCGGATATCGCGTAGTCGGCGTGGAGCCGTGACGTGCCGGTCCCGATTCTCAAGCAAGGCGACACGCTTATCGCGACGATCGTCGCGGCGCTGACCGATCGCGAGCTCGTCGAATTTCGCGACCAGCTGGCCGAGCGCATCGGCGCCGTACGCGCGCGCGGCGTCGTGATCGACGTGACCGCGCTCGACGTGCTCGATTCGTTCGCGACGCGGACGCTGCGGACGATCGCGCAGATCGCGAAGCTGCGCGGTGCGAGCGCGGTGATCGTGGGGATCCAGCCCACGATCGCGCTCGCGATGGTGCAGCTCGGGCTGACGCTCGACGACGTGCACACCGCGCTCGATCTCGAGACCGGGCTCGAGCTGCTGCGGAGGCCGCGATGATCGGGCGCGGTCCGAATGGAGCGCGATCGTGAGCGGGATCCGCGTCGTCGTGATCGAGCGCGAGCTCGACATCGTGACCGCGCGCCAGGCCGGGCGCGAGCTCGCCGCCGAGAACGGCTTCTCGCCGACCGACCAGACGCTGATCGCGACGGCGATCTCGGAGGTCGCGCGCAACATCGTGGTGTACGCGCAGCAGGGCGAGATCGTGGTCAGTCGCGTCGACGAACGCGGCCGGATCGGCATCCAGGTCATCGCGCGCGATCGCGGCCCGGGCATCGAGAACCTCGAGCTCGCGCTGCGCGACGGTTACTCGACCAAGCAAAGCTTGGGGCTCGGCCTGCCGGGTGCGCGCCGGCTGATGGACGACTTCGGGATCGAGTCCGAGCTCGGGCACGGGACGGTCGTCACGATGAAGAAGTGGGTCCGATGATCGTGACCTGTGGCAGCGCGAGCGCGCCGATCGCGGGTCAGTCGATCAACGGTGATCGCGTCGTCATCGCCGAGCTCGACGACGGCGTGGTCCTCGCGGTGATCGACGGGCTCGGCCACGGCAGCGACGCGGACGAAGCGGCGCGCGCGGCCGCGAACGCGATCCAGGAGGATCCGAGCGCGCCGGTCGAACAGCTCGTCGAGCGCTGTCACGCGCGACTGCGCGGCACGCGTGGTTGCGTGATGACGCTCGCCCGGTTCGCGGCGACCGATCAGATGACGTGGGTCGGCGTCGGCAACGTCGAGGCGGTGCTCGTGCGCGCGCCCGAGGCCCCGGGCTGCGACGAGGCGCTCGCGACGCGCGGTGGGATCATCGGCTATCGCCTGCCGCGCCTGGTCTCGCACACGCTCGTCGTCGCACGCGGCGATACGCTCGCGCTCGCCTCGGATGGCATCCGCCACGGCTTTCGCATCGCGCTCACCGCGACGGCGGAGCCGCAAGAGCTCGCCGACCGCATCCTCTCCGGGTGGTCGACCGGCCACGACGATGCCTGCGTGCTCGTCGCGCGCTACCTCGGGGCCGCCGCATGATGAACGACCCGAAGCGCGCGCAGCTCGCCCACGAATACGTGATGGCGCTGCGCGAATGCATCACGGGCGGCGGCGAGGCCTCGCTCGCGCACGCGTACGAGCTCGGCCGCATCGCGGCGGGCAGCGGCATCGGCGTCGTCGAGCTCGAGACGATGCACGCCACCTCGCTGCGCGAGTTGCTCGGCACGGAGGCGCCGCCGCCGCAGCTCGACCAGTTCTTCGCCGAGGCGCTCGCGCCGTTCGAGATGACGCACCGCGGATTTCGCGAGGCCAACCAGAAGCTCGAGGCCACCGTGCGCGAGCTCGAGGCGTTCAGCTACTCGGTCTCGCACGATCTGCGCGCGCCGCTGCGCACGATCAGCGCGTTCACGCAGGCGCTCGCGGAAGACCTGCGCTACTCGCTCGACGACAAGGCCCGCGATCACCTGCGCCGCGTGCTCGCAGCCGCGGCTCGCATGAGCGATCTGATCGACGCGCTGCTCGAGCTGTCGCAGATCAGCCGCGTGCCGCTCGGTCGCCACCGCGTCGACTTCAGCGCGCTCGCGACCGCCGCGCTCGACGAGCTCAAGCGGCGCGATGCCTCGCGCAGGATCGTCGGCTCGATCGCGCCCGGCATGTTCGTCGAAGCCGACGCGCGACTCGTGCGCATCCTGCTCGATAACCTGCTCGCGAACGCGGTCAAGTTCACGTTGAAGCAGGCGTGTGCGCGGATCGAGGTCGGCTGCGAGGACCGCGAAGGTGAGGCGGTCTACTACGTGCGGGATAACGGGATCGGGATCGAAATGAGCCAGGTCGACCGGCTGTTCAAACCGTTCCAGCGGCTACACTCGGAACGCGAATATGCCGGTACAGGCATCGGGTTAGCGACGGTGCAACGCATCGTCGATCGACACGGTGGCCGCATCTGGTGTGAGAGCCAGGTGAGCCGGGGCGCGACTTTCCATTTCACGTTACCATCGCACTAAACCATTGAGCTCAAAGCTGTCTTCACCCGGCACGCAGCGTCTGCGGCTGCTGGTCGTCGAGCACTCCGAGGACGTCTACGAGTCCCTGGTGGCCGAGCTGCGCGCGGCCGGATACGCGCTCGTGGCACGCCGTGTCGCGACCGCCGCCGAGCTCGAGGCGGCGCTCGCCGAGCCGTGGGATCTGGTCGCGACCGACTGGACGCTCACGGGTTTCAGCGGGCAAGCCGCGCTCGAGCTCGTCGCCGCGCGCGCCGCGTTCACGCCGTCCATCGTGATCGCGAGCGCGCAGAACGAGGACGCCGCGATCAACGCGCTCGGCGCCGGCGCGCTGTACTTCCTGTCGAAGGATCGGCCGCGCATCTTCGTCGCCGCGATCGATCGCGCGTTGCGCGAAGCGGCCGAGCGGCGCGCGCGTGTCGAGGCCGAACGCGAGCTGCGGCTGTCCGAGGAGCGCTACCGGCTCGGGTTCATCGTCGCGCCCGAGGCATTGCTGACGTACGACCTCGATCACGCGCGCATCCTCGACGCCAATCCCGCCGCGCTGCGGTTGTTCGGCTACTCGCTCGACGAGATGCGCGCGGCCGAGCCAGGCGAGCTGTCACCGCCCGCGCAGCCCGACGGCCGGCCCTCGCCCGAGGCGGCACGCACGGTCGTGGCGCGGTCGGCAGGCCAGCACGCGATCGTGTTCGACTGGACGTTTCGCGCGAAAGACGGCTCGCCGATTCCGGCCGAAGTGCGTCACGTCCAGCTGCCGTCGTCGCTCGGCGTGAAGCTCGCGCGCGCGACGATCATCGACCTCCGCGAGCGCAACCGCATCGACGAGATGCGCCGGCGCTCGATCGAGCTCGAGGTGCAGAACCGGCGCATCGTCGAAGCAAATCGCTTGAAGACCGAGTTCCTCGCGAACATGTCGCACGAGCTCCGCACGCCGCTCAACGCGGTCATCGGCTTCGCCGAGCTGTTGCACGACGGCGCGGTCGATCCGGCGTCGCTCGAGCACCGCGAGTTTCTCGGCGACATCCTCGCGAGCGGCCGCCACCTGTTGCAGCTGATCAACGACGTGCTCGATCTCGCGAAGGTCGAGGCCGGCAAGCTCGATTTCCGTCCCGAGCCGGTCGACGTCGGCAAGCTGCTCGGCGAGGTCGTCACGATCACGCGTGCGACTGCAGCGGCGAAGCAGATCGTCGTCACGACCGCGATCGAGCCCGGCGTCGACAAGCTCGTGCTCGATCCGAACCGCTTCAAGCAGATCGCCTACAACTACCTGTCCAACGCGCTCAAGTTCACGCCCGAGCGCGGCCGCGTCGAGCTGCGCGTCACGGCCGAGAGCGAGGCGAGCTTTCGGCTCGAGGTCGAGGACACCGGCATCGGCATCGATGCGTCGGATCTCGGCCGGTTGTTCATCGAGTTCCACCAGCTCGAAGCGGGCGCGTCGAAGCGCCACCAGGGCACCGGCCTCGGCCTCGCGCTGACGCGGCGGCTCGTCGAGGCGCAGGGCGGCACCGTGGGCGTACGCTCGGTGCGCGGCGAGGGCAGCGTGTTTCACGCCGTGCTGCCGCGCGTGGCGCGCCGGATCGACGCCGTCTCGCCGACCGCGATCGCGCCGCCACGCCTCGGACCGCGCTCCGTGCTCGTCGTCGAAGACGACGAGCGGGACGCCCTCGCGATCGCCGCGCAGCTCGGCGAGGCCGGCTACGCGTGCGAGGTCGTGCGCACCGGCTCGGAAGCGCTGGCGCGCTGCCGGAGCCGTACCTTCGATGCGGTCACGCTCGATCTGCTGCTGCCCGACATGGACGGGCTCGACGTGCTGACCCTGCTGCGCGCGGAAGGCCACGTGCGCACCGCGCCGGTGATCGTCGTGTCGGTCGTGCCCGACGCGAAGCTGATCGCCGGGTTCACCGTACACGACGTGCTGCGCAAGCCGCTCGAGCGCGGCGAGTTGCAGCGCGCGCTCGAACGGGCCGGCGTGCGGCCGGATCGCGCCGGCGGCATCCTCGTCGTCGACGACGACGCGAGCGCGCTCAAGCTCATGGACGTGACGCTCGCGCAGCTCGGCTACTCGGCGATCACGCGGTCGTCGGGCAAGGCCGCGCTCGATGCCGCCGAGCAGCTCGGCCCGTCGGCGGTCGTGCTCGATCTGATGATGCCGGAGATGGACGGCGTGGAGTTTCTCGACCGCTTCCGCAGCTTGCCGGCTCACGCTCGGACTCCGGTGCTCATCTGGACGATGAAAGACTTGAGCGTGATGGAGCACGCACAGCTTCGCGAATCCGCGCAGGCGATCGTGTCGAAGAACGGCCACTCGCCGTCGACCGTGGTCGCGCAGCTGCGCGCGCTGCTCGAAACGGGAGGCTCGTGATGGCTCGCATCCTGATAGTCGACGACAACGCGATCAACCTGAAGCTCGTGCGCTACATCGTGGAAGACCGAGGGTACGACGTCGATTCCGCGATCGACGCCACGACGGCGCTCGCCGCGGTACGAGCGAACCGGCCCGACGTGATCTTGATGGACCTGCAGCTGCCTGGCATCGACGGCCTCGCCCTGACGCGCCAGCTCAAAGCGGATCCGGCGACGCGCGACATCGCGATCATCGCGGTGACCGCGTACGCGATGAAGGGCGATCGCGAGCGCGCGATCGAGGCCGGCTGCGACGACTACGTGACGAAACCGATCGACACGCGCGCGCTCCCCGAGGTGATCGCGCGCCACGTCCGCGAGCGTGGGGCCTCGGCATGACGGGGCCGAAGATCATGGTGGTGGACGACAACGCTGCGACGCGCCGCATGGTGAAGAACGCGCTCGCTCGTAACGGCCATCACGTGATCGAGGCAGAAGACGGACGCAGCGCGCTCGAGCTGATGCGGCGCGAGCGGCCGCGCGTGGTCCTGCAAGACCTCATGCTGCCCGATATCGACGGCTTCACGCTCGTCGGCGAGCTGCGCGAGCTCGTCCCGGAGGCGTCGATCCTCGCGTTCTCCGGCTTCGTGTCGAAGCTCGACGAGGCGCGCATCTCGACGGTCGGGTTCGACGACATCATTCCAAAGCCGATCGCGCCGTCGCGGCTGGTGCCGCTCGTCGAGGCGCACCTGCCGGCGCCGGTTCCCGTCGACGAGCGGTTCGGTACCGGCCGCCGGCTCGTCATCGCCGACGACGATCCGATGCAGCTCAAGCTCGCGCAGTTCCGGCTGAGCCGGCTCGGCTTCGCGGTCGACGCGTTTCCCGACGGCGCCGCGGCCCTCGCGGCCGCCGAACGCGCGATCCCCGACGCGATCGTATCCGACGTGATGATGCCGAACCTCGACGGCTTCGGGCTCGCGATGGCGGTGCGCCGCGATCCGAAGCTCGCGCGTATCCCGCTGTTGCTCGTGACGTCGAGCTACGTCGAGCCGAGCGATCGCGAGCTCGCACAACGCGCCGGCGCGAACGATCTCGTCGTCCGCACGCCGGAGCTGGTCGAGGTGATCGAGCTGTTGCGCGTGACGCTCACCGCACCGACGCGGTCGCCGATCATCGAGGCGAGCGCGCTCGACGAGCTCGAGCGCGAGCGCAGCCGCCGCGTGATGCGCCAGCTCGAGCGCCAGGTGATGCTCAACACCGGCCTGTCGAAGCGCTGCTCGGTGCTCGCGTCGGAGCTGACCGTGCTCACCGGGATCTCCGAGGCCGTGCTGAAGCATCGCGACGTCGACGTCGCGCTCGACGAGGCGCTCGCGACCTGCTTCGACGCCGGTGGTGTCGCCGTCGGCGCGCTGTATCTGCTCGACGACAAGCGCCAGCTGCGGGTGCGCGGGCTCGGCGACGATCCGGTATGGAACGCGTCCGATCTGGCGTCGTTCTTCGGCCACGAAGCGCTGCTGCGCGAGGTGATCGACTCGGGAAAATCGCTGCACCTGCCCGGGGCGACCGACGTTCCGCGCGCGGTCGCCGCCAAGCTGCTCGACCACTGCCAGGGCAACGCGCTGCAGCTCGCACCGCTCGCGCACGTTGGCGGTCCGCTCGGCGCGCTGCTCATGGTCGCGCGCGGTCGCGAGCTCGATCCCGAGGACTGGCGCGCGTTCGCGCAGGGCCTCGCGACGCAGGTCGGCCAGGTGCTGACGCTCGCGAAGGCGTACGAGGATCGCGAGGCCGCCGAACGCCGCGCCGAGGAGCACGCCGCGCTGCTCGGCGCGATGGTCGAGAGCGCACCCGACATCATCCTGCACGTCGCGGTCGATGGCACGATCCTGTTCGCGAACAAGGCGATCGCCGGTGTTCCCGCGGACAAGCTGCCCGGCAAGAGCTTCTTCGAGCTGCCGAACAACGACAACCAGAACACGATCCGCAGCGAGTTCGAGCGCGTCGTGGGCACCGGTCAAGCCGGCGGCTACGAGGTCAACACGTCGCAGGTCGAGGACACCGCGAGCTGGTATTCGGTGCGCCTCGGGCCCGCGAAGCGCGGCGATCACGTCGTCGCGATCGTCGTGGTCGCACGCGACATCAGCGATCAGAAGCGCACCGAGATGCAGCTCATGCTCGCCGATCGCATGGCGTCGGTCGGCACGCTCGCGGCCGGCGTCGCCCACGAGATCAACAACCCGCTCGCGTCCGTGATCGCGAACCTCGACATGGCCAAGCAGGACCTCGAGGAGCTCGCCACACGCGTTACGGTGCCGAAGGATTTGCCCGAGGAGCTGCACGACGCGCGCACGTCGGCCGATCGCGTGCGCGAGATCGTGCGCGACCTCAAGATCTTCTCGCGCGCGCAAGAAGACAGCCGCGGCGCGGTCGACGTCGAGCACGTGCTCGACTCGACGCTGCGCATGGCGTGGAACGAGCTGCGCCACCGCGCGAAGATCGTCAAGACGTACGGCAAGGTGCCGCGCGTCGACGCCAACGAATCGCGGCTCGGCCAGGTGTTCCTGAACCTGATCGTCAATGCCGCGCAGGCGATTCCCGAGGGCAATTACGAGCGCAACCAGGTCCGGATCTCGACCAAGCTCGTCGACGGCAACGTGATGGTGTCGATCGCGGATACCGGCTCGGGCATTCCGGCCGATGTGCGGCGCCGCCTGTTCACGCCGTTCTTCACGACCAAGCCGATCGGCGTCGGCACCGGCCTCGGCCTCGCGATCTCGCATCGCATCGTCATCGGCCTCGGCGGCTCGATCGAGGTCGAGAGCGAGGTCGGCAAAGGGACCGAGTTTCGCGTCGTGCTGCCGGTGACGTCGGGCTTGCTGGCGCCGCCGACGCAGGAGATTCCGGTCAGCAAGGTCGCGACGCGCCGCGGCCGCGTGCTCGTGATCGATGACGAGGAGACGCTCGCGCAGGCGATGCGCCGTTACCTCGCGCTCGAGCACGAGGTCGAGGCGATGACCTCGGCGCGCACCGCGCTCGACCTCATCGAGGCCGGCCAGCGCTTCGACGTCATCCTGTGCGACGTCATGATGCCGAACATCACCGGCATGGACTTCCACACCACCGTACGCGCTCTCGAACCGGCGCTCGCCGAGAGGATCGTGTTCGTCACCGGCGGCGCCTTCACCCAGACCGCGCGCGAGTTCCTCGATCGCGTGTCGAATCGCCGGATCGAGAAGCCGTTCGACTTGAAGGCGCTGCGCGCGTTGGTCAACGAGATGATCCGGTAGCCGACACCGACCCCGACACCGATTCCGATTCCGAGCCCGAATCCGATTCCGATCCCGGATCGGGGTCCGTGCCGGATCGGCAGGCTCAGCGCCACTTCGCCTGCGCACCGATCGCCGTGGCGACGTCGAGCGCCGCGCCAACGTCGCGCCGGCTGCCAGTCCGAGTCCGAAGTCCGAAGTCCGAAGTCCGAAGTCCGAAGTCCGAAGTCCGAAGTCCGTCTCCCCCGCCGCTACGGGAACAGCGGCGAGTACGCGCTGCCGTTGCTTCCGTCGGGATCCGGCAGCGTCTGGAAGTCGCCGTACGGACGCGCCGCGGTGTTGTTCGCGGTGTGGTTCTGGACCAGATCGATCACGTACTGCGTGAGCGTCTCCTGCACCGGCGGCCCGTCGGTGGGCGCGTCGGGCATCGGCATCGTGCCGCCGTCGGGCAGCTTGAGATGCCCGCTATCGCCGCACGCGGCCGCTGCGATCGCGAGCGCGAGCGCGAGCAGCGCCTGGACGATGAGGCTTCTCACGGTGACCCCGGCATCGGCGTCTTGAGGTACGGGAACACCGCGTCGAAGTCGGCGTCCGAGACGCCCGCGCCGTCGACGTAGGGCAGGCAGCTGCCCTGGCCGGCATGGATGCAGCCCTGCGCGGTCGCGTGCGTCGTGTCGAGCAGCGCGCCCATCGCGACGCGGATCGCGACGTCGACGACGTCGTCGCCGGGCCGGCGACCGTTCGGAAAGCCCGCCGCGTCGCAGTCGCTGTGGCCGCCCGGGTTCAGCACCGCGCCCAGCGTCGAGGTCGGCGAGTCGAAGCAGCCGACCGCGCCGTAGTTGTTCTGCGAGCCCTTCGCGGTCGCGGCGATCCCGGTGTTGAGTCGCAGCATCTCCGCTGTCGAACCGTCGGCGTTGACGCCGGGCACACCGGTCAAGAACGCGGTGACGAGGTCCGCGCGCGGGAACGCCGTCGGCGCGTGCACGCCGATGCCGCCGAACAGCAGCTCGAGCACGGCCGGCAGCGTCGGGTTCGTGACGTAGTCGGCGAACTGCGCGTCGTCCTTCGGCTCGCTACCGTTGAACTTGTCTTTGTCGGGCAGGCCGATCACGACCTCGTTCACGAGCGGCATGCCGAGTCGCGACACCTGCACCCACGGGCCGCCTTCGCGCGACGGCTCCGCGAACGTCCCGGTCGGGTTGATGACGCGCGCCTGGCGCACGCTCGCGGTCGTCCACCCGCCGACGATCGTGCTCGTCCCGGAGGTGAGGCACGAAGCCGGCACCTCGAGCGCGAGCGTCGTGATGTTCTTGTCGGACAGGATGTTGAGACCCTGGTCCTCGGCGCCGACGACATTCGCCTGCGGGCCGCCATTCGACGTCGTGAAGTTCACGAGGTCGAAGATCTGGCCGAGGTTGACCGAGAAGCCTTCCTTGCGCTGGCCGACGTACACGCGCGGGTGCGTGCCGGCGGGCGGCGTGCAGCCCGGGATGTCGACGTTGTAGATGAACGAATTCGCGTAGGCGGCGTAGTTCGAGATCGTCTTCGTGCCGATGTTGTCGAGTGGCTTCTCGAACGTCGCGGTGGTCGTGCCGCTCTGCACGACCGCGGCGGACGTGCCGGTGCGGCGCGGTCCGCGGACGATGTTGAGCGTATACGTGTCGAGCACGTTGCGCGCGCCTTCCGAGCCGGCGCTGATCGGACCGACCGCGGCGAACGGCACGGCGACCGACTTGGTCATGCCGCTCGGGCCGACGTTGAGCGCGATGCCGGTGCCGCCCGACAGCGTGGTCTGGAACTGGAACTGGAACGTGATGTCTTCGACCGCGTCGGCGTTGTTGTCGACGTGGATCTCGTACAGCGCGTTCGGATCGAGCCCGAAGAAGTTCGGACCGCCGTACGCGTCCTGCACCGGCAGGTAGTTCGCCAGTAGCGTGACGTAGCCCGAGCGGCCAGTCTCGTAGCTGTTGAACATGTAGAAGTCGGTGCCGTCCACCTTTGGATTCTTGGTGATGAACGGCGCCTCGCGGTGACTCGAGGTCCACCCGGCGGTGGGGGCCACCGTCGAGGCGAGAGCCATGGCGGCTCCCAGTAGTTGCTTGCGTAGTCTCATGTTGTCTCCTGTTGGTTGATTGCGATCAAAGAGCCTGGAATGCACGATTCGCGCGCTCGGCCGCATCGCGCGACCCGACGACCGACAGCAGCGCGGCGCCGTGGGTGACGCGCGTCGTATCGGCGAACGCATACTGGCGGTCGACGAACGCCTTCGCGGCGGTCGCGTCGGCGGGCGTCGTGTACTCGCACACCGAGATGCCGATGCCGTCCTTGGTCGTGCCCCCGGCGCAATAGCTCGCGTGCGCGGTCAGCCCGAGGAACTGCCGGCGGTCGGCGAGCGCGAGCCCGGCCGCACCCATGGCATCCAGCACCTGCTCGGCTTTCAGTCCGGAACCCGGACGATGCCCGGCCTCGTACCTCAGCCTCGCCGCGAGCGCGCCGATGTCCTTGGACGAGACGACTTGCTTGGCCTGGTTCGTAATCTTACTCGTACTCGTACTCGTACTCGTACTCGTGCTCGTGCTCGGGGCTTTCGAACACGCGCAGATCAACAGAGCAATGGCGGCAAGCGAACGCATGATTGTTTCCCTCCTCAGATGAAGCAGCGCTGGTAGGACCAGATCGCAGCGATGAACGCGACGACGCCGGATCCAGCCCACAGCAAGGTCTGGTACGCGAGCGTTCGTCGAATGGCGTAGAGCACCGGCAACAGCGACAGCACGATCGCGGCCTGACCGAGCTCGACGCCGACATTGAACCCGAGCAGCGCGCCGATCAGCTCGCGCGACGGCAAGCCGAGATCGATCAGCACCGCCGAGAATCCGAAGCCGTGCAGCAAGCCGAGCGCGAACGCGACGGCCCAGCGCGCGTCGATCGAGCGCGTGAGGTTGTTGACCGCGGCGGCGACGACCGATAGCGCGATCGCGGTCTCGACGAAGCGCGACGGTAGCTGCACGAGCCCGACCGCGGAGATCACGAGCGTGATCGAGTGCGCGAGCGTGAACGCGGTGACGATCTCGAACACCTCGCGCGTGACGTCCTTCAGCGAATCAGCCGCGGCCCACTTGCCGCGCCGTTGAAACACCGCGGGCAAGATCAAGCACACGAGGAACAGGATGTGATCGAGCCCCATCCAGATGTGCCACACGCCATAGCGCACGAACGACGCGATCG
Organism: Kofleriaceae bacterium; assembly: GCA_036490935.1. Taxonomy (GTDB): domain Bacteria; phylum Myxococcota_A; class Polyangia; order Haliangiales; family Haliangiaceae; genus JABFXX01. Next base: position 26,742 of record DASXCY010000119.1, on the reverse strand, counting down.
ACGTGCTCTCGCCGAGCGTCGCGTGCACCGGTTGCGCGTCGCGCACGATCAGCGTCTGCCCGGCCACGTGCACGAGGCCGCGGTGCTGCGCGTCGATGTCGAACAGCAGCCGGTAGGTGACCGCGAGCTGGTGCGGTGCGGCCGCGCAGCGCACCGAGACCGGCAGCGCCCAGTACGCACCGTCGCTGAGGTCGACGAGCGAGGCATCGCCGAGCTCCAGCGGGCAGCTCGCGTCCCCATCGCCGGCGATCGCGAGCCGGTCTTGCACGTACATCGCGATCCGCGGCGCGGCCTCCTGCAGCTCGCGCCACGTGATCGAGCCGTCGCCGTCCGCATCGAGGCCGACGGCGGCGTCGAGATCGCGCACCGCGATGTCGAGCCTCCCGGTGATGCGATCGCCGTCGACCGCGAGCGCGAGGTGCGCATCGCTGGGCTTGTGCGCCCATGCCGGCCCCGCGAGCGCGGCGATCAGGATCAGGGCGCGCTTGATCATTTCCAGATCCTTTCGAGGCGCGCGTCGTGCACGCCGGTGCGAGCGGCCCACTCGACGACCGGTGCAGCCGCGCCGCGATCGCCGGCGGCCACGGCGGCGGCGGCGAGCAAGCGCGCGTCGGCAAGCTCCTTCTGGACATTCCAGTTCGCGAGCGCGAGCGCGAGCGCGCGCCTGGCGTCGCCGTCGACCGCGAGCACGAACATTGCCTCTTCGCGCATGTGAACGCGATCGCCGCGCTCGGCGGCCGCGGCGATGCGCTCGTGCATGCGCTGCGCGAGCGCGGCGGCCTCGGGGCCGTGCGCGCGGTGCTCGGCGATCGCGCGGCGCACGAGCAGGTTGTCGATCTGCTCGTAGCCGGCGAGCAGCGCCGAGACGCCGGGTGCATCGCCGCGCTCGAGCATCACGTCGGCGAGCGCGGCGCGTGCGTATGCGTCGTCGGGATCGAGCTCGAGCGCCTCGTTCAGGTGATCGGCTGCCGTCGCTTCGTCGCCGCGCTGGATCGCGAGCTCGGCGAGTGTCGACAGCGCCCAGCCGCGCACGGCCGGATCCGGCCGCGACCCGGCGAGCGCCGCCGCGAGCGAACGGTACGCCTCGTCTGCATGGCCGGCGAGCGCGTCGAGCGGGGCCTGGCACGCCGCCGCGACGACGGGCGGCGTCGTGCGCGCGATCGCGGCGCAGCTCGCGCGCGCGGCCGGGTAATCGGCGGTCACCGTCGCGACGACCGCGCGCGTCAGCTGCGCCTGCGCGTCGTCGGGCCGCAGCGCGATCAGGTGATCGAGGTCGGTTCGCGCCGCGCCGAAATCGTGCAGCGACTGCTCGATCGTCGCGCGCAGCAGCAGCACGTCGGGCGGCGGCTCGGCCAGCTTCCACCACCGGCCGAGCGTGGCCTGCGCGCGACCGAGATAGCGCGGGTCCTGCAGCGAGCGCGCCCGCTGGATGTCGGCGTGCGCGAGCTCGACCGCGAGCTCGACGCGATCGGGCGAAGCCGACAGCGCCGCACGCTCCGCGACCTCACGCGGATCGCGCGCCGGCACGCGCGCCACGACCGCGCTCGCGTCGCGCGGCACGTACGTCTTGGCCGCCGCCGCCGCGCGGTTCGGCGCGGCGAATGATGCGATCGTCAGCGCGCCGGCCAGGCCGACGGCACCCAGTGCGAATACTCGCACCTTGCGGGTTGTCCTCACGCCCCGACTTACGAGCGACCACGGCCGGCGGATCGTATAGTCCGCACATGGCCGCCGAACCCCGCGACTTCGATTACGTCGTCGTCGGCTCCGGCTTCGGCGGCGCGGTCTCGGCATGCCGGCTCGCCGAAAAGGGCTATTCGGTCGCGGTCGTCGAGATGGGCAAGCGCTGGACGGAGGCGGACTTCCCCAAGTCGACCTGGAACCTGCGGCGCTGGCTGTGGCGGCCGCGACTCGGCCTCTACGGCTTCTACAACATGCGGCCGTTCCAGCACGTGATGATCCTGTGCGGCAACGCGGTCGGCGGCGGCTCGATCACGTACGCGAACACGTTGCTCGTCCCGCCCGAGTCGGTCTGGCGCGAGGGTTCGTGGCAAGGCCTCGCCGAGTGGGAGCGCGAGATGCCGGCCGCGTTCAGCGAGGCGCGCCGCATGCTCGGCGTCACGACCACGCCCGAGCGCATGCTCGGCGATGCCGATCACGTGCTCCATCAGATCGCCAAGGCGCAGGGCTTCGGCGACACGTTCTATCGCACCGACGTCGCCGTGTATTTCGGCGACGAACCGGGTACGCCGCACCCCGATCCGTACTTCGGCGGCAAGGGCCCGCCGCGCTCGAGCTGCGTCGGCTGCGGCGGCTGCATGGTCGGCTGTCGCTACAACGCGAAGAACACGCTCGACAAGAACTACCTGCACTTCGCGGAAGCGCACGGCGCGCAGATCCTCGCCGAGACGCGCGTGCGTCGCATCCGCCCGCTCGATGCGGCACGCGGCGCGACCGGTTACGCGCTCGAGGTCGAGTCGTCGACCGCGCGGTTCGCGAAGCAACGACGCACGATCACGACGAAGCACGTCGTGCTCGCCGCCTCCGCGCTCGGCTCGATGGACCTGCTGCTCCGCGCGCGCGAGCGCGGCGATCTGCCGGCGCTGTCGCCGCGCCTCGGCCACGACGTGCGGACGAACTCGGAGTCGATCCTCGGCGTGCGCTTTCCGGGCTCGAGGTACGACATGTCGAAGGGCATCGCGATCGGCTCGGGCGTCCACCTCGATCGGTTCACGCACATCGAGGCGACGCGCTACTCGCGCGGCTCCGACGTGCTCGCGCTGATCGCGACGATGCTCGTCACCGGCACCGGCCGCAGCCGCATCCTGCGCTGGATCGCGGGCGCGGTTCGCCACCCGATCCGGTTCGCGCGCGCCGGCTGGCCGTTCGGGTTCGCGCGCCAGACCCTGATCCTGCTCGTCATGCAGACCATCGACTCGACGCTGCGCATGCGGCTCGCGCGCCGCTGGTTCTGGCCGTTCTCCAAGCTGCTCGCGACGACCGGCACGCGCATCCCGACGAACATCCCGCAGGCCAACGAGCTCGCGCTGCGCGCCGCGCGCGAGCTCGGCGGCATCGCGATCACGTCGACCACCGAGATCCTGTTCGACATGCCGATGACCGCGCACTGCATCGGCGGCTGCGTGATGGGCAAGGACGCCGAGCACGGCGTGATCGACGCACAGCACCGCGTGTTCGGCTACGACAACCTGTACGTGATCGACGGCGCCGCGGTCGGCGCGAACCTCGGCGTCAACCCGAGCCTCACGATCGCCGCGCTCGCGGAGCGCGCGATGTCGTTCGTCCCTCCCGCTAACACGGCTGCGTCGTGACCAGCGGGACGAACCGCACCGGGCCGAGGTCGCGCTCCTCGTAGCGATCGGCCGCGCGGCGCGTGACGAGCACGAGGTGCTGCGCGTGCTCGGCGCCGATCGGTGCGACGAGCCGGCCGCCGATCGCGAGCTGCGCGAACAGCGGCGTCGGCACGCGCGGCGCCGCGGCGGCGACCGCGATCGCGTCGAACGGCGCCGCCGCGGCCCAGCCGAGCGCGCCGTCGCCCTCGTGCACGTGCACGTTCGCGAAGCCGAGTCGCGCGAGGCGCTCGACCGCGTCGCGTGCGAGCTCGGGGATGCGCTCGATCGCGTGCACCTCGCCGGCGAGACACGCGAAGATCGCGGCCGCGTAGCCCGATCCCGCGCCGACCTCGAGCACGCGCTCGGCGCCGCGCAACTCGAGCAGCTGCGCCATCAACGCCACGACGTACGGCTGCGAGACCGTCTGCTCGAACCCGATCGCCAGCGGCAGATCGCCGTACGCGAAAGCCCGGTGCTCGGCCGGCACGAACTCGTCGCGCGGCACGCGCTCGAACGCGGCGAGCACGCGCGCGTCGCGAATATCGCGGCCCCGCAGCTGTTCGTCCACCATCCGCTGCCGCTCGCTCACGACTCAGCGTACTACGCGGCGACTTCGTCTCGTCCCGGATGCACCGTCGTGTGCGCGCGCACGGTCAGCACCGGGCAAGGCGCCGTGCGCACCACGGTCTCGGTCACGCTGCCGAGCAGCGCCCGCGACACGCCGCGCCGGCCGTGCGTGCCCATCACGATCAGGTCGGCGTGCAGCTCCTTCGCGGTCTGGTTGATCACGTCACGCGCATCGCCGGTGCGCAGCATGACCTCGCCGAACGTCGCTTGCCCGGACTTCGACGCCGCGAGCTTGTCGAGCGCCTCGGTGTTGTCGTGAACGATCGAATCGATCACCGTGCTCGTCAGCGCGACGCCGAGCTCGGGGACGCCGAGCGCAGGAATGCCGATGACGTTCAGCAAGTAGATCTTCGCGTCGAAGTCGCGCGCCAGCTCGCACGCGTAGTCGAGCGCCTCTTCGGCGCCTGCGCTCAGATCGGTCGGGACCAGGATCGTCTTGGGCAGCACGGGCTAGGGCAGTTCACGAATCGCGCCACACCGGGGCGGCAAGTCGCCCCAGAAGGGGCAAAAAACCCCACGAGACTTCGCGGATCTCGGCGAAATCGCAGGTAGTTCTCGTGGCGCGGGTGGTGCACACTGCGCGCGCGTGCTCGCCTCGCCCGCGGTAGAACTCTTCGGGGCAATGCGGCTCACGCGCAAATTCATTGCGGCCTTGGTGATCGGCGTCGCGATCGTCGCGCTCATCCAAGGGCTCACCGACTATCGCCGCGAGCGCGACGTGTTCGACCGCCAGATGCGCTCCGAGGCAGGCGCGCTCGGCCGTGCGCTCGCGCGCGGCATGGCCGACGTGTGGACGCGCGACGGCGAAGCGGCCGCGCGCCAGTTCCTCATCGAAGCACGCAGTCCGAGCAAGGACCTGTCCGCGCGCTGGGTCTGGCTCGACGGGACCGGCCACGATGTCCTGCACGCGAGCCCCGACAATCTCGCCCAGCTCGCGCAGGGCGAGGTCGTCGTGATCAAGAACCCCGACCGCGACGCGCTGCTGACGTACATCCCGGTCACCGTGCCCGAGCCGCGGCAAGGCGCGATCGAGATCGCGCAATCGCTTGCCGAGATGGACCGCTACACGCGCGACTCGCTGCGCAACGAGATGATCGGCGCGGGCAGTGCGGTCGGCGTCGCCGCGGCCCTCGCATTGCTGCTCGGCTTCGTGTTCATCGGCCGACCGGTGTCGCGGCTCGCCGCGAAGGCGCGTCGCGTCGGTACCGGCGATCTCACCGGCCCGCTGGCGCTCGCGCAGCGCGACGAGCTCGGCGAGCTCGCGACCGAGATCAACGTGATGTGCGAGCGGCTCGCCGACGAGCGCAGCAAGCGCGAAGCGGCAACCGAGCAGCTGCGCCACGCTGATCGGCTCACGACCGTCGGCAAGCTCGCGTCGGGGCTCGCGCACGAGCTCGGCACGCCGCTCAACGTCGTGTCGGGGCGCGCGCGGCTGATCAAAGAGGGCGAGGTCGAAGGCGCGGACGTCGCCGATTCGGCGCGCGTGATCGGCGAGCAAGCGCAGCGCATGACCGCGCTCATCCGCCAGCTGCTCGATTTCGGCCGGCCGCGCGCGCTGCAGAAGGCACCGGTCCATGTCACCGCGCTCGCGAAGCACGTGAGCGAGCTGGTCGCGACGATCGCGCGCAAGGCGAACGTCACCGTCGAGCCGCCGGCGTTCGACGACGCGCTGCGCGTCGAAGCCGACGACGGCCAGCTGAACCAGGTGCTCACGAACCTGGTGGTCAACGCGATCCAGGCGATGCCGGAAGGCGGCACGGTCACGATCGGCGCACGCGTGATCGATCGCGTGCCGCCGCCATATGTGGGCGGCGAGATCCAGTCGTGGATGGCGCTCGAAGTGCGCGACACTGGCACCGGCATGGACGACGCGACGCGGCAGCGCATCTTCGAACCGTTCTTCACGACCAAGCCGGTCGGTGAGGGCACCGGCCTCGGCCTTTCGGTCACGTGGGGCATCGTGCGCGAGCACGGCGGCTGGCTCGACGTGCAATCGGAGCTCGGCAAGGGCTCGACGTTCACGGTCTACTTGCCGCGCGGGGCGGCATGAGCGAGCGTCCCACCAAGGTCTTCGTCGTCGACGACGAAAAAGAGATGACCGAGCTGGTCCAGCTCGGCTTGAAGAAGCGCGGGTTCTCCGTCGTCACGTTCGGCAACGGCGCCGATGCAGTCGCGGCGCTGCCCGAGCACGACGTCGACGTCGTCGTCACCGACCTCCACATGAAGGGCATGACCGGCCTCGAGCTATGCCAGCGCGTCGTCGCCGATCGCGCCGAATTGCCGGTCATCGTGCTCACCGCGTTCGGCAGCTTCGAGACCGCGGTCGGCGCGATCCGCGCGGGCGCGTACGATTTCGTCACCAAGCCGGTCGAGATCGAGGCGCTCGCGATCGCGATCCGCCGCGCGGCCGAGCGCCGGCAGCTGCGCGGCGAGGTCAAGCGCTTGCGCGAGGTCGTCGCGTCGACGCGCGGCCGCGGCGATCTCATCGGTGCGTCGCCGGCGATGCAGCAGGTCTACACGCTGATCGATCAAGTCTCGGTGACCGATGCGACCGTGCTCATCACAGGCGAGAGCGGCACCGGCAAGGAAGTCGTCGCGCGCGCGCTTCACAATCGCTCGCGTCGCAAGGACGGCCCGTTCGTCGCGATCAACTGCGCGGCGGTGCCCGAGGCGCTGCTCGAGAGCGAGCTGTTCGGCCACGCGAAGGGCGCGTTCACCGATGCCAAGCAAAGCCGGCAGGGGCTGTTCCAGCAGGCGGCCGGCGGCACGCTATTCCTCGACGAGATCGGCGAGATGGCGCTCGCGCTCCAGCCCAAGCTGCTGCGCGCGATCCAGGAGCGCAAGGTGCGCCCGGTCGGTGCCGAGAGCGAGATCACGACCGACGTGCGACTCGTCGCCGCGACGAACCGCGAGCTCGAGGACATGATCGAGGACAAGCGGTTTCGCGAGGACCTGTACTACCGCATCAACGTCATCCACATCCCGCTGCCGCCGCTGCGCGCGCGGGGCGGCGACGTGCTGCTGCTCGCGCACCACATGCTGCGCCAGTACGCGGCGGTGTTCGACAAGAAAGTGCTGAGTCTCTCGCAGGCGGCTGCGGAGAGGCTCGTGACGTACGACTGGCCCGGCAACGTCCGCGAGCTGGGTAATTGTCTCGAGCGCGCCGTCGCGCTCGCTCACTTCGAGGAGATTCAGGTGGAAGACCTTCCCGACAAGATCCGTCAACAGAAGTCCCCGCGTTCGACCTCGCTGTCCGGCAACGACGTGCCGGAGCTGCTCACGCTCGAAGAAGTCGAACGCCGGCACGTGCTGCGCGTGCTCGAGGCCTGTCACGGCAACCGTACGGATGCCGCGAAGGTGCTCGGGCTCGATCGCAAGACGCTCTACCGCAAGCTGCTGCGGTGGGGCGTCAGCGACGAATAGCGCTACGCTACGTGGCGATGTCTCGGTTCGGCATCCGCGAGGCGACCGAGCGCGACGCCGAAGGGATCGCGCTCGCGCACACCGCGAGCTGGGACACGAGCTATCGCGGCATCCTGCCCGATCACATCCTCGATCGCATCGACGTCGGCCAGCGCGCGGAGACGCGCCGGCGCATCCTGCGCGATCGTTCGGTGTTCCAGCTCGTCGCGTACGATCTCACCCACGGCGACATCGTCGGCTTCTGCGATGCCGGGCCGAGCCGCCGTCACGCGCCGGTCGCGGGCGAGCTGTACGCGATCTATCTCGTGCAACGCGCCAAGCGGCACGGGCTCGGCCAGGAGATGATCGAGCGCGTCCAGGCCTGGCTGGCCGCGCACGAGATGCGATCGATGATCGTTTGGGTGCTGGCGGACAACCACCACGCGCGCAGGTTCTACGAGGCGATGGGTGGCCGCGAGGGCGGCAAGCTCGACACCCGGGTCGGCGGGTTCCCGGTCGTCGAGCAGAGCTATCTGTGGGATCGGCTCTAGACGCACGAATTACGAACACTATTCCGGCGCGTGGCCGATTGCCCCGCGGGGGCGTTCGGCCGCGAGCTCGCCGCTCGTAAGCGGCTAGAAACACTGGCCCGGATCGGCACATCGGGTGCAAAACGGCATCGCGGTTCTGTTCGAACCTTATCGATAAGGAGATCCCCACCATGCGCACCATCATTGCAATCCTCGTCCTCTCGATCGCGACCCCCGTCTTCGCTGACCAGCCGAAGCCGGACGACAAGACCAAGACGACCGACAAGACGACCGAGAAGACCCCCGCGAAGACCCCCGCGAAGACCCCCGCGAAGACCCCGGCCAAGACCAAGACGCCGGACAAGACGGCGGAGAAGCCGGCGACGGACAAGAAGTAAGCAGTCCCTGCGGTCGCCGCCGTCTGGCTCGCGCCGGCCGGCGGCGTTTGCATTTTCGGAGTTAGCTTAGGCACCGTGTCGCGCAGCGTGTTGATCGTCGATCGGTTCGCGCCGGAAGCGGCCGAGCTGCGCGCCGCGTTCGACGCGAAGATGGCGGAGCCGCGGCGCGCGCGCGGCGATCGGTTCGTGTGGGACTACTGGCACGTGCCCGGCCAGTACACGCACCTGCGCACGCCGGCGTGGACGTACTTCCCGCGCGCGTTGTACGAGCGGTTTCACCGCCGGCTCGTCGCGTGGGGCCGCGAGGTGCTCGGCTGTCACGACGTGTCGCCGCCGTGGCTGTCGTGCTACGTCGACGGCTGCCGCCAGGAGCTGCACGGCGATCTCCCGCACGGCCCGTGGGCGTTCGTGTTCTCGCTGACCAACTGGCGCGACCGCGTGTTCTCCGGCGGCGAGACGATGCTCGTCCGCGACGACGTGCTCGATTACTGGCACGACTTCCGGACTGCCCCGCGTGTCGGGCGAGGCCCGCCCCGCTCCGCCTCGGGTGGCGTCGAACACGCCGAGCTCGTGCGGACGGTCGAGCCGAAATTCGGGCGGCTCGTCGCGTTCGATCCGCGCGTGCCCCACGGCGTGCGCGAGGTGCGCGGCACGCAGGACCCGCGCGCGGGCCGGCTCGTCGTCCACGGCTGGTTCGTGCAGCCGCGGCCGTTCGTGAGCGGGCCGCTCGTTCCGCGGTCGCTGCTCGCACGCGCGCACGAGCTGGGTGCGCTCGTCGGCGGCGTGCCGATGGCCGGCATGCTCGCGCTCGCGTTCGCGGTCGATCGGCGCGGCGGCGTGCGCGACCTGCGCGTGCTGTCCGATACGACACGCGTACCGCGCGGCGACGAACGCACGCGACTCGGCGTGCTGCGCGCACTTCGCCGCGCGGTCGCCGCCTGGACGTTCGGCCGCCAGCGCGCGGCCAGCCGCGTCACGTTGCCGCTCGTGTTCGAAGTTACTTGAGCAGCTGCGGCGCGACGACCGACAGGATCGAGAACAGGATCTTCTCGAGTAGCTCGCGCAGCTCGTCGCGCTTCATGCGCGGCAGGCTCGCGCACCAGTGGATCGACGCGCCCTCGACGAAGCCGAGCCAGCCGCGCACCGCGAGCTCGAAGCGCGCGTTGCCCGCGAGCATCGGCGCGAACGGCGAGCCTTCGAGAAACCGATCGGCGAGGCGCTGGCGCACGCCCTCGATCACCTGCGCGACCTCGGGATCCGAGCCGATCCCGCCGCGCATCAGCGACACGAACGCGCGCGAGTGCTGGTGGACGTGATCGAGATACGCGTCGAGGCCGGCGCGCACGCGCTCGGGGGGCGGCAGATCGACCGGGATCGCGGTCACGCGTTCGACGAGCTCGTCCGCGATCTCGCGCAGCCCGGCGACGTACAGATCGCGCTTGGTCGGAAAGTAATGATAGAGCAGGCCCTTCGAGATCTTCGCCTCACGCGCGAGGTCGTCGACCGAGACGTCGTCGTACGAACGGTCGGAGAAGGCCTTGCGCGCGAGCTCGAGCAACTGCGCGCGGCGCGCGTCGTTATCGAGCCGGACCCGGCGCCGCGCACGAGGCATGTCCGCCATCATAACGCACGGCGATTCGTCCGCTATTGACTTGCGGTCAATAGAGCCTTAGCTTCAGCACATGGCGATCCCGATCCCTCGTGATCCCGCGCTCGACCTCGGCGACGTGCCGCGTCACTGGCTCGCCGGCAACGCCGCCGGCACCGCGATCTCGAACGGCATCAACATGCTGTTCCCGGCCGGCGAACGGTTCTTCGTGCGCTCCGTCCACCGCTTCGCCGAGCGCATCGAAGATCCCGTGCTGCGCGAGCAAATGCGCGCGTTCTTCAAGCAGGAAGGCCACCACGCGCGCGCGCACGACCGCTTCAACGAGGTACTCCGCGCGCAGGGCTTCCGCATCGACGACTTTCTCGCGGCGTACGAGCGCACCAGCCGGTGGATCGAAGACCGCGTGCCCGCGAAGGTGAACCTCGCCGGCACCGCGGCTGCCGAGCACTTCACCGCGATCCTCGCCGACGGCGCGTTCTCCAAGGGCATCCTCGATTCGCTGCACCCGAAGATGCAGGACCTGCTCGCCTGGCACGCGGCCGAGGAGATCGAGCACAAGGCCGTCGCGTTCGACGTGCTGCGCACGATCGATCCGTCGTACACGCTGCGCATGATCGGCCTCGCCTACGCGACGACGATGCTCGGCGCGTACTGGCTCGCGGCCACCGTGATGCTGCTGCGCCAGGAGCGGCTCGGGCTGCGCGGCACGCTGCGCGAGCTCGGCAAGATGCGCCGCCGCGACCCGGTGATCCGGCGCGTGTTCCTGCGCGGCATTCGCCAGTACGTTCGCCGCGACTTCCATCCCGACGACAACGCGAACGCTCACCTCGCGGCGCGCTGGTTCGCCGCGCACGGCATGGCGTTCCAAGAGGCTGCATGATGAAGGATCAGATCGTCGTCGTCACCGGCGCGGGGAGCGGCATCGGCCACGCGACCGCGCTGCTCGCCGCCAGCCGCGGCGCGCGCGTCGCCGCATGCGACGTCGACGAGGCTCGCCTCGCCACGCTCGCATCCGAGCTCGGCGATCGCGCGCACGTCATCCGTCGCGTCGACGTCTCCGATCGTGCGCAGGTCGCGGCGTTCGCCGACGCGATCGACGCGGTCGACGTGCTCGTCAACAACGCCGGCGTCGGCCTGGGCGGCGCGTTCGTCGAGACCTCGCTCGATGACTGGGACTGGGTGCTCGGCGTCAACCTGCGCGGCGTCGTGCACGGCTGCCACTACTTCGCGCCGAAGATGATCGCGCGCGGCCGCGGCCACATCGTCAACGTGTCGAGCATCTTCGGCATCTACGCCGCGCCGAGCTCGAGCGCGTACGTCGCGACCAAGTTCGCGGTGCGCGGCCTGTCGCTGTCGCTGCGCGCCGAGCTCGCGCCGCACGGCATCGGCGTCACCGCGATCTGCCCGGGCATGATCGCGACGAACATCGTCGCGGACGGGCGGATCGCTGGCGGCGGCGAACGCAAGCAGCGCGCGGCCAAGATCTTTCGCGACCGCGGCGCGCCTCCCGAGAAGGTCGCGACGGCGATCCTCGATGCGGCGCGCACGAATCCCGCCGTTCGCACGGTCGGCCGTGACGCGCGCGTGATCGCGTCGCTGGCGCGAGTCGCGCCGCGCACGCTCGAACGGATCGGCGCGAAGCTGCAGCGCCGGCTCGGCTAGCGTGTAGGACAAGCGACCATAGCTACACCGGGGGTAAGCACTCCACCCGGCTGCGCAGATCGCGCACGAATCCCCGAAACAACAGCGATCACGCCTGGCACCGAACGTGTAACAGGCGCGTATATGCGCTTCTTATCTGCGGTGTTCGTCGTCGCGGCTGCGTGCACGGGTCAACTCGGCGGAGGCGGCGGAGGTGGCGGTGGCGGTGGCGGTGGTGGCGGCGGAGGCGGCGGCTCGGGCTCGAACCCACCGCCCGGCAACATCACCGTGACGGTGGTCGACGGGACCCAACCGCAGGCGGGCGTCGAGGTGATCTTCCAGGACGACACCGGCACCGCGCTGTCGGACTCGATGACCGACGTGACCGGCTCGGTGACGTTCGGCGTCGACACCGCGACGGTCTCGGTGATCCGGACCTACACGACGACGCGCGCGCCCGAGGTCTACACGTACGTCGGCGCGAAGGCCGGCGACTCGATCCTGCTCGGCAACGCGAAGGCAGAGACCCCGGGGACGCCGACCGCGATCGCGGTCGCGGTTCCGACCTCGGCGCAGAACACGGTCAACATCAAGACGTCGTGCGGCACCGGTCAGGGCTCGCAGCCGAACGTCGCGGTCGCGGTGACCGATTGCCCGGCGCAGGTCGACTTCTACGTCACCGACGGCAACAACAACTCGTTCTTCGCGCAGGCCGCGTACGCGCCGAACGTCGATCTGTCGGCCGAGACGCTCGCGCAGGCGCTGTCGTCCACGCTGGACGCGATCGACGTGCCGACCAACACGACGGTGAACGCGACCGAGAATCTCGTCGACGGGTCGTTCACGTTCTTCACCACGGGCCAGAAGCGCGTCGACCAGAATCCCGCGCAGGTCAACGTGCCCGACGTCATCGGCGTCGTCGATCGGTTCACGTACGCGACGGCGAGCACGACCGGCATGGGCTCGCAGATGCTCGGCAACGTCATCCAGTACGAGCCGTCGCCCGCGATCCTCGAGATCACCGACAATTTGCTGCCGTACGTCAGCGCGCCGGTGTTCGACGCGAGCGGCCTCAGCTGGACCGAGACCGGCACCGGCACGCCCGACGCCGTCGTCGCCGCGCTCGACGTCACGCCGGCCGGCGGCAGCGCATACTGGCGCGTGATCATCGCGCCGCACACCGGCACGACGCTCGCGATTCCCGCGCTGCCCGCCACCGCCGCGACCTACAACCCGGCGGCGACCGACACCGTGGCGATCGAGCAGGGCATCCTGAGCGCGACCGGCGGCTACGACGCGATTCGCGGCGGCGCGTTCGGCTACGACCGAGTCGTCGCCGCCGTGCCGTCGGGCGGCACCGTCGGCGGCGACGCGACGCTGTCGTACTCCGGCACGACGCCTCCCGCGCGCATCGCCCAGTAGGTGAGAGATCTGCGCCGGGTGTGAGCACACCGCCGGCTTGCAGAGATCGTGGGCGGCCGCCCCCAAGATCGCCAGTAAGTCCGCATTCTTCGCTGGCATCGATCGTGTAGTAGCGAAGGCCATGCGGTTCCAACTCGGTCTGGTCGGTTTGGTCGTCGCGGCTGCCTGCACTGGCTCGATCGAGAGCGGCGGCGGTGGCGGTGGAGGCGGTGGATCGAACATGCCGCCGCCGACCGATATCGCGGTGACCGTGCAGGACGGCACCGTGCCGCAAAGTGGAGTGCGCGTCGTGTTCGCCGACGCCGACGATGCGGTGCTCATGGACACGATGACCGACGCGACCGGCAGCGTGAAGCTCGCGATGCCCGCCGGCAACGTCTCGGTCTACCGGACCTATACGGCGACTCCGACCACGCAGCGCGCTCCCGAGGTCTACACGTTCGTGGGCGCGAAGGCGGGCGACGTGCTGGTCCTTGGCAACGACGCGCCGGAGAGCATGACGCCGAGCGCGATCGTCGTCGACGTGCCGGTGAGCGCGCAGGGCACGGTCAACGTGACCACACCGTGTGGCTCGGGCCAGGGCCAGCAGCCGAACGTGGCGATCACGGTGATGAACTGCCCGTCGATGGTCGACTTCTTCGTGACCGACAACAACGACGACTCGTTCTTCGCGAAGGCGGCGTACGCGCCGAACGTCGATCTGTCGAGCCAGACGCTCGCGCAGGACGTGCAGTCGACGATCTCCGCGACCGACATCCCGGCGAACACGACGGTCAGCGCCGAGGAGGATCTGGTCGTCGGCACGTACACGTTGTTCACGTCCGATCCGCAGCAGCTCGACGGCGGGCCGCAGACCGTGAACCTGCCGAACGTGACCGGCGTGAATCGCCTCGTGGTCACGTCGATCGATACCGACGGCATGGGCCAGCAGATGTTTGGCTCGCTCGCGGCCTATGCGGCCTCGCCGGCGACGGTCGACGTCGGGGCGAGCGTGATGCCGTACACGAGCAACCCGCAGTGGACGCAGCTCGGCCTCAACTGGACCGAGAGCGGGCCGGGCACGGCCGACGCGTCGATCGCGATGCTCGACGTCACGCCACAGCAGCCGTCGCAGGTCACCGAGTACTGGCGCGTCATCATCGCGCCGCACTCCGGCGCGGCGATGCCGGTGCCGACCCTACCCGACTTGCAGTTCAACCCGAGCGAGAACGATCAGATCGCGATCACGCAGGGCCTCGTGTCGGCGACCGGCGGCTACGACGCGATCCGCGCCACCGCGTTCTCGGTCGACAACGCCGTGTGGGCCGCGCCGATGAACGGCACCGCGGCGATCTCGTACTCGAACGGAAACCCGCCGGGCCGCGTCGTCGTGCAGCAGTAGAGTACGGTCCCGGCATGACGAAATTCGCCGGGTTCGACAAGGCGGCGCCGCAATTCTTTCACGAGCTCGCGGCGCAGATGAATCGCGAGTGGTTCGAGGCGAACAAGCCGCGCTACCAGCAGCAATGGGTCGAGCCGCTGACGGCGTTGCTCGACGAGGTCGCGGCGCGGCTCGGCAAGGCGTACGCGCCGGCGAAGCTCGGCGCGCCGAAGCTGTTCCGCATCTATCGCGACACGCGGTTCGCGAAGGACAAGTCGCCGTACAAGACGCACGTCGCGGGCGTGATCCCGCTCGCGGGCAAGAAGCCAGCCGAAGGCGGCTGCTCGGCGATGTACCTCCACCTCGGGCTCGAGGCCGAGTTCATCGGCGTCGGCTCGTACTACTTCGACGACAAGCAGCTCGCGCGCTGGCGCAAGCTCGTCGCCGCCGACCAGACCGGCAAGGCGATCGCGGGGATCGTCGGCAAGCTGCGCAAGCGGGGCTACCAGGTGGGCGGCCACGAGGACTACAAGAAGGTGCCGAAGGGATTTGCTCCCGATCACGCTCGCGCCGAATTCCTGAAGATGCGCGGGCTCACGGCCGGGTTTCCGGAGATCCCGCGCGGCATGCTGCACCGGGCCAAGCTCGCGGACTGGCTCGTCGAGCACGGCAAGGCGACGGCGCCGATGGTCACGTGGCTGTACCAGCACGTGAAGTGATAGTTCTCGCGTGCGTGTCGAGCCGGCTCGGCCCATCATTGGATCATGCAGCTCGCGGTCAAGGCAGGGTTCGGAATCTCGATCGCGCTGGGAGCCGCGGCGCTCGGTGGACAGCTCGTCGCGCATCGCCACGCCACGGCGGCGCTGCCGCCGGCCACGTTTCCGCTCCCCGACGTCGGCGCGTGCACGGGAGTCACGCACTACGAGCTTCAGCCCGATCCGCCGCACTACGTGCAGGTCGACCTCGATCAGGACGGCATGCCGGAGCTCGTCGTCGATGAAGGCACCGCACTGCGGATCGAGCGCATCGATCACCACGAGATCGCGCGCGTCCCGCTGGCCGAGTCGCGGAACCCGTGTCTTTCGGAGTTCACCGTCGAGCCCAACCGACTGGTCGTGAGGCACTACCAGCCGACCGCGGCGGGCACGTGTGAAGCAAGCAACGTGACGGATTACTACCGGATCCGCGATGGCCGGCTGTCGCACGTCTGGGTCGAGGACACGATCATCACGCTCCGCCAGTAGCCGCTCGCTCGTGGTACACGAGCACCATGAAGCTCGCGACCTTGCGCGACGGGACCCGCGACGGGCGCCTGTTGGTCGTGCGCCGCGACGGCGAGACCGGTGCGCCGTCGCCCGAGGCGTGGTCGACGCTGCAACGCGCGCTCGACGACTGGGAAGCGGCCGAGCCGGCGCTGCGCGCGCTCGCCGACGAGCTCGATCGCGGTGCGCTCGAAGGCATGCCGCTCGACGCGCATCGGCTCGGCGCACCGCTGCCGCGCGCTTATGAATGGATCGACGGCTCGGCGTTCTTGAACCACGTGCGGCTCGTGCGCAAGGCGCGCGGCGCCGAGCCGCCCAAGACGCTGGAGACCGATCCGCTCATCTATCAGGGCGGCTCCGGCGATCTGCTCGGCCCGCGCGATCCGATCGAGCTCGTCGATCCGGCGTGGGGCCTGGATTTCGAATCCGAGGTCGCGGTGATCCTCGGCGATACGCCGCTCGGCACGACCGCAGAACAGGCCGCGCGCTGCGTGCGCCTCGTGGTGCTCGCGAACGACGTCACGCTGCGCGCGCTCGTGCCCGACGAGCTCGCGAAGAGCTTCGGCTTCTTTCAGAGCAAGCCGGCCACCGCATTCTCGCCGTTCGCGGTCACCCCCGACGAGCTCGCAGCAGCCGACGCATGGCGCGGCGGCCGCGCATATCTGCGCGTGTCGACGACGTACAACGGCAAGGTCGTCGGCGATTGCGACAGCGGCCCGGAGATGCACTTCTCGTTCTTCGATCTCGTCGAGCACATCGCGAAGACGCGCCGGTTCACGGCCGGCACGGTGCTCGGCAGCGGCACGGTCTCGAACGCGGATCGCACGCGTGGCATCTCGTGCCTCGCCGAGGCGCGCATGATCGAGACGATCGAGACCGGCAAGCCGCAGACGCCGTTCATGGCGGTCGGCGATCGCGTCGAGATCGAGGCGTTCGACGGCGCGGGCAAGAGCTATTTCGGCAAGATCGACCAGCGCGTCGTGGGTGCCACGCGATGAAGCTCGTCTTGCACAACTACTGGCGGTCGTCGGCGAGTCACCGCGTGCGCATCGGCCTCGGCCTCAAGCAGCTCGCGTACGAGTACGTCGTCGTCAACATCGTGCACGAGGAGCAGCACGCCGACGCATATCGCGCGAAGAACCCGATGGCGCAGGTGCCGGCGCTCGAGATCACCGAGGACGACGGCCGGGTGTTGTCGATCAACCAGTCGCTGCCGATCCTCGAGTACCTCGACGAGCGCTGGCCCGAGCATCCGCTCCTGCCGCGCGATCCGTACCTGCGCGCGAGGTGCCGTGGCCTCGCCGAGATCGTGAACTCGGGCATCCAGCCGCTGCAAAACTTATCGACGACGAAGCAGGTCACCGCGTTTGGCGGCGATGCGGCGACGTGGCCCAAGCCGTTCGTCGCCGACGGGCTCGCCGCGTTCGAGCGCGCGGCGCGCGCGACGGCCGGCCGGTTTTGCGTCGGCGACACGCCGACGATCGCGGATTGCTGTTTGATCCCGCAGCTCGCGAGTGCGCGGCGGTTCGCCGTCGATTACGCGCCGCACGAGCTGCTCGTCGCGATCGAAGCGCGGTGTCTCGCGCTGCCGGCGTTCGCCGACGCGGCGCCCGATCGCCAACCCGACGCGGTGAGGTAGTCATGACGTCTTCCACATCTTCTGGCGAATCGCTCGGCATCGAGCGCCTCGAAGGCATCCATTACTACGTCCACGATCTCGAGCGCTCGCGCCGCTTCTACTGCGGCAAGCTCGACTTCGCCGAGACGTGGCGCAGCACGCCCGAGCTCGAGCGAGAGGGCCGGCAGCAGTCGGCGTGCTTCGAGGCCGGCAACATCCGCGTGCTGTGCTCCACGCCGGCAGGTGAGGGCGGCCGCGCGGCGCGCTTTCTGTCGAAGCATCCCGACGGCGTCGGCACGCTGATCTTCGAGGTCGCCGACATCGAGCGCACGTTCCGGCTGCTCGAGGAGCGCGGCGGCACGCCGATCTGCGACATCGAGACGTTCCGCGACGACGGCGGCACGCTGCGCCAGTTCGCGATCACGACGCCGTTCGGCGACTGCACGTTCCGGTTCCGCGAGCGCCGCGGGTTTCGCGCGCTGTATCCCGGTGCGGTGCCGGTCACCGGCGTCGGCGGCAAGAACAAGTTCGGCTTCCAGGAGATCGATCACGTCACGTCGAACTTCCAGACCATGAAGCCGATGCTGCTGTGGCTCGAGCACGTGCTGGGCTTCGAGCAGATGTGGGAGGTCGCATTCCACACGAGCGACGTCGAGCCCGCCAAGACGACCGGCTCGGGCCTGAAGTCGATCGTGATGTGGGATCCGGGGAGCAACACCAAGTTCGCGAACAACGAGCCGGCGCGGCCGTTCTTCAAGAGCTCGCAGATCAACATCTTCAACGAGGAGCTGCGCGGCGACGGCGTGCAGCACGTCGCGCTGACCATCGCCGACATCGTCGGCGGCGTGCGCGCGCTGCGCGACAACGGCGTCTCGTTCATGCCGACGCCGGGCACGTACTACGACATGCTCCCCGAGCGCATCGCGCAGACCGGCATCGACAAGATCGACGAGGACCAGAAGATCCTGCGCGAGCTGGAGATCCTGATCGACGGCGACCACCACCACGCGTACATGCTGCAGATCTTCTTGAAGGAGGCGTCGGGCCTGTACGGCGATCCCAAAGCCGGCCCGTTCTTCTACGAGATCATCCAGCGCAAGGGCGACCGCGGCTTCGGCGCCGGCAACTTCCGCGCGCTGTTCGAGAGCATCGAGCGCGACCAGCGCGACCGAGGGATCATTTCATGATCGATCGCATGCAGGTCGGCGACGTCCCGCGCAAGCACCACATCCAGCTGCGCGGCGCTGACGGCGCGCTTCGCTACGAGGAGTGCTTCACGCGCGACGGCTTCGACGGCCCGTACACGATCCTCTATCACCTGCGCCGCCCGCATACCCACGCGCTCGCGCCGGCGTCGCACGGCTGGGCCGGTCCGGCGTCCGCGCCCGAGCAGGCGCTCGCCAAGCGGCACTACAAATCCGGCGAGCTGCACGGCCGCGGCGGGCCGCAGATCGACGCGCGCGTGCCGTTGCTCTTCAACTCCGATCTCACGTGCGGCGTCGCGTTTCCGACCGCTCACGATCCGCTGTACGTCGTCGATGCTGACGGCGACCAGCTCGTCTACGTGCACCGCGGCGGCGGGGTGCTGCGCTCGCAGCTCGGCGACGTCACGTTCGCCCAGGGCGACTACGTGTTCGTGCCGCGCGGGCTGTTGCACCGGTTCTTGCCGAGCGGCGACGCGCAACACTGGTTCTGGTTCGAGCTCGCCGGCGGCCTGCACCTACCGAAGCAGTGGCGCAACGAGGCCGGCCAGCTGCGCATGGACGCCCCGTACAGCGAGCGCGACTTCAAGCGCCCGCAGCTGCGCGCGCCGCTCGACGAGGAGATCCGCGAGCTGGTCGTGCGCCGCGAAGGCCGCTGGCACGGCTTCACGCTCGAGCACTCGCCCCTCGACGTCGTCGGCTGGGACGGCACGGTGTATCCGTGGGCGTTTCCGATCCTCGCGTTTCAGCCGCGCGTGTCGTCGGTGCATCTGCCGCCGACGTGGCACGGCACCTTCGCCGCGAGGGGCGCGCTGATCTGCAGCTTCGTGCCGCGCCCGGTCGACTTCCATCCCGAAGCGATTCCGTGCCCGTACCCGCACAGCTCGACGCACTGCGACGAGATCCTGTTTTACGCCGACGGCAACTTCACATCGCGGCGCGGCGTTCAGCCCGGCTCGATCTCGCATCACCCGATGGGCATCCCGCACGGCCCGCACCCCGAGGCCTACGAGCGCTCGATCGGCACCGCGCGCACCGACGAGCTCGCGGTGATGTGCGACGTGTTCCAGCCCTTGCACTCGACGCTCGCCGCGCGCGGCATCGAGGACGCGGGCTATCAGGACTCGTTCCGCTAGCCGGTCCCCGCGAGATCGACGCCAGCTCGTTGGGTTCCGGATCGGTTGTTAGTGGTAGCGCTGCACGAACGCGACGAGCGCGAGGCCGAAGCGCACGAGCAGCTCGCGCGTCGCCGGATCGACGAGCCGGCCCTCGGCGTCGAAGCGCTCGTGCGCGCGCGGGATCAGCACCTCGGGCTGGTTCAGGCACGGCGTGTCGCTGTAGACGAGCATCTGCCGCATGTGAGCTTGTGCGCGGATCGTGCCGCTCATCCCGGTCGCGGCGCCGACCAGCGCGACCGGCTTGCCGCGCAGCGGCGACGATGCCGGCGGGCGCGAGACCCAGTCGAGCGCGTTCTTGAGCCCGCCCGGGATGCTGTAGTTGTACTCGGGCACCCCGAACACGACGCCGTGGGCCGCGGCGATCGCGTCCTTGAGCGCGACCACGCCCGGCGGGTCGGCCAGGTCGCTGTTGAAGATCGGCAGGTCGAGGTCGTCGTGGATCGCGAGCGTCGCGCCGGCGGGGAGCGCCTCGCCGACCGCGCGCAATAACGCGCGATTCGTCGAGGTCTTGCGCATGCTGCCGCAGATCCCGAGCAACGAGACGCCGCCCATGCCCGACGGTAACTCGCAGCCCGTCGCGCCGTATACTGGGCACATGTTCTTCTCGACCAAGAAGCTGCGGCTTCCGACGCCGGCCGAGGCGCTGCCCGGCCGCACCGCGAAGATGCCGGTCCACGACAAGCACTTCGTCAACGGTCACGGACTGACTCCGCCGTTTCCCGACGGCCTGCAGTGCGCGGTGTTCGGCATGGGCTGCTTCTGGGGCGCCGAGCGCAAATTCTGGCAGACGCCGGGCGTGTGGACGACCGCGGTCGGCTACGCGGGAGGCAGCACGCCGAATCCGACCTACGAAGAGGTCTGCTCGGGCTTGACCGGTCATACCGAGGTCGTGCTCGTCGTGTTCGATCCGGCGCAGGTCAGCTACGACCAGCTGCTCGCGGTGTTCTGGGAGTCGCACGATCCGACGCAGGGCATGCGCCAGGGCAATGACGCCGGCACGCAGTATCGCTCGGCGATCTACACGTTCGACGCGGCGCAGGCCGAGGCGGCCGAGGCATCGCGCCGCAGGTACGCGGAGCGGCTTCGTGCGGCCGGTCACGCCGACATCACGACGGAGCTCCGCGAGGCGCCCGAGTTTTATTACGCCGAGGATTACCACCAGCAGTATCTCGGCAAGAACCCGGGCGGCTACTGCGGGCTGGGCGGCACCGGCGTCAGCTGCCCGATCGGCGTCGGCGTGTGATACGACGCGCGGATGACGACGAGGATCCTGGCCGCGGCCGTGCTGGTCGCGGCGTGCGGCGGTGGCCATCACGGCCCACCGGATGCGCAGCCCGACGCGCGACTCGAAGGCTTCGATCAGCCTGACCTGGTGTGCCCCGGCGGTCCGAGTTGCACGAGCGCGGGCGACGGCGTGCTCAAGGTCGGCGCCGGCAAGCGCACGTACACGCCGCAGAACTTCGAGACGTACACCGACGAGAACATGGATCGTCAGTGGCAGACCGACGAGCCGTACACGGACCTCAACGGCAACGGCAAGTTCGACGGCGTGTGGCTGTTCGGCGGCTCGCGCGCGGCCGAGGCCGTCACGACCGACGTCGAGGTGCGCGCGATGGCGTTCGTCGAGGGCGACATGACGTTCGTCATCATGTACGCCGACTGCATCGGCCTGCTGTCCGGCGACATGGACAACATCCGCAACGATCCGCGGCTCGCGAGCCTCGCCATCGATCACATCATCGTCGGCGCGACGCACGCGCACGACGCACCCGACACGGTCGGCCTGTGGGGCCCGTCGGTCGCGGTCACCGGGCGCGAGCCGTTCGTGATCCAGGCGCTATACGACGCCGCGGTCGGCGCGATCACCGACGCGGTGACCAGCGCGCAGCCGGCGAACATGATCATCGCGAAGACGCAGCTGATCGATTCGTCGACGACCACGCCGGAGTGGAATCGCGACATCCGCGATCCGAACATCTACGACCCGACGCTGACGATCGCGCGCTTCGTGCCGGTCGGCGATGCGACGACGACGATCGGCACGCTCGTCAACTGGGGCGACCATCCCGAGGTCGCGCACTTCGACGACACGGTGCCGGCGAGCATCACCGCGCACTATCCGCACTGGCTGCGCGATCACATCGAGCAAGGCGTGACGGCGGCCGAGAGCATCTACGCGACGACCGACATCGCGGGCCTCGGCGGCATCACGGTGTTCGTGCAGGGCGCGCTCGGCGGCCAGATCGGATCGCTCGGCGACCACGGCGTCGCGCCGCCCGGCCCGGGCGGCACCCCGGTCATGAAGGACTCGGCCGCCAAGGATCAGGCGCTCGGCACCAACGTCGCGGCGCAGGCGCTGAACGTGCTCGCGTCGCAAGGCGAGACCGTGAACGACCTGCCGCTGTCGCTGGTGAGCGCGAAGTTCGCGGCGGAGATCGACAACACGCTGTTTCACGTCGCGTTCATCGTCGGCATTCTCGGGCCGCACCCGCTGATCGGTTACGACCCGAGCCAGGCGATCGACGTCGGCAACGAGCCGT
Source organism: Kofleriaceae bacterium (assembly GCA_036490935.1). Taxonomy (GTDB): domain Bacteria; phylum Myxococcota_A; class Polyangia; order Haliangiales; family Haliangiaceae; genus JABFXX01. The sequence goes on along the minus strand of DASXCY010000119.1, from coordinate 4,600 downwards.
GGCTGCCGCTGCGCGCGACGTACCTCCAGATCGGCCCGCTCGGCATCGTGACCGTGCCGGGCGAGCTCCACCCCGAGCTGTGGGTCGGCGGCTACGACGGATCGTGGAGCTTCGGCTTTCCGCTGGTCGACAATCCCACCCAGCCGAACCAACCCGACTTCACGATGGCGCCGCAGCCGCCGTACATGCGCGACCTCGTGCTCGCGCACCCCGGCGTGAAATACCCGGTCGTCGCCGGGCTCGCCGAGGATTACATCGGCTACATCGTGCCCGCGTACAACTACGCGCTCGATCCGGACAACCCGTACATCACCGAGGCGGCCGGCGATCACTACGAAGAGACCTACTCGCTCGGACCGAAAGTCGAAGAGCACGCGATCCAGCCGATCCTGCAGCTGTTGCAATATCGGCCGCAGTAGTGGCCAAGCGTTCCTACCCGGCGCCGTGGATCTTCGGCCTGTCGTGCATCCCGTACGGCGTGGTCGGATCGTATGCGGCGACGGTGATGCCGCTGATCGCGAAGCGGGAGCATATCGATCTCGGCGGGATCGGCTGGCTGACGACCGTGTTCCTGCTGCCATCGTGGGTCCAGTTCTTTTACGCGCCGCTCGTCGACGTCGGTCCCAAACGCAAACACTGGCTCATCATCGTGTCGGCGATCGGCGCGCTCATGCTGCTCGGAGCCTGTGTGACGCCGATCCAAGGACACCGGGCGCTATATGTCGCGTTCGGGCTCGCAGCGGCGTTCTTGAGCGGCCTCGTGAGCGCTTGCAACGGTGGGCTGATGGCGACGCTCATCCCGGATGAAGCGCGCGGCAAAGCGGGTGCCTGGTACATGGCCGGCAACCTGTCAGGCGGCGCGCTCGCCATGGCGGCCGTGCTGCCGATGATCGACGCGGGCTGGAGCCCTTGGACATATGGCGGCGTGCTCGCCGTGATGATGTTCGTGCCGTCGCTCGCGATCCTGTGGGTGAACGAGCCCGACCGCGATCACGTGCATCGCCTGGGCGCGCTGTTTGGGACCGCGCTCGTCGACGCGAAGGCCGTGCTGTTCACGCGCCGCGGGATCACCGGCTTCCTGCTGTTTCTGTCGCCCGTCAGCACGGCCGCGCTCGTGAACTTCTTCTCCGGAATGTCGGGGGACTACGGCGCGTCGTCCAGGATGGTGTGGTTCGTGAACGGCTGGGCGAACGGTCTCTTGACCGCGATCGGCTCGCTCGTCGGCGGCTACCTGTGCGATCGCGTCAACCGCCGTGGCATGTACCTGGTGGCAGGCGTGCTCACGGCGGTGTGCGGCATCGCGATGGCGTTGTCGCCGCGCAACGAGTGGACCTATGCGGTCGGCGTATGCGCCTACTTCTTGATCACCGGCGTGTGCTACGCGGCGTACAGCGCGGCGATGCTCGAGACGATCGGCACGGGCGGCAAGACCGCTTCGACGCAGTACGCGCTGTTCAACTCGGCGAGCAACATCGCGATCTGGTGGGTCGGTCTGGTCGACACGCGGTTCGACGAGAAATGGCATGTCGAAGGCGTCATCGGCGCCGATGCGTTGCTCAACATCCTCGGCGTGATCGTGCTCGGCCTCGTGTTCTGGCGCTTCGGCGCGTTTCGCAAGGCGCAGCCCGTGGAGGCCGCGTGATGGACGCCGAGCGGCGGCGGGCGGCGCTCGCGCTGGTCCCGCTGGGCGTGATCGCGGTCGGCCTGGTCGTGCCGCCGATCGTGTCGGCGCCGGCGCACGTCGCCGTGATCTCGCCGTGGCAGGACGGCTGGCAGATGTTCTGGTGGGTTCACCTCGCCGCGGGCGTGCTCGCGGTGCTCGGCGCGGTCGCGGTCTGGCGCCGGATCGCACCCGGCCCGGTCATCGTGTCCATCGCGTGCGTCGCGATCGCCGGCATGCTGTACGCCCCCGCGCGGCTCCTCCAGTTTGCCTGGCACGACGAGCACGCTCTCGCGGCGCTGTTCGCGGCCGAGTTGGTCGCGGGCGTCGCGCTGCTCGTGCTCGCCTGGCGAGCGACCGGCTGGAGGCGCTGGATGCACCTGCTCGGTGCGTACGCAGCGCTGACGGTCCACTACGGCTGCCCGGTCGTGACCGGAATGCTCGACGCGTTCTCGGGCGGCGTGACGTTCATCGCCGCGCTCGCGACGCTGGCGGTGCTCGCCGGGCGTGTGCTTTCGAAGCAGACCATCCTGGCATTCGCGATCGGCGCGGCCGGCGTGTCCGTCTACGCTGCGTCCCGCCCTCGCGGTGGCCCGCGCGCGGGCGCGACCTCGCCCGAGACCGCAGTGCGCGGCGCGCTCGAAGCCGCGGTACGCGGCATGGATCCGGACACGTTCCTGCTCGACGACGCACGGTGCCGAGCGCTCTACGCCGGCGACGATGCGCCGCCGATCTCGGAGCTGGGGCGTGCGAGCGACGAGGCGTCGTGCGCGCGCGGTGCGGCGAGCCTTCGCGACGCCCTGCGGCGCCTCGCCACGGGCGGCATCACGTTCGAGCTCGGCGCTCGCACGACCGATCGGTTCGGTCGCATTGCCTTCCCGGTCACGCTTCACAGCAACTCGACGGCCGCTATTTCGTCGGCGCGAAGGTCGACGCCTCGCCGCCTCGCCAGAGCAGCTACGCGACGACGGTGGCCGAGTTGCGCCATGCGATTGCCTCGGCTGCAAGCGCGCCGCGGACCGGCGATCTCGTCGTGATCGACGGGGAGTACATGCGGACCGACCATGTCGGCCAGCAGTATCGGGTGGGCCTCGTCGAAGATGCCGGTGCTGCGTCGGTCACGTTCACGGTCGTCTGTGTCGCAGCCGACCCGCCGTCGGACATTCATCCGGGACAACGGATCCGCGCGACCGGAGTTCTCCATCACCCCGGCGATACGCCAACGCTCGACCCGTGCGACGTGAGCTGGAACCCGTGACAGGTTCACTCGGTACCGCAACCGCCGGCGGCTCGTCAGTGGCCGACGACGAGCACCCAGCCGAAACGCGCGACGACGCCGCTGGCGCCGAGCGAGGCGGTGGCGAGCGCGTCGGGCGTGATGCGCGCCTGCACCGCGCCGAGGCCGGTGTTGTCGGCGACCGCGGTGCAGCCGACGTAGCCCTGCGTGCTGTACGCGGCGAGCTCGTAGAGCGTCGCCGACGCGAACCCGCTGTCGCTCGGTGACGACGAATCGGTCTGGTTGGTTTGCACGACCACCGCGTCGCTCGTGCCGGCGTCGGAGTGCACCATCGCGCACTCGAACTGCGCGACGCCGGCCGGGCGCGGATCGGTCGCGTGGATCGCGGCGATGTGCGTGGTCGACGAGGTCGTCAGCTGGTCGACGCGATACGACGCGAGCAGCGCGAAGTTGTTCGCCTCGCCGACCGAGGTTGCGAGGTAGTCCTCGGTCGACACGTTCGTGAGATCGACCGCGACCTCGCCGTTCGCGATCGTCCACGCGGCGGGCGTGGTCGGCGACCAGCGCGAGTCGAGCGCGGAGCCGTTGAAGCCGTCGAACAGGATGATGCGATCGCCGGGCGTGAGCGGATCGGGGTCGCACGGGCTGTCGACCGCGTCGCCATCGAGATCGGGCGTCGACGGCGGCGGCGCGATCGGGCACGGATCGCATTCGTCGCCGAGGCCGTCGCCGTCCTCGTCGTACGCGCCGCCGGGCGCGTGCTCGCAGTAGTCCTGGCCGTTCGGGATGCCGTCGCCGTCGATATCGCCGTCGTCGCTGATGCAGTGCGGGCCATCGGGATCGGTCAGGTCGCAGATCGCGTCGGAGCCGCATCCCGACGTCGGCCCGCATGCACGGCCGACGGCGCTGATGTGGTCGGTGCACCCAGCCAGGAGTAGGAGCAGCAGCCAGCGCACACCCTATTGTCGCAAATTATCCGGGGCGGCTGTGGCGGGGCGTTCACGGCCACAGCTCGCAAACCGGCGTAAATCCATTCGGCACGGTCGATGCTCTATGGGTTGGCATGCTGCGAAACATCATCATGGGTTCTTCGTTCGCCCTGCTCCTCACGGCCGGCGTCGCCAGCGCGGACCGTCCTCGCGAAGCGGGGCACGGCCCGGTGGTCCGCGAGCACGTGACAGTGCGCGGCCCGGCGGTGCGCGGGCCGGTCGTTCGCGAGCGCGCCGTCGTGCGCGAGCCGGTGCGCGGCCCGGTCGTTCGCGATCGCGTCGTCGTGCGCGAGCGCGAGCACGAGCGGCCGATCGTGCGCGGCGCGGTCTACATGCCGCGGCCGATGATCCGCGAGCGCTACTACGACTTCCATCGCCGCCCGGTGCTCATCGAAGAGAACTTCGGCTTCCGCACCGGCTTCATCTGGGTGCGCGGCCACTGGGACTGGAACGGCGGCGAGTGGATCTGGATGCCGGGCTTCTACCAGCCGGTCTGAGCGGAGCGCGTTTTGATGTGAGCTGGCGGCGACGGCGGCAGCCCGCTGCCGGTGCCGGTGCCGGTGCCGGTGCCGCTGCCGCTGCCGCTGCCGGTGCCGCTTCCGCTGCCGGTGCCGCTGCCGGTGCCGGTGCCGCTGCCGCTGCCGGTGCCGGTGCCGCTGCCGGTGCCGGTGCCGCTGCCGGTGCCGCTTCCGCTTTCCGGTTCCGCCTTCCGGT
>DASXCY010000118.1:0-24095 GCA_036490935.1 Kofleriaceae bacterium | reverse complement strand
GGCCGATCTTGCCCATGTAGCAGTTCACGACCTGCCACCGGCACAGGTCGATCGGGTTGTCGGTCGTGAGGTCGCTGTAGACCTTCTTGTGCGTCTTGCCGAGGCCCTTGAGCGCGGGGTCGTTGTAGCCGCCGTTTCCCTCGGGGAGCTTCTGCTTGATGATGTCGGCCTGGATCGTCACGCCGAGGTGGTTGGCCTGGCCCGTGAGGTCGGCGGATACGCTGTGATCGCCCTGCGCCGTCTTGAACGCGTTGTTGCGCACGTAGCACCACAGCACCGTGAACATGCCGAGCTCGTGCGCCTCGGCAAACGCTTCGCTGACCTCTTGCAGCTCGCGGCGAGACTCCTGCGAGCCCCAGTACACGGTCGCGCCGACCCCCTGCGCGCCCATGTCGAAGCACTGGCGCACGTTGCCGAACAGCGTCTGATCGAACGTGTTCGGGTACGACAGCAGCTCGTTGTGGTTGATCTTGACGATGTACGGGATGCGATGCGCGTACTTGCGCGCGGTCGCGCCGAGCACGCCGAACGTCGACGCGACCGCGCTGCAGCCGCCCTCGATCGCGAGCTTGACGATGGTCTCGGGATCGAACATCGCGGGGTTCGGCGCGAACGACGCACCCGCCGAGTGCTCGATGCCTTGATCGACCGGGAGGATCGACAGGAACCCGGTGCCGCCGAGGCGGCCGTGATCGAGCATGTGTTGCAGCGCGCCGAGCACGCGCGGCGTGCGATCGGTGGCGCTGAACACGTCGTCGATGTAGCGCGGCGATGGCAGCGTGAGCGAGCTCGCCGGGATCGTCTTGCACTGGTGCTCGAGCAGGCGGCTCGCCTGGTCGCCGAGGATCTCGCGGATCTGGCCGATGTCCATGTGTGGTTTCTTACCCCTCGACCGGAAACTGTTGCAATTGGTCGGCGCGTCTCGATATAGAGCGGACGGGAGTCCCATGCATGCCAACCACTTGATCGTGCTCGTTCTGGTCGCTGCGTGCGGGAGCAGCTCTACGCCGAAGCCGGATGCCGCGCAAAATGGCTTCACGCCGCCGGCCGCGCCGCTGACGGCCTACGACAATTCCGGAACGATGCCGGTGATGGTCGACGCGGATTTCACGTCGTGCACCGCGATCGGGATGACGACCGTCGCGGTCGCGGTCAGCACGACCGTGAAGGACTTCCAGAGCCACAACGCCGTGCCGAACGCGATGGTGACCGCGTTTCCGGGCGTCAGCACCCAGCAGACGTTCGCGACCGGCACCTCGGACGCGAGCGGCAACCTCGTGATGACGATCCCGCCGGGTACCGGCCTGTTCGGGTTCGAGATGACCACGACCGACGGCACGACGATGCCGACGTTCTTGCTCAACCAGTCGCTCGACACCGATCCGGCGATGACGGCGCAGACCATCTCGAAGATCCAGTCGGTGTCGGTGGCGACCGCGGAGACCTTGCCGGCGCTGATCGGCGAGACCCGCACGCCGGGCACCGGCGTCGTCGCCGGCGCGCTGCGCGACTGCCAGGACCACGAGCTCGCGAACTTCGCCGCGACCGTATCGAGCACGTCGGGCACGGCGACGCCGATCGACGGCGCCGAGACGTACTATTTCACGCCGGGCGTCGACCTGCCGGTCCGCAACACGCAGGAGCCGTCGTCGTCGGCGGACGGCCTGTTCATGGTGGTCCAGCTGCCCGTCGCGCAGACCGCGTACGTGCAGATGTGGGGCTACGAGGACATGGCCTCGGTCGGCGGTCCGATGAAGCTCATCGCCGAGCTGCAGGTGCCGGTCCTCGCGGACACCGTCATCACCGGCGATTACCAGCCGGCCGCTCAGTAGCTTGCTAACGTAGGCGCGTGGTCCAGGATCCCGCCGCGCGCGCTGCCGGCCGCGAAGCACTGATCGCGTGGGCGGTCGTCGCGGGCCTGGTCGCCGCGCTCGTTCGCATCGACATCACGCTGCCGGCGATCGGGCACCTCGGCAGCGCGCTGGTCGCGGTGCTGTTCCTCTACATGCCGGTCGCGGTCGCGTGGCGCCGCCAGGAAGACCTCGACACCTACGGCTTTCACGCCGAGCCGGTGAAGCGCGGCCTCGCCACGGCCGCGGTCGCGATCGCGATCGTCTTCCCGATCTTCGTCGGCGGCTATCTCGCGTTCTACGAGGTCGCGTGCAAGTCCGACGCGCTCGCGCACCTCGTGCCGCGCGGCATGTGCGCCCGCTACGCCGGGCTCTCCGGCCTGCACGCGCCGGCGCTGTCATGGGACCTGCTCGAGTTCTGCGCGGTTCAGCTCGTCGTGGTCGCGCTGCCCGAGGAGCTGTTCTTCCGCGGCATGCTGCTGCACCTGCTCGAGAAGCGGTTCCCGCCCAAGCGCCGCATCCTGGGCGGCGGCGTCGGCCTCGCGCTCGTGCTGTCGGCGGCCGCGTTCGCGATCGTCCACGTGCCGAAGGACGGCGACCCGCGCGCGCTCGCGACGTTCTTCCCGGGCCTGCTGTTCGGCTGGATGCGTTCGGCGACCGGCTCGATCCTCGCGTCGACCGTCACCCACGGCTGCTCGAACATCCTGATCCGGCTGCTCGAAGGATCGCTGATGCGATGACGATCGCCGCCTTCTTCGACATGGACAACACGCTGCTGCGCGTCGACACCGGCACGAGCTGGACGCGGTTTCTGTACCGGCGCGGCGAGCTGTCGAAGCGGACGGTCGCGAAGGTCGTGTACTGGAGCGCGCTGTACAAGCTCGCGGTGCTCGACATGGAGGCGGTGTTCGAGAAGGTCGTGCGCGACCTGCGCGGCGACTCCGAGGCCGAGATGATCGCGAAGTGCGACGAGTGGTATCGCGCGCACATCGCGCACGAGGTCGCGCCGGCCGCGTGCGTCGCGATCGACGCGCATCGCCGGGCCGGCCACGTCGTCGTGCTGGCGACCGGCTCGACGGTGTACGCGGCGCGGCCGGTCGCGCGCGGCGTTGGCATCGAGCACGTGCTCGCGTCAGAGCTCGAGGTCGAGCGCGGCGCGTTCACCGGGCGCGCGTCGGCGCTGTGCTTCGGCCGCCACAAGGTCGCGCTCGCCCAGACGTGGGCGCAGGGCCACGGCATCGATCTCGCGACGTCGTACTTCTACTCCGACAGCTACAACGACTTGCCGATGCTGTCGCGCGTCGGCCAGGCCGTCGCCGTCAACCCGGACGCGCGGCTCGCTCGCCACGCGCGCCGGCAGCAGTGGCCGATCCAGCATTGGGCGTGAGGACGGGCTTTGGGCTTTGGGCTTTGGCCAGAGGGAGATCGCTTCGGGCCAAAGCCCAAAGCCCAAAGTCCAAAGCCTCGTAGTAGCCTGCCGACGATGCCCCTGGGATTGCCGCCAGCAGTGCGCCGGCTCGTCGAGCTCGCGCTCGATGAAGACCTCGGGCGCGGCGACGTGACGTCGCGCGTGACGCTCGGCGATCGCGGACCGCTCGTGATCGCGGACATGAATGCACGCGAGCCGATCGTCGCGTTCGGGATCGACGTCGCATGCGCGGTGTTCGAGCTCGTCGATCGCGAGATCGAGCTCGAGCGGCTCGCGGACGACGGCGCGCGCGTCGATCGCGGCGGGCTGCTCGTCACCGTGCGCGGCCCCGCGCATGCCGTGCTCGCCGCCGAGCGCACCGCGCTCAACTTCGTGCAGCGGCTCTCGGGCGTCGCGACGCTCGCCAAGCGCTACGCCGATGCGGTCGCGGGGACGAAGGCGAAGGTCGTCGACACGCGCAAGACCACGCCCGGGTTTCGCGCGCTCGAGAAAGCCGCGGTGCTCGCCGGCGGGTGCGCGAACCACCGCTTCGATCTCGGCAGCGGCATCCTCATCAAGGACAACCACATCGCGGCGTGCGGCTCGGTGCGCGCCGCGGTCGAAGCGGCCAAGGCGCACGCGCCGCACACGCTGCGTGTCGAGGTCGAGGTCACGAACCTCGGCGAGCTCGATCAGGCCCTCGCCGCGGGCGCCGAGATCGTCCTGCTCGACAACATGACGCCGGCGCAAGTCGAGGTCGCGGCGGCACGCGCGCACGGCCGCAACGTGCTCGTCGAGGTGTCCGGCGGCATCACGCTCGCCACGATCGGCGACTACGCGCGCGCCGGCGCGGACTTGATCTCGGTCGGCGCGCTCACGCACTCGGCGCCCGCCGTCGACATCGGCCTGGACGTGCGGACATGACCGCGCGCTGGCTCGGCGCGCTGCGCATCGATCTGCCCGAGTGCGGCTCGACCAACGATGAAGCCGCGCGCGTCGCGCGCGCCGGCGCGCGGCACGGCACGATCGTGATCGCCGAGGTGCAGCGTGCCGGCCGCGGTCGCGATGGCCGCGCGTGGGCGTCGCCGCGCGGCGGGCTGTACCTGTCGGCGGTCGTGCGGCCGCCGCTGCCGCTCGCCGACGTGCCGCCGATGACGCTCGCGATCGGCATCGCCGTGTGCGAGGCGGCGCGTGCGGCCGGCGCACCGGCCGTGCTCAAGTGGCCGAACGACGTGCTCGTGGCGGGCAAGAAGCTCGCGGGCGTGCTCGTCGAAGCGCAAAGCCAGGGCAGCCGGCTCGAGGCCGCGATCGTCGGCATCGGAGTGAACCTGGAGGGCCCGGTCGATCCGTCGATCGCCGATCGCGCGGTCGCGCTCGCCGAGGTCGGCAGCTACCGCGACCGCGACGCGTTCGTCGCGAGCCTGCTCTCGCACGTCGAGCACTGGATCGATCGCTACATCGCGGTCGGCTTGCCCGACATCGTCGACGCCTGGCAGCAGCGCATGGCCGTCGGCCTCGCCGCGCGCGCGACGATCGACGGCGCGCCGCTCGTCGGTCTCGTCGCCGGCCTCGATCTCGACGGCGCGTTGCTGCTGCGCGACGACACCGGGCGCGTTCATCGCGTGCGCTCGGGCGACGTCGAAGTCGTGCGTCCATAGGACACCACTGCTCGAAAGATTTCGCAGCTCGTCAGGGGCTGTCACACGCTCGCTCTCGTCGACGGCGTTCGAGCGTAGTATCCCGCAACGCAAGGCCGTTGATGCCCCCCACCCACCTATGTATAGTCGCGCGCTCCATGAGCCGCCGCGCCCTTTGCTTCGCCGTCATCGCGCTCGTGGCGGTCGGCGCGAGCGCGGGTTGCGAGCAGCTCGATGGGCGCAACCGGACCCGCACGGGCAACCGGATGTTCGGCGACAAGGAGTTCGTGGATGCGGCCGCGCAGTACGAGAAAGCGCTGACCGAGGTCAACGACCCGATCATCCACTACAACCTCGGCCTCGCGTACTCGAAGGTCTTCCATCCAGGCAGCACGCAGCAGCAGGTGATGCTCGACGTCCAGGGCTCGTTCGTGTGCTCGGCCATTCCCGGCGTCGCCCCCGTGCAGAAGCAGGTCTGCATGAAGGAAGGCGACAAGCACTTCGACGAGTGCGACGCCAAGCACGTGTGCGCGTCGAGCTTCAAGTGCGAGCAGACGACGCTGTGTCAGATCGAGAACGCGACGCTGGCCGATATGTCCGCGAAGCACTTCGAGTCCTGGCTCACCGCCAACCCGACGGATACCGAGACCCGCGGCCTGATGACGCAGGTCTGGCTCGACGCGTCGCAGTACGACAAGGCGCTCGAGTACTGGAACGGCCTGCTCCAGCAGAAGCCGAACGACCCCGAGATCATGGGCAGCCTCGCCGGCATCAACCTCAAGGCCGGCGACTGGCGCAAGTCGATCGAGTGGTACAACAAGGTCGCCGACGCCACGACCGACGTGTCGGCCAAAGTGGCCGCCTATCAGTTCATCGGCAACGTCGCCTGGAGCAAGCTCAACTCGCGCTCGCTCAGCGGCCCGGACAGCGTCGAGCTCGCCGACCGTGGCATCGGCGCGCTGCAGAAAGCCGCGCAACTCCAGCCGGATAACCCCAAGCCGGTGGGCCTGCAGGCCTCGCTCTTCAACTTCCGCGGCAGCGCGCACGGCGCGTCGTGGGCCGGCAGCATCGATCGCGCCAGCGCCGAAGACCTCAAGCATGCCTCGCGCGTTCTCAGGGACAAGGCGAAGAAGGCCCAGGAACTGGCTCCCGGCGGCACGCCCGCCCCCGCACCGTCCGGTGCGGCTGCCACCTCTGAACCGGTCAAGACCGGCGGCTGATCGCCCAGGAGCTGCCGATGTCGACCCCAACCCCTTTCCGCGAGAATGCCTACGTCGCCACCGGCGGCGATTCGGGCAAGCTGTTCGGCGCCTACGTCGCCGACAAGTATCGCAAGCTGCCGGGCTGGGCGTACGCGCTGTTCAGCGGCTGCGTCGCGATCACGCTCGTCCTCCTGTTCGTCATGTGGGCGAAGGCGATCTGGGGCCTCGAGCGGCTCGAGCCGCCGAAGCTGAACATCGATCTCGCGGTCGCGCCGCCGCCGCCGCCGCCGCCGCCGCCGCCGCCGGGCGGCGCGAAGCCGCACGAAGTGATCATCACGCCCAAGAAGATCAAGGTCAAAGACATCGTCCAGCCGGTCAAGGTCGAGAAGGTCGAGAAGCAGGACACCCCGGACGTCGGCGTCGAAGGCGGTGAAGAGGGCGGCGTCGAGGGCGGCGTCGTCGGCGGCGACGTCAACGGCGTCATGGGCGCGCCACCGCCGCCGCCGCCGCCGCCGCCGCCACCGCCCGCTCCGCCGTCGATCGTTCCGCCGGCCGCGCTCGAGGCATCGCGCATCGCGGGCGAGAAGCAGATCGAGCCCGACGACGTCACGAAGACCGAGATCCAGCGCTCCGGCAAGGACAAGGTGATCGGCACGTTCAAGCTGTGCCTGGGCATGGACGGCAGCGTCACCTCGGTTCGCATGCTCAAGTCGACGACGTTCAGCGCGTACGACAACCGCATCCTGTCGACGATTCAAGGCACGTGGCGTTATCGGCCGTTCATGGTGAACGGCAAAGCCGCCCCGGTCTGCACCGCAGTCACGTTCATTTACTCGCAGCGATAGGCCACTCCAAGCAGGGAAACGACCATGGGAATGGATCCATTAGACCTCTGGCACCAGATGAACATCCTCGTGAAGATCATCACGGTAGGGATGCTCGCGATGTTCGTGTTCATGCTCTACGTGATCGTCGAGCGGATCCTCACGTACATGAGTGCCAGCGACCAGAGCATTCGCTACGTGCAGTCGCTCAGCACGTTCCTGCGCCAGCACCAGGTCAACGAGGCGCTGGCGGCGGCGCGCAAGCAGAACAAGAGCCCGGTCGCGAAGGTCATGGAGTCGGGCCTGCAGGCGCTGCTCCAGGGCCGCGAGGCGCTCAAGACCGAAGGTCCGCAGGACGTCGGTGACTTCGACCTCGTCGACTCGGTCAATCGCGCGCTCGAGCGCGTGAAGGAGCGCGAGACGTCGAACCTGCGCCGCGGCCTGGCCTACCTCGGCACGGTGGCGTCGGCGACGCCGTTCATCGGGTTGCTCGGCACCGTCATCGGCATCCTCGGCACGTTCCAGCTGCTCAAGGGCGGCAGCGTGACGATCAACGACATCGGCCCGAAGATTTCAGAAGCGCTGTGGTCGACCGCGATCGGCCTGTTCGTCGCGATCATGGGCGCGATGTCGTTCAACTACTTCACGTCGCGTGTCGAGGGCTTCGTCGTCGACATGAACGACGTGTCGAGCGAGTTCATCGACTACGTGCTGCGCGAGGGCCGGGGCTAGATCGTGAGTCACGCGCGCGCAGGCTGGTCCCACCGCCGCTGGCGGATCACGGGCAAGAAGATCGAGGTCGATAGCGTTCGCAACGATATCAACGTGACCCCGCTCGTCGACGTGATGCTCGTGCTGCTCATCATCTTCATGTTGATGACGCTGATCATGGGCCGCGGCCACGACGTCGCGCTGCCCCAGGCGCAGAGCTACTCCCAGGAGAAGGACAAGATGCAGCCGGTCGTGACGCTCGACGTCGACGGCCAGCTGTACATCGAGAAGAACAAGCTCGGCGACGTCAACGAGTCGACGCTCAAGGAGATGGCGAACCAGATCCAGGCGCAGTGGGATGCGCCCAAGAACCCCGACGGCGCCGGCCGCGTGTACGTGAAGGCCGACCAGAAGACGCCGTATGGCAAGGTCTATCCCGTCCTGATGTACCTCCACAACGAGATGCATCTCGACTCGGTCGACTTCGCGATCGCGAAGGACTCGAAGGAGCAGGAGAAGTAGCCATGGGGATGAGCGTCGGCCACAAGAAGGGTGGCGTGGTCAGCGAGATCAACGTCACGCCGCTCATCGACGTGCTGCTCGTGCTGCTCATCATCTTCCTCGTCGTGATGCCGATCATGATGAAGATGGAGACGTTGCAGGTCCCGCGAAAGATCCAGGACAACGAGTCACCCGACCCCAACGCGAGCCTGCTGACCATCAAGGTCAACTCCGACCTGTCGCTGACGTTCAACGACGGGTTCAAGGACACGCAGTGCGCCGACATGCCCGACTTGCGGTCCAAGCTGGTCCCCAAGCTCGAGGCCATTCACTCCGGCACCGAGAAGGTGGTGTTCGTCGACTTCGACGACGCCATCCCGTGGAGCCTCGTGATTTCGACCATGGATACCATCCGGTCGATCGCCACCGACGAGAACCACGACGAGATCAAAGTCGCGCTCAAAGTGCGCGAAGACCAGCCCAAGCAGTAGCCGCCCCCGCGCAGGGTGCGACAGCGACTGCGACTCGACGCGATGCGCTGTCACGCGGCGTGATCAGAAGTCCCGTTCAGCCGCGCAACAGCAAGTGATACAAGGCCTGGAACGCCTTGACACCTCACAGCTTCGTTCAGTACAAGCGGTCGAATTTCGGGTCGGCACGTGCACCCACATAGCAGGGGAGCAAACGTCTTATGTTCGTTCGAACTTTTCACGCGTGTTTGGCAGTCGTGCTCGGGTGCGGAGCCATCGGGATCGGCGCTAGCGCGTGCACGAGCACCGAGAGCGCGACCAACTTGCGGACGAGCGGTCCGCCGATGGTCGAGCAAGTCTTGATGGACGAGACGTTCACGGACGCGAACGGCAACCAGAACCAGCGCCGGATCTTCTCGTGGGGAACGCACCCCGAAGCGATGGACATGGGCACCATCGTGCACCACACGACGAGCTCGCTCGTGAACATCACGAGCCCGGGCATCCGCGTGATCATGGGCTCGCTGCTCATCGGCAACTTCCTCGAAGAAGTCCAGTGCCGGCAGCCGGTCGGTCCGGACGGCGCGTTCGACAAGGTGCCGCTCGGCGCGACGCCCGATGACATCGCGAAGTGCGCGGTGCCGATGGACACCGCCGCGCTCGCGCTGACGTGCAAGGGACCGCACGCGGTGTGCTTGTGCCAGTTGCCCGGCGGCTGCAACGGCGTCGCCGACGGCCTGCCGGTCGGCGTCGAGGACTCGAACCAGGACGGCGCGGCCGACATTCACCAGCTCATCAAGGGCGCGGTCAGCTTCAAGTGCACCGCGAACATGGCCACGCCGACGCTCACCCTCTCGGTGCAGATGGATCAGGCGGCGAGCTACTGGAACCCGTCGGGCTTCCAGCAGCCGCCCGCGATGGGTGGCTTCGATGCGATGGGCCCGGCGCTCGTGCTGTATCCGAAGCTGGCCGTCGGCAACACCAACGTGCCGGCGCTGCCGTCGAACAGCACCTGCCAGCTCGTGTTCGATCCCGACGTCGTCGGCAAGAACTTCGCGGAGCCGTGCACGCCGGTCGATTCGGATGGCTTCGGCGGGCGTCCGCCCGAGTGCGACGACCTCAACATCGATCAGTGCCCGCAGTCGTGCATGGCCGGTGACACCAGCGAGTTCACGTTCGGCACCGAGCCGCTCGTCATGACGCTGCAGGGCATCACGAACGGTCAGACCGGCGTGTCGCGCACCGCCGACATCTTCGCGCAGTCGTTCGACGTCGTGCCGCTCAACGCGAACACGATCGGCACGATCCAGATCTTCGAGGGTGCGGCGATGACGCCTTACACGCTGTTCACGCTGTCGCTCACCCAGCCCAACCAGGTCGACATCCACTTCACGGCAGCCACCGGCCTCGCCGCGAACACGATGTACACGATCACGTTCCCCACCGACTTCCAGGACGCGTACGGAGTGCCGCTGCCGCAGCCGCAATCCATCTCGTTCACCACGGGTAGCTGAGGCACTCCAATGAAGCCACGCAACCTACTCCTCGCTGCGGTACTCGCGATTCTCGGGCTGTCCGCGCTCGATGTGGCTGCGCCGCGCCTCGCGCGTGCGCAGTCGAGCACGTCGGGCGCGATCCAGGGCGTCATCACCGACAAGACCAGCGGCGAGAAGCTCGCCGGCGCGACGGTGACGGTGACCTCGCCGGCCCTCGGCGGTCAGGCGCAGAGCCAGCTCACCGACGAGAATGGCTTCTACAAGGTCAACGATCTGCCGCCGGGCATCTACCTCGTCACCGTGTTCTACGGAGACGTGCACATCGACGTCAAGGAGGTCCCGGTCGGCGTCGGCAAGGTCACGCCGGTCTACCAGGCCGTCGACCAGACCAAGATGGGCGGCGAGCAGATCACGATCACGCGTCCGCCGCCGACGATCGACCCGACGTCGACCACGCAGGGCATCACGCTCGACACCAACTACATCCAGAACATTCCGGTCCCGGGCCGCACGTTCGACGCGCTGCTCGGCGCCGCCGCCGGCTCGCAGAACGACGGCTACGGCACGTCGTTCTCGGGCTCGACATCGCTCGAGAACCAGTACTACGTCGACGGCGTCAACACGACCGGCCTGACGTACGGCACGGTCGGCTCGCCGATCGTCAACGACTTCATCCAGGAGATCGAGGTCATCACCGGCGGCTACAACGCGGAGTACGGCCGCGCCACCGGCGGCGTCGTCCAGGTCGTCACCAAGACCGGCTCGAACGAGGTCAAAGGAACCGTGTTCGGCTACTACCAGCCGGGCTTCCTCACGGCCGCCGCGAAGGTCTCGCCGGTCAACGCGACGCCGATCGACTTCGCCGCCAACATCAACTACGACGCGAGCTTCGGCTTCGACCTCGGCGGACCGATCATCAAGGACAAGCTCTGGTACTACGTCGGCTTCGCGCCGTCGTTCCACCAGGACGACTTCACGCGCACGACGAAGAGCCAGACCGACTGCCGCAAGGCCGTCGGCGCCGGCATCACGCAGGGCACACAGGGCGTCGTGATCCCGGGCCTCAGCGATTGCGATCCCAAGATGTATCGCGACGGCGTCGCCGACGTCGATCCGCGCACCGGGTTCTACATCGTCGACCAGCTCGACAGCGAGATCCGTAGCCAGAACTATCACACGTACAACATCCTCGCGAAGCTCAACTACGCGGCGACCCCCGAGCATCAAGGCCAGTTGACGTTCTCCGCGCTGCCGTACGGCTTCCAGTCGCCCGGCCTCAACGGCCCGGCGAACGTCGGCGTCCAGCAGAGCGATCTGTCCACCGACCTCGGCGCGAAGTGGACGTCGAAGTTCAACGACAACAAGACCGAGGTCGAGGCGATCGTCAGCTGGCACCGCGAGAACTCGTCGTCGGACGCGCTCGATCCGAGCCTCGAGAATCAGCCGCTGCAGGCCCTCATCGACGGCAAGCTCGGCATCTGGGGCCCGGGGTTCGGCGCCGAGAGCGCGAAGACCAATGCGGGCTGCTTCGACGAGCAGAACCCGAACTCGACCAAGGACAAGTACCCGCTCATCACGAACTGCCCGATGGACACCCGCTACTACGTGACGGGCGGTCCGGGCGGCATCGGCCGCGACACCGAGCAGCGCTTCGCCGCGCGCGTGTCGGTCACCGAGCGGTTCAAGCTCGCGGGCAGCCACGAGCTGAAGGCCGGCATCGACGTCGAGGACAACACGACCGACCACGCGCGCCTGTACTCGGGCGGCGAGTTCATCACGAACTACGTCGATCCCGGTCAGATCTACGTCGACCGCTGGGTCCAGCTCGCCGGTCAGATGGGCGTCATCGACAACCCCGATCCGACGTTCTTCAACCAGACGTGCGTGACGCCGTCGGTGGGCGGCGGCATCAACAAGTCGCTCCAGTTTTACTGCGCGTACCTGAGCGGCGTGCCCGGCTCGCGCGGCACGCAGGTCCAGGGTTCGACGCTGAACGAGGCCGCGTACCTGCGCGACTCGTGGCAGATCCGGCCGAACCTGACCTTGAACTGGGGTATTCGCTACGAGCAGCAGCAGCTGCGCTACGCCAAGTTTCTGCAGAACACGACCGACCCGCTCACGATGCAACACCTCGGCACGGACGCGATGGACCTGTCCGGCATGTGGGCCCCGCGCATCGGCCTCCTGTACGACCCGACGAAGGAAGGTCGCTCGAAGATCTACGCCCACTGGGGCCGGTTCTACGAGTCGATCCCGCTCGACATCAACGAGCGGTCGTTCGGCGGCGAGGTCACCTACGAGCAGATCTACAACTCGTCGCAGTGCGGCGCGAGCGATCCGAAGATCGGCGGCCAGAACGGCGTCAACTGCAGCGGCCTCGGCGGCCTCGAGAACCACTTGATCGGCGCGAACGGCGAGCTGATCGCTCCCAACACGCAAGCCGAGTACATGGACGAGTACATCGCCGGCACCGAGTACGAGATCCTCGACGACCTGAAGATCGGCGTGTCGTTCCAGCACCGCGACTTCGGCCGCATCATCGAGGACGTCTCGACCGACGGCGCGAACACGTACATCATCGCGAACCCGGGCGAGTGGTCGGAGTCCGACACCGAGTCGTTCCAGAAGAAGATCGACGCCACGACCGATCCGACGCAGAAAGCGATCCTCCAGAACGAGCTCAAGCAGTTCAAGGGCATCTCGATCTTCGACCACGGCTCGCGCGACTACAACGCGCTGCAGTTCACGCTGACCCGCCGGTTCTCGAAGAAGCTGTACGTGCAGGGCAGCTACACGTACTCGCGCACCGAAGGTAACTATCCGGGCTCGATCTCGTACGACAACGGCCAGATCGATCCGAACATCTCGTCGCAGTTCGACCTCATCGAGCTGCTCGCGAACCGCATCGGACCGCTGCCGCAGGATCGCCCCCACTACGTCAAGCTCGACGGCTACTACACGTTCGACTTCAAGAAGGCGGGCGCGCTCACCGTCGGCGTTCGCTTCCGCGCGCTGTCGGGCGTGCCCGAGAACGCGCTGGCCGCACACTACCTGTACGGCGCGAACGAGTCGTTCCTGCTGCCGCGCGGCGAGCTCGGTCGCACCGACTTCGACCACGGCCTCGACCTCCACGCGGGCTACCGCAAGGATCTCGGCCGCGGCATGTCGCTCGAGCTGTTCTTCGACGTGTTCAACATCTACGACCGCCAGGGCACGTTCAACATCGACGAGACCTACGCGCCGCCGGTCAGCTTGAACTGCATCCCGGGTCCGATGGTCAACTGCACGGGCAGCCCGGCGGGTAACCCGCAGAACGCGAACCCGGTGTCGGGCGGCACGTACGACGACCTGATCTGGGTCAAGTCGATCGACCAGACCGGCAAGGAGACGCAGATCCCGATCGGCCGCAACCCGAACTTCGGCAACACGACGTCGCGTTACGAGCCGGCATACGGCCGCATCGGCGTCCGTCTGAGCTTCTGATCTAGTCAGACGAAGGTGGTAGACCAGCCGGGTGGTCATCCCGCTGAATCCCGAGCAGCAGGCCGCCGTCGAGCATGGCGACGGGCCGCTGCTCGTGCTCGCCGGCGCCGGCACCGGCAAGACGCGGGTGCTCGTGCACCGCATCGCGCATCTGGTGGATACCGGCGCCGACCCGCGCTCGGTGCTCGCCGTCACGTTCACGAACAAGGCGGCGGGCGAGATGCGGCACCGGTTGCGCGGGCTGCTCGGCGCACGGGCCGACGCGATGTGGATCGGCACGTTCCACGCGACGTGCGCGCGCCTGCTGCGGCGCCACGGCGAGGCGGTCGGGCTGACCAAGAGCTTCACGATCTTCGACGACAGCGACCAGGTGAAGCTGGTCGAGAAGCTGCTCAAGGAGACCGGCCTCGACGAGCAGGTGTCGGCGCGCACCGTGCTGTCGCGGTTCGATCGCGCGAAGAACCGCGGGATCGATCCGCGGAAGGCGAAGACGGGAAACTTCGACGACGTGATCGAGCGCGTGTATCCGCTGTACGAGGCGCAGCTCGCGAAGGAGAACGCGGTCGACTTCAACGACCTGCTGCTGAAGGCGCTCGCGCTGTTCGATCTGCCGGCCGGCACCGCGCTCGCGACGCGGTTCTCGCACCTGCTGGTCGACGAATTCCAGGACACGAACCGCGTCCAGTACGACCTGGTGAGCCGGCTCGCGGCCGCGACCCGCAACCTCACCGTCGTCGGCGACGACGACCAATCGATCTATGCGTGGCGCGGTGCCGAGCCGCGCAACTTGCTCGACTTCGACCGCGACTTTCCCGACGCGACGGTGGTCAAGCTGGAGCAAAACTACCGGTCGACGCAGGTCGTGCTCGATGCCGCGAACGGCATCATCCGCAAGAACCACGATCGCCACGAGAAGTCGCTGTGGACCGAGCGCGGCGGCGGCGATCCGATCGAGATCTATCAGGCCGGCGACGAACGCGGCGAGGCGTACTTCGTCGCGCAGGCGATCCGCCGCATGCTCGACGAGGGACCGCGGTCGCCGACCGACATCGCGATCCTGTACCGCACGAACGCGCAGTCGCGCGTGCTCGAGGAGCACCTGCGTGCGGCGCGCGTGCCGGCCAAGGTCGTCGGCGCGGTGTCGTTCTTCGAGCGCAAAGAGGTCAAGGACGTCATCGCGTACTTGCGGCTACTCCTGCACGAAGGCGCCGACTCGGCATTCGAGCGCGTGGTCAACGCGCCGGCGCGCGGCCTTGGCGAGACCACGGTCGAGCGGCTGCGTGCGGTCGCGCGGGCGGGCGAGGGCAATCTGTTGACGGCGGCCCGGCTCGCCGCGCGCGGGGAGGTCGCGGGTCTCGGCGCGGCGCCGCGCAAGAAGCTGCACGGCTTCGTCGAGCTGCTCGCCGGGCTCGCCGACGTGATCGCGCAAGGCGCGTCGGTCGCCGAGACGATCATCCAGGTCGTCGACCGCAGCGGCATGCGCGCCAAGCTCGAGGCCGACGACAGCGCCGAGGCGCGCGATCGGCTCGACAACCTGGCCGAGCTGGTCACGATCGCGTCGGACTTCGACGACGAGAGCGATCAGCCGCAGTCGGTCGACGCGTTTCTCGAGCGCATCGCGCTGGCCGCGCCCTCCGACGACAGCGCCGGCAAGGACGCGGTCGTGCTGATGACCATCCACATCGCGAAGGGCCTCGAGTGGCCGGTCGTGTTCATCACCGGGATGGAAGATGGGCTGTTTCCGTCCTTGCGCGAGCGGGAAGGCCAGAGCGAGGACGCGCAGCTCGAGGAGGAGCGCCGGCTCGCGTACGTCGCGATCACGCGGGCCCGCGAGGTGCTCGTGCTGACCCACGCGCGCACGCGCCGGGTGTGGGGCGAGATCCGGCTGCAAGGTCCGTCGCGCTTCCTCGACGACTTGCCGCCGGCCACGCTCGCGCAGCCCGCGCGACCGAAGCTGATCGCACCGCGAGCGCCCGCGATCGCCGACGGGAACTGGACCGCGCGCCGCCGCTCCCCGCGCAGCAGCCGCGACGAGCTCGACCAGCGCGTGCCCGACGACGAGCCGGTCTTCCAGCTCGACGAAGAGGCCGCCGGCGACGCCGACCTGTTTCGCACCGGCGATCAGGTCAGCCACACGACGCACGGCATCGGCCGCGTCGTGGCCGTCTCGGGCCGCGGCAAGGACACGAAGGTGATCGTCGACTTCCCGACGGCAGGCCGCAAGACGATCTTCGCGGCCTACCTGCGCGCCAGCGACGACGGCCTCAACTAGCCCGAGCGGCCCGAGCGGCCCGAGCGGCGCGCTTGTGCACGTACATCGCCTCGTCGGCGGCTTGCAGGAGGTCGTCGAGGGAGCGGGCGTCGCTCGGGCCGAGCAGCTCGGTGCCGACGCTCGCGGCGAGACGGAGCTCGCCGGGGTGGACGGCGTTCCACTCGGCGAGCCTGTCGCGCAGGCGTTGCTCGACCATCGCGATCTCCTCGGGGCCGACGTCGTAGAGCAGGGCGACGAGCTCGTCGCCGCCGAGCCGGGCGACGACGTCGGTCGCGCGCAGCGCCGTGCGAAGCAGGCCGGCGAACTCGCGGATCGCGCGGTCGCCCTCGTCGTGGCCGATCCCGTCGTTGATCGCCTTGAGGCCATCGAGATCGGCGAACAGCACCGCGACGCGCTTGTCCTGGCGGCGCGCGAGCAGCAGCGCCTGGCCCGCGATCAGGTTGAACCCGCGGCGGTTGTGCAAGCCCGTCAGCTCGTCGGTGATCGAGATCTCCTCGAGCTTTGCCGACAGCTCGCGGTAGCGCTGCTCGCTCGCGCGCGTCTGCTCGAGCGCGCGGCCTCGCGCGTAGAGCGCGGTCGCACCGATCGCGAGTGCGCCTGCGAGCGAGATCGCGAGCGCCGCGAGGGTCCACGCTCGCATCTTCAGGAGCCGGTCGCGACGTTCGATCAAGAGCTCGCGCTCGGTCGCGTCGGCCTCGCTGAACAGGGCGATCAGCGGATCCTCGGGCGCACCCGCGCAGGCCGAGTCGCGCTCGACCTCGATCATCGGCACGCGCACCTGCTGTAGCGGGTTGTCGACCGTGAGCCTGTCGAACACGTCGACATCGCGCGCGAGATCGTCGCACGCGCTGCCCGAGATCTGCCCCGCCGTGCTGAGACGACCGGTCGCGCGGCCGATCGCCATGCGCACGTCCGACGTGTGCGCGAGCCGGTCGTATGCGTCGTCGTATGCGGACAGGCCGAGCGCGGCCGCGGCGAGGCCAGCGGCGAGCAGCGCCGCCGATAGCCACAGCGAGGTTTGGCCCACCATGACGGAATCGTATCGCGTTACTCCGGCATCTTCTCGGGCACGACGGCAAGCTGGACCTCACTGCGGTCGCGCCACAGCGTCACGGTCGTGGCCTTGCCCGGCGGCGTCGCCGCGACGAGCCACGGCAGCGTGCGATGGTCGACGTCGCGGTCGCCCCACTTGATGATCACGTCGCCGGGCCGCAGCCCGGCGCGCGCGGCCGGCGAGCCGGCCTTGACCTCGGTGACGAGCGCGCCGGTCGTCCTGGACAGCGCGAGCGAGGTCGCGAGGTCGGTGGTGACCGGCTTGACGAACGCGCCGAGCCAGCTGCGCGCGACCTGGCCGTAGTCGCGGAGCGCGTCGACGATCTCCCGTACGCGATCGATCGGGATCGCGAACGACAGCTCGCCGGGGCGATCACCGGTCGCGACCGCGACGCCGACGACCTGGCCGGCCGTGTTCAGCATGGGCCCGCCGGAGTTGCCGCGGTGGACGCGCGCGTCGGTCTGGATGAACGTGCGAAAGCCCATCGCGCGGCCGGGTACGAGCGAGCCGGCGGCCTCGCGACCGGTCGACGATACGATGCCGGCCGAGGCCGAGACCTCGTCGCCGAACGCATCGCCGAGCACGACGATCCATTCGCCGACCTGGAGCTGGTCGGAGTCGCCGAGTGGCAGCGGCGACAGGCGCGGCACGTCGAGCGACAGCAGCGCGATATCGAGGCGCACGTCACGGCCGACCAGCTTCGCGGGGACCTCGCGGCCGTCGGGCAACACCACGTGCAGCTCGGGCGCGGCGGCAGCGACGTGATCGTTCGTGACGACGTACACGCCCTTCGCTTCGATCAGAAACCCGGTGCCGAGCGCGACATCCGACGCCGACTCCGGGGCGCCGGGAAACATCGCCGCGGGCCCCGAGCGCACGGGCTGCGCCGCGCGGATCGCGACCACGCCGTGCCGCGCCGCCGCGACGAGATCGACGAACGATCCCGAGGCGCTGCTGCCATACATGATCCCGCTTGCCTGCGCCGGCGGCGCCGCCGGCGCATTCGCCTTCGCATCCGGCGGCCCCTCGTGGTCGCGGCAGGCGCAGACAACAAGAATAGGGAGTAGAGCACCGAGAACCGAGAATGGTGAATTCCCGGTTCTCGGTGCCCTATTCGGGGTTCGTTTCATCGCCTCTGATTCTGCGCGTCGACGTACGCGACGCGCAGGTCGTAGACGAGGCTCGCGAGCAGCTTGGACTCGGTCTGGTCGAGGTTGCCCTTGGTCTTGGTCTCGAGCATCGCGAGCACGTCGATCAGGTGGCGCGCGGTCTCGAGATCGATCGGGTGCGGCTTGCCGTCGGGGTCCGGCATCTTGCCGAGTGCGATCATCGCCGACGACGCCAGCGACAGCACGTGCGTCGAGAAATCGATTGGCCCGAGCGCGACCGGCGGGGTCTCTGAGTCGGCCATGGGGCGACCATATCGCACCCTCCGACGGGCATGCCGGGGGAATCCGTGACATCGTCAGTTTGGTTCATGGATACGTTGAGGGACGCCGATCCCGTTCCGCGCCCGACGGGCATGCCTGCCTTCGACGTCGCCGCGCTCACCGACGAGGTCCGCCGCGCGAGCGCGTTCCTCGATGACGTGTTCGCCGAGATCGGCCGCGTCGTCGTCGGCCAGCGCGACATGATCGAGCGCGTGCTCGTGGGCCTGCTGACCGGCGGTCACTGCCTGATCGAAGGCGTGCCCGGCCTCGCGAAGACGCTGACCGTGAAATGCCTCGCGCAGACGCTGAACGCGACGTTCTCGCGCATCCAGTTCACGCCCGATCTACTCCCCGCCGACATCACCGGCACCATCATCTACAACATGCACACCGGGCAGTTCACGCAGAAGCGCGGCCCGCTGTTCGCGAACCTCGTGCTCGCCGACGAGGTCAACCGCGCGCCCGCGAAGGTGCAGTCGGCGCTGCTCGAGGCGATGCAGGAGCGCCAGGTCACGATCGGCGACTCCACGTACGCGCTGCCCGATCCGTTCCTCGTGCTCGCGACCCAGAACCCGATCGAGCAAGAGGGCACGTTCCCGCTGCCCGAGGCCCAGCTCGATCGCTTCATGCTGCTGGTGCGCGTGAGTTATCCGACCGCGACCGACGAGCGGCAGATGCTCGATCGCATCGGCGCGCTCGACATGCCGGTGCCCAAAGAGGTCGCGACCATCGAACAGGTGCGCGCCGCGCGCCGCGTCGTCGGCTCGATCTACATCGACGATCGCGTGCGCGATTACATCGTTCATCTCGTGCAGGCCACGCGCAAACCGCGCGACTACGGGCTGCCCGAGCTCGCGCCACTCATCGAGTACGGCGCCTCGCCGCGCGCGACCTTGTGCCTGGCCGCGGCGGCGCGCGCGTACGCGTTCATTCGCCACCGCGCGTACGTCACACCCGACGACATCAAGGCCATCGCGCTCGATGTCATGCGCCACCGCGTCGTCGTCACGTACGAGGCCGAGGCCGAGGAAGTGACCTCCGAGGACGTCGTGCGGCGCGTGTTCGAGTTTCTGCCGGTGCCCTGACCATGACGCTCACTTCGGGCGAGCTCGTCAAGCGCGCGAAGAAGATCGAGCTCGCGTCGCGCCGGCTCGTCGACGAGCAGCTCGCCGGCCAGTATCACGCGGTGTTCAAGGGGCGCGGCCTCGTGTTCGCCGACGTGCGCCCGTACTACGCCGGCGACGACGTGCGCGCGATCGACTGGAACATCACGGCGCGCATGAACGCGCCGCACGTCAAGCAGTTCGTCGAGGAGCGCGATCGCACCGTCAACCTCGTCATCGACATGAGCGCGTCGGGCTATTTCGGGTCGCGCGGCACGAGCAAGCGCGAGCTCGCCGCGGAGCTCGCCGCGGTCGTCGCGTTTTCCGCGATCAAGAACAACGATCGCGTCGGGCTGTACGTCGTCACCGATCGCGTCGAGCGCTACGTGCCGCCGAAGAAGGGCCGCCGCCACGTCATGCGCGTGATCGGCGAAATCCTCGCGTTCCAGCCGCGGTCGCGGAAGACCGACCTCGCGGCGGGCGTCGACTTTCTCGCGAAGGTCGCGCGGCGGCGCAGCGTCGTGTTCCTGGTCTCGGACTTCGCGAGCGAGGGCTGGGAAGGCGCGCTGCGCATCGTCGCGCGCCGTCACGAGCTCGTGCCGGTCGTCGTCGGCGATCCGATGGAGGCGGGGTTGCCCGACGTCGGACTGCTCGTGATGGAGGACCTCGAGACCGGCGAGGTCGTCGAGATCGACACCAGCTCGCCGGCGCGTCGCGAGTTCGCGCGGCGCGCGCGCGAGGTGGCTGCGGCGCGCGACGCGGTGTTGCGGCGGCTCAATCTCGACACCGTGGAAGTCCGGACCGATCGCCCGTACGTCGACGCGCTCGTCGCGTTCTTCAAGGCGCGGGCGAAGCGGATGGCGCATGGGTAGGGCTTTAAGCTTCGGGCTGTGGGCTGTGGCCGCAGTGATCCTTGCGACGGCGGCGGCGCAGGCACAGCCGGTGCAAGTGCCGATCGATGCAGCCGCACCGGAAGTGCATGCGGCGGCGAGCCCCGCGAAGCTGCTGCTCGGCGGCCGGTTCACGCTGTTCGTGACCGCGACGTTCGCGCCCGGCGTCGAGGTCAACTTGCCCGAGCCGTTGCCGCTCGGCGATGCGTTCGAGGTCACCCGCCGGGTCAGCGAGGATCGCGGCGCGCCCGGTGGGCGGCGCGTGCGCGAGTGGCAGCTCGATGTGACCGCGTGGGAGCTCGGCGATCTCCAGGTGCCGCCGGTGCCGGTCACGTTCACCGCCGGTGGCCACGCCGGCCAGGTCGCGAGCAATGCCGTGGCGCTGCACGTCGATGGCGTGCTCGGCGACGTCATCGACGATCCGAAGCTCGTACGCCCCGACGCGCCGCCGATCGCGCTCGTCGGCCGCGACCGGACGTGGATCTGGGTCGGCACCGGCGTGCTCGCGGTGTGCGCGGCGGCGATCGCGCTCGTAGTCGTGCGCCGGCGGCGGAAGCGACGCATCGCGTGGCTCGTCGCCGATCCCGGCGGCGCGCGCTCGTCGCTCGATCCGGTGAGCGAGCGAGCGCTCGAGCGGCTGCTCGCGATCGAGCGCTCGGGCGTGCTCGCGCGCGACGGCGAACGCAAGCGCGGCTACGCCGACATGGCGGACGCGATCCGCGCGTACGTCGGTGCGCGCTATCGCATCGCGACGGCCGAACGGACGACGGCGGAGCTGGTGCGCGCGCTCGTGCAAGCCGCACCGGTGGCCGATCGCGCGCGGGTCGAAGCGTGGCTCGAACGCTGCGACGTCGTGCGCTACGGCGGATTTCGCGCCACCGCGGCCGAAGCCGGCGGCGTGCTCGCCGACGCGCGCGCGCTCGTGCTCGCGACCACCGCGCCGCGCGCGCAGGAGGTTGCGGCGTGAAGGCGTTGCGCGCGGTGTGGCCGTGGCTGCTGCTCGTCGCGCTCGGCGGCGTGCTCGCGATCGGCCTCGTGCGTTACGTGCAAGACAGCCGCGGCGCCGAGCCGCTCGTCTGGCACTCGCCGCACGCGCTCGTGATGCTCGGCGGCGCGGCGATCGTCGCGGTCGTCGCGCTGGTGCTGCACCGCCGGCGCACCGCAGTGCTCGGGTTCTCGCACGTCGGGCTGGTCGGCGCGCGCGGCGCCGCGACGTGGCTATCCGATCTGCCGGGTGTGCTGCGCGTGCTCGCGCTCGCCGCGCTGGCGATCGCACTCGCGCGGCCCGAGACGTATCGCACCGTGGAGCACGACGTCGACTCGATCGACATCATGATCGTCGTCGACATGTCGAAGTCGATGGAGGAGACCGACCTGCCGCGCGATCGCCTCGACGCCGCGCAGCGCGTGATCCGCCAGTTCCTGCACCACTCCAAGAGCGATCGCGTCGGCCTGGTCATCTTCGGCCAGCAGGCGACGCTGCAGTGCCCGCTCACGCAGGACACGCGCCTGCTCGAGCAGATCGTCGCCGACCTCGAGATCGGCGACGTACCCGAGCTCGGCACCGCGATCGGCGACGGGCTCGGGCTCGCGCTCGCGCAGCTGCGCCGCTCGGACGCGGCGAGCAAGGTCGTGATCCTGCTGTCGGACGGCGACAACAACTGGGTCACGCGGTTCTCGCCCGACGACGCGGCGCGCGCCGCGCGCGACATGCACGTCAAGGTGTACACGCTGCTCGTCGGGCGCGAAGAGGCCGACTGGCTCGGCGGCATGTCGGTGAACCCGGCCACGTTGCAGAACATCGCGCAGGTCACCGGCGGCGAATTCTTTCGCGCCGACGATTACGAGTCGTTCGCCCACGGGTTCGCGACCGTGCGCGACCGGCTCGACAAGACCAAGCGCACGACGAAGGAGCGCGTACCCGATCGCCAGCTGTTCGTCGGGTTCGCCGCGCTCGCCGCGCTGCTCGTCGCGATCGAGCTCGTGCTCGCGAACACGCGGCTGCGGAGGCTGCCGTGATCGGGTTCGCGACCCCGGCCATGGTGTGGATCGCGTGCCTGGCGCCCGTGCTCGTGATGCTGCTGTTCCTGTACGACACGCATCGCCGCGAGCTACTGACGCGGCGGCTCGGCGAGCTGCCGGTGATCGGCCGCGTGATGGCGACCGCGTCGCCGGGCCGACGCGGCCTGAAGGCGGCGCTCGCGGCGCTCGGGATCGCGCTCGTCTTGCTCGCGCTCGCGCGCCCGCAGATCGCGGGCAAGCGGCGCGTCGAGGTGCGCGGGCTCGATCTCGTGGTCGCGGTCGACGTTTCGAAGTCGATGCTCGTCGACGACGTCGAGGCCACCGCGGCGATGACGGAGCATGGCGTGCCGGCAAGCCGGCTCGGCCGCGCGCGCGAGCTCGCGACCGACATCCTCGACGAGCTGCCCGGCGATCGCGTCGCGCCGATCGTGTTCGCGGGCGCGGCGTCGCACTTTCCACTGACCGAGGACCGCGGGGTCGCGGCGAGCTTCCTGTACGACCTCGGACCGGCGGACTTGCCGCCGGGCTCGAACACCGCCGAGGTGTTTCGCGTCGCGCGCTGCCTGTTGCGGCCGGATCTGTACGACGACCTCGGCTGCGCGCGCATCGGCCGGCGCGGCCACGGCGGCGATCCGCTGCCCGGCGACAAGCCCGAGCCGAAAGCTTCGGCGCGCGACGACGACGACGGGCTCGACACGAAGGAGGAGCGCGGCAAGGCGATCCTGGTGCTCACCGACGGCGGCGACAGCGACGCCGAGACGCTGCGCGAGGTCGCGGCGGCGCACGAGCTCGGCATCGCGGTGTTTGTCGTCGGCGTCGGCTCGGCCAAGGGCGGCGTCGTGCGCGAGATCGATGCGAGCGGCCACGCGACGGCGGTGGTGAAGAAGACGCGCGACGGCGCGGATGTCGTGTCCAAGCGCGACGACGCCGGCATGACGGCGATCGCGGCGGCGGCCGGTGACGACCATCGCTACTTCATCGCGAGCGAGCGCGGCGAGGTCGACGACGACGTCGCGCCGATCGTGGCGGCGCTGCATGCGGCGGAGCACGGCATGGCGACCAAGCAGATCGACAGCCGGCGGGAGATCTTCCAGCCGGTGTTGTTCCTGGGGTTGATGCTGCTCGTGATCGAGGCCGCGGTCTCGACGCGGCGGCGCCGGAGCTATCCAGAGGCGGCGGCATGAAGCGAATCGGCTTGGTGCTGCTCGTGGTCATGCTGGGAGGCTGGGATCCGTTTCGCGCGCCGAACGCGGATGTCGACGCGGGGAATCGCGCGGTGGCGGAGCAGCGGTGGGACGACGCGATCGCGGCGTACGAGCGGGCGGCGAACGATCCGAGCGTGGATCGGGCGGGGTTGGCATACGACCGCGGGACGGCGGAGCTGGGGAAGGCGCGCGCGAGCGGGGATGGGAAGGTGCTGGCGCGGGCGATCGAGGATCTGAAGGCGGGCAAGGGCGCGGCTGCGGCGATGGCGGATTACAACCGCGGGAACGCGCTGCTCGGGTCGGGGGAGAGCAAGCGGCTCGACGAGGCGATCGAGGCCTACAAGCAGGCGTTGAGGGAGCAGCCGGGGATGGAGGATGCGAGGGTGAATCTGGAGCTGGCGCTGCGGCGGCGGAAGCGGCAACAGCAGCAGCAACAGCAGCAGCAGCAGCAGCAACAACAGCAGCAACAGCAGCAGCAGCAACAGCAGCAGCAACAACAGCAGCAGCAGCAGTCGGGATCGGGATCGGGATCGGAAT
>DASXCY010000117.1:0-9133 GCA_036490935.1 Kofleriaceae bacterium | reverse complement strand
GGGCGAGGCGCGGGCGAGTTGCCGAAACTAAAAAATGGCCGACACCCTCGTGAGAAGGGTCAGCCGTTTGAGAGTGTTTCGCAGAAGCCGTCATCGTCTTGGGGCGAGGCGATGCGCCGGCTAACAGAAACTCTAGGTTTTCGGGCAGCGAGACTTGATGCGGAACCGGTAGTAACCCAGCTCGTCTTTCCAGTACTCGCCATCAAACTTCCACTGAAAGTGTTCGTCGTCAATAATAATCGGCTCCTCCTTGTGACCTGAGGAGACGCGACCGCCTGCGGCCTCGGCGGAGATCTTCTCCGCCTTCGCGTTCAAGATCTCGTACTTGATCTTCACGCCGTCGCGCGAGAGCGAGCCGAGCTGGCGCTGCATGCGATCGATGCGCTCGCGCGCGACCTTGCCGGCTTCGGTCTGCGCGGTCGACTGCGCGACCGTCAGATCCTGCAGCACCTTCGCGGCGACCTGCGTGGTCTGCCATGCCTTGTCGCTCTTCGACAGCATGTCGAGCTCGTGGTCGAGCTCGTCGACCCACGCGAAGTTCTTCGCGAGCGTCTTGTCCTGCAGCTGCGAGAGCACGAGGCGCTGCGTGATCGGATCGAGGCCGCCTTTGCCGGCCTTGACCTTCTTGATGTACGCGTAGAACTCGGCGTTGTCGTCGGTCTTCGCGAGGATGTCCTTCAGGTTCTTCTGCAGCGGCGTGTACTTGTCGTTGAAGTCCTGGATCGCTTCTTCGGCCTGATCGTACAGGCAGTAGTTGAAGTAGATGACGGAGCGCAGCAGCACCGCCTCCGGGTAGAACTCGTTCTCGAAGTACGGCGCGCCGAGCGTGTGGATGTTGCCGAGCGCCTTCGAGTTGAGCGTCTTCATGTAGTACGCCCACGACGCCTCGAACAGCGATTCCGCCCAGTCGGCCGAGTTCTGCGGCAGCTTCTCGAAGTACTTGATCGACGTGTCGAACTGCTGCGTCGAGTAGAACACGCGCGCCATCTGCAGCTGCGCGAGCGTGTTGTAGTCGTCGATGTCGTCGGCCGAGTACTGCGGCGGCCGCTCCTGGCCGATGATGAGGATGTCCTTGAACGCGTCGACCGCCGGCTTGCCTTGATACTCGCGGACGTAGGTCACGCCTTCGAAGAACTTGGCCTTGATGAAGAACGGGCTCTTGCGATCGACCTGGGTGAACAGCTGGATCGCCTTGTCGAAGTCGCCGTCGCCACCCTTTTGATAGAAGTAGCGGCCGAGCAGGAACAGCAGCTCGTCCTTGACCGACGCGAGCGACGGATCGTTGAGTGCCGACGGATCGTAGGAGCCGATCAGCTTCAAGATGTCGGAGGTTTCGGGCAGCACGCGCGACAGCGCGGCGAGCCACTTGAGCGTGGCGCCGTGATACGTGTGCTGGTCGCCCGCCTTGACGATGTTCTCGAAGTACGTGAGCGCGCCGGCGTAGAAGCCCATCTGGTAGAGCGTCTTGCCCATGAAGAACTCGGCGCGCTGCTTGTTCTTCGCGTCGTCGCCGCTCTCGCCGTCGAGCACCTTCTTGAGCTCGATCGAGGCCGAGAAGAAGTCCTTCTTGTCGTAGAGCTTTATCGCGCGCTCGAGCGTCTTCGACGGCGGCGACGAGCTGCCGCTCTCCGGCTCGAACTCCATTTCGCCACCCGCCTTGCCACCGGCGGGCTGCTTGCCCTTACCGCCACCCGCGAACGCGGTTCCCGCGACGAACGTGACGACCAGTGCGGCGAGGGACAGTTTTGCTAGCAGGCGCATCGGCTCCTCCAGAGTCGCGAAATCATCGACGTGGTCGCGGCGGGTGTCAAGCCGAGGACACCGCCCACGAACGCCGGTTGCAGCCCCAAAGATCGGTAAGCGCGACCGGGCAGTTCGCTTGACTCGGCCGCGATGCTCTTTATTATCGGGCCCGATGATCGTTGGCCGGTACCTGGGTGTCGCTGCGACGTTCGCGCTCGTGCTAGCCGGCGCGTGCGCGGGCAATCCCGTCGGACGCGAGTGCGATCTGGGCACCACGCCGCCGAACCCCGGCGAGATCGTGGTCGCGTCGCCGTCGCTCGACTGCGTGACGCGCACCTGCCTCGGCATTCCGGTCACGAACCCGGACCCGCCGAAGAACTTCATGCCGCTGCCGCCCACGACCGGCCTGTGCACCGCGGAGTGCTCGACGTCGGACGACTGCGACCGCGTCCCGGAGTCGCCGTGCATCAGCGGCTTCACCTGCGCGATCCCGACCGGCCTCACCGCCGGCCCGTACTGCTGCAAGAAGCTGTGCGTGTGCAAGGACTACATCGTCGTGCCGTCGAACGGCCAGATCCCGACGCCCGCCGCGTGCGACGCGAGCGACCCGATGAACGACTGCTGTAACCTGGCCGGCCGCATCGATGACCCGATGTACCCGCTCTGCAAGAGCTAGGGCCTGCGGGCTTTGGGCTTTGGCCACAGTCAGAGCCTGATCGTATAGCGGTGGTGATGGAATCGACCGTCGAGGTGGGCGCGAACGCGGAAGCGCGCGCCGTGCGAGCGCTCGAACGCGAGGGCTATCGCATCGTGGAGCGCAACTTCCGTTGCCACAGCGGCGAGCTCGATATCGTCGCGTTCCACGGCGAGGTGCTGTGCTTCGTCGAGGTGCGCAGCCGCGCCAACGCCGATCACGGCGACGCGGCCGAGGCCGTCGATCGCCGCAAGCAGAAGCAGGTCGCGCGCATCGCGCTCTACTTCATCAGCCTGCGCGACCCGGTGTTCCAGCGCTCGCGGTTCGACGTCGTCGCGATCACCGGCGACCGCGTGGAGCTCATCCAGGACGCCTGGCGGCTGTGACAGCCACTCGGCAAGGTTCTTCGCCTCTGGCCAAAGCCCGAAGCCCAAAGCCCAAAGCCTACTTCTTCGGTTTCTTCGGCTTCTTCGCCGGCTTGTCGCCAGCAGGCTCGGCGCCGGTCGCGGCTTCGCCTTCGCCGGCAGGAGCAGGCTCGGTGGTCGCGGCCCGGACGGCCTCGTTGTCACTGCCCTCGCGCTCCTTGATGCGGGCGGCCTTGCCCGAGAGGTCGCGCAGGTAATACAGGCGCGCCTGGTGGACGCGGCCGCGCGCGATCACCTCGATCTTGTCGATGTTCGGCGAGTTGTCGGGGAAGATCCTCTCGACGCCGACGCCGTACGAGATCTTGCGGACGGTGAACGTCGAGCGCGCGCCCCTGCCGACGCGGCGAATGCACACGCCTTCGAACGCCTGCAGGCGCGTCTTCTCGCCCTCGCGAATCTTTGCCCAGACCTTGATGGAGTCACCGGGGCGGAACTCGGGAAGCGCCGCGGACCGGCGCTGGCTCTTGTCGATCGAATCGAGGATGCGTTGCGCGCTCATGGCTAAACCACCGTTCGGACGCAGGGTTCTACGAGAGATCCCCCCCGTCCGTCAACCCGAACAGCCGGTCGAGAAGCACCGCGGCCGCCGAGCGCACGGCTAGGTGATTCCAGTCAGAAGCGCCCTCGATCGGCGCAAGCACGTGCGTTACCGACGGAATCAGCGTGTCCGCGAGCCCCCAGCCGGTGCCGAGCAGGATCAACAGCGGTGAGGGATCTGCGCTCGCCTCGGCCACGAGCTGGCCGCAGCTCTGGACCTCGGCTCCCGCGAACACGCCGGCGCGCGCCGAGGTCGCGACCACGCGCGGCGCGGCGCCGTGCTCGGCGGTCAGCGCGTCGATCACGGCTTCGATCGTCGGCGCGGCGCGGACCAGGCGCAGCGCGGCGGCCCTGTGCTCGCGCGGACCGCCGCTCGAAGCGGCGCTCCGCGACACCGTTCCGGCGGCTTCGGCCTCGTCGCCGAGCCAGTGCGCGGCGATGTGCTCGGCCTTCTCGCGCTGCGACGCGATCGGCGTGACGACGTGATAACCGGCGAGACCGTACGCCAGCGACGAGCGCGCGATGTCGTGGACGTCGAGGTTGGTGAGCGCGGTCGTGATGACCTGACCTTCGCGATCGAGCACCGGGTGATGGACGAGCGCGAGGTGGGTGCGCGCCGCGAGCGGCGGCACCAGCTTGCGATCCGCCGCGCTCGCGCGAAACCGCTTCCACAGATCCGGGCGGCGCCGTGCGGTCCGGCGCAACGCCTCGACCCGCCGCCACGCCGCGATCGCCGCGTGGTTGCCCGACACGAGCACCGCCGGCACGGCACGACCGTCCAGCTCCGGCGGCCGCGTGTAGTGCGGATACTCGAGCAGGCCGTCGGAGTGCGATTCGTCGACCGCGCTCTCGGGCTCGCCGAGCACGCCGGGCACCAGGCGCGCGCACGCGTCGATCACGACGAGCGCGCCCAGCTCGCCGCCCGACAGCACGTAGTCGCCGATCGACAGCTCCTCGTCGATCGCGAGCTCGGCCACGCGCTCGTCGACACCTTCGTAGCGGCCGCACACCAGCACGAGGTGCTCGAGCTTCGCGAGCTCGCGCACGCGCGCCTGGGTCAGCGGCTTGCCGGTCGGCGCGAGCAGCACGCGATGGCCGGTGCCGGCGGCCGCGATCGCCGCGAGTAACGGCTCGGCCTTCATCACCATGCCCGGGCCGCCGCCGTACGGGTTGTCGTCGACCGTACGGTGGCGGTCGTGCACGAAGTCGCGCGGGTTCACGGTCGCGACCGCGATCACGCCGGCGTCGCGCGCGCGGCCGACCACACCGGCGGCGAGCGCAGGCTCGACCAGCTCGGGCAGGATCGTGACCACCGTGAACCTCACCGGAGCTTCGACTCCGGCAGAGCGTCCGGCGGATCGACGGTGACGACGCGCGCCGCGATGTCGATGCGCGTCACGAACACGTCGACCATCGGCAGCATGCGCTCGACGTCGCCGTCGTGGATCACGAGCAGGTCCTGCAGCTCGCCCGGCTGCACCGCCGCGATCGTGCCCCACGGCGAGCCGTCCGCGCGCCGGACCTCGCAGCCGACGAGATCCGAGAGCAGCACGTCGCCGTCGGCGAGCGCGAGCTGCGCGCGATCGACCTCGACCACCTGGCCGCGCAGGCCCTCCGCCTCGGTGCGCGTCGCGATGCCCGCGAGCTGGACCAGCCAGCCGCGATGGGTGTCGCGCGCCGCGACGATCTCGCGGGCGACGCCACCGACGTAGATCGTCGCGACGTCGCCGAGCGTCTCCGAGTCCGGATCGTGCGTGACGATCACGACCTCGCCGCGGATGCCATGTGCCCGCGCGACGCCGCCGATCTGGATCCGTGGGCTTTGGGCTTCCGGCTTTGGGCTTTGGCCAGACATGATCTCGGACTCGGGCGAAAGCCCAATGCCCCGTGCCCGAAGCCTTACTCCAGAATCTCCACGAGCGTGCGCTTGCGCGAGCGCGGCGCGACGGTCTGCACGATCGTGCGCAGGGCGCGCGCGGTCTTGCCGCCGCGTCCGATCACCTTGCCGAGATCCGACTCCGCGACCTCGAGCTCGTACACGTTCGCCGCGCGCTCCTCGACCAGCTCCACGCGCACTTCGTCGGGCTTGTCGACGAGGTTGACCGCGAGGTAGCGGATGAGCTCCGCGAGGTCCAGTTCCCTCGGCGACTCCGTCGCCATGCTACGCGGCCTTCGCGGCGGCGCGCGCCGTGCGGCGGATGATCGCCGCCAGCGAACCACTCGGCTGCGCGCCGACCGAGACCCACTTCTGATAGCGCTCGCTGTCGAGCTTCAGGACCTTGGTCTTGGGGTGGTACGTGCCGAGCAGCTCGATGAAGCGGCCGTCGCGTGCACACCGCTTGTCTGCCGCGACGATGCGGTAGAACGGCAGCTTCTTCTTGCCTTGACGTGACATGCGGAGCGCGACAGCCATTGAAGATCTTCCTTTTGCGAGCGCGGCAATCTACTCGGCGATGTAGGTGGTGTCAACGTGCTATAGGAACCGGCATGGGTCGGCGCTTCGCCGCGCTCGCGCTCGCGGCCGCAGCGGCTTGTTGCTCGAAATCTGAGGTGAATCGCGGAGGCGCGGGCGCCGATTCGGTGCCCGCGAAGCCCGCATTCACGCTGTTCGCGCTCGCCGAGGTCCGCGGCCAGATCGGCCCGTGCGGCTGCACGTCGGACCCGCTGGGCGACATCTCGCGGACCGCGAAGCTGGTCGCCGAGGCCCGGGCGGCCGGCCCGGTGATCGTGGTCGATGCGGGCTCGCTGCTGTACAGCCAGAGCCCGTTGCCCGCCGCGCTCGTGCCGGAGGAGACGCTGAAGGCGAGCTTGCTGGCGAAGATCTACCAGCAAGATCTGAAGGTCTCGGCCCTCGGTCTCGGGCCAGCGGATCTCGCACGAGGCCTGGGCGCGGTGGAGCTGCCGCGCGAGGTCGCGAACCTGCGCGACACGTCGCTCGCGGTCGCGCCGCTGCGGGTCGAGACCGTCGGCGGCACCGTGGTCGGCACGTTCGGCGTGATCGCGCCGGGCGCGGTGAAGGATCTGCCGATCGACGACCCGGTCGCGGCCGGCAAGCGCGCGGTGTCCGAGCTGCGCGACAGGCACGCGCGCGTGGTCGTCGCGCTCGTGCAGGCGAGCTCGAAGAAGGACGCGGTGCAGCTCGTGCGCGACATCGGCGGCATCGACTTCGCGGTCGCCGGGCTCGGCCAATCGGCGCCCGAGCCGGATCGCGTCGAGATCGAGCCGACCAAGATCGGCGACACGTGGCTCGTGATCCCGGCGAATCGCGGCCAGGTGGTGAGCCGCATCGACGTCTACCTGCGCGGCAGCGGCGGCGCGTTCGCCGACGCGATCGGCGCCGGCGCGGCGGTCGCGCGTGGGGCCGAGATCGATCATCAGCTCGCCGACCTCGACGCCCAGCTCGCGAAGTTCGCGCGGGATCCGTCCGCCGATCCGAAGTTCCTCGCGCAGAAGCAAGCCGAGAGGGCGCAGCTCGCGGCGACGCGCGACAAGCTGAAGGCGCAGCCGCTCGAGCCGCCGGCGCGCGGCAGCTTCTTCACGCTCGATCAGGTGCGCATCGCCAAGACGCTCGCGTGCGACGTCGCCGTGCAGGACGAGGTCAAGCACTACGACCTGGCCGCCGGCGAGGCGAACGTGACGGCGGCGTCGGCGCAGGCGGTGCCGCCGCCGGCCAAGGGGCAAGCGAGCTATGTCGGCATGGACAAGTGCGGCGACTGCCACCAGGCCGCCGTCGATTTCTGGAAGAAGACGGTGCACGCGCAGGCGTGGCAGACGCTCGTCGATCGCGGCCAGCAGTTCGACTACGAGTGCATCAACTGCCACGTGACCGGCTGGGATCAGCCGGGCGGGACGAACCTGGCGCACACCGACAACCTGCGCGACGTGCAGTGCGAGACGTGCCACGGGCCGGCGTCGATTCACGTCGCGAAGGGCGGCGACGAGAGGCCGTTCGCGGTCCGGCGCGCGCCGCCCGACGATCTGTGCGCGTCGCAGTGCCACACGCACGAGCACTCCGACACGTTCCAGCACGACGCGTACCTGCGCGACATCGTCGGGGCCGGCCACGGCGAGGCGCTGCGCAAGAAGCTCGGCGACGGGCCCACCGGCCACGAGCTACGCACGGCCGCGCTCGACAAGGCCGGCCGCACGCTGGGGGCGGGTTGCACGCGCTGAGCGTCGTACTCGTAGGAGCGCTGCTGTTGTTTGCCGCGTGCGGCGCGAAGCAGGCGCCGCCGCCGGCGCACGCGACGACCGTGTATCGCGGCTACGCGAGCTGGTACGGCGAGTCGCAGATGACGGCATCGGGCGAGCGCTTCGACAAGCACGCGATGACCGCCGCGCATCGCACGCTGCCGCTCGGCACGCGCGTGCGGGTCACCAACACGCACAACGGGCGCAGCGTGATCGTGCGCATCAACGACCGCGGCCCGTACGGCGGGCACGGCCGGATCATCGACCTCTCGGAGGCCGCCGCGCGCGTGCTCGACATGATCGAGGCCGGTGTCGTGCCCGTCGAGCTAGAGGTCCTGGGCCACTAGCCTGGCGATCGTTCGTGCAGACATTTGCACAACCGGATTCACGCCGGCCTTGCTAGTGTCGCGCGCATGAAGTGCATCGGCTGGGTGTTCGTGCTGGCGTGCGCGATGGTGGCCTGCGGTCCCGGCGATCGCGGCGGCGGTGGCGGCGGTGGCGGTGGCGGCGGCGGCGGTGGCGGTGGCGGTGGCGGCGGTGGCGGCGGCGGTGCCGACGGCGGCGATGACTGCTCCGACTCGGCGAAGCTGGTCTATGTCGTCGATGAAGACGACGGGTTCTGGAAGTTCGATCCGAGCACCGAGTCGTTCTCCAACCTCGGCACGCTGGCGTGCCCGAACGAGGGCCTGTTTGGCGGCACGCCGTTCTCGATGAGCGTCGATCGCAACACGATCGCGTGGGTGCTCTACAACGACGGCGCGCTGTTCCACGTCGACATCACCAACGGCCTCGCCTGCACGACCACCAACTGGTCCGACGGCGACGGGCTCGTCAACTTTGGCATGGGCTTCTCGACCGATCAGCAGGGCGGCTCGACCGACACGCTGTTCGTCGCCGGCGGCGCGGCCGAGACGACGATGGAGCCGACGTCGTCGACGCTCGCCAAGCTCGACACCTCGTCGATGACCGCGACGACGGTGCACACGCTCTCCGGCTGGCCGGAGCTGACCGGCACCGCGACCGCCGAGCTGTGGGGCTGGTTCCCCGACACGACCGCGCCCAGGATCGAGCAGCTCGACAAGACGAATGGCTCGGCGATCACCACCTTCAACCTGTCCGCGCTCGCCGGCACTCCCCAAGCGTGGGCGTTCGCGTTCTGGGGCGGCGACTTCTGGGTGTTCCTCGCCCAGGACAGCGACCTCAACTCGACCGTCTATCACATCAACGGCACGAGCGGCGCGATCGTGAACTCGAAGGCCGCGCCGTCGCTGATCGTCGGCGCCGGCGTCTCGACCTGCGCGCCGACGGTCATCCAGTAGCTCGGTCGGTCGTCAGCGACGCGGCGAGATCGTAGTCGCTCGCCTGCGTGACGCGCGCGCGCACGATCGTGCCGGGCGCGGCTGCGCCATCGGCCAGGAACGTCGTGCCGTCGATGCCGGGGGCCTGGCCGTACCAGCGGCCTTCGAGCAG
Source organism: Kofleriaceae bacterium (assembly GCA_036490935.1). GTDB lineage: Bacteria > Myxococcota_A > Polyangia > Haliangiales > Haliangiaceae > JABFXX01. Next base: position 73 of record DASXCY010000117.1, on the reverse strand, counting down.
GTACTCGGACTCGTCGGAGACGCCTTCGACCAGCACGTCGAGCTCGTGGCCGACCATCGCCTCGTGACGCGCG
>DASXCY010000116.1:0-5665 GCA_036490935.1 Kofleriaceae bacterium | reverse complement strand
ACGCGGTCGAGGTCAAGAGCACGTACCTCGCGCCGTGGTTCTTCGTCGCGCGCACGATCGGCTACTTCATCCTGCTGATCGTGCCGGCCGAGCTGCTGCGCCGCTGGTCGCGCCGCCGCGACGACGCGCCCGAGCCGCAGGTCCCGCACGGCACCGACGCGCTCGGCCGCGAACGCACGCTGTCGGCCGCGATGCTGCCGGTCACCGGCATCGTGCTGACATTCGCCGCGTTCGACTGGCTGATGTCGCTGCAGCCGGCGTGGTGGTCGTCGGCGTTCGGCTTCTACATCATCACCGGCGCGCTGCAAGCCGGGCTCGCGCTCACGATCGTGCTCGCGTGGGCCGGCGTCGCGACCGGCGCGATGCCGCTCACGCCCGAGCACTTCCGCGCGCACGGCCGGCTGCTCCACGCGTTCACGGTCCTGTGGGCGTACATCGCCTACTTCCAGGCGATGCTGATCCAGATCGCGAACCTGCCGCGCGAGGTCACGTTTTACGTCGAGCGGCTCGGCAACGGCTGGCAGGTCGTCACGATCATCCTCGCGATCGCGCGGTTCGTCGTGCCGTTCGTGCTGCTGTTCTCGCGCCGGCTCAAGCAGCGCGCGGCGTTCGTCGCGGGCATCGCGTTCGTGATCCTGTTCTCGCAGTACCTCGATATCTGGTGGCTCGTCGTGCCGCGCGTCGCGCCGGCGCCGCTGCCGTCGTGGACGGATCTGTCCGCGCTCGCCGCGATCGGCGGCATCGCGACGGCGGTCGCGGCCTGGCGCACGCGCGGCGCTTCCCTGTTGCCCATCGGTGATCCGTACCTGGACGCCGCGATGGCCTACGAGAGCAAATATTGAGCGAATTCGAAGAAATTCCCGTCGAGCCGGATCGCATCTCGAGCCGCGTGATCAACTACGTGCTCGCGAGCACGATCGTCGTGATCGCGATCTGCGCGTGCGCGATCCTGCTCGTGCTCGGCGGCGCGCGCGGCGGCGGGCGCTCGGCCGTCGTCGAGATTCGCGAGCTGCCGCCACCCGCTTCGCCATTTGCCGGCCCGACACCGCTCGAGCTCGAACAGCGCGCGCGCACCGTGGGGCTCGACAGCTGGCAATGGGCCGATCGCGCGCACGGCACCGTGCTGGTGCCGGTCGACATCGCGATCGATCGCTACGTCGACGAGAGGAGCAAGCGATGAGCTGGTTGATCGTCCTCGTGTTCGCGGGCGGCGCTTCGAACGCGCGACTCGCTGTCGGTCTCGACGAGCACGTCGGCGCGCGTGTCCCGATGCAGCTGTCGTTCACCGATTCCACCGGCCGCCGCGTCGCGCTCGGCGACTACTTCGACGGGCACCGCCCGGTCGTGCTCGTGATGGCATACGCGCGCTGCCAGATGCTGTGCAGCCTCGTGCTGCGCGGCGTCGCCGAGGCGATCGCGCACGGCCGCGGCGAGCCCGGCGTCGATTACCTGCCGATCGTCGTCAGCCTCGATCCGCGCGAGACCACCTCGACCGCGCTGCACTACCAGGACAAGCTGCTCGCCCAGATCGGGCATCCCGGCGATCGCGCGCGCTGGCCGTATGTCGTCGGCGATCAGCCCGACATCGCCGCGCTCGCCGACGCGCTCGGCTTCCGCTACGCGTGGGACAGCGAGACGCAGCAGTACGCGCACCCCGCGGTCGTGTTCGTGATCGGGCCCGACGGCCGGATCGCCGAGTACGTGCGCGGTGTGACCTTCGACGACCTGCCCGACGCGGTCGATCGCGCGCGCGCCGGCGCGCTCACGCCGTCGGCCGCGCGCGACATCCTCAGCTGCTTCCACTTCGATCCGGCGACCCGCCGCTACGGCCATCAGATGATGCTGTTCCTGCGCCTCGGCGCCGCGACGGTCGTGCTCGGGCTCGTGCTCGTCGTGTTCGTGGCGCGCAGGAGGCGCGCATGAACGAGTTGCTGCGCCAGGCGCTGTACTTGCCGCGGCAGGCGTCGTCGATGGCGTACCGGATCGACGTGCTGCACTACACGGTGATCGGCTGTGCGTTCGCGGTCGCGGCGCTGTCGTGCTTGCTCGTGATCTACATCTTGATCCGATTTCGCGAGGGGCCGCAGCGCAAGCCGCCGGCGCACAAGATCGGCCACGTCGTCGAGGTCGCGCTCGCCGGCTTCACGCTGATCGCGTTCATCGCGTGGTGGGCCATCGGCTTCACGCAGTACCGCGACATCCATTCGCCGCCCGCGAACGCGATCCGCATCCATGTCGTCGCCAAGCAATGGATGTGGCAGTTCGCGTATCCCAACGGCGCGACGGCCGAGGCCGACCTGCGCGTGCCGGTCGGCGAGCCGGTCGAGGTGATCCTGACCTCGCGCGACGTGATCCATAGCTTCTACGTGCCCGCGTTCCGGTTGAAGCAGGACGCGATTCCCGGCCGCATCACGTCGCTGTGGTTCACCGCGACCGAGCCGGGCACGTTCGACATCCTGTGCGCCGAGTACTGCGGCGCCGGCCACTCGCGCATGCGCGGCCGCGTGATCGCGCTGCCGCCCGCCGACTACGCGCGCTGGACCGACAGCCACGTCGCGCCGGACCTCGCCGACGCGGGCGCCAAGCTGTCCGCGGCGTACGGCTGCTTGCGCTGTCACTCGATCGACGGCACCGGCTACATCGCACCGACGTGGAAAGGCCTGTACGGCGCGCGCCGGGCGCTGACGACCGGCGAGATCGTCACCGCCGACGACGCGTACCTCACCGAATCGATGATGGATCCGCAGGCCAAGCTCGTCGTGGGATTCCAGCCGGTGATGCCATCGTATCTCGGCCTGCTCAGCGGGCCCGAGGCCGCCGCGATCGTCGAGTACATCCGCTCGCTCGGAGCGAAGCCGTGAGCGAGATGAATTTCTGGAACGAGCCGCGCGGTGTGCGCTCGTGGTTGCTCACGACCGACCACAAGCGCGTCGGCGTGATGTTCTTCTTCGCGGTCTCGCTGTTCCTGCTGCTCGGTGGCGTGTTCGCGCTGATCTTGCGGCTCTCGCTCGTCACGCCGAACAACGCGCTCGTCGACGCCGGCACGTACGACCGGCTGTTCACGCACCACGGCATCATCATGGTGTGGCTGTTCCTGATCCCGTCGATCCCGTCGACGTTCGGCAACCTCCTCGTGCCGCTGATGATCGGCGCGCGCGATGTCGCGTTCCCGCGCCTGAACCTCGCGAGCTTCTACGTGTTCATCGCGGGCGCGATCATCGTGCTCGTCGCGCTGTTTGCGGGCGGCGTCGACACCGGCTGGACGTTCTACACGCCGTACTCGACCGCGACGCCGACCGCGATCGTATGGGTCGCGATCGGCATCTTCGTCGTCGGCGTGTCGTCGATCTTCACCGGCCTCAACTTCATCGCCACCACGCACGCGATGCGGGTGAAGGGCATGCGCTGGCGCGACCTGCCGCTGTTCGTGTGGACGATCTACGGCACGTCGATCATCATGGTCATCGCGACGCCGGTGCTCGGCATGACGCTGCTGCTCGTCGGCGCCGATCACGTCTGGCGCCTCGGGCTGTTCGAGCCGAACACCGGCGGCGATCCGGTGCTGTTCCAGCACCTGTTCTGGTTCTATTCGCACCCCGCGGTCTACATCATGATCCTGCCCGGCATGGGGGTGGTGAGCGAGGTCGTGTCGACGATGGCGCACCGCCGGCCCGCCTGGTACGGCGCGATCGTCGTCGCGACGATCGGCATCGCGGTCGTCGGCTTCCTCACGTGGGGGCACCACATGTTCGTCGCCGGCATGTCGGACTTCGACGTCGGCATCTTCGGTGTGCTGTCGATGCTGGTCGCGATCTTCTCGGCGATCAAAGTCTTCGCGTGGATCTCGACGTTGTACGGCGGCTCGATCACGATCTCGACCCCGATCCTGTACGTGTTCACGTTCATCTTCCTGTTCGTGTTTGGCGGCATGTCGGGCGTCGCGGTCGCGACCACGTCGCTCGACGTGCACTGGACGGACACGTACTTCGTCGTCGCGCACTTTCACTTCATCATGGTCGGCGGCACGATCACCGCGTTCCTCGCGGCGATGCACTACTGGTTTCCGAAGATCACCGGGAAGATGTACTCGGAGACGTGGGCGAAGCTCGGCTGCGCGGTGGTGTCGGGCGGGTTCATCGTCACGTTCACGCCGCAGTTCTTGCTCGGCAACCACGGCATGCCGCGGCGCTACGCGACGTATCCGCCCGACATGCAGTGGCTGCACGTGATCTCGACGATCGGCGCGTTCCTGCTCGGCTTCGGGCTGGTGATGACGCTCGTCTACCTCGCGGCCGCGTGGGTGAACGGCAAGCCGGCCGGCGACAACCCGTGGCGCTCGGCGAGCTTCGAGTGGCGCTCGCCGTCGCCGCCGCCGCACGAGAACTTCGCCGAGCCGCCGAAGTGGACGTCGGGCCCGTACACGTACCCCGAGGATCAGGCATGACGCCGGAGCGCGCGCATGTGTGGCGGCTCGCGGTGTGGATCTTGATCGCGAGCGAAGCGCTCCTGTTCGCCGGGTTGTTCGCGCTGTATGCCGGCTACCGCGCGGAGTACCCGGAGACCTTCGCGCGCGCGGCGAGCGAGGACATCGCGTGGATGGGCGGCGTGAACACGATGATCCTGATCGCGTCGAGCTTCGCGATGACGTGGGCGGTCGTGCAGGCACGCGAGGACCGCGTGCGCGCGGCGACGTGGTCGCTCGTGATCGTGATCGTGCTCGGCCTCGCGTTCTCGGCGCTGAAATTGACGGAGTGGGGCGTGCACATCAGCGACGGCATCGTCGCGGGCGCCGGCTACAGCGGGCCCGACGAGGGGCCCGGCACGCGCCTGTTCTTCACGCTGTACTTCCTGATGACCGGCCTGCACCTGTTCCACCTGGCCGTCGGGCTCGCCCTCGTCGTGTGGATGTTCGTGGCGGCGCGGCGCGGCGCGCTGCGCGTGCTGCCGCTCGAGCTGGTCGCGCTGTACTGGAACTTCGTCGACCTGATCTGGATGTTCTTGTGGCCGATGTTTTACTTGCTGAGGGTGCGGTGATGACGAAACGCGCATTTGTCGGCGCGTTCATCGCGCTCGAGCTGCTCGCGGCGGTGAGCTGGCTGTGCGCCGGCACGATGGTGCCGATCGTCATCGCCTTCGTGATGGCCTTCGTCAGCGCGACGTGGTTCATGGAGCTGCGCGTCGCGCACCCCGTCCACCGCGCCGCCGCGATCGCGATGCTGTTCTTCATCGCCCTGCTGTGCGCGGGCATCTCGGCGGACGCGGGGCTGCGGTAACCGCTTGCGGCTGCGGCTGGCTGCGGCTGGCGGCGGCGGCGGCGGCGGCGGGTGCGGCGGCGGCGGCGGCGGCGGCGGCGGCGGCGGCGTCGTCGGCTGCGGCTGCGGCATCGGCTGCGGCGACGGCGACAGCTGCGGCGACGGCGACAGCTGCGGCGTCGGCGTCGGCTGCGACGTCGGCGACGGCGGCGGCGGCGGCGACGGCGGCTGCTGCGGGTGCAGCTTCGGCGGCGGCGACGGCGGCTGCTGCGTGCGGACGCGGCTTCGGCGGCGATGCGGCGACGGGCGCATACCGAGTCGCGAGCATGACGATTCGTTCGCCGCTAGCTCGCGGGCCCGTTTGTGGTCGCCCCGCGCCGCTCCGCGCGTCGCCTGCGCCGAGCGCGTGTGCG
>DASXCY010000115.1:0-54286 GCA_036490935.1 Kofleriaceae bacterium | reverse complement strand
CCGAGCGCTCGCTCGCGCCCGGGTTTCAGCTCCCGCACGTCCACGCGATCCAGGCCGCGTGCAACGTCGACCTGTATGCCGGCGACGCCGCGGCGGCGGCCTCGCGACTCGAGGGCGCCTGGCCCGAGCTCGAGCGCTTCGGAATTCTTCGCATCCAGCTCGTCCGCGTCGAGCTCCAGCTGCTGCGGGCGCGCATCGCGCTCGCCGACACGACGCGCCCGGTCGACGACCGCGGCAAGCTCGCGCGTGGCCTCGCAGAAGCGGTGATCAAGGAGGACTCGCCATGGGCGGTCGGGACCGCGCTCGCGGTCCGGGCGTCGGCGCAAGCCATGCGCGGCGAGCTCGACGCGGCGCACGGCGCGCTCGTCGCATCCGAAGAGCTCCTAGCTGCCGCGGAGATGCGCGGAATGCTGCAGGTCGTGCGGCTGCGACGCGCGCAGCTCGAAGGCGGCCCCGGCGGGGGGGCCCGCGCGGCCGCGGCACGCGACGCACTTGCCGATCTGGGGGCGCGCGAGCCGGAACGCGTCGCGGCGCTACTCGTCCCGTGGGACGCGTGATCTCGCGACCCATCCTGGGTTAGGCTCGATCGAGGGGCGATCCGGAAGGGTTCTTCCCACGTACATGTGAAGCCGGCCGATGCCGGAACGAGGGTACAGCGTGTCAGACATCGCTCAGCACATCGCGGTCTCGCAGCGGGTTGAAATCGAAGACCTGGACTGGGCGCTCGCCAAGAAGATCGGGCTCACCGCGCAAGAGGTCGAGTCGCTGAAGTTCTTCGCCGACATCGAGAGCCAGACGGTCTATTACTTCCTCGAGGTCGCGAGGCTACACGTCGCGCGCGATCCCGAGCTGCTCACGTTCCTCACCATGTGGAACTACGAGGAGTACTTCCACTCGCACGCGATCACGCGGCTCATGCAGGAGTGCGGCGTGCAGGTCGAGAGCGCGACCGAACGCTCGACGCGCATCCACGCCGGAGCGCGGCTGCGCGCGAAGCTCGAGGAGATCGCCGAGAGCATCATGGCGCGCTTCGTACCGCAGCGCTTCGTCGCACTATGGATGTTCTGGGGCACGCTCCAGGAGTGCCTGACGACGCAGGCGTACGAGGAGATCATCCGCAGCACGAAGAACCCGGTGCTCGCCGAGATGTTCCGGCGCATCGCCAAGCAGGAGCGCCGCCACTTCGCGTACTACTTCGGCCAGGCGCGCGACCGGCTCGAAGGCAACCCGAGGAACCAGAAGTTCTGCCGCTACATCGTGCAGAAGTTCTACGCTCCGGTCGGCGCCGGCGTGAAGAACCCCGCGCAGACCGCGGCGCTCGTCGCGAACCTGTTCCCGGGCCAGCGCATCTTCGAGGTGATGAGCTACATCGAGCGCCGGATGGCACAGCTGCCCGGCATGGCGGGACTCGACGCGTGCACCAAGTGGGCGCACAAGATCCAGCCGATCCTGCCGCCCGCGATGCGCGCGGAGCCGGGCGCGCCCGACCTGCAGGCCGCGTAAACGGCAGCGGAATCAGAACGCGTAGCCGACCCGGAAGTAGCCGTTGACGTCGGTGTTCTCGCCCATGGCGTCGCCGCCGAGGTGCTTGACCACGCCGGCGGCCCACGCGACGTTGAGGCCCGAGTCGAACATCCACTGCCAGCCGAACAGCATCTCGGGGCCGGCCCAGCTCGTCGAGGTCGAGGTCGAGTCGCAGCCGTCGCACTCGTAGTCGTCGTTCGTGGTCGAGCCGCGCACGATCAGGCCGGGCTCGAGGAACGGGCCCGAGTAGGTGCGGCGGAAGTAGATCGGCAGGCTGAGCGTCGCCTGATAGCCGCTGGTGTTGCCGCTGTTGTCGACCAATGTTCCGAACGAGGCCGAGAGCGCGACGTTCTGCGATAGCCCGTAGCTGATCGCGGCCTCGTAGTAGCCGAGGAACGGACCGAACGGGTCCACGGAGATGTTCACCTTCTTGAACTTGTACAGGTAGTCGCCGCGCTCGCCGACCTTTACCAGCTGGCCGTTGATGTGCGAGACGTTGCTCCAGTCCTCGTTCTGCGGCGCCGGCTGTGCGGCCGGCGCGCTCGACGGCGTCGCGCTGGGCGCGGTCATCACGACCGGCGCGACCGCGGCGACCGGCGCCACGACGGTGACCGTGCCCGGCGGCAGCACGTTCGGCACCACCGACTCGTCATCGGCGCGAGCAGCGACGGCAGGGAACAGCAACAACGAAGCGAGGACGGCGGCGCGGTTCAACATGATGCCGGCCGCTAGAGCACCCGGAATGCCAGGTCGGACCACCGCAGCGAAGTCCGCGCGACGCATCGGCTTGCCGGCAGTTGCCGCGGACGCGAGGCGTTCGAGCGTTTGCCACTGGCCGCGCGATTCCTGACACCGGTGTCGCGAAGCGGGCGCGCCGCGGGTCGAAAACCGTGCGGGCAGCGTCTCATACCACGTCCAGGCCCGGAAGCTTGTACTCCCGCGCCAACCATCCTTATAACGCCCGCTCCCATGAGCTTCCTACTTCCCCTACTCGCGAGCGGCTCCGAAGCCGCGAACACCGGGCGCCCGCGCAACGAGGCGCAGCTCCGTCTCCCCGACTTCAAGCAGGTGCACTTCCTCGGGATGACCGGCTGGAACCTGCTGCTGATCGGCATCGGCGTGTGCGTGCTCGGCATGCTGTTCGGGGTGATGAAGTACCAGAAGCTCAAGAACCTGCCGGTCCACACGGCGATGCGCGAGATCTCCGAGCTGATCTACGCGACCTGCCGCACGTACCTGCGCCAGCAGGCCAAGTTCATCTTCCAGCTCTGGATCCTGATCGCGGCGGTCATCATCGTGTACTTCGCCGCGCTCGAGAAAGTGCCGCCGGCCAAGGTCGTCGTGATCGCGGCGTTCTCGGTCGTCGGCATCCTCGGCAGCTCGCTGGTCGCCGCGTTCGGCATCCGCGTCAATACCTTCGCGAACTCGCGCACCGCGTTCGCCTCGCTGCGCGGCACGCCCTACGGCGTGTACTCGATCCCGCTCGAGGCCGGCATGAGCATCGGCACCGTCCTCATCTGCGTCGAGCTCATCCTGATGCTCGCGATCATGCTGTTCTTGCCCGGCGACTACGCGGGCCCGAGCTTCATCGGCTTCGCGGTCGGCGAGTCGCTCGGCGCCGCGGCGCTGCGCGTGGCCGGCGGCATCTTCACGAAGATCGCCGACATCGGCTCCGACCTCATGAAGATCGTCTTCAACATCAAGGAAGACGACGCGCGTAACCCCGGCGTCATCGCGGACTGCACCGGCGACAACGCCGGCGACTCGGTCGGCCCCACCGCCGACGGCTTCGAGACCTACGGCGTCACCGGCGTCGCGCTCATCACGTTCATTCTCGTCGCGTTCCCGACGCTCCACCTCGGCAGCGACGTCAGCTACTACGACGCGCAGGGCCACATCCGCGATGCCGGCATCTGGACGCAGGACGTGCTGCTCGTGTGGCTGTTCGCGATGCGCATCGTGATGATCTTCACCTCGGTCGGCAGCTACTGGGTGAACGAGGCGTTGACCCGCGCGCGCTACAGCAAGGCCAAGTCGATGAACTTCGAGCACCCGCTGACCCAGCTGGTGTGGCTCACGTCGTTCGTGTCGGTCGGCCTGACATTCGGCGTGTCGTACCTGCTCATCGGCCAGGGCCCGTCGGCGCTCGGCAATCTGTGGTGGCAGCTGTCGGCGATCATCTCGTGCGGCACGCTCGCCGGCGCGATCATCCCCGAGCTGGTCAAGGTGTTCACGTCGGTCAACTCCGGCCACGTGCGCGAGACCGTGACCGCGTCGAAGGAAGGCGGCCCGTCGCTCAACATCCTCGCGGGCCTCACGGCCGGCAACTACTCGGCGTACTGGATGGGCCTCACCATCGCGGCGCTGATGGCCGTCGCGTACGGGATCTCGAACTACGGCGTCACGCACCTGCTGATCCAGGTTCACCAGCTGACCGGCGCGACGCTCGGCGGCCCCGGCAACACCAGCGACTTCCCGTATCACGCGGCGGCCGCGGTGTTCGCGTTCGGCCTCGTCGCGTTCGGCTTCCTCGGGATGGGGCCGGTGACGATCGCGGTCGACTCGTACGGCCCGGTCACCGACAACGCGCAGTCCGTCTACGAGCTGTCGCTCATCGAGACCATCCCGAACATCTCGGAAGAGATCGAGAAGGACTTCAAGTTCAAGCCCGACTTCGAGAAGGCCAAGAGCTTCCTCGAGGAGAACGACGGCGCGGGCAACACGTTCAAGGCCACGGCGAAGCCCGTGCTGATCGGCACGGCCGTCGTCGGCGCCGCGACGATGATCTTCGCGCTCATCATGCTGGTGACGAACGGTCTGCAGTCGGATCTCGTCGGCAATCTGTCGATGATCCATCCGCCGTTCCTGCTCGGCCTCGTGACCGGCGGCGCGATCATCTACTGGTTCACCGGCGCGTCGACGCAGGCGGTATCGACCGGCGCCTATCGCGCGGTCGAGTTCATCAAGGCGAACATCAAGCTCGACACCGACAGCGGCGCGAAGGCGAACGTCAAGGACAGCCAGCGCGTCGTCCAGATCTGCACCGAGTACGCGCAGCGCGGCATGGTGAACATCTTCATGGTCGTGTTCTTCTCGACCCTGGCGTTCGCGTGCACCGACGCGTTCTTCTTCATCGGCTACCTGATCTCCACGGCGCTGTTCGGCCTGCACCAGGCGATCTTCATGGCCAACGCAGGCGGCGCCTGGGACAACGCGAAGAAGGTCGTCGAGACCGAGCTGCGCGCGAAGGGGACCGCCCTGCACGCGGCGACGGTCGTCGGCGACACGGTCGGCGACCCGTTCAAGGACACGTCGTCGGTCGCGCTCAACCCGATCATCAAGTTCACGACGCTGTTCGGCGTGCTCGCGGTCGGCCTCGCGGTCGAGCTCGAGGCGAAGGGCTTGAACACGCTCAAGTACGTGATCGCCGGCGGCTGCTTCGTGATCTCGCTGTTCTTCGCGTGGCGCTCGTTCTACGGCATGCGCATCACGAGCACGGGCAGCGAGACGCCGAAGTCGGACAGCCCGACGGCGGAGAGCCCGAAGTCGGAGCCGATCGGCGACAAGGCCGAGGCGAAGGCCGACGAGAAGAAGGACGAGGCGAGCGCGTCCGCGTAGCTCCGTGCTACGACCGGGCACATGGCCGGTCACACTGGATTCGGGGCCGAAGTGATTCGCGCGCCGCGCGGCACGCAGCTCAGCTGCAAGGGCTGGGTGCAAGAAGCCGCGCTGCGCATGCTGATGAACAACCTCGATCCGGAGGTCGCGGAGCGGCCGCAGGATCTGGTCGTGTACGGCGGCACCGGCAAGGCCGCGCGCAGCTGGGACGACTATCACGCGATCGTGCGCGAGCTGCGCCGGCTCGAGAATGATCAGACGCTGCTCGTGCAGTCGGGCCGGCCGGTCGGCGTGTTCCGCACGCACGAGGAAGCGCCGCGCGTGCTGATCGCGAACTCGAACCTCGTCGGCAAGTGGGCGACGTGGGAGCACTTCCGCGAGCTCGAGCACCGCGGGCTGATGATGTACGGCCAGATGACCGCGGGGTCGTGGATCTACATCGGCTCGCAGGGCATCGTGCAGGGCACGTTCGAGACGTTCGTCGCCGCCGGCCGCCAGCATTTCGGCGGCTCGCTGGCCGGGCGCGTCGTGCTGAGCGGCGGCCTCGGCGGGATGGGCGGCGCGCAGCCGCTCGCCGCGACCATGGCGGGCGCCGTGTTCCTCGGCGTCGAGATCGATCCGGCGCGCGTGCAGCGCCGGATCGAGACGAAGTATCTCGACGAGGTCGCGCCGGATCTCGACAGCGCGCTGCGCCGGGTCGAGGAGTGTCGTGCGAGTCAAGCGGCGCGGTCGATCGCGGTCGTCGGCAACGCGGCCGACGTCTACGCCGAGCTCGCGGCGCGCGGCATCGCGTTCGATCTGGTCACCGATCAGACGAGCGCGCACGATCCGCTGAACGGCTACGTGCCGCAGGGCCTGACGCTCGCGGCGGCGGCCGAGCTGCGCGTGCAGGATCCGGACGATTACGTGCGGCGCGCGCGTGCGTCGATGGCGGTGCAAGTCGAGGCGATGGTCGCGATGCAGCGCGCCGGCTCGCACGTGTTCGACTACGGCAACAACCTGCGCGCGCAGGCCGAGCTCGGCGGCGCAGCGAAGGACGTCGCGTACGCGTTCCCCGGCTTCGTGCCGGCGTACATCCGCCCGCTGTTCTGCGAGGGCAAGGGGCCGTTCCGATGGGCCGCGCTATCCGGGGACCCGGCCGACATCCACGCGACCGACGAGGCGGTGCTCGACGAGATCCGCGACGACGAGATGCTCGCGCGCTGGATGAAGCTCGCGCGAGAGAGGATCGCGTTCCAGGGTTTGCCGGCGCGCATCTGCTGGCTCGGCTACGGCCAGCGCCACCGCGTCGGGCTGCGCTTCAACGAGCTCGTGAAGTCGGGCAAGGTGAAGGCGCCGATCGTGATCGGCCGCGATCACCTGGACTGCGGCTCGGTCGCGTCGCCGTATCGCGAGACCGAGGGCATGAAGGACGGCACCGACGCGGTCGCCGACTGGCCGATCCTGAACGCGCTCGTCAATACGGCGGCGGGCGCGTCGTGGGTGTCGTTCCACCACGGCGGCGGCGTCGGCATCGGCTACTCGCTGCACGCCGGCATGGTCGTCGTCGCCGACGGCACCGAGCGCGCGGCGCGCTGCCTCGAGCGCGTGCTGACGAGCGATCCGGGCATGGGCGTGATCCGTCACGCCGACGCCGGCTACGACGAAGCGATCCGCACCGCCGACACGCGCGGCGTCGTGATCCCGCGGCGGCGCGGCTGATGGCCGATCTGGTCATCCGCGACGCGCGCGTGATGACGTGCGATCCGGCGCGCGGCGGGCTCGGACTCATCGATCGCGCCACGATCGCGATCGAAGGCGGAAAGATCGCGAGCGTCGGCGATGACGCGCCGCGGGGCGAACGCGAGCTCGATGCGCGCGGGCGGCTCGTCACGCCTGGGCTCGTCGATTGCCACACGCACGCGATCTTCGCGGGCAGTCGCGCGCACGAGTTCGCGCTGCGCGCGGCCGGCAAGACGTACGTCGAGATCCAGGCGGCCGGCGGCGGGATCATGGCGACGCTCGGCCCGACGCGCGTGACGACCGCGCTCGATGGCCTGCTCGCCGCTCGCCTGGCCGTGATGCGCCACGGCGGTACGACGACGGTCGAAGCCAAGACCGGCTATGACCTCACGGCCGACGGCGAGCTCCGCTTGCTCGAGCTGCTCGCGCGCCACGACCGCGTGATCCCGACGTTGCTCGCCCACCTCGTCCCGCCCGAGCGGACGAGCGACCGCGACGCGTTCGTACGCGAGATCTGCGAGCAATGGATCCCGCGCGCGAAGCCGCTCGCGCGCTCGGTCGACGTGTGGTGCGAGCACAACGCGTTCACGCTCGCCGAGACGCGCCAGATCTTCGAGGCCGCGCGCGCGCACGGTCTGCCGGTGCGCGGCCACGTCGGCCAGCTCTCGGATCTCGGCGCCGCCGAGCTGCTTGCGGAGTTCGGCGCGCTCTCGGCAGACCATCTCGAGTACGTCTCCGACGCCGGCATCGCCGCGCTCGCGCGCGCCGGGACGATCGCGGTGCTGCTGCCCGGCGCGTGCGTGCAGCTGCGCCTGCCGCCGCCGCCGGTCGAGAAATTCCGCGCGGCCGGGCTGCGCATGGCGGTCGCGACCGATCTGAATCCGGGCAGCTCGTACTGCGAGACGCTTCCGATCCAGATGTGGCTCGCGACCACGCACTTCGGGATGACCGTCGAGGAAGCCTGGCTCGGCGTCACGCGCCACGCAGCCGAGGCGCTGCGCGTGCCGTGCGGCATCGTTGCGCCCGGCGCGCGTGCGGACCTCGTGATGTGGTGGGCCGAGACTCCCGAGGACATCCCGTATCGCTACGGAACCTCGCTCGTCGCCTCGGTTTTCGTCGCAGGGCTTGACGCGGTAGCAAAGTGATATCATCGTGTAAGCATGGCAATGAAAGAACGTCCCGCGATCTCGAGCTCGGGTTGGTTGGCGATCCTCGTCGGGCTCGGCTGCTTGTTCGGCTCGGTCGGCGTGTTCGCGCAGATCGCGAGCCACCAGCAACATCCGGGCGGCTACATCGGCGGCGGACTCGGCATGGTGGTGTTCGGCATCATCCTGCTCGTCGGCAACATGGTCATCGGCCCCAACGAGGCGCGCGTGCTGACGTTCTTCGGCCGCTACGCCGGCACCGTGCGCGACCCCGGCCTGCGCTGGGTGAACCCGTTCACCGCGAAGCGTCCCGTGTCGCTGCGCGCGCGGAACTTCGAGACCGCGAAGATCAAGGTCAACGACATCGAGGGCAATCCGATCGAGATCGGCGCGATCATCGTGTGGCGCGTCGTCGACACCGCACAGGCCCTGTTCGACGTCGAGAGCTTCGCGAGCTACGTGCAGATCCAGGCGGAGGCCGCGGTGCGCAGCCTCGCGATGCATCACCCGTACGACTCGCACGACGAGGCCGTGACGAGCCTGCGCGGCCAGTCGGACGTGGTCGCCGAGCAGCTGCGCAAGGAAGTCGCGGCGAAGGTGGCGCCGGCCGGCGTCGAGATCCTCGACGCGCGCATCGCGCACCTCGCGTACGCGCCCGAGATCGCGCAGGCGATGCTGCAGCGCCAGCAGGCTGGAGCGATCATCGCGGCACGCACGCGCATCGTCGAGGGCGCGGTGTCGATGGTCGAGATGGCGCTCGACCAGCTCGCGAAGCGCGGCATCGTCGAGCTCGATACCGAGCACAAGGCGCAGATGGTGTCGAACCTGCTCGTCGTGCTGTGCGGCGAGCGCGGGACCCAGCCGGTCGTCAACACCGGGACGATCTACCAGTAGGCAGCCGTGCCGGAGCGCAAGCCGTTCTTGCTGCGCGTCGATCCGACGCTCCTGGAGACGCTCCAGAAGTGGGCGGCCGACGACCTGCGTTCGCTCAACGCCCAGATCGAGTTCGTGCTGCGCGACGCGCTCGCGCGAGCAGGGCGCATGAAGGCGAAGAAGTAATCCCGGACTCAGATCCCCGCGGCGGCGAGCAGCGTGCCGTCGTCGACGAGCGCGCGCATCGCGGCGATGTCGGGCGAGAGCGGGCGATCGACGAGCATCGCCGGGATCCTCGCTCGGATCGCGGCGTGCACGGCCTCGAGCGGCTTGGTCGTGGTGAGCGGCCGGCGGAGGTCGATGCCCTGGGCCGCGCACAGCAGCTCGATCGCGAGCACCGTGCGCACGTGATCGTGAATCCGTTCCAGCTTGAGCGCGCAGGTCGCGCCCATCGACACGTGATCCTCGCGGCCCGCCGAAGACGGGATCGAGTCGACCGACGCGGGATGCGCGAGCACCTTGTTCTCCGAGACCAGCGCGGCCGCCGCCACCTGCGCGATCATGAAGCCGCTGTTCAAGCCCGAGTCGGGCGCGAGGAACGGCGGCAGGCCGCTCGCCAGGTGCGGGTTGACGAGCTGCTCGACGCGGCGCTCGCTGATGTTCGCGAGCTCGGCGACGGCCATCGCGGCCGCATCGAGCGCCAGCGCGACCGGTTGACCGTGAAAGTTGCCGCCGGAGATCATCTCGCCCCCGTCTTCGACGAAGACGAGCGGGTTATCGGTCGAGCTCGCGGCCTCGCGCTCGAGCACGGTGCGCGCGAACGCGAGCACGTCGCGGCTCGCGCCGTGCACCTGCGGCATGCAGCGCAGCGAGTACGGATCCTGGACCTTGCCGCAGTTCTCGTGCGACTTCGCGATCGCCGAGCCGTGCAGGAGCTCGCGCAGCAGCGCGCCGACCGCGATCTGCCCGGGGTGCGGGCGTGCGGCGATGACGCGCTCGTCGAACGCGCGCACCGTGCCCTTGAGTGCCTCGAGCGACAATGCGCCGGCGAGGTCGGCGATGCGGCACGTGGTCTCGGCGTCGAGCACGGTGAGGCCGCCGACGGCCGTCATGTGCTGCGTGCCGTTGAGCAGCGTCAGGCCTTCTTTCGCCTCGAGCACGAGCGGCGCGATGCCGGCGGCGCGCAGGGCCTCGTCGGCGGGCAGGGTGCGTCCACCGTACTCGGCGAAGCCTTCGCCGATCATGCCGAGCGCGAGGTGCGCGAGCGGTGCGAGATCGCCGGAGGCGCCGACCGAGCCGCGCGCCGGAATCACCGGGTGGACGCCGGCTGCGAGCAGCTCGCACAAGCGCTCGCAGCACACGCTGCGCGCGCCGCTGCGGCCGGTCGCGAGCACCGCCGCGCGCAGCAGCATCATCGCGCGCACCGCTTCGCGCGGCAGCGGGTCGCCGACGCCGGAGGCGTGCGAGCGCACCAGGTTTTGCTGCAGGCGCGCGACCTGCGCCGACGAGATGCGCACCTCCGCGAGCGCCCCGAACCCGGTGTTCACGCCGTAGACCGCGGGCGCGGCGTCGCCGCCGGCGACCACGGCGTCGACCACGGCGCGGGCGCGGTCCATCGCGGCGCGCGCGTGCTCGCCCACGACCACCCGGCGGCCGTGCCGCGCAACCTCGGCCAGCGCCTCCAGCGTGACGGGGTCGTCGCCCAGGCGAAGCGGGGTTTCCAGCACCGCGCAGGTTTAACATGGGATCGCCGTTAAACGCCCGGAACTCGCGGCGTTGCGGCGTTGACACCTCGCCGTCGAGGTGATGATCTTTGAGAGAGTTGGGCACACCGCCAGAAGACGACTCGGGCGCGAGCGAGGGCGTGCCGGTTGCCGCCGTCGAAACCGCGACCAAGAGCGAACGGGTCACCGCGCTCGCGGCACGCATCGACGCGGCCATGGCGGACGACCACGAAGACGCCGTCCCCAAGGCGATCCGCGCGCCGACCGAAGGCACCGACGGTACGCTCGATCTCGACGAGCTCGAGGAGGTCGTCGACAGCGCGCCGCAGGCCGCCAACCACGCGCCCGCCGCGATCTCGATCCCGCTGGCCGGTCCGCGCCAGACCCAGGCGTTTCGCGCGCCCTTGCCGGCGACGGTCAAGCCGCCGCCGCTGCCGCCGCGTCCGGTGATCGCGACCATCCCGGCGCCGCCGCGCGGGCTACCCGCACGCGTCGGCATTCCGCCGGTGAAGCCGCCGAGCATCCCGATCCCGCGCGCGAGCCAGCCGATCGCCGTGCCCGCGGTCGCGATTCCGCCGGTGATTCCCGCGCCGCCGCCCGATCGCGCGAAGCCGCCGACCGAGCCGCCGCTGCGCAGCAAGCAGCCGAGCACGCCGCCTCCTCCGCCGCCCGAACGCGCGCGCGCGCCGAGCGCACCGCCGCCCATCCGCGCCGCGACCAACGACGATCTCCTGAGCGGGGCGCCGATGGATCTCGACGGCGGCGTCGAGGTGTCGACCGCGACGCCGAACATCGTCGTCGAGCGGTCGCTCGAGTCGCAGCTCCAGCACCCGACCGTCGTCGATCAGGCGATCGCGGCGCTCGGCGATGCCGGCGGCGAGCAGCGCGCCGAACAGATGACGCGCGAGCTCGAGTCGCGAGTCCTCGGCGATCCCGCGGCCGCCGCCGTGATCGCGTACGAGCTCGGCGAGCTGTACGAACGCCGGCTCGCCGACGAGGCGCGCGCGGTGAAGGCGTTCGGACGCGCGGTCAACCTCGATCCGTCGCTGCGCGCGAACCTGTGGGCGATCCGGCGCGTGTTCTACCGCCGCGAGCTGTGGCCGAACCTGGTCAAGCTGATCGACGCCGAGCGCGAGTACGCGCGCGACGACCACGAGCGTGCGGACTTGCTGCTCGAGAAGGCGCGCGTGCACGCCAATCACATGCACGAGGCGACCGAAGCGCGCGCCGCGCTCGACGAGGCGGCGCGCATCGCGCCGATGCATCAGGCGGTGCTGCTCGAGCTCGAGCGCGTCGTCGCGAAGGCGGCCGACACCGCAGCCCTCGTCGAGGTGTGGGAGCGACTCGCCGAAGCGGTCGAGCAGCCCGCGCGCAAGCTCGCCTACTGGCTCGAGGTCGCGCGCGCGTCGACGAACGATTTCGGGCGCGCGCAGGAGGCGTTCGAGCGCGCCGCGCAGCTCACCGCAAACCCGGCCGAGGCCGAGCGGGTCGCGCGCGAACGCGTGCGCATCGCCGAGGAGCACGGGGCGCCGCCCGACATCGCGAACGCGATCGAGGGGCTCGCGCAGGTGTTGCTCGCCGCGTTCGGGCCCGGTGGTCCGGTCGCGGAGGCGAGCGCGGGCCCCGGCGGGGACCGTCCCGATCGCGCGACCGCGCTGCGCCACGAGCTGGTCGCGCTGCGCCGGCGCCAGGCGCAGCTCGCGCGCATCGACGCGCCGGAGAAGGCGTGGGAGCTGCTGCAGCAGGCGAGCGCGCTGGCGCCCGGCGCGCCGATCATCCTCGCGGATCTCACCGAGCTCGCCGAGGAGCTCGGTCGCTACGACGACCTCGCCGAGCTCGTGCAGAGCTGGCAGGCGCTCGAGTCGGATCCGTCCCGCGCGATGGCGCTGTCGATCCGGCGCGCCGACGCGCTGCTGCGCGGCGGCCAGCGCGATCAGGCGCGCGCGTTGCTCGCATCGCTCGAGGCGAGCGCGCCGGGCTTCGTCGTGCTCGCGTCGGCGGCGGAGCGCGATGCGCTCGGCCGGCTCGACTACGGCGAGCTCGCGAAGTCGTATGTCTCGGCCGCGCATGCCGCGCTGCTCGGCACGTGGCTCGGCCCAGGTCAGGATCCGCGCGCCGAGCCCGCGGCCGCCGCGGCGCTGTACGTGCAAGCCGCCGAGCTGTACGCGTACGAGGTCGCGACGCCCGAGGCGATCGAAGAGGCACGCAACGCGCTCGGTCGTGCGCTCGAGGCGGTCGCGGGATATCCGCCGGCCGTCGAGGCGTTCACGGAGCTCGACGATCTCACCGACCAGGCGCCGGCCGCGCTCGCCCGGCTGCGCACGGCGGCGGACCAGGCGCAGGGCGACACGAAGCGCGCGATCCTCGAGCGCGCGGTGCGCATCTCGCGCGCGCACGGCGACCTCGAGGCGCTGCTCGACCTGCAGCGCGAGCTCGTCGCGCTCGTGCCCCAGGAGCTGGCATTACGCTGGCAGCTCGAGGCCACACTCTCGCAGCTCGGCCGCGACGACGAGCGCGCCGAGGTGCTCGAGAAGCTCGCCGCCGACGAGAAGGGCACGACGAGCCGCGGCACCGCGCTGTTTGCGGCGGCGCGCCTGCGCGAGCGCGCCGGCGCCGTCGAGGCCGCGACCGAGCTGTATCGCCAGGTGCTCGCGCTGTGGCCCGACGACACGTTCGCGCGCGAGTCGCTGATCGACTTGTTGCGCGCGCAGGAGCGCTGGCCCGAGCTCGTGACCGAGCGCCGCATCGAGGCGCGCGCGTTGCCCGATGGTGCGGCCGCGCGGCGCGCGCTGCGCGAGGCGGCCTGGGTGCTCGAGATCCGGCAAGGCGATCCCCCGGCGGCCGCGCAGGTCTACGACGACTGGCTCGTGCGCGCGCCCGACGACCGCACCGCGCTCGAAGGTCTCGCGCGCTGCCGCGCGACCGGCACCGATCGCGGCGCCGAGGTCAAGGCGCGCGAGCGGATCGCCGAGGCCGATGGCGGCGCCGACGCGCAGTGGTTGTTCGCGCGCAGCCTCGAGGCCGCGGACCGGCACGACGAGGCGGCCGAGCAATACCGCGCGCTCGCGGCGCGGCCCGATGCGAGCGTCGCGGCGACCGCGGCCGCGCTCGCGCTCGGCGATCTCGCGGCGGTGCGCGGGGACACGGTGCTGCGCGTCGAGGCCAGCGTGGCGCTCGCCGCGCGCTGCGCGGACGCGCGACTCGGCGCGGCGCTCGCCGAAGATTCGGGCTGGCTCTACGCGCTCGCCCTCGAGGATTTCGAGCGTGCCGCGCAATCGTTCGACGCCGCGACCCAGATGGATCCGACGCGGCGCGGGGCGTTGCTCGGCGCGGCGCTCGTCGCCAGCAAGCGCGCCGAGCCGACGCAGCTCGCGCAGGCCTACGAAGGGCTCGCGCGCGTGGTCGCGATGCCCGAGGCCTCGGCTGCGCTGTACCTGCGCGGCGCGGCGATGGCGGCGGCGACGGCCGATCTCGAGCTCGCGAACCAGCGCATCGCGGCCGCGCGCGCGGCCGCGCCCGATGACACGAGCGCGCTGCTCGTCGTCGCCGAGACCGGCGCCACGCCGCTGGTCGAGGGCAAAGATCCGTTCGCCGCCGTCGATCCGCTGCTCGCGCGCGCCGAGATCCTCGAGCTGCGCAGCGCGCTCACCGACGATCCCGACGCGAGCGCGCCGTGGGAGCTCGATCGCGCCGAGACGCTCGAGCTCGCCGGCCGGTTGCGCGAGGCCGGCGCGATCGTCGTCTCGGTGCTGCGCACGCGGCCCGACGACCTGCGCGGGCTGTCGGCGCTGCGCCGCATGGCCGTGCGCGCCGGCGACAAAGGCGCGGCCGCGACCGCCGCGTACTCGCTCGCGCGCGTGCTCGGTGACAAGACCGCGAAGCTGTCGCTGCTGCGCGAGGCGGTCGCCGTGTTCGACGGACCCGGCCTGACGCAAAACCAGGACTACGCGGTTGCCGCGTACAAGCGGATCGTCGCGCTCGAGGGCAACGCGCCCGAGTACGAGCGCTGGCTCGAGCTGCTGCGCGAGCGCGGCGATGCGCGCGCGCTAGTCGGCGCGCTGTCCGATCGCGTCGCATTCTACGAGGCCGAGGGCACCGGCGACCTCGTGCCGCTCTTGCTCGAGCGCGCGACCGTCCTGCACCGCACCGGCGATCAGCCGGGCGCGATGGCGGACCTCGACGCGTTGCTCGATCGCGCGCCGGCGCACGTCGAGGCGCTGCGGTTTCGCGCCGACCTCGCATTCAACGCCGGCGACGCCGACGCCGCGATCGCGCTGTGGCGGCGTTACCTCGCGGCCGAGACGCGCCCGAGCCGACGCGGCGAGATCGAGCTCCAGCTGTCGCAGGTGCTCGCCGAGAACTCCAACGACATCGCGGGCGCGATCGAGCAGCTCGAGCGCGTCGTCGATGCCAACCCCGAGGACCAGCTGCTGCGCGAGCGGCTGCTCGGCTTGTGCTTGCGCGCGAGCGACTGGAACCGCGCGGTTCGCGAGCTCCGCACCCTCGCACGGCTGCGTCCGACGCCGCAGGACAAGGCGCGCGAGGAGCTGCGGCTCGGCTTGATGCTGCGCGATCGGTTGAACGATCGCGTCGGTGCGCGGCTCGCGCTCGATCGCGCGCGCTCGCTCGATCCGCTGAACCTCGACGTCGTGCGCGAGCTGTCGGACCTGCTCGAGCCGCACGCACGTGCGCAGGCGCTGGCGTCGACCGCCTCGAGCTTGCGCACCGCGATCGCGCAGAACCCGAAGACCGCGCTGCTCTACGAGCGGCTCGCGCAGGTCAACGCATGGCAGGCCGACGTCGATGCGCGCTGGGTCGCGCTCGTCGCGCTCGAGGCGCTCGGCACGCCGTCGGTCGATCAGCGCCAGGTGCTCGCGCAGGGCCGCACGAGCCTCACCGGGCCGGGGCGCGCGAAGCTCGATCCGGCGACGCGCGCGACCTTGCGCGGCGAGCTCGCCGGCCCACTGCTCGAGCTGTGGCGCGCGATCGCGGGCGCGGTGCAGGTCGCGACCGGCGTCGATGCCGGCAAGCTCGGGTTCACGCGCGGCGACAAGATCGCGCAGAAGAAGCTCGGCGAGCGCTACGAGCCGCTCGCGACCGCGCTGTCGTGCTTCGGAGTCGACGACGTCGAGATCTACATCAGCGCCGGCCGCACCGGCTTCGCGCGCGCGTTCGCCGCCGAGACGCCCGTGCTGCTGCTCGGTGCCGACGTCGCGGCTGCGAGCCTGCCGCCGCAGCGGTTCGCGCTCGGCCGCGTCGTCGCGACGATCGCCGAAGGCGTCGCGACGCTGGGCGATCTGCGCGACACCGAGCTCGAATGGACGATCGCCGCGGCGCTCAAGGCGTGCGACGTCGCGCCGCCGCCCGCGCTGGCCGAGCGCGTCGCCGGCGACGAGACCAGCATCGCGGATCGCGCGAAGCTGCTGAAGAAGGAGCTGTCGCGCAAGGCGCGCGGCGCGGTCCAGCAGCTCGTGCAGGCGCGCGCCGCCGAGCTCGTTCACATCGAAGGGCTGCGCCGCAACGCGCTCGCGGTCGGCCATCGCGCGGGCTTGCTTTGGGCCGGCGATCTCGCGGTCGCGCTCGCGCAGCTCGACGTCGGCAAGGGCGGCCGCACGCTCGTCGATTCGCCGGCCGCGCTCGAGCTCGTCGCCTGGTCGGTCTCCGAGCCGCACTTGCAGCTGCGCGACAAGCTCGGCGTCGCGCTGAAGGTCGGAAGATGAGCCGCTCGGACAAGCCCTCGAAGCCGCCTCCCAAGCCGTTCCTCGCGGACGACTCGGAGCTCGACCAGTGGGACTCGATGTTCGACGCGCTGCACACGCCCGAGGAGGGCGGCGGAGCGGCCGGGCCGGGCCCCGCGCCGATGCAGTGGCCGGCGCCCGCGCAAGCGGAGCCGTCGGCGAAGCTCGAGGCGCCGCCGCGCGCGCCCGAAGCGGCGGCGCCCCGGCCGGGCTCGATCGGCGAGCTCGCGCTCGACGAGCAGATGACGCTCGATCGCGCCGCGACGAGCGACCCGGTCGAGCCCGCGGCGATCGAAGACGAGACCGATTTCTCCGACCTCGGCGCGCGCGGCGATCCGGCCGCGCTCGGCGACATGCTCGGCGCGCTGCCGCCGTTCGCCGACGACGATGCGGAGCCCGAGACCCGCATCTCGACGGGGCAGCCGGCCGCCGAGGAGGACGAGGTCTACACGTCGGCCGCGCGCGGCAAGTCGCGCACCGCGCCGCCCGCACTGCCGTTGCCGCCGCCGACGCGCCGCACCGCCGCGATCATCCGGCGCACGCCGGCCGCGGGCGTGCCCGGGTCGCGCACGACCGGCTCGGTCGAGCGCCAGCGCCCGACGCCGTCGCAAGGCTACGACACGGCCGGAGACCCCGACGCGAGCCCGTTCTCGGAGGCGACGAAGATCGCCGACCTCGACGAGATGGAGGCGCGCGCGCAGGAGATGCGCCCCGACGCGCGCTCGAAGGCACCGACCGCGCCGCCGCCGATGTTCCAGACCTACGAGCCGGCGCAACCGGTCGAGGACGATTACGAGATCGAGATCGCCGCGAGCGAGCCCGACGAGGATGCACACGCGCCGGCCAGCGAGTCGTCGCCGGCGTTGCCCGCGATCCCCGCGGCCGCACCGCGCCGCACGGTCGCGAACGTGATCCGGCGCTCGATGCCGATGCCTTCGGTCGCGCCGCCGGCGCGGCCGAGCACCGTGCTGCCCGTGCCGCGTCCGCCGACCGACGAGCCGGACATCGCAAACACCGAGGACGATTTCTCCGATGTCGCCGCGGCGGTCGGTGCGTCCGACGATCTCGCGATGCCCGGGCCGAGCGATCGCGCGTCGGGGCCGCAGTCGATCGTCGAGGTGCGCGTGGAGTCACTCGCCGACGCGCCGCTCGACGAGCTCGACCGCGCGGCGAGCGCCGGCGACCCGTACCAGGCGCTCGACGCGGCGCTCGACATTCTGGATGACGAAGCCGACGACGATCCGGCGCGCACGCGCGCCGACTCGCCGCGTGCACGCGAAGCGATCGATCCGGCGAAGACGCTCGTGCGGCCGCCGTCGATCGTCGATCTCTATCCGCGCGTGAAGATGCCGACGTCGGTGCCGCCGCTCGGCATCGCGGCGGCTGATCTGCCCGACGAGCCGCTTCCCGGCGAGACGCTGCAGGGCATGCAGGTCGCGCCGACCGAGCACGTGCGGCCCGCGCCGCGCGTGATGACATCGGCCGGCTTCGAGGACGTGCCCGAGATCGAGCCGACGATCGATCTCGAGGCGATCCAGCTGCCCGAACAGCTCCAGCCGCTGCCCACGTCGGAGCTCGACGAGGACGCGGCGGCGGCGCTGCTCGTCTACGAGCGCGAGCTGGCGACGGTCGACGAGACCGCGACGTCGGCCGCGCTACGCGTCGAGGCGGGCCGGTTGAGCGAGCGGCTCGGCGACACCGATCGCGCGCGCTCTCACTACGATGCCGCGCTGCTCGCGGATCCGCGTGCGACCGCCGCGCTGCGCGGCCTGCGCCGCATCGCGCGCGCGTCGGCGGATCTCGTCGAGGCGACGCGCCAGCTCGACGCCGAGGTCGCGGTCGCGGGCGCCCTCGAGCGCCGGCCGCTCGGCCATTATCGCCTCGATCTCCTGCTCGCGAGCGGCGAGCACGACCTCGCGCGGGTCGCGGCGGGCGAGATCCTCGATAACGCGCCGTCGGACCTGCGCGCGGTGCTCGCCCAGCTCGAGCTCGCGTTCCTCGACGGCCGCGCCGACGAGTTTGGCCACGCGCTCGAGCAGCTCGCGCACGCCGTGGCCGATACCGAGCTGCGTGCGGCCGTGCAATCCGCGCGCGGGTTGCTCGCCGCACAGCACGACGATCGCGCCGGCGCCGCGACCTGGTTCGCCGCCGCCGCGGAATCGGATCCGGCATCGCTCGGCGCGCGCGTCGGCGCCGTGCGGCAGGCCGCCGCGGCGGGCGACGGCGTCGCGGCCGGGCGCGCGTATGTCGAGCTCGCGCGGCAGCTCGCGGACTCGGATCCTACGACGTGCGCCGCGCTCGCGCTGCGTGCGCAGCAGTGGGCCGGTAGCGGCGAGGTCGCGACCGCGGCCGCGCAGCTCGCGACCGCCGCGATGCCGGGCGATCCGCTCGTCGCGCGTGTCGCCGCCGAGACCGCGGCGCCCGCCGGTGGCGACCTCGCCGCCGCCGCGTTCGCGCAGTGGGCCGCGAGCGGTGCGACCGAGGCCGAGCGCGCGTACGCCGCGGCGCGCGCCGCCGAGCTCGACGCCGCGCACGCCGGCGAGCTGTGGGGCACCGTGTTGCAGCTCGATCCCGGCGACGACTACGCGGCCGCGCAGCTGCGCACCGCGCACGTCGTCGCCGAGCAAGCGCAGCTCGCGATCGAAGTCGATCTCGCGGTCGCGGCGGACGTCGAGCGCGATCGAGCGCGCCTGCGCGCCGCGTTCGGGTTGATCGCGCAGGGCCAGCTCGACGCCGCGATCCAGCTGCTCGAGATCGGGCGCACCGAACGGTCCGGTTCGCTCGCGCTCGCCGAGGCACTCGCCGAGGCGTACGCGGCGGCCGGCAGGTGGAGCGATCGCGCGACGCTGCTCGCCGAGCTCGCGCGCGAGCCGGGCGATCAGCTCGATCGCGAGGTCGCACAGCTGCGCAGCGCGCTCGCGTGGGAAGAAGCCGCCGGCGGCGCGGCCGAGCGCGGCGACAACGACGAGATGGCGCGCACGAGCGGCGCCGCGCTCGCGGCGTGGGAGGGCTTGCTCGAACGCGGTGGCTCGCCGGCCGGTCATGCCGCCGCGATCACGCTCGCGACGCGCCTGGGGGATCGCGACGTCCTCGTCGACGCGCTCGCCCGCGCGCAGCAAGCCGAGCGTTCGCCGTGGGCCGCCGCGAGCATCGCGCTGCGCCGCGCGCGGTTCGTCGCCGACGATCCGGCGCGCGCCGACGGCATCCTGCGCGATGCGGCCGCATCCGGCATCGACGATCCGCGGCGCACGCTCGCGCTCGTGCTGTCGGCCGCGCGCCGCCGCGAGCTCGGCGACGCCGCGACCGCGCTCGAGGAGCGCGCCGGCCACGTCGGCGAAGGCGAGGCCGCCGCGTTGCGCCTGCGCGCGGCACAGCTCGCGCTCGACACCGGCGACGCGCAGCGCGCGACCGCGTTGCTCGGCAAGGTCGGCGCGACCCTGCCGTCGCTCACCATCGTCGGCGATCTGCTGCAGGCGGCACGCCGGCGCGCCGGCGATCGCGGCGGCTCCGGCCCGCACGTGCGTCCCGGCGATCTGCGCGGCGCACAGGCCGGCGACGCGTTCGCACGGCTCGTGCGCGATGCCGATCTCGCGGCCTCGCAGAACGACGGCTCGTCGGCGCTCGCGCTCTACCAGCGCGCGCTCGAGCTACGGCCGGGCGATCCGCTCGCCGCCGTGCCGCTCGTGCGCGTCGCGACCCAGCTGCGCGAGCCCGCGCCGATCGCCGCGCTCGCGCTCGCCCAGCTGCGCGCCGCGGAAGGCGGCGGCGATGCGGCCGCGAAAGCCGAGGCGTACGAGCTGCTCGCGCGCATCGACAAGGAGCTGCGCGACGACGCGCCGTCGGCGCAGATCGCGCTCGAGAGCGCGTCGCAGGCCGAGCCGAGCCGCGTCGATCTGATGTATCGGCTCGAGCGGGAATACACCGTGGGCGACCAGCTCGGCGAGCTGCTTCGCCTGCGCCGCGCCGAGCTCGACCAGATTCCGCTCGAGCTCGGAGCCGATCGCGCCGCCATGATCATGGACACCGCGGTGCTCGCCGAGCGCGACAAGCGGCCCGACGCCGAGCTCACCGAGCTGTATCGCGCGGCGCTCGTCTGCGATCCGCGCCGCCGGCTCGCGCTGCTGCGACTCGAATCGCTCGTGCGGCGCGCCGGCGCGTCGGCCGAGCTCGCGCAGCTCGAGGACCAGGTCGCCGGCTACTTCGAAAACGATGCGCGCACGCAAGCCGCGTTCTACACGCGCGCCGGCGAGACGCTCGCCGAGCTCGGCCTGATCGACGCCGCGGTGCAGAAGTTCGGCAAGGCCGAGGCGGTGCAGCCAGGTCACGTGCCGGCGCTCGAAGGTTGGCGGCAGGCCGCACTCAAGGGTCAGCTGTGGATCGACGTCGCCGAGGCCGCGACGCGCCAGGCCGCCGCCGCTTCCGACGGCGAAGTGCGCGGCCAGCTCCATCACTTCGCCGGCGTCGCGCTGATGGACAAGGCGCTCGCCGGCGAGCAGGCGATGACCGCGTTCCAGCGCGCGCTCGAGGCCGACCCCGGCCACCGCGACGCGTTCCTGCGCCTGCGCATTCTGCTCGACGAGGATGCGCGCCACGACGAGCTCGCGATCCTGCTCGCGAATCGGCTCGAGCACGAGAAGGATCCGGCGGCGAGGGTCGAGATCCACCGCGCGCTCGCGAAGCTGTATCGCGACTTCCTCGACCAGCGCGACGCCGCGAAGCGGCACTACCGCGAGATCCTCGCCGCCGATCCGAACGACCTCGGCGCGCACGCCGCGATCGCCGACATCTCGTGGGAGCAAGGCGCTTGGCAGGACGCCGCCGACTCGCTGATCTCGCGCGCGAAGCTCGAGCGCGATCCGGGCACGTTGAAGACGCTGTGCTTCCGGCTCGGCCTCATCTACGCCGACCGGCTGGTCGACGTGCCGATGGCACTCAAGGCGTTCCAGCGCGCGCTGACCTATCAGCCCGACGACGAAAATACGCTCGTCCGGCTCGCGGACCTCGCGACCGGCGCCGGCGAGTGGAAGCTCGCGCTCGGCGCGTGCGAGCGCCTCGTCAAGAACGAGCAGGATCCGGAGAAGCGCGCGCAGCACCTGTCGCGCGTCGCGAAGATCTTCAAGCAAGGGTTCGGCGATGCGAAGCGTGCCGAACGCGCGCTCAACCTCGCGCTCGACGGCGCGCCGACTTCCGACGAGGCGCTCGACCAGCTCGTGCAGTTCTATCGCGAGGCCGGCGACATGACGAGCGTGCGGGTGCACCTCAACCGCGTCGCCGGCACGATGCGCGTCCGCCTCCAGGCCGACCATGGCCCCGGGCCGCGCGACGGGATCGCGTATCGCGTGATCGCCCGCGCGATGGCCGCGCGCAACGCCGCAGGTGTCGACGGCAGCCTGCACATCGCGCGTGCCGCCGCCGAGCTCGCCGAGCTGTTCGGCGCCGCCGGCGATCCCGAGCGCGTGCTGCTGTCGGAGCCCACGCGCGTCGAGCTCGCGCCGCTCGTGCGGCCCGACGCCGACGAGGTGCTGTTCCCGCGCGGCGTGTCGCCCGAGCTGCGACAGATCTTCCAGCTGCTCGGCGATCGCCTCGCCAAGCACGTCGGGATCGATCTGCGCGCGTACGGCGTCGGCCGCGGCGATCGCCTGCGCGCGAAAGACTCGAGCGTTGCCGCGAACGCGCAGGACGTCGCGACCGGCCTGGGGTTCGGCGAGATCGACGTCTACGTGTCGACGCGCCAGCCGTTCGCGATGGTCGCCGAGCCGACGTCGCCGGTGTCGCTCGTGATCGGCCAGTCGATCGCGCAGGCGCAGGACAGCTGGCGCAGCGTGCGGTTCGCCGCCGGCACCGCGCTCAAGCTCGCGCAGGCCTCGCTCGCGATCCCCGCGCGGCTGCCGGCCGACGATCTCGGCGTGCTCGTGGTCGCGCTGCTGCGCCAGTTCCAGCCCGAGTTCCCGACGACCGGCCTCGACGAGGCCGCGGTCACCGCGCAGGCCCAGAAGCTCCGCCGCCTCATCCCGAGCGGCCTCATGAACGAGCTCAAGCCGTATGCGCTCGCCATCGATGCGAGCGCGTTCGACCACGTCGGTCTGGCGCGGGACGTCAAGCTCGCCGGCCTGCGCGCCGGCGTCGTCGCCGCGGGCTCGTTGGTGACCGGCCTCCGGCTGTTGGCGGCTCAAGCCGACACCGACGTCCCCAGCTTCCTGGCAGATCCGGTTGCCCAGGGGCTCGTGGCCTTCGCCCTCGGCGAAGATCACGCCGCGCTGGCACGTTAGCGCGCGTTGCCATCCGCGCCGGGACGGCCCGGTCCTTGCTGTGGTCGCTGGGCCATGAGGTCCACCGCCATCGCCCTCACCGCACTGGCTACTGCAGTAGCCTGCGGGCCGAGCAGCTCGCCCCAGCTCGACGGGTTGACCGATCAGGTCGCCCAGGTCGGCCAGCAGCTGGTCCTCCAGCTCGACGGCACCGATCCGGCCGGCGGCCGGCTGGCGTACGCGTACGACGCGCCCGACGTCACCGACCTCACGGGCAACGCGCAGGTCACGGTCGCGCCGAGCGGCGAGGGCGTGTTCCAGTGGACGCCGCTCGCGGCGGACGTCGGGGCGCACCCGTTCGACTTCACGGTCACCAATGCAGGTGGCGCGAAGACCACGGTCACGATCACGATCACCGTGAAGTCGGCGATCGGCGAGGGCAGCGCGCCGGTATTCCGGCAGCCGCTCGGCACCGGCACGACGATCGACATCGCGCAGACGCCGTGCGTGACGCTGCAGGTCGTGATCGAGGACCAGGCGAGCGCGCACGTGACGATCGCGCAGGAGCAACCGCTGATCATCGGCGCGACGCTGATGCAGACCGACGGGCAGACCGCGACGTGGAAGTGGTGCCCGACGGTGAGCCAGGCGATGGAGTCGCGCTACACGCTGATCCTGTCGGCCGACGACGGCCAGAACCCCAAGACGCTGAAGGACTACCTGGTCGTCGTGCGCGACTCGGGCTCGGGCGGCAGTTGTCCGGGCGCCGGACCGTCGATCTCGCACTCGCCGGCAGATCAAACGACGCGCCTCGATCTGGCGCTCGACGCGCAGGTCACCGACAGCGCCGGCCTGAAAGATACGCCGCTGCTGTACTACTCGTCGACCGATCCGGGCTCGACGCCGAACCTGTCGGCGATGACGCAGATCTCCGCGACGCTGGCGTCGGGCGACAGCTCCGACGGCTCGTGGACCGCGACCGTGCCGAACCCGGTCGCGGGCGCGGCGGACGGCACGGCGCAGACGATCTACTACGTGTTCGTCGCCGAGGATCACGACCAGACCGACGACTGCGATCATGTCGTGCAGTCGCAGGTGTACGCGATGACGGTCACCGCAGGCGGCTCGAGCACCGCGGGCCTGTGCGAGGCGTGCACCGCGGACTCGCAGTGCGGCGACGGCAACGAGTGCGTGTACGTCGGCGACATGGGCGACTCGTACTGCCTGTCGTCGTGCGACGCGGGCTGCCCCGACGGCTATAGCTGCTCGGCGTCGGAGATCTACTCGGTCGACGGCGACTTCGAAGTGCAGTGCGTGCCGCAGAGCGGCTCGTGCAGCGCGCCGACCGCGCCGTGTGACAACGACGACGGCTGGCACCCGAACCAGACGATGAGCGAGGCGTCGGCGAACGGCGTGATGGATGCCGGCGAGTGGACCGACTTGATCAGCTGCCCGAGCCCGAGTGACGACACGCGCGCCGAAGACGACTGGTTCAAGATCGAGCTCGACTCGCAATCGACGCTCGACCTCTACCTGTACGGCGACGGCGCGACCGACCTCGACCTTCACCTCTACGACTCGAGCGGCGACGTGATCGACGCGTCGATCAGCTCGACGCCTTACGAGGAGCTGCACGAGTGCCTCGGCGCGTACGTCTACTACATCAAGGTCAACGGCTACGGCTATGCGCGCAGCCTGTACGAGCTCGACATCGACGAAACCCCGGCCTCGAGCTGTCCGTGATGCGGGCCGCGCTGCTCGTCGCGTTCGCCGCATCGGCGGGATGCGCGGCCTCGGTCGCGCCGGATCCGGGCCTCGAGGACCTCGCCCTGACCGGCGTGCAGCCAGGGACCGTCGTGCCCGGCACGAAGCTCGTCGTCGCGGGCAGCTCGTTCGTCGACGCGCAGTGGGGCACCGGCGAGCTGCACCTCGCAGGCACCGCGAATGGCCAGGACGTCGACGTGCAATGGCCGCTGACGTTCGTCGACTTCTCGACGATGACGGTCGAGGTCGACGCGCAAAAGCTCGCGGCGGTCGGCGGCGACGTCGACTTCCACGGCCAGGCCACGGTCGAGTTCGTCGCGACCAGCGCCGGCCAGAGCTACCAGAGCGGCGCGCAGACCGTCGACCTCGCGTTTCGCTCGAAGCTGACGCCCGCGGTGACCGGCGTGGTGACCGGCGTGATCTTCGTCGACGACCAGATCGAGGTCGACGGCAGCGGCTTTCTGCTCGGCGGCGACGAGGGCACGACGACCGCGCGCATCGCCGGCTGCTTCCAGCCCGACGCCGGCGGCGACTGCGCGCCGGTCGCCACGCAAGACGTCGCGATGGTGCCGCTGCAGGCGATGTCGCGCACGCAGGCGCAGTTTCCGTTCTTGCCCGACATCGCCGGCATCGAGCCGGGCACCTTCACCGGCTCGGTCACGATCGTCAACGAGCAACCGAGCGCGGCCGAGATCGACGCGGACTCGGTGCAGGTCGGGTTCACGATGGTCACGCCGCAGGTGTTCTCGGTCGATCCGCCGGCCGCGAGCCTGGGCCAGTACGTGTTCGTGCACGGCGGCGGCTTCGTCGGCGGCGAGTCCGGCGCGCTCACGCAGATCGAGCTCGCCGGCACGTTCACGAAGACCGGCGGCAGCCCGGTGGCCATCGACATGACGTTGATCCCGCAGTTCGTGCAGGGCCGGCTCGTGCAGTACGTCATCAACACCGACGACGCGCTCGGCCACGCCCTGGATCTGAGGACCGATACGGGCTCGTTCAGCGGCACGATCACGCCGATCATCTCGTGGGGCAGCGCCACCGTCACCGGCGTCGCGACGCAGGCGTCGTTCCAGCTCGCGCCGGTGAAACAGGTCGTCTATCTCGAGTACGAGCCCGCGTACGTCGAGGAGCTGCGCGACTTCGGGCTCCGCGCGGTCGACGCGCAGATCCGCGCGCGCATCCTCGTCGCGTGTCAGGAGGCGTACAAGGGCGTGAACGTCGAGTTCCGCAGCGATCCGCCGACCGACTTCGCGCTGTTCTCGACGGTCGACATGACCGGCGTCGACCCGAACAACATGGGCCTGTTCGGCTACGACAACACGCCCGGCAAGGACACCGGCAACCTGCGCCTGTACGACGAGCTCGGCGGCGTGAACACGGTGACGCAGCAGGACGGCTTCCCCGGCTACGGCGGCGTGTTCGTGCGCTCGTTCATGCAGTTCTCCGCGCATCCCGGCACGTTCGCGACGAGCGAGGCCGCCGATCCGGCGTTCGACACCATCTTCGACTCGTTCCGACCCGATCGCAGCGGCGAACCGGTCACGGCCGCCGACCTCGCGGGCAAGACGATCGCCGCGCTCGACGACGGCCGCACGTGCCCGGGAAGTGATCGCACGTCACAGATCGCGTGCGCGGCGTTCGTGCTCGGCAACTTGATCGGCGGCACGGTCGCGCACGAGCTCGGCCATGCGCTCGGCCTCGCGAATCCGTACGGCGACGGCTTTCACGACCCGGGCGATCAACCGAACCGGCTCATGGACGCCGGAGGCGATCGCTCGTTCCTCGAGCGCGCGCAGCTGCAAGGCCAGGGGCCCGGCGTGTTCTGCACCGACGAGTACACGTACCTGCGGCAGATCCTGCCGTCGAACGATCCGGCGAACGCGATCCAGCGGCCGACCTGCCAGTAGACCGATCGAACGGCGAGACGAACCAGGAACACGGGACAAGGAACAAGAAACTCCGAACGTTCGCGGTTCCGTGGTCGTCGTCCCGTGTTCCTTGGTCCGTGTTCCGTTCGCGGTTCTCACCCCAGCGTATGCTCGCGGCGAAGTGACCCGTCGGGATCCGCGACCCTACATCTATTACGCGCTCGATCAGCTGAGCGTCGCGGCGGTCGCGTACGTGCTCGCCGAGCTGATCCCGAACCGGCTCGCGAGCGCGGCGCTGCACCTGTGGGCGATCCCGGCGGCGATGCAGGTGATGGCGATCAGCACGCTGTGGCGGAGGCCGCTCGGACGCAAGCTCGCGCTCGCGGCGGGCACGCTCGTACTCGCGCTCGCGACGCTGCTCGTCGTGCGGATCGTGGTGTCGGCGGCGTTTCTCGCCGGCGTCTACGGCGCGTTCGGTCAGGCCGCGGCGGTGCTCGTGCTGGTGGGCGCCGCGCTCGTCATCGAGCTGGTCGCGCTGCTGCCGATCGTGCAGGTGAAGTACCTGATGTCGCGCGCCGGCCGGCGAGCGTATGGCGCGTAGATTCGCGGTCGCCGCGGTGTGGCTCGCGCCGAGCGCGGTGTTGATGACGCTCGTCGCGCACGTATACGGCACCGCGCGCATCGCGCCGCCCGATCGCCTCGGCGACGCCGCGCGCGCGGCCGTGATCGCGCCGCTGCGCGACGCGCTCGAGAACCGCGCACCGGCGCCGTGCGCGCTGCACGCGCCGCCGGCCGCGATCGCGGTCACGGTCTGGCTCGATGGCCATTCGCTCGCCCGGGTCGACGGCCACGGCAGCGATCTCGGCGGCGCGGTCGACGCCGCCGCACGCGAGCTGCGCGCGCTCGCAGCCGTTCGGCTCCGCGACGCCGCGACGCTCGCGCGCGCCCGCATCCAGGTCGACGTGATCGGCGGCCGCGCGCCGCTGCGCGACGGCGTCGTGCAGGCGCTCGCGCTCCCCGAGGTGGCCGACGTGTTCGCCGTCGATCCCGGCCGCGACGGCATCGGCGTCGATCTCGGCGACGGCCGCGAATACGTGATGCTTCCGCACGAGCTGGTCGCGAAGCATCTGGTCGCCGCGTTCAAGCCGGTGCGGGCGCTCGACGACTTCGCGATCGGCGTCGACCTGCCCGCGGTCGGCGCGCTGCTCGCGGAGCGCGCGAACGTCCGCGGCGCGTTTCCGCCCGACGTGCTGTTCCGGTTTCGCAGCGACGCGTTCGTCGAGGCGCCGCGCCGCGATGCCCCGCCGCTACCGCTCGAGCGCGGCCGGCCGCCCGCCCCGGAGCCGACCGCACGTACGCTGCGCGAGGCCGCGCTCGCCGGCGGCCGCTACCTCGTCGCGCACCTCGCGGCGAACGGCCGGTTCGAGTACGAGCACGAGCTCGCGACCGGCGCGACGACCGACGCGGCGTACTCGCTGCCGCGCCACGCGGGCACGGCGTACTTCCTGGCCGAGCTGTACCGGATCACGAAGGAGCCGTGGCTGCGCGAGCCGATCGAGCGCGCGCTCGCCGAGATCGCGCGGCTCGCCGGCGGCTGCGGCGGCATCGCGCAGAGCGGCGCGCGCTACGCGTGCGTGGTCGATCGCGGCGACGCCACCGCGCTGCTCGGCACGAGCGCGCTGTCCGTCATGGCGCTCGTCGAGTACCAGCGCGCGACCGGCGACGCGCGCTACCTCGAGCTCGCGCGCGCGCTCGCCGAGCACGTCCTGATGCTGCAGCGCGACGACGGCTCGTTTCGCCACGTGTTCGATCCGCGCACGCAGCTCGCCGACGACCACACGCAGCTGCTGTATTCCTCGGGCGAGGCCGCGCTCGCGCTCGCGCGCATGTACGCGGTCACCGGCGACGCGCGCTACGAACGCGCGGCCGAACGCGCCCTCGACTGGCTCGTCGGCTGGTACGATTTCTTCGCCGGTGGCTTCTTCTTCGGCGAGGAGCACTGGACGTGCCTGGCCGCCGAGGCGCTGTGGCCGGCCGCGCCCAAGCCCGCCTATCGCACGTTCTGCGCCGACTACGCGGCATTCGCGCGCCGCCAGCAGCAAGCCGACGGCGAGTTCGCGGGCGCCTACGGCGTGACCCCGTTCGTGGCGCCCTACGACACGCCGGCCGGCTCGTACACCGAGGCCATGCTGTCGGCGCACGCGATCGACCCCGATCCTCGCACCGCCGCCCAGATCCGCGCCGCGCTCGGCTATTTGCTGCGCGAGCAGCTCCGGCCGGACTCCGACTTCGCGGCCGTCGGGGACGTCGACGGCGGCATCCCTGCGAGCACGACCGAGCGGACGGTGAGGATCGACTACGTCCAGCACGCCTGCTCGGCGATGATCCGGGCGTCCGAAGTGATCGACTCCTGGTAAACTCCGAAGACCAAGGTGGCCGAGGACAAGAAGACCCAGCTGGGGACGCCGGGCCGCACGGTGCGTCCGACCGGCAATATGCCATCGGCGGGAGGTGCCGCGGCCTCCCCCACGCCCGCGCCGTCCGCGAGCGCCGCGCTGCCGAAGACGTCGTACCTGCCCGACACACCGGATCCGCTGCTCGGCGCGACCGTCGCGGGCCGCTACCTCGTGCAGCGCAAGCTCGGCGAGGGCGGCATGGGCACCGTGTACCTCGCGATGCACACGATCCTCGAGAAGTCGGTCGCGCTGAAGGTGTTGCACGGCGAGTTCGCCCGCAAGCCGGATCTCGTCGAGCGCTTCATGCAGGAGGCGAAGTCGGCGTCGCGCATCCGCCACGAGAACGTGATCGACATCAGCGATTTCGGCTCGACGCCGGACGGCCTGGTGTTCTTCGCGATGGAGCTGCTGCAGGGCCACGACCTGCACACCGAGATCGCGCGCGCGCGGATCGCCGGCGAGCTGTTGCCGTGGTCGCGCACGAAGCGGATCTTCCTGCAGATCTGCGCGGCGCTGTCGGCGGCGCACGGCAAGGGCGTCGTCCATCGCGACCTCAAGCCGGAGAACGTGTACCTCGTCGACTTTCTCGGCGATCTCGACTTCGTGAAGTTGCTCGACTTCGGTATCGCGAAGCTGACCGAGGTCAACCAGGAGGACGGCGGCCGCAAGCTGACGAAGACCGGCATGCTGTTCGGCACGCCCGAATACATGTCGCCCGAGCAAGCGCGCGGCGAGTCGGTCGATCACCGCGTCGACGTCTACGCGATGGGCTGCATCCTGTTCCAGCTCGTGACCGGGCGCGTGCCGTTCGAGGCCGACAACTTCATGGGCGTGCTGTCGCTGCACCTGACCGAGACGGCGCCGGTGATCGCGCCCGAGGTGTTCGATCGGATCGGCGCCCCGCGCGCGCTGATGGATGTGATCGATCGCGCGCTCGTCAAGAATCGCGACGAGCGCTACCAGACCATCGACGAGCTCGCGGCCGCGGTGCGCGAGGTGTGCGGCGATCCGCCGCCGGCCGATCGCAGCCAGCCGATGCGGGCGGCGAGCGTGCCGGCTCCCCAGACGACGACGCGTGCGCGCACGCCGACCGGCGCGGTGGTCGGTGCGGCGGTGCCAGGCGAGTCCGGACCGGTCGCGGCGGCGAGCAACGTCGCGATGCGCTCGCGCACCGAGTGGAAGGGCAAGCTGCAGGTGCCCGAGGTCGCGGTCGAGCCGCCGCCGAAGCCGAGCTCGAAGCTGCCGCTCGTGCTCGGCGCGCTCGTCGTGCTCGGCGGCGGCGGCATCGCCGCGTACTTCGCGACGCGGCCCGGAGATCCCAGCGACGTCGCGGCGGCGCCGAGCCCGAGTCCGAGCCCGAGTCCGAGCCCGACTCCGCCGCCGATTCCGCCTCCGCCGCCCGTGCCGGTCCTTCCCGAGCACGTCACGCTCTCGCTCGACTCGGTGCCGCACGGCGCGACCGTCACCGATCTGTCGACGGGCCGCAAGATCGGCACGACGCCGATGCACTTCGACGTCGCGGGCTCGCAGTCGCCGCGCCAGTTCGCATTCCACCTGCACGGCTACGGCGACACGACCGTCGAGCTCGTGCCGAACCGCCAGCCGATCGAATATGTCGAGAAGCTCGACAAGGGCGCGAGCGCCGGCGTCGTGCACCAGGTGCCGGCGGTCGTGCCGGTCAAGCCGGTGGCGCCGGGTAGTGGGAGCGCAGGCAGCGCGGCCGCGCCGACGGGACCGGTCGCGCATCCCGAGACCGACGGCTCCGGTAGCCAGAGCAAACCGGCCGAGCCCCAGACCAAACCGGCCGAGCCGCCGATCAAGCCCACCGAGCCGCAGACCAAGCCGCAGGAGCCGCCCAAGCCGTGCGCGCCAGATCCGAACGATCCGAACGCATGTCTGAAGGACTTCGGCAGCGGGCAGTAGTCGGCGCGTTCGGCGCGCAGCCGATCGAGCTCGCGTACGACGTGTTCGGCGAGCGCGGGCGGCCGCTCGTGCTGGTGATGGGCATCGGCGCGCAGCGCATCTTCTGGGACGACGCGTGGTGCGGCTTGCTCGTCGCCGCCGGCTTTCAGGTCGTGCGCTTCGATCACCGCGACACCGGCGAGTCGACGCGGCTCGACGCGCCGGTCCCGAAGCCGGGCGGCGTGCTCGCGCGCCGGCTGTTCGGCGCGGCGGTGACCGCGCCGTATTCGCTATCGGACATGGCCCACGACGTCGTCGGGCTGCTCGACGCGCTCGGCTGGGATCGCGCGCACGTCGTCGGCGCGTCGCTCGGCGGCATGGTCGGCCAGCACCTCGCGATCGAGCATCCGGCGCGCGTCCGCAGCCTGACCGCGATCATGACAACGCCGGGCGCGCGCCGGTTCTTGCCCAAGCCGTTCGCGTTGCGTGCGCTGTTCGCGCCGGCGCCGCGCGACGCCGAGCAAGCCGGCGAGCACGCGGCGAATCTGTTCACGACGATCGGCAGCACGGCCTGGCCGGTCGATCGCGCGCGGCTGCTCGCGCTCGGCGCCGAAGCCTACCGGCGCGGCATGAACCCGCGCGGCTTCCTGCGCCAGTTCGCGGCCGTCGCCGTGTCGGGCGATCGCGCGCGTTCGCTCGCGACCGTGCACGTCCCGACACTCGTCATCCACGGCAGCCGCGATCCGATGTTCCCGCTCTCCGCCGGCCGCA
The DNA here is from genome assembly GCA_036490935.1 of Kofleriaceae bacterium. Taxonomy (GTDB): domain Bacteria; phylum Myxococcota_A; class Polyangia; order Haliangiales; family Haliangiaceae; genus JABFXX01. The sequence goes on along the minus strand of DASXCY010000115.1, from coordinate 22,933 downwards.
CGCTCGCGCGGCTCGTCCCGCACGCGACCTGGCTTCCGGTCACCGGCATGGGCCACGACTTACCGGCACCGATGTGGCCCACGTTCGTCGCCGCGATCGCCCGCCACGCAGGGCTCGCAGACGCGCGTGGTACGTTGTGAACGCGCGCGGATGACGTAACCGGTAGCCGTCGGAGTCTTAAAAATTCCGGTCCGAAAGGGCGTGCGGGTTCGAGTCCCGCTCCGCGCACGACCTAAGCGGCTGCAACCCCTTCAGTTTCACTCGGAGCGCTCGCCGGCTTTGCCACGGTTTTGCCACGAGCGCCCAGCATCGCGATGATCCGCTCGTCCGGATCCTGCTCGCGCGCTGCGGCCCGCCGCACCGCTTTTGGCAGCTCGCGGTGATGCGCTTCCGCGACGTGCACGTACAGCATCGAGCTCCTCTCGCTCGGTCGGCACCGCAAGACCTGTCGGCGATCTCACATCACTCGTTACCGACGCCCCGTTCGCTGCGTGTCGGTAACGAAGGTCATCGCCTGCGCAAGCCGACGCGCTTCGACCACCGCGATAGCGCGCCGTGTGAGATGCCGATTCGGCTTGCGCCCTCGGTCACACCGAACACGCGGAGCGCGACAAGGCGCCGTGCCGTCTCTTCGATGGCGGCCCAACTGTCATAGCTTTGCGCGCTCAACGTCGGTAGATCGAAATCTTCGAGCAGCGAGGCCGGTTGCTCCCAGCGCACAACGTATTCTTCGGCGTACTCCTCGATGATGCGCGCGAAGTCGCGCCTCCGACTCGTTACCGGAGGTAGCTCGATCATCGAGATGCGGTCGAGTTGCAGCACGAGGGGCGAGACGTCGCCGTTCGCGCACGCGATCACGTGCACTCGCGATCCAGGCGTGCGCAGCGCGCGCACTGCGTCTCCGAGATCGTTGTGCGTGTGGCCGTTCGAGAAGCAAATCGTGCCACTCCCCGCGTTCGCGATCGCACGAGCGAGCCCACGACCGCCTTCGTGCACGATGAACGGTCGCTCGTCGCCGAGCAATTCATGATGCAAGCGAGCTGCGATTCCGACAAGGTCTGGCTCGCCATGCAGGATCAGCGCGGTGCGACCGAGCGCCGCTTCTCGCGCTGCGTGCACCGCGCGATCGATTTCAGCCCGGCGATCGGCGCCCCATCCGATCCAGCGAGACAACAGTTCGCGAAGCTCCGACAGAGCATGGCTCTCCGCGACGAGCGTCACGCCGCCGATGCCGATCTCGGTACCGGGGGTCAAGGTCGACGAGGGCCGTCGCGCACCATCGATCCAGGTACCGTTCTTACTCGAGAGGTCGTGGATAGACCAGAGTGCGCCGCTGCGCACGAGACGCGCGTGCTTGCGAGATGCCCACCCGGCCGCGTCTTCGATCTTCACATCGCATTCTGGCGCTGCACCGACGATGCGCTCGGCGAACCCATTATCAGGCAGCTCGTAGTAGTCGTGGCCACCGAGCACGCGCAGCCCGATCACGTCGTCTTGCAGCCGCGAGTCGCTATCCGTGTCCGTTCGTGTCCTCGGTTCATTCATGGCGCGTGTTGTACGCAGCGCGGATGGGAATCTTGCTCGGCGCCCTCACCGGCCTCGTCGAAGTGATCGCGACGCAAGGTCGCCTACACCGCATGCTTGTTGGGTGTGGCCAACTGGTACAGGTGCGCGGTATCGCATGTCGGGCCCGCTAGGCGCGTTACAAATCCCGTTCCTCGCTGCATCAAAACGAGCCTTCAGGAACGGATGTAGAGGGCCGAAGTGAGCCTCACGATAGAAGTTTCGGGGAGAAGGGGCGACCTTTGACCGTATGATCGGGCGAGGCCATGAACGCGGACGGTCTGGGCGGAGGTGAACCGATGAGCTTCGATCGCGAAGGCCCGAACCGTTCGAGGTCGTACGATCTCGGCTATCTCTCGGCGTCGTCGATTGTCGAGCCCGAACAAAAAGCGCTCACGCCCGAGCAGCGGGCGAGTAAAGCGATGCATCAACCGAAGTCGCGTCCTGAAGTTCGGCATCCTGCTCGCAACGATGCGTTCGCGGTCCGGCGATGTTTCTGTTGTCTCGCGTGCGTGCTCAGCAATCCTGATCGCCCCATCTCTTGCGTGAACGATGCTTGATCCCGAAACCGAGGGACTCGGCTGCCATCGCTCACGATCGTTCGAATCGTCGAGTAGAGCGCCCGGGCTCGTCCTCACGGAAACAACGCACGAACAGCTGCGACTCCTCGCCACGCAGCAACTCGCAACATCGTCTAGACTCGTCAACGTGGATGCCGTGCAGCGGTGCGTCACCGCTTTCGTCTCCTTGGCGACCTGCTGGGTGATCGGATGTGGCGGGAAGAAGACCGCAAGCGTCGTCGACGTCGACGCAGTCCATGCCTGGGCCAAGGAGCACGGCTGCGTGACTGGCAACGCGAACGCGAGTGACGTGCTTGCGGACGCGCAGTTCAGCTGTATCGAATCGCTCGGAGAGTGCGGCTGCCGCGCGGTGATCTCCGCGCGGTCGAGGAACGGCGGCCCACATGCTGACACCGTGCAGCTCGTCGTCGCGAACTGCCGGCACATCGTTGGCGCTCGAGCTGCGGACCACATCCTCATGGACCTGCTCGGTAGCCTCGTCGGGATGGGGCTCGAGCATCCGCTACACGAGGGGGACCTCAGCGCGCCGGCCACCGACGCGCCGGCCACCGCAATGTCGGTGACGGAGCACCTTCACGATACCGCCCATTCCGACTGGGAGACCACGGTGGACTGGTCCAGGGACGTGTTCGCCGACGGCAAGCCGCAACGCACGGAGACGTACAAGATCGTGGTCTCCAGCCCGCCCACGGCTGGAGATCACAAGATGACGTGGAGCGAGACACCGACCGTAACGACTGCGCCTGTTTGCACGTCCCATGCACCGGCCGACGAGGACATGGCGAGCATCCCCGCTGGCCCTCCGATCGATGTCGTCACGCTGCGATGTCCGCCGAGAACGAGCGACGCAACCGTGCCGGCGTTCGAGATCGATCGGCATCCTGTGACGTGCGACGAATACGCGAAGTGCGTCGACGCGCATGCTTGTGTCGACGAGCCGGACGACTGCCTCGCCAGTGCGGTTGTCAGCCGCGCGTCGGCAACGTCGTACTGCAAGTGGCGCCACGCTCGCCTGCCGATGCTCCGCGAATGGCAGCGGGCAGTGCGCGGCTCGGCAGCCAACCGGTATCCGACTGGGTCGACGTGGGATGCCGCCGCCGGCTGCCGCGTGCAGACGATCAAGATCGGCGTCGCCGGCCTGGTGCGTTGCGAGAACACGAGCGCCGACGGCGTGACCTACTACGTCCTCGATCCGCACGACGAGTGGACGGGCGATGACGACTGCGTGCTTCCCAAAGACCCAGCACAGCGCCAGCCGGTCGGGATGATCCTTGGTCTAACGCTCCTCGACCGGGCCTCACCGCGTCCGGAAACCGACCACGATGAGTTCCGCTGCGCCCGTTCGGGCGAGACCAAGTAGCCATGCGCGAAGCCGAGCTCTCCTTGGTCCGAGATCTGATCAGTCAGCTGAACGATATCCTCGGACGCAACGACACTCCTTTTCACGACCAACAGGAGATGCTCGCCGCCCAACTCGAGGTCACACGCACGCGCCTACGTGTCGTTCGAGACTACGAGCAAGCGCGACTCCCCGGGGCGGGCCCCCTCGTGTGGCCGGCCGAGCTCGCTGCAGTGGAGACCATGATCGACGCTCGCAGTGCTCGCATGGGCGTCTCGCTCCCCCTCAGGCTACTGATCGACCGCTTCGAGCTCAGCGATACCGAGGCTCGGCTGCTGTGGGTACTGCTTGCGCACGATCTGTGTCCAATCGCGCGCGTGCTGCTTCGCGAGCTCAACACCGAGCATCTCTCCGATCCCTCGACCGATGCGTTGCGCCGCGCGGTGTATGGCTCAGCGGTCGCGGCGCCCGCGATCTGGCGAGAGCTTGGTGAAAACGCCACGCTGCGTCGTCTCGGGTTGGTGCTTCGCACGGACGACGCGCCCGATGCACCGTTCTATCGCCAGACATGGAAGGTCTCGAATCGCGTCCTCGCGCTCGCGCACGGCGATCTCTCCGTCGACCCGAAGCTCGCAAAGATCTCGGAGGTCCTCGGACCGCCTACGCCGGCCGACGAGCTCGAAGTCGTCGGTGACGCCTTGGCCCAGCTGAGGGAGGCTTGCACGCGCGACGGATTTGTCGTCGTGCACGGCAATGTCGGCAGCGGCCGGCGCTCAACGATCGCGGCGGTGCTGGCGGCCACCGATAAGCCAATCCTCCAGATCGACGGTCGGTCGATCTCGAAAGAGCCCGAGATCGCAGAAGCCGAGATCCGCGTCGTCGCGCGCGAGTGCACGCTGCTCGGCCTCACGCCGTTCGTACGCGACCTCGACGCGCTCGCGGGCGCGGGCAACCTCGATCGGATCGCCGTGCTCGAAGCCGTGCTTCCCGGGTTGATCGTCGCGACGTCGAACCGACCGATCCCGCGCCACTGGAAGCGCCCAACATCGACGATCGAGCTGCGCCCGCTGTCGGGCGCACAGCGTACGAAGCTATGGCAGCGCGCGGTGCCGACGGCGACGAGTGATGAAGCGGCCGGCCTCGCCACGATGTACCCGCTGGCGCCGGCGCTGATCCGCGTCGCCGGCAGGCTCGCGCTTGGACAAGCCGGGTCGCAGCGTGTCAATGCCGATCACATCGGCGCGGGCCTGCGCTCGATCCTCGATGATCGACTCGGCGGGCTCGCGACGCGCACTATGGTGACGCAGTCGTGGTCCGACATAGTGCTTCCGGAAGAGCAAATGACGGCGATCGCGGAGCTCATGGCTCGCATTCGCGAGCGCCAGACCGTCTACGAGCAGTGGCGCTTCGGCGAAAAGGTCGGCAAGGCGCTTGGCGTGTCCGCACTGTTCTCGGGTCCGCCCGGGACCGGCAAGACGATGGCGGCCGGCCTGATCGCGCGCGACCTCAAGGTCGAGATCTACCAGGTCGATATCAGCAAGATCGTCTCGAAGTGGATCGGCGAGACCGAGAAGAACCTGGCTTCGCTGTTCGACGCGGCCGAGGCCGGCCACGCCATCGTCCTCTTCGACGAGGCCGATGCGCTGTTCAGCAAACGCACCGAGGTGAAGTCGAGCAACGATCGGTACGCGAACCAAGAAGTGAATTATCTGCTGCAGCGGATGGAGAGCTTCGCGGGGATCGTGATCCTCACGACAAATCACGAGACCGCGATCGACGAAGCGTTTCGGCGCCGGCTATCGATTCACGTGCGTTTTCCGCTGCCCGAGAGCGACGAGCGCCTACGCCTCTGGGAAGCGCTGATTCCCGCCGCGGCGCCGACCACGGGTGACCTAGGTCTGCAAAAACTGGCGGACCACTTCCAGATGAGCGGCGGGTACATCCGGAATGCGGTGCTTCGTGCGGCATTCTTGGCCGCCTCCGAGCGTAAGAGCATAGGTGCGTCGCACCTGGCGCAGGCCGCGCATCTCGAGTACGAGGCTCTCGGTAAAATCGCGAGCAAGGTCTAAGGAGTCGGCCCGCATGTCCCATCCACATGATCAGGTTGTCGGCAACGATCAGTCCAACACCCCCGCGTTGCTAGGTGACCTCGACACGAACAACAAGAAGGCCGCCGCTCCGCTGCCGAAGCAGGCTCCGACCTCGAGCGTCGGCGTGCTGAAGACGTTCGTTGCGGACACGACGTCCGTGGTCGCGCCGCTTCGTGGCGACGTCGATCACTCGTTCGCCGGCGCGAACCGGATCATCAGCTCGGCAGCCGAGTACATCGCCGGGCGCATGCCCGGCGTGCAGACCGCGCTCGAGCGCGACCCGGGCGATGTCGGGCAGGTCACCGATCTCTTGCAGAAGCTCGACGCGCAGTTGCAGATCTTGTTCGTCGTCGCGCGTCGCCACAAGGTGTCGCTGCAAAGCGCTCATCTCGATGCGGTCTTCGACGGGGAGGACAGGATCCGCCAGGCCGGTGGCGAGAATCCGCGGTATCGCGCCAACACGTATTACGACGACGCCGCGATCGCGGGCGCCACGCCCAACACGCAGACGCAAGATCCGAATGCCGGGATGCTCAACTCGGGCGAGCAGACCGCCGACAAGCCGCAGAACCGCCAGCAGCTGATCGCGCAGATCCAGAGCTTCGGCTATATGGTCGCGAACGCGATGCACAGCGGCCTCCAGACCGCTCGCGATGTGATCAGCGAGCCTGCGGCACCGAAGGCGCCAGAGATGCTCGAGGTCCTCGCCGACGCGGCGCTCGACTTCGCGATCACGGCCGCCACCGGCGCCGTCGGGACGCTCATCAAGAACATGATGAAGATGCCGAAGGTTCACGTGGGCGGGAAAGAGGGCGGCGGGGAAGAGGGCGATGGCGCGGAAGAGGAGAACCTCGGGCACGCGATGATCGACACCCTCGCCGATAGCGTCAAGGACGCCGCGAAGGGCGCGATCAAGCCGACGACGAAGGTGGTCGGCGCTCCGAAAGAAGAAGAGGGCAAGGAAGGCAACGAGCACGAGCCCGACAAGAAGCTGAGCGTCAAGACGATGTACTTCCAGGTCGCCGAGAACAAGACGCGTTCGCACATGGATGCAACGGTGGCCAACTACAGCGCGGCCGCGACAGGGAAGCTGCTACGGATGCCGGTGTCGGCCTTACAGGCACTCTCGGCCACTTTCACGGAGGACTTGAAGACGGGCATCAAGGACGAGATGACTAGTCGCCTCGTCGACGGCTGGGTCGTGTACGGCAAGAACTCGGGCCAGTACGCTGGCGACCCGTCGAAGCGGCCATCAGGGTCCGCGCTCGATGCACCGTACGGCATCTGCGAGGTCTCGCTTACCGCCAATGGCCCGAGCGCCGAGCACATCACGTTCCGAGACGCGTACCTGGCGTATCAGACGGATGCGGTGCTGGCGAACATCCAGCAGCAGAAGGGAAGCCTTGCGGACCTTCCGATCGCCCGTTCGGTCCAAGTGTTCGGTTTGGGCTTTGAGAAGTTCTACGTAGACGAGAAGGGCAAGATCGACGAGAGCGCCACGAAGTCGATGTCGGCCGACGAGCTCGTGAACTACGCCAACCTGGCGCATGCGGGCGATCGGGGCAACCTCGAGGCGGCGGCGCTCGCCGGCATGTACAAGGTGCTCCAAGCGCTGCACTCGATCCCGCGTAGCCGGATCACCGAAGGCTTGCGGTAACGCTCCGAGACCAGATTCGGCGAGCCGCATAGCCATCAACTCACGCTCGGGTCGCGTGAGCCATCGGAAGCTACCGCAACAAAGTTCGTCGCAAGTCGGACGTGCATCTCGCGCCTGCTCGATGCGATGAGCTTCGATGGGTGCGCAGTCTGCGCGCGCCCCGTCGACGTGACTTCACACGCGTTTCATGGACCCAGCTCACGCGAACTGTGGGGGACACGTACTACTGCTTCATTTTGCATCAGCTCCGACCCGGTCGGACCTGTGGACGCGCGCTCCCCGCCGCGAGAGAATCGTGGTCCGCGATGGTGGCGCCAGCGGGAGAGCTGATCGGAACGAGGGTTGGGGAGTTCCGGATCGTCGCGCTCCTAGGCGAGGGTGGCATGGGCGCGGTGTTCGCCTGTGACCACTCCTCGATCCCGGTCAAGCGCGCTCTGAAGGTGCTGCATGGCCAGCTCGCGCAGAATGCGCAGATCCGGCAGCGTTTCACCAACGAGGCCCGAGCAGCGGCGACGCTCAAGCACCGCAACATCATCGGCGTGCACGACTTCGGCACGCTGCCCGACGGCGCGTCGCTGTACATGCTGATGGACTACCTCGAAGGATCGACGCTCGGCCGCTTCATGGCCGAGCGCGGTCGCCTCGGGATCCATCTCGCGCTGCGCCTCCTCTGCCAGATCGCCAACGGGATCCAGCTCGCGCACGGGCGCGGCGTAGTGCACCGCGACCTCAAGCCCGACAACGTCTTTCTCGTCGAGCGCGACGGCGACGAGCTGCACGTCGTGATCTTGGACTTCGGGATCGCGAAGCTGCTTCGGTCACACTCGACGGGAGGCGCCACTACACGGCATGGAGCCCATCAAGCCCGCGGGTGCGTTGCCCGCATCCGCACCCGCATCCGCACCCACCACACCCGCACCTCCGCCCACGCCGGACGTCACGCCGAGCGCCGGCACGCTGAAGTCGGCCGTCAACACCGGCGTGGCGGCGCTCAAGCAGACGCCGGCGATGCTGAGCGCGGAAGGCACGCTCGTCATCACGACGTCGGGCGCGCAACCGGTGATTTCCGTGCACGTCGTGCCGCCCGGCCAGAAGGAGCCGCTGCTGATGCAGGGCGCGATCGCCGCGTACAACGCCAGCGGCATCGGGATCTTCGCGCAGGCGCCGGAGGCCGGCCACTTCGTCGGCGCGGTCACGGTCACCGGTCCGCTGAGCGCGCAGGACGTCGTGCTGGTGAACGCCGATTGCGCCGAGGACTTCGACGTCTGCGCGCTCGCCGCGCCGGGCGACGTCATGGTGCTCGACGACGCCGGGGCGCTCGTGTTGTGCAGCGTCGCGTACGACCGTCGGGCAGCCGGCGTGGTGTCCGGCGCCGGTGATTATCGGCCGGCGATCACGCTCGACCGCCGCGGCGGGCCGGTCCCGGGTCGGCTGCCGATCGCGCTGGTCGGCAAGGTCGCGTGCAAGGTCGACGCGAGCCACGGCGCGATCGCGGTCGGCGATCTGCTGACGACGTCGCCGACCCCGGGCCACGCGATGAAGGCGTCGGACCCGGCGCGCGCGCACGGCGCGATCATCGGCAAGGCCCTCCGCCCGCTGGCGGCTGGGCAGGACCTCGTCCCCATCCTGGTCGCGCTGCAATGAGCGGCCTCGTCGCGACTTTGACGGCGAACGCGCAGATGTCGAGCGACGGCAAGGCCGTGGTCGCCGCCGTCGACTTCGGCATCGATCAGATCACCAAGATGCTGCCGCCGCTCGGCACCGTCGTGAGCGTCGCCGAGGGCATCATCAGCCTCATCGATCCGGCGGCGGCGGCGACCGGGCCAACGCTGACCGACCTGCAGAACCAGATCTCGGCGTTCCAGAACGACGTCGAGCAGCAGCTCGCGGCGGTCCAGGCGAGGATCGCCGGCGGCCAGCTCAAGGACAACGCGACCCAGCTCGAGCTGGTGCTGACCGGCCCGAACGGCTCGCTGTCGGTGCTCGGCGAGCTGGCGGATTTCGTGAAGTCGCCGGGCCTACCGCTCGCCGACGTCGGGCAGGCGCAGAACTACCAGATCTACGCGCGCGCCGCGGTGCTCACGCTGCTGGGCGGCGGGCCGTCGGGAACGCCGGCGACGTCGCGGCCGACTTCGTATTGGTGGCTGCCGGCCGGCGACCTGCCGCTGTTTCAGCCGGCGAACCCGTGGACGTACGCCGGCACGACCAAGGCGTTCGACAAGGCCGACTGGCTCGACCTCGGCGACGGCATCGTGAACGACATGAACCCGTACACCGGCTCCGGCCAGCCCCTGCCGGCGTTCGACACGAGCATGATGACGTTCACGAACAGCTTCGGACCGACGAGCGTCGAGGGCGTGCCGCCGAACTGCGCGTTCAATCCGACGTGGGTGCTCCAGCAGTCGATGGCCGCCGTCTACTACTACCTCGTGATCTGCGGCGCCGTGCTCGCGAGCTTCCCGAACGACGGCGCGACGATCCCGGACTTCGTCGGCGGCAACAACTTCGCCGGCAACCTGCTCTGGTATCACGACCAGATCCGCGCGGGCATCGTCAACATCGCGCCGCCGGCGCCGGGCGATCTGCTCCCGGTCGCGCCCGATCAGACCATCCCGGCGAGCGCGAACGGCGGCGTGTCGTCGTGGTCGGTGCCGTGCGGCACGACGACGCCCAACGGCTTCGACTACTTCACGCTGTCGCGGAACGGCGGCTCGAGCGCGCCGGCGTCGGACTATTCGCGGCCGTACGGCGCGCTGTGCAGCTACACCGGGTTCGTCGCGGGCTACGGCCAGGCCCAGCCGTCGGTCGCTAGCTATCCGGACTACGCGTTTCCCGGCGCCGGCGGCCCGGCATTCCCGCCACCGCCGGTGGCACAGGTGAGCCTGCCGGCGCTGCCGGCGCACGCGTCGGCGAGCTGGTACACCGCGTTCTACGCGAAGTACCTGATCGCCAGCCTGTGGCGCGCGAAGCTCGTGTACCTCGGCATCGGGCTGCGCGGCGTGTGGACGACCGTGGGCCAGCTCGATCAGATGTGCGGTCAGCCGGCGCCGGCGGGCCCGTGCTTCGGCGACTGGTCGCTGCGCGAGGTGTTCAAGTTGCTCGGCTCCGCCGATCAAGCGACGTTCCCGCTCGCCCAGGTCAACGTCGCGTACGCCGGCGAGACGAAGCTGTCGGTTAGCAGCCTGCTCGGTCTCCTGCAGCGCGGGTCGACGTCGCTGCGCGCGACGCTTCAGGTGTAACGCCGCGGGCAAGCGGGATGGTGCAAATGACCCCGCGTGTCGTGCCGCGCCGTGAGGTATCAGATTGGGGTAGGGTACTTCGGTGGTCGGGGCGATCGATCGCGAGCAGCTCGAACGACGGGTGCTCGACGACATGGACGCTGGCTCGTGGGAGCGCGCGGTGGTCGGCACGATCGACGGCTACGGGCCCGAGATCGTCCGGTACCTCCACACGCTGCTTCGCGATCCCGTGATGGTCGACGATGCGTTCTCGCTCTTTTGCGAGAGCGTGTGGCGCGGGTTGCCGCGGTTCCGTCGCGAGTCGACCCTCCGGGTGTGGTGTTACGCGCTCGCCCGCCACGCGCGCAGTGCCGCGCTGCGCGCGGGTCGCCGCGGCGGCGAGGTGCTCGGCATCAGCGAGATCGAGAGCGTGCGGATCGCCGCCGCAAACGTGCGGACGCGAACGGCCGAGTACCTGCGCACCGGAGCGCGCGCGCGGATCGAACAACTGCGCGCTCGGCTCGATCCCGAAGATCAGATGCTGCTCGTGCTGCGGATCACCCGGCGGTTCGAGTGGAAGGACATCGCGCGCGCCCTCGCCGACGTCGACGAGCCGCTCGACGATGCGACCCTGGCGCGACGAGCGACGGCGCTGCGCAAGCGCTACCAGCGCGTCAAGGACGAGCTCCGTGCCGCGGCCCGAGCGCAGCCCGACGACGACGTGTCCACACGGTCGTTCGACTAGACCTTGCATGGTGGCGGGCAGCGATGACGACAGCCGGCTCGTCGGCGACAGCGCGGTCGGCGACTCGTTGCTGCGCGCGATCGTCGCCACGCCGGCGGACGCCGCGTTCACCGCCTCGCTCGAGATCGGCACGCTCCTCGACGGCCAATATCGGATCGAACGCGTGCTCGGCCGCGGCGGCATGGGCCTCGTCTATCTCGCGCGCGACGAGCGTCTCGGCCGCGAGGTCGCGATCAAGATCGGCCGCGCCGCGACGCCCGAGGTGCTCAAGCGACTCGCGCAAGAAGCGCGCGCGCTCGCTCGGCTCTCGCACCCGAACGTCGTCACGATCTATCAAATCGGCGCGATCGACGGTTGCCCGTATATCGCGATGGAGTATGTCGCGGGCGGAACGGTGCGCGAGTGGCTCGAGGCCAAGCCGCGCGGTTGGCTCGAGATCGTCGCGCTGTACGTCGCCGCGGGCGACGGACTGGCCGCGGCGCATGCCGCGGGGCTCGTGCACCGCGACTTCAAGCCCGACAACGTCCTGGTCGGCCTCGACGGGCGACCTCGCGTCGCCGATTTCGGTGTCGTCGGCGGGCTCGGCCGCGCACCGGCCGATCTCGGTGGCGCGGCCGCCGTGACCGGCATCGTCGGCACACCGGCGTACATGGCGCCGGAGCAATTCGAAGGCGTCGCCGTCGACGGCCGCGCCGACCAATTCGCGTGGTGCGCGTCGGCGTGGGAGGCGCTGTACGACGAGCGGCCGTTCAAGGACGGCTCGGCGCGCGAGCGTTCGCTGGAGCCGGGCGCTCATCGCGCGGGCGCTCGGGCGATTCCGCGCTCGCTCGAGGCGGCGCTCCGCCGCGGGCTCGCGCGCGATCGCGACGAGCGCTGGCCGAGCATGTCGGCGCTGCTCGAAGCGGTGCGGCACCGACCGATCGCGCGCTGGCGCGTCGGGCTTGCATCGCTGGTGGTCGTCGGCGCCGGTGCGGGCTTCGCCGCGCACTCGACCTGCCAGACGTCGAAAGCGGCGCGCGGTTCGGCGTGTCCGGCGCCCGGCGGTGCCGACCTCTATGTCGCCGCCGACGCGCGCACCGGCGGCAACGGCACGACCGCGTGCCCGTTTCGCACGATCAGCGATGCGCTGGTGGGTCCGCGCCGCGAGCACGCGACGATCCACGTCGCCGCCGGCCGCTACGATCGCGATCTCGGCGAGCGCTTCCCGCTGATCGTGCGTGGCGACGTCGCGATCGTCGGCGCGGGCCGCGAGGTGACGCGTGTCGTCGGCAGCGGCACGGTCAGCTGGCCGTACGGGCCGCTGCGCGCGGTGTCGGCGGCGTTCGAGATCGGCGACGCGCACGGCCGCGTCGAGTTGCACGCGTTGTCGATCGAAGGCGAGACGCACGAGCCCGACTACGGCCGCTTCGGAGTCGTCTGCGATCGCGGCAACCTCATCGACTTCACCGCGGCCGCGCCGCCGGCGGCCAACACGGAGCTCGGCGGCTTGACGATCGGACCGGGGTTCGATCAGGCGATCGTCGCGACCGCGAAGCATGACGACGAGCACGACGGCTGCAACCTCGCGCTCGTCGGCTCGATCGTGCGCGGCTCGTACACGGGCCTGTGGACCACGGGTTGCGGCGATCGCGGCGACATGGTGCCCGTGCGCGTCGAGGTCGGTGACGGCACGGAAGCCGGCGGCAACCTGTTCGAGGCGATCCGCAACCCGGAAGGCCGTGCGAACGCGATCAACGTCTGGGATTGCACGCGCGACATCTCCATCCGGCGCAATACGTTCGTCGACGGCGATTCGGGGCTCCTGATCACGCGCCATCCGGCCGACCGGACGACGCCGACGATCGCGCACGTCGTCGTCGACGACAACCGGTTTCAGGGCATGACGTGGTTCGCGGTCGGCTTGCGCGACGTCGCGCGCATCGACGAGCTCGACGGCAACTCCTTCTTCGGTAACGTCGGATCGTCGTCGCGCTCGGCCGCGCTGCTCCTCGATCCCGCGGAGCAAGAACCGCCGAGCTATCCGTCGATCGCGCGGGCGCGCCACAACAGCATCGTGCGCAACGACGTCGGCATCGAGCTGCGCGGCACGATGCTCCTCGGCGCGTCGCCGGTCGATTTCGGCCGCGCCGGCGATCCGGGGGGCAATACCTTCGCGTGCAACCGCAGCGAGCGCGCGAGCGCCGCCGGCTTCGACATCGAGATCGCCCCGGCGGTCCATACCGATCGTCCGCTGCCGTTCGCGGGCAACCGGTGGGACCACGTGCCGCCGACGACCGGGCACGACCGCGTGAACGGAACCGACATCGAGACGCTGGGGGACCAGCCCGCGATGGTCGACACGGGCAGCGCGACGGCGAACGGTTACGCCTGTCCCATCCATCCCTGACATGGGCCGACGCCGGTAGCACCGAGCCAGGCTGTGCCGCGCGTGCTAGAACGCAGGCGTGACGAGGTACGACCTGTTCCGGCGGCGGATCGCGCCGATCGCGTTCGGACTCGCGATCGCGGGGATGGCGTGGCAGTCGTGTCACAAGCACCAGCAGACGCACGCGACGTTCGTGCTCGATCTCGGCGCGGCGGCGGCGGACGTGCGCGCGGTGGATGCCGAGCTGTGGATCGACGGCGGCGAGGTCGCGCAGTTTCATCGCAACGCGCTCGACGGCCACGCGATCGGCGCGGTCCGCTTCGAGGCGGTGCTGCCGGCGAGCGACGGCGAGCTCCGCATCGATGTCGATCTGCGCGCCGGGCATCGCCACGTCGTGCGCTCCGTGCATGCCGTCGACGGCGGGACCGTGACCGTGCCGCTCGAAGCTGATCTTCGCTAGGCGCGGCGCAGCCGCACGATCGTCTCGACCTGCGCGGTGCCGGGCATCAGATCGAACGGCTCGATCGCGTCGGGCGCGTAGCCGTCGTCGGCGAGCGCGCTCAGATCGCGCGCGAGCGAGTCGGGGCCGCAGCTGACGTACACGATCGTCGGCGCGGCGAGCTCGACGAGCAACGCGCGCGCGCCGTCGGAGAGGCCCTTGCGCGGCGGGTTGACGATCGCGATGCCTGGTGCGGCGCCGAGGCGCGCGCGCAGCTCGGGCCCGAGCGCCGCCGCGTCGCCGGCGATCGCCTCGAGCGGTAGCCCCGCGCGCTCGGCCGCACGCCGCAGCTGCGAGACCGCGTCGGGATCGATCTCGACCGCGACGACACGCACGCCGGCACGCGCGAGGTGCAGGCCGATGCCGCCGAGCCCGGCGTACAGCTCGACCGCGACGCGTGGCGCGCCGGCGGATGTGGCGAGCGCGAGCTCGGCGACGCGCGCGTACAGCGCGGCGGCCTGGGCCCGGTTGACCTGCAGGAACTCCGACGCGCCGACCGCGACCGGCACGCCCGCGAGCTGCTCGACGAGGTGACCGTGACCGAGCAGGACCTGCCCACTCGACCCCGACGGCACGATCGCGCCGTCGCGGCGGTCGTTCGCGATCGCGACGAGGCCGCGCACCGCCGGGTGACGCGCCAGCGCGTTCGCGACCTTCTCGAGCTTGCCGCGCGGCGTGCCGGTCGCGACGATCAGCGCGACGAGCACATCGCCGCCGGCCTCGCGCACGACGACGTAACGCAGCTCGCCCGACCGCGTCGCCTCGTCGTACGGGACGAGCTGCGCGCGGTCGGCCGCGCCGCGCACCCAGGTCGCGATCTCGTCGACGATCGACGCGACGACCCGGCACCCGATCGTGTCGACCACGACGTGGCTGCGCGGGGCGTAGGCGCCGAGCACGACATGGTCGCCGGCGCGGCCGACCACGTACTTGCCCTTGTTGCGGTAGCCGAGCTGGTCGGGCGACGGCCGTACGTCCGCGATCGCGACGGTCCCGGCGCGCACGGCCGGCACGCCGGCGAGCGCCTCGGCGAGGCGCCGGTGCTTCGCCGCGAGCTGCGCGGGGTAGGCGAGGTGTTGCCAGGTGCATCCGCCACATCGTCCGAATGCCGGACAGTGCGGCTCGACGCGCTCGGCGCTGGCCGCCCCGAGCCGGCGGACGACGCGGCCCCATGCCTCCGGCTTGTGCGGGCTCTCGTGATCGATCGCGATCTCCGCGCGCTCTCCGGGCAACAGGTCGACCGCGTGGATGCGCCGCCCGTCGCTGGTGCCGACGCCATAACCGGCCTCGTCGAGCTCTGTCGCGGTCAGCTCGCAGCGTCCACCCGGCATCTGCGACCGTGTACCACGGCGGCCGAACGGTGCTAGATCGTCGGGTCATGGCTTCGGGGTCCGAGACGCTCGTCGTCGCCGCGCTGTCCGGCGGGGTCGACAGCGCGACCGCGGCCGCGTTGCTCGTCGAGCAGGGCCGGCGCGTCGTCGGCATGACGATGCGCTTGCACGACGCGGGGCCGGCCGCCGAGGGCCGGTGCTGCGGGCCGCGCGATCTCGAGGACGCGCGCGCGGTGTGCGCGTACCTCGGCATCCCGCATCACGTGATCGACCTGTCGGCGGAATTCACCGCGGCCGTCGTCGAGGACTTCGTCGAAGCGTACCTCGCCGGCGAGACCCCGAACCCGTGCGTGAAGTGCAACCAGCACATCAAGTTCACGCCGCTGCTCTCGCGCGCGCGGGCGGTCGGCGCCGACGTGCTCGTCACCGGGCACTACGCGCGCATCGCGGACGGCGCGCTGTATCGCGGCCGCGATGCCGGCAAGGACCAGTCGTACTTCCTGTTCTCGATGCCGGGCGACGAGCTCGACGCGGTGCAGTTCCCGCTCGGCGCGATGACCAAGGACGAGGTACGCGAGCACGCGGTGCGGCTCGGCCTGCCGAACGCGCGCAAGGCCGAATCGCAAGAGATCTGCTTCGTGCCCGACGGCGATCACGCTGGCTTCGTCGCGCGCGCGGCGGTGACGCGACGGCCGCGAGCGGGCGCGATCGTCGATGACGGCGGCGCCGTCGTCGGCCACCACGACGGCGTGCATCGCTTCACGGTCGGCCAGCACCGCGGGCTCGGCAACCTGACCACGGCGACCCGGGGGGACAAGCTCTACGTCACGGCGATCGATCCGGCGCGCGCCGAGGTCCGCGTCGGTCCGCGCGTGTCCGCCGAGCGGAACGAGCTTTCACTCCACGATATCCGGTGGCTGTCCGAACCCCGGACAACTCTGTCCGGCCACGTCCAGGTCCGGCATCGCGGACAGCCGATCGTGGCCGAAGTCCGGACCGACCCGGACAACCGGACAGCGCGTATCCGGCTGTCCGAGCCGACCGTCGCCGCGCCCGGACAAGCCGCCGTCATCTACGCCTCCGACCGCGTGCTGTTCGGCGGCTGGATCGCCCGCTGATCCCGCGCCCGGAATCACCGCCACGACGCCGGGGTTCGCCATCAGACGAGACCCGGGCCTGCTCTTCGGCGCCTTGGCGGTAAATCTGGTCTTCATTCGCGCAGCGCGCGGCACTCGGGCAGCGCCGCATACGAGTCGCGCCACTCGGGGTCGGTCATCGCGCCGAGCTTGCGCTCGACCTCGGCGCGGCCGCGAGCGCGCACGAGCGCGGCGCGATCGGGGGCGCCGGCGGCGACCAGGATCTCGACGCAGCCGGCGTAGACCTCGGCTTCGCTGCCTTCGAGGAAGCGCTGCTGGTCGAACAGCGCGAGCGCGCGGTGCACGAGGTCGCCGGCCTCCGCGACGCGGCCGCCGCGCGGATCGCGCACGAGGCCGAGTCCCTGGCGCACGAGGCCCTGGATCTCGTAGCCGACCAGCGTCGCCGCGCGTGCGACCGCCGCGCCGGCCGCCGCGTCTTCGGCGGCCGCGGCCGGGTCGTTCGCGTGCAGGCGGGCGCTCGCGCGCGTGATCAGCGCGTTCGCTTCGAGGTAGCGCGCGCCGAGCCGGCGCGCCTCGCCGAGCGCTTCGTCGATCATCGCCGCACCGCCGGTCCGACCCCTGCGCAGCTCGCACGCGCCGGCGTAGATCAGGCAGTCGGCGCGGCTCCAGCGCGAGGCGGTGCGCGACAGCAACTCGAGCGCCTCGGCGAACTGCGCCGCCGCGCGATCGTAGAGCCCGACCTGCAGCAAGATGATGCCGGCCACCGACAGCGCCTCGCCTTCGCGCGCGCGATCGCCGTAACGCCGGCACAGCTCGAGCGAGCGTTGCGCCGACGTCATCGCGAGCTCGAAGTTGCCGAGGCACATCTCGATGATCGCGACGTGCGCGGTCGCGACGCGCTCGAGCCACGGATCGCCCGTCTTCTCGATGCGCGCGAGCACCGGGCGATACGCATCGCGCGCGGCCTCGTAATGCGCGCGCATGAGGTGAATGCGACCTCGGCCGATCATCGCCTGCATCTCTTCGGAGATGGCGCCTTCGCGCGCGAACAGCTCGGCCGCGGTCGCGACCACCGCGAGCGCCTCGTCGAACCGGCCGACGCGCTCGAGCACCTCGCCGTGCACGCGCAGCGCCTCGCCGTGCATGCGCTGGTCGCCGGCCGCGATCGCATAGTCCTCGGCGACGACCGTCGCGACCGAGGCCGCCTGGAAGTCACCGGCGCGCAACAGCCGCTGCGCGCGCCGCGTCGCGACGTCGGCGAGCCGGGCGGGCTCGCCTTCGCACAGCGCCTGGAGCTCGTCGAGGTCGCTCGCATCGCTCGCGAGGTCGCCCTGCAGCCGGCGCGCTTGCTCGCGGCCCGCGAGCGCCTCGCGGCGGCGCGTGCGCGACGTCGCGGTCGGCGGCAGCTCGCCGAGCTCGTGCTCGAGCGCGAGCGTGCGGGTGAACTGCGCGACCGCGGCGTCGGCATCGAAGGCGCCGAGCGCGAGCCGCCCCGCGCGAAGCCAGAACGCGGCCGCGCCGGCGAGCTCGCCGCCGCGCTCGAGATGGTCGGCGATCGCCGCCGGCGGCTCGTCGCGCCCGGCGAAGAATCGCGATGCGAGCAGCTTGCCGACCCGAGCGTGCGCATCGCGCTGCGCGCGCAGCTGCATCGCGTCATACACGACCTCGCGCACGAGGCCGCGCGCGAACACCAGCTCGGCATCCGACGCGCGCGCCAGGAATCCCGCCTCGACGGCTTCATCCACCGCGGCCGACGCGATGTCGGAGTCGTCGTCGCCGACGAGCTCCTCGAGCAGGCGCGCGCGCAGCGTGCCGCCGAGCACGGCCGCGTAGCGGAGCACGGCCTTCGCCTTCGGCGTCAGCCGATCGACGCGCGACAGCACGACGTCGCGGGCGCTCGCCGGCACGTCGTCGGGCGCCGGCCCGGCATCGCGCACGGCCTGCGCGAGCTCCTCGACGAACAGTGGATTACCGCCGCCGCGCGCGATCACCGCCGCGATGTGGAGCGGCGTCGCCGCGTCGCCGAGCCGGTCGGCGATCAGCGTGCGCAGCTCGCCGCCGACGAGATCGGCGAGCCGCAGCACGAGATCGACCGCGGGCGGTGCCGGCCCCTCCGGGCGCGCGGTCAACAGCAACAGCTCCGGCCCGCGCGCCGCGCCGCCCGCGAGCGCGTGGCGCAACACCTCGAGGCTCGCGCCGTCGGCGAGGTGCACGTCCTCGATCACGCTCAGCTGCGGATGGCCGCGATCGGCGACCGCCGCGCGAAATGCGGCGAGCCCGGCCGAGATCCGCGGGCGCAGGTCGGCCGCCTCGGGCGTGCCGATCGCGGCGCCGTCGCGCAGCTCCATCGCGCGATCGAGATCGGTCGCGATGGCGCGCGCGCGTTCCTCGGGCACGCCGGCCTCGTGCAGCACGTGCAGCAGGCGCTGCACGACGTGCGCGCGCGCCGTCCGCCCGCGCGCCGGCGGAACGCCGAGCGCCGCCTGGTAGACCTCGATCACGGCGGAGAACGGCGCGTGCCGGCTCGCCGGGCTCGCCGCGGCCATCACGACGCGCAGCGGTGCGCCGGTCGCGCGCCGCCGCGCGATCCACTCCGCGACGAGGCGGCTCTTGCCGGTGCCGACCGGGCCGGTGACCAGCGCGGTCAGGCGGCGATCGGCGGCGATCGCCCGCTGGAACCACGCGTCGAGCTCGGCGAGCTGCGCGGTCCGGCCGACGAACTTGCCGCTGCGCTCGAGCCGGTCGCGCTCGCGCTCGCCGAACCCGCGCGGCCCGATGACCTCGATCACCCGGCTGCGGCGCGCGACCCGCCGCGGCGCGGCGACCTCGCGCAGCTCGTACAGCCCGCTCGTCACGCGGCCGGCCGTACCGACGAACATCGGCCGGTCGGGGCTCGCCTCGCGCGCGAGCGCGCGCGCCTCGTCGATCGCCTCGGCCGGAACCCGCGCGCCTGTCGTCGCGACGCCGGCGCGCGCGCCGACCCGCAGCCGCGGCGCCGGGCCATCCGCCTCCTGCACGGCATCGCGCGCCAGCGCCGCCGCGTCGAGCGCCCAGCCCATCGCGATCGCGACGTCGTCCTCGCCAGCGACCTCGAGGCCGAACGCGATCGCGAGCGCGTCGTCCTCGAGCCCGAGCACGACGCCGCCGCGCTGGTACGCGAGCTCGCCGAGCGCGCGCGCGATCGGCCGGAGCGACGCGCGATCGGCTTGCGCCGGCACGTCGAGCAGCGCGGCGACGACGACCGTGCGCCGGCGCTCCGCGACCACCGCGGGCTCGGCCGCCGCGAGCTCGTCGTCGATCGGCTCGTCGGGCGGCGGCTCGGCAGCCGGCGGTGCGTCGGCGTCGACGACGAGGTCGACCGCGCTCGCCGACGGCAGCGACGGAATCGAGAATCCGAGCTGCGTCTGCTCGTCGTCGTCGAACCGCGTCGCGAACGGGCTCGCGCCCGGCGCCGGCACGAGCTGCTCGTACGACGGCCGCTTGAACGGCTCGGTCGCCGGGCCCTCGACGACCTCGGAATCGGGCGCGAACGGCAGCGGCGTCACCGCGCGCGCGAGGCCTGGAATCGCGTCGGCCAGCCGCGCGACGCCCGCGACCGTGCCTTCGGGTCCCCACGCGCCGGTCGAGGTCGCGGTCGCGCTCGCGGTCGGATCGATTCCCCAGCGCGGCGCCGTCGCCGACACGCTCGCCGTCGGATCGCGGTCGCCGAACATCGCCGGCTGATACGCGGGCGACGTCGCGGTCGCGGCGCGTTCCGCCGCGGCCTCGCGAAACCCGGGCGTGCCGTCGCCGACCGGGCCGTCGGGCGGCGGCACGTTGGTCAGCGACGCCGTCAGCGACCGCGCCGAAGGCCGTATCGGCGGCTCCGCGGCGCGCGCGGCCGGCACCGGCGGCACGCTCAGCGACGTGCTCTCGCGCGGCAGCGCCAGCTCCTGCGCCGACTGCCGCGCGTCGAGCTCTGCGAGCCAGCCGGCGAGGGCGCGTGCACCTCCGCCGAGCGCGGTGCGCGCGAACGCGGCGCCCAGATCCGCCGCGGTGCCGCGCGCGGGCGGCTCGCGCTGCAGCGCGATCGCGATCGCGTCGGCCAGCTCCGCCGGCACCTCGGGGTTCATGCGGTCGACGCGCGGCGGGGTGGTGCGCCGCACCGCCTCGAGGATCGCCTTGAGATCGCCGGCGCGATACAGCGGCATGCCGGTGAGCAGCTCCCACGCGATGATGCCGAGCGCGAACACGTCGCTCGCCGCGGTCGCCGGCTCGCCGAGCGTCTGCTCGGGCGCCATGTAGCGCGGCTTGCCGCGCAGGCGGCGCCGCTCGAGGGCGGCCGCGAACGTCGCGCGCGCGATTCCGAAATCGAGGATCTTGACGTAGCCGTCGCTCGACAGCATCACGTTCGACGGCGACACGTCGCAGTGCACGATGCCCAGGCCGGTGCCGAACACGTCGGTCTTGCGATGCGCGTAGTCGAGACCGGCCGCGACCTCGGCGATCACGTACGCGGCGACCGCGATCGGGATCTCGACATCGCGCGCGCTGGCCTGCGCGGTCGCGGTGCGCAGGTCGCGGCCTTCGATCAGCTCCATCGCGAGGAACAGCTCGCCATCGGCCTTGCCGAAGTCGAACACCTGCACGATGTTGCGATGCGCGAGCTCGACGGCGATGCGCGCCTCGTCGATGAAGCTGCGGATGAACCGGCCCTCGCGCGCCGAGTGCGGCAGGATTCGCTTCAGCGCCTGCACCTTCTCGAACCCGGCGATGCCGACGGTCTTGACCTTGTAGACCTCGGCCATCCCGCCCTGCGCGATCTTGTCGAGCACGTGGTACTTGCCGAAACGCTCGCGCAGCGCTTCCACCGGTTCTGACGATATCATGCCGCCGTGGCCGATTACTCCGAGCTCGAGGCGCTCCTCGGCTATCACTTCGCCGATCGCGCGCTCCTCGAGCAGGCCTTGCGCCACCCGTCGTGGTGCAACGAGCAGCCGGAGCCGCGCCCCGACGACAACGAGCGCTTCGAGTTTCTCGGCGACGCCGTGCTCGATCTGGTCGTCAGCCACCGCGTGATGACGCGCTATCCGGCCGCGCACGAGGGCGACCTCAGCGTGACCCGCCAGCAGCTCGTCAGCGAAGCCGCGCTGAGCGAGGTCGCCGGCGCGCTCGGCCTGGGCGCGTGGATCCAGCTCGGAAAGGGCGAGGAGAAGAGCGGCGGCCGCACGAAGCCGCGAATCCTCGCCGACGGCTTCGAGGCGCTGATCGGCGCGGTCTATCTCGACGGCGGTTACAGCGCCGGCTGGGAGCTGCTCGAGCGCGTGCTCGGCGCGAAGATCGCGAGCGTCGAGCTCAAGAACTTTTACGACTTCAAGACGCGGCTACAGGAGACCGCGCAGGCACGGCTCAAGGCGACGCCGACCTATCACGTCGTCAACCAGCTCGGCCCCGATCACGACAAGCGGTTCGTGGTCGCGGTGACGATCGGGACCGACGAGTGGGCCCGCGCGGTCGGCCGCTCGAAGAAGGAAGCCGAGCAGATGGCGGCGGCCGAGGCGCATTTCAGGCTGGAAGGCAGCGATCTGGGGCGGCCGAAGAAGTAAGGACCTCGGACTTCGGACTTCGGACTTCGGACCCGAATCCGGAAGTCCGAAGTCCGAAGTCCGAAGTCCGAAGTCGTCACCTCACCGGCACATGCGCCGCGACCAGGACGGCCTGCAGATCCGTCAGGTTCTTCGCGCTCGCATCGTCGAGGGCGTCGGGGTTGCAGGCGAGCTCCTTGAACACTTCCTTGCCGTTCAGCGAGAACACCGTGAACGTGCTCGAGACCATCATGCAGTGCACGCGGTTGTGCTTGACCGTCCACGGTGCGCCCTTGATGTCGGCGCGGAGCTTCGCGAGCACCGTCTTGTCGAGGCAGCCGTTCTGTTCGGTTGTCGGCTTGCCGGCCTCGTCGGCGCCGGTCATCGTCCACGCGCCGCCGTCGAAGACCTTGATCTGCGAGGTGGAGCCCTTCGAGCCCGGTCGCACCTCGTGATCGATCTGCACGAGCGGGGTGCCCTTGGCCTCGGAGCACTTGGCGACCGGCTGGGCGTAGGCGGTCGAGGCGACGACGAGCGACGCGAGCGCGAGCTTGAGCATGCGGAGTTCTACCGCCGCGTGCGCACGAGCGCGAGCACGTCGTCGCGGCTTGGCATCGCGTTCCACGGGCCGAGCTCCCGCAGCGACAACGAGGCCGCCGCCGCCGCGAGCTCGATGCAGCGCGCGAACGGCAGCTCGCTCAGCAGCGCGGCCGCGAACGCGCCGTGAAACACCGAGCCGGCGCCGTACGCGTCGAGCACGTCGCTCGGGAACGCCGGGCAGCGCACGAGCTGCTGCCCGTGGCGGCCGATCGCGCCTTTTTCGCCGAGCGTGATCACGACCGCGCGCGGGCCGAGCGTGACGATCTCCTCGAGCGCGTCGGTCA
>DASXCY010000114.1:0-30801 GCA_036490935.1 Kofleriaceae bacterium | reverse complement strand
GCCGGCGCCGAGCGGCGTCGCGAAGTCGTCGCCGGTGCCGACCGCGACCGGGATGCCGGCGTGCTCGCCGGCGATCGAGCACGCCGGCGCGATGCGCGGCAGCCAAGCCGGGTCGATCGCGAACGCGGCGAGCAGCTCGGGCGACCACGCGCGCGCCGCCAGGTCGTAGAGCATCGTCGTCGACGCGTGCGCCGCATCGAGCACGTGCGCGCCGGTCAGCCGGGCGACCACGTAGCTCGTCGGCTGGTGGTAGCGCGCGGCGCGCGGGCCGTGGTCGCGCAGCCAGCGGAGCTTCGCCGCCATGTGCGACGCGTCGGCGACCTGGCCGGTGATCGCGTGCACGCGCGCCGGCTCGGCGAGCGCGGCCTCGGCGGTCGCCCGGCGATCCTGCCAGATCAGCGCGGGCGCGAGTGCGCGATCGCTCGCGTCGACCGCGACGCAGCCGTCGAGCTGGCCGGCCACGCCGATCGCGGCGATCTCGCCCGTGCCGACCGCGGCGAGCGCCTCGATCGCGGCGGCGACCCAGGCTTCGGGCTGCTGCTCGGCCCAGCCCGGCCGCGGATGCGCCGTCTCGATCGGCACGCGATGCTCGGCGACCACGCGGAACGCCTCGTCGCAGCGCACGGCCTTCACGCTTTGCGTGCCGAGATCGATCCCGATCACGAATGCCACGCGAAGATGCTAACAAGAATCGTGAACTTCTTCGGGCACGCGGCGGTCGCGAGCTGGGTCCTGGGCGACGCGGCCGGCTCGCTCGGCTCGATGCTGCCCGACTTCGCGACGATGTGCCGCGCGCGGCTCGCGCCCGCCGACGATCCCGGCGTCGCGGCCGGCATCGACCTGCACCACGCGACCGATGCCGCGTTCCACACGCTGCCGCCGGTGCTCGCGCTGATGCGCGAGCTCGACGACCGGCTGGAGCGCGGCGGTTGCGCGCGCGGGCCGCGGCGCGCCGCGAGCCACATCGGCACCGAGCTCCTGCTCGACGGCATGCTCGTCGCCGATGCCGGATACCGCGGCAGCTACCTCGCCGGCCTCGCGCACGATCCGGCAGGCGTGCGCTGGCGCGACCCCGACGGGCCGCCGCGGTTCGCCGCGCTGCTCGAGCGGCTGCGCGCGTACGGCGTGCCCGAGGACCTGCGCGCGCCGGCGTCGATCACCGAGCGGCTGCACCGCATGCTCGCACACCGCCCGCTGCTCGCGCCGAACGCCAGCGACCTGCGCGCGATCGCGCGCGGTCTCGTCGAGCACGCGCCACGCGTCGCGGTCGCGGTCGACACCGTCATGCGTGCGTTGCGCGCTCGGATCGAAACGCGAAGTGCGGGCGATGGCGAAAATCCGGCGGCGTCGTCGCCGTCGTCTCGTCGGTGAAGCCGGGCGCCTCGAGCTTGAAGCGCTTGCGGTTCGTCGCGAGCCACACGACGCGCCCGGTGACCGCGCGCACCGCGTCGACGAGCGCGGCGTGATCGCGCTGCACGTCCCAGTCGTGGTCGGCGCGCTTGGAGTTCGAGAACGTCGGCGCGTCGACGATCGCCACGTCCCACCGGCGGCGCGCGCGTCGCGCCTCGGCGAGAAACGCGCGCACGTCGGCGTGCACGAGCTCGCCGGTCAGCCGGTTGAGCGCGAGGTTCTCGTGCGCCCAGTCGAGGTACGTCTTCGACAGATCGACGCTCGTCGTCTTCGCGCCGGCGGCCGCCGCGTACACGCTGAACGCGCCGGTGTACGCGAACAAGTTCAGCAGCGATGCCCCGCCCTCGCCCGCGACGCGCGCGCGCGTGACGCGATGATCGAGGAACAATCCGGTATCGACGTAATCGGACAGGTTGACGCGAAACCGGTGGCCGCCTTCGGTAACGACGCGCCACGCTGCCTCGCCCGCGAGCTTGTCGTACTGCGCGCGGCCGCGCCGGCGCTCGCGTTGCTTGACGAACAGCTCCGCGCCTTCCAGCGCCGCGCGGGCCGCGGCGACGACCGCGTCGAGCCACGCGTCGTCGTCTTGCTCGAGCCGGTAGTCGTTGAGCACGAGCGCGCCGGCGTAGGTGTCGAGCGTGACCGGCACCTCGGGGATGTCGCGGTCGTAGACGCGCCAGCACGTCACGGCCGTGCGGCGCGCCCACTTCGCGAGATGGCGCGCGTTCTTGCGCACGCGGTTCGCGAACATGTCCGCGATCGCGTCCTTCACCTCACACGCCCGCGACGCGCTTCTGGCTCTTCACCTTGTACTCGAGCGTGACGGCGCGCCGGCCGTGCGGCGGCAGCTCGACGGTCCACGTGACGATGCCGCGCTCGTCGATCTGGCGTACCGTGGTCTGCGGCTCGCCCGCGAGCCGGTACGCGGTCTCCGGGCTGGTCTGCACCTGCACCTGCTCGACCTCGGAGACCGGCACGCGCTCGGTGACGATCACCGCGCGCGCGTGCGCGCCGAGGTTCGACAGCCGCACCGCGACGCGCACGGTCTGCGTCGTCCAGCCGCCGAGCATGCCGGCCTCGTCGCGTTCGCGTGTCTCGGTGCGATGCGCGCGCACGTCGGATTCGGGCCCGAAGCCGACGTGAACCTGCTCGCCCGCCGCGACGAACCCGACCTCGGTGCGCCCGGCGTAACCGGCCGCCAGGATCAGATCGACCGGGCCGGCGAGCAGCGGCGTCGCGCCGGTGTTCGCGGCGCGCGCGCGCAGGTGCACCCACGGCGAGCGCGACGGGATCGCGACGAGCGCCAGCTGCGCCGGCGCAGAAAATCCGCCGACCGCGAGCCGGTGCGGCATGCCGTCGCCGCGCACGGTCACCTTGCCGGCCGCGAGCCGCAGGCCCAGGCCGCCGTCGTCGATGCCCGGCACCTCGGGTGCGCCGGCGGCGCCGAGCCCGGTCGTCTGCTGCTCGTGATCGCGCACCTCGACGACGATCTGGTCGGGCTTCTTGCGCGCGCGCAGCTCGTCCTCGTCGAGGTCGGGCGGCTCGGTGCCGAGCGACGGCCGGTCGAGCGAGCAGTGCAGCTCGGCGTCGATCCAGTCCTCGCCGGTCGCCTGCCACACGCACGCCGTGGTCTGCCAGTCGAGCGTGCCCGCCTCCCGCGCGAGCTGCGCGCGGTGATACGGCCGCCACGCCGCGCCCGGCACGACGTAGCTCGCGGTGACGATCGCCTCGCCCGCCGCGTCGGCGACGAGATCGATCACGAGCCGCGCCGCTTGCTCGCCGGCCTCGGCTTCGGCCCGCGCGAGGCGCGCGTCGAGCCGCGCGAGCGCGGCCGTCAGATCTTCGTCCTCGAGCTCGCCGGTGACGCGGCGGGCGCGCGCGGCAGCCTCGAGCGCGTCGAGCTCGGCGAGCTGCGGAGCCGCGCCATCGGGAGCCGAGCCTCGCGTCGCGGCGACCGCGAGATCTTGCAGCGCGCGCGCCGACAGCTGCTGCAGCGCCGCGATCTCGCCGGCCGCGAGCCGCACGCGCGCATGCGCCGCCTCGCGCGCCGCGAGCAGCTTCGCGCGTTCGGCGCCGAGGCCCTTCACGCCTTCCGGATCCTCGCGCCACGGCGCGACGTAGCGCTCGCATCGCACGTCGAGCACGCGCGCCCCCGTCGCCGACGCGGCGAGCGTCTTGTCGGCGAGCACCGGCGCCACGCGCTCGATCACGACGCGCTGCTGGCCCGCTTGGATCGCGAACGCTCCCCGCCGCGTGACCGACGCGCGGTCCTCGAGCACGGTGACCGCGATGACCGGCGCGGTCACGGCTCCCTCCGGTTTCCGCCGACCAGCTCGTGCTTGCCGGAGATCTTGACCTCGTAGCCGGCGCGCAGCAGCTGCTTGCTCGCGGTCGCGACCGGCACGCGCCAGCGATAGCCACCGCGCAGGCGGTCGTCGGCGGGCGCGTCGGGATCGGGCGTGAACCGCTCCCAGGCCGGTTCGACGCGGCCGATCGCCACCTCGACCTCGTCGTCGCCTTCGCGCACGACCGGCACGCGCTCGCGCACCTCGAGGTCGACCGGCCGCGGCGACAGGTTCTCGACCTCGATCGTGATCGCGTGGACCAGCTTGAGCGTGCCGCGCAGCATGCCGGCCGCTTCTTCGCGGAACTCGACGTTGCGCGCGATCTTCACCTGCGGATCGACGCCGAGACCGAGCTCGACCTGCGCGGCGGGCGGTGTCATCTCGACGTGCGCGGTGACGAGAAATTGCCCGCGATCGTAGACGTCGATCGGGCCGGGCAGCAGCGGACCCTCGAACGGGTTCATCAGCGTCGCGAGGCGAAACACGTCGGGTTGCTCGCGCGGCACCGCGACGTGGCGCAACGCGACCGCGGCGGTGCGCGACGTCAGCGCGAGCGAATGCCATGCGGCATCGGCGCGCACGTCGACCATGCCGTCGCCCGCGAACGCGTAGTCGTACGCGTGCGACCATTCGTTCGTGCAGCCCGGTGGCAGCGCGAGGTGCTCGACGATCGCGATGCCGGCGCCGACGCGCGGCCCGAGCTCGTCCCACGCCGGCCGGCGCGCCGCGACGAGCCGGCCGCGATCGGTCGCGCTCGCCGGCGCCATCACGAGGTTGCCGTAGTCGAGCCGCGGCGGCGCCGGCGCGGACAGCTCGGCATGGTCGTCCGTGGACTCTTCGGCGGGCGGCGCTCCACCTCCGCCGCGCCCGAGATAGCCGGCCGACTTCGGCATCGCGGCCTGCATCGGACCGGCGAGCGCCATCGCCGGCGGCGGCATCGCCATCGCCGCGCCCGCGGGCGGCGCCGAACGCGACGGTGCACGCGCGGCCATGGGCTCCGAGCGGCGCGCGCGCGATCGGTCCATCGGGATCGAATCCTCGTCGTCCCAGACCTCGGTCGCGAGATCGGCCATCGGCGGCGCGGTCGGCGCGAGGCCTTCGAACGTCGAGTCGTCGAGCACGCTCGCCGCGCCGAACGTCTGCGCGAACGCCGGGCGCGGAAACGCGCGCTCGTAGTCGGCATAGAGCTCGGCGGCGCCGGCCGGCGGCGCGCGAAACCCGCGGCGCGCCGGCTCGGGCTGCTTGCGGCCGATCTTCTGCGGGTGCAGCTCGGGCAGCTCGGCGAACCGATCGGGCTCGGCCGTCGAGAGCCGCAGCGCGACGCCGTTCCAGTCCTCGCCCGTGCACTGGACGACGACCGCGCGCAGCTCGCAGGCGGCCGTCGCGCCGTCGAGCCGCGCGATGTAGCTCGGCGCCCAGCGCGCGGCCGAGACCAGGTATTCGAGGCGCAGCACGGCCGCGCCATCGCCGCGCGCCGTGATGTCGAGCTCGACGTGCTTGCGCGGCTCGTGCAGCTTGGCCGCACGCGCGGTACCGGCGCGCGCATCGCGCTCGGCGGCGACCTCGTAGGTGCGTTGCGCATCCTCGAGCTCGCGCCTCGCGGCCGCGAGCTGATCGTACAACCCGCGCTCGCGCGCCGCGCGCAGCTCGACGAGCGCACGCCGCGCCGACACGATCGCGCCCCACGCCGCGGGGGGCACTTCCTTGCGATCGTCGGCGATGATCGGCGCCGCCGACAGCTGCTCGAGCGCGCGCGTCACGCGCTCGGCCTCGGTCGTCGCGAGGACGAGGCGCCGGCGCGCCGCGCGCAGCTCGGGCGTCTCCTCGGTCGCGGGCTCCGCGCCGCCGGCGACGTCGAGGCCGGCGCGCACCGCGGTGACGATCGCCCCGCCATCGACCTCGACCCGCACGCTGTCGTCGACGAGCGCGAGGGGCAAGCCGACGAGCCGCACCACGCCGTCACCCGGCGCGCGCACGCTCGCGACACGCCGCACGCGCGCACCCCGCGCATACACGGTGACCTGCTCGATCCGCGACTCGACGGCGACCATGCGAGGAAGGTCGGCTGCACCGCGCTGCAGGTCAAGCGACGGGGACTCTGACTTCGGGCGAATAGGGAATCGGGAACCTTCCCGGTTCCCGAGCTCTCACTATGCGAGCAGCTTCGCGTCCGCCGCGCTCGCGTCGCCGATCGTGTCGACACCGTTGTGCGCGAAGCGGCGCGCAGCCGCGGCCGCCACGTCGCCATGACCGTGACCGAGGCACCACTGCGCGTGCTCGCAGACCAGCGCGAGCTCGAGCGTGCGGCCGAGCGTGAGCGCGAACCGGCGCGCGCCCGCCTCGAGCCGATCGGGCTCGCGCATCGCGTCGCCGATCCACGCCACCGCGTGGTGCAGCGCGTCGCGCGCGGCACGCGCGGGCGCCGCGAGGCCGGCGTCGGTCGCGGCCGCGCACGCCCGCTCGACCTCCGCCGCGAGCGCCTCGGCGGCGCCGCCCTTGCCGAGCGCGCGCAACGTGTCGAGCGACAGCACGTTCGTCGTGCCTTCCCAGATCGGCAGCACCTGCGCGTCGGCGAGGATGCGCGGTAGGCCGGTGTCCTCGATGTAGCCGGCCCCGCCGCACGCTTCGATCGCCTCCGACGTCACCGCGACCGCCTGCTTGCCCGTGACGAGCTTCGCGATCGGCACGAGCGCGCGCGCGAGCCGCTCGGCTTCGCCTCGCTCGGAACCAGAGTTCCGCGCCTGCGGCGCGGAGGGAGCTTCGCCGCCGCCGTGGTCGAGCACGCCGAGCAGATGCGCGGCGCGAAACGCGAGGCAGAACGCACCCGCGTACTCGGCTTCGCACATCGCGAGCGTGTCGGCGTGGAGCGGCTTGTCGACGAGCTTGGCGCCGAACGCGATCCGCTTGCGCGCGTAATCCTTCGCGACCGCGAGGCCGCGCCGCATCGCGCTCGCCGCGCTGACCGCGTTCCACGTGCGCGTCACCGATAGCATCGGCGTGATCTGGCGGACGCCGCCCTCGAGCGCGCCGACCAGCCGCGCGGGCGCGCCGGCGAGCGTCAGCTCGGCGGTCGGCACCTTGCGCGTGCCCAGCTTGTCCTTCAGGCGATTGACCTCGATACCGCGCAGCCGGCCGCGCGCGTCGCGCAGCTCGACGAGAAACAACGCGAGGCCGCGCGACCCTTCGGGGTTCCCCTCCGGCCGCGCGAGCGCCAGCGCCATCTGACCGGTCGTCGCCGACGTGAACCACTTCGTGCCGTACAGCTTCCAGCCATCGCCGGTGCCGTCGCGCCGCGCGATCGTCTCGGTCTGCGAGACATCCGAACCGCCGGTGCGCTCGGTCATCCACTGGCCGCTCGTCCACATCACGGCCGGATCGCGCGACGTCAGCTTCGGCACGTAGTGATCGATCAGCTCGCGGTTGCCGCTCGCGAGCAGGGTGCGCGCGGCGCCGTCGGTCATCGCGAGCGGGCACGAGTACGTGTCGAGCGACGGGCCGACGACGTGCACGATCGCGAACTGGTGCGTGCGCGCATGCTCGCCGTGCGCCGGCTCGTACCCGGCGGCGACCATGCCGTGCTTCGCCGCGAGCACCTGCGCCTCGCGCCACAGCGGCGACACCTCGATCCGATCGATCCGCTGCCCCCACGCATCCCACTGCACGAGCCGCGGCTCGTTGTCGAGATCCGCGAGCTGCGCCGAGTACAGCTCCGCCGACACCATACCCAGCTCGCGCAGCTCGTCCGCGACGGCCGGCACGTGCCGCGCGATCCACGACGGCAGCAGCGGATCGTCGTCGAACTGGTTGCCGAGGCGCGGCGGGTCCTGGAAGAACGGCATACGCGGAACCTACCGCGTTACACTGCGCGCGTGAACCTGCTCCTCGTCGAGCCCGCCGAGCTCGCCGGCGACGGCGCGTTCGCGATCGACGGCGAGCGCGCGCGTCACGTGCGCGACGTGCTCGGCGCGCGCGCCGGATCGATCGTGCGCGCCGGTGTGATCGGCGGCGGCGTCGGTGCGGCCGAGGTGATCGGCGACGACGGCGCGCGCATCGCGCTGCGCCTGACGCTGACCGGCGAGCCGCCGCCGCAGCTCCCCGTCGAGCTCGTGCTCGCGGTGCCGCGGCCCAAGGCCGTGACGCGCGTGATCGAGGCGTGCGCGGCGTTCGCCGTGCGCCGCGTCGATCTCACGAACGCCTGGCGCGTCGACAAGAGCTACTTCGACTCGCCGCGGCTCGCACCCGAAGCGCTCGCGCACGCCGCGCGCCTCGGCGCCGCACAAGGCGCGACCACGCACCTGCCGGAGCTGCACGTGCACGCGCGGCTGATGGCACTGCTCGACGAGCGGTTTGCCGTGCCCGGCGACGCGCAGCGACTCGTCGCGCATCCCGGCGCGCGGCCGATCGAGGACGCCGTCACGGTCTGGGGTCCCGCGATCGTCGCGATCGGCCCCGAGGGCGGCTGGATCGAGCGCGAGCTCGACACGTTCGTCGCGCGCGGCTTTCAGCCGGTCTCGCTCGCCGCGACCATCCTGCGCGTCGAGACCGCGGTCGCCGCCGTGCTCGGTCAGCTCGCCCTGCTGCATCGCGCGCTGCGCTATCGTGCCTCTCGATGACCATCACGATCACCGCGTTCGAACGCTCGCCCGATGGCGGCAAGGGACTGGCGCGTGACACGCGGGTTCGCTGGGCGCTCGAGGAAGTCGGGCAGGCCTACCAGGTTCGCCTGGTTTCGTTTCGCGCGCTGAAGGAACCCGCGCATCGCGCGCTGCATCCGTTCGGCCAGATTCCGACGTACGAGGACGGCGAGCTCGCGCTGTTCGAGACGGGCGCGATCGTGTTTCACGTTGCCGAGCGACATCCCGGCTTGCTGCCCGCCGACGCCAACGCTCGGGCGCGCGCGATCATGTGGATGTTTGCCGCGCTCAGCACGATCGAGCCGCCGATTCTCGAGCTCTCGGCCGCGAGGATTCTCGAGCACGACAAGCCGTGGTACGCGCAGCGCCTGCCGCTGGTCGAAGCTCGCGTCCGCACTCCGCTCGGCCCACTTTCGGAGCGCCTGGGCGATGCCGACTGGCTCGACGGCGCGTTCAGCGCAGGCGATCTGATGATGGTGTCGGTGCTGCTCAGGCTGCGACCGTCGGGCATGCTGGACGAATTCGCGACACTCGCCGCGTATGTCGCCCGCGGCGAAGCGCGACCTGCCTACAAGCGAGCGTTCGACGCGCAATTTGCGGTCAATAACCCTGCTAGAGGATGAGGCACGCGTCGCCGAATTCGTGCGCGGACAGGCCGTGCGCGGCGGCCAGCTCGATCGCGCGCACGAGCCGATCGCGCGGCGCGAACGCGCGCAGCAGCTCGAAGTGGCTCTCGCCGGGCGCGTGCAAGCCCGACACGACGGCGTCGACGATGCGCGGCGAGTACGCCGCGTCGAGACGGAGCCGCGCGATCGCGGTGCCCTCGCGCAGGTCGGGCGCCGCCGATTCGAGCGCGCGCACGACGGTGGTGCCGATCGCGATGACCCTGCCGCCGCGAGCGCGCGTGCGGCCGATCGCGTCGATCGTGGCGCGCGGCAGCTCGTAGCGCTCGGGCCACGGCAACGCGCGATCGAAAGTCCCGGCTTCGCCGGGGCGCGCCGCATCGCGCAGCGATCCGGTGGATCGATCGAGCTCGTCGTCGCCGGTCGACGACAACCCGGCCGCGTGGGTGAGCCGCGCGAGCGCGACACCGGCGCGGCGCAAGCGGAGCAACACGTCCCACGTCAGCGCGCGCCCCGCCGACGGCATCTCGGCCGCCCACGGCCGGGCCGCGTACGCGGTTTGCACCGACCACAGCGGCACGAGCGCGTCGCGATGCGCGTATTGCACCGGGCGGCCGTGCGCGTACAGCGCCTGCCACAGCTCGTCGGTGGTCGCCCGCGCGACGAGCTCGATCCGGCGGCCCGAGACGGCGACGACCTCGCAGGCGAGCTCGCCGATCGCGACGCGATCGCCGATCGCGAGGACGGGCGGCGCCGGGCGATTCTCGGTGCGCGTGCGATGGTCGCCGGCGCCGAACGCGACGGCGGCGAGGCGCGTGCCGTCGAGTGGGCCGGACAGGCGCAGCTCGAACGGTTCGCCACGTGAGGTGGTCGCGCGCAGCGAGCCGGGCAGCGTGGCCGCGTCGTTGACGACGACGAGGTCGCCCGGGGCGAGCAGCTCGGGAAGCCGCGCGAAGTCGGTGAGCTCGACACGCTCGCTGCGCCGATCGACGGCGACGAGCCGCACGGCATGGCGCGAGACTTCGTCGGTGCGCAGCTGCGTCGCGCCGCCGCTCGCGCCCGCCGGAGCCGGCGCGTAGCGATAGAACTTCACGACGCCAGCTCCCAGCGCGGAGCCACCAGCCGCGCTCCGCTCGGCGCGCGCGCGTCGTCCTCGATCATCGCGACGATGCGCGCGGCGACGTCGGCCGGCCGCTGCAGCGCCGCGCGATCGGCGTCGGGCACGGCATCGGCGTGCATTCGCGTGTCCATCTCGCCCGGGTCGACGGCGAGCACGCGCACGCCGGTGCCGTCGAGCTCGGCGGCGAGCACGCGCGCGAGGTGATCCTGCGCCGCCTTCGACACGCCGTACGCGCCCCACCGCGGATACGCCTCGACCGCCGCGTCGGAGCTGACGTGCACGATCGTGCCGCTGCCGCGCAGCGCCATCGCCCCCGCGAGGATCTTCGTGAGCCGGAACGGACCGATCAGGTTCGTCTCGAGCACGGCCGCGAGGTCCTCGCATTCGGTGTCGAGCAAGAGGCGCAGCGGCACCGGGCCGAGCGTGCTCGCGTTGTGAATCGCGAGGCCGAGCTCGCCGACCAGCGCGTGCGCCTGGCCGGCGATCCGATGCACCGCGTCCTGGTCGGAGATGTCGGCCGCGATCGCGTGGGCCTCGCCGCCGCGCGCGCGGATCCGCGCGACGGCTTCGGCGAGCGGGGCGGACTCGCGCGCGACCAGCGCGACGCGCGCGCCCTTGGCCGCGAGCGCCTCGGCCAGTGCGAGGCCCAAACCACGGCTCGCGCCCGTCACGAGCGCACTGGTGTTCTCGATCTGCATGGTTTCGGTGTAGGTCGCCACGGGCAATCTGTCATCAGCTGCGCTAATCTATTGGCAGGAGGTTAGCCCGTGAGCGACGACCGCAAAGAGCACGATCACCTCGCCGACAACATCGCCGCCATGCGCGAGGCGCGCGGGCTGTCGCAGCAGCAGATCGCGCGCCTCGCCGGCATCCCTCGCGCGACGTGGACGCACCTCGAATCGGGCGCGGCGAATCCGACGCTGGCCGTGCTGGTCAAGGTCGCGAACGCGTTGCAGGTCCGCCTCGACGAGCTGCTGGCACCGGCGCGCCAGGACGCGCGCCTCATCCGCGCCGGCGAGCTACCGACCCGCCAGCGCGGCCCGGTCGCGATCCGCAAGCTCCTGCCCGAGCCGCTGCCCGGCCTCGATCTCGAGCGCATGGTGCTGCCACCCGGCGGCCGCATGGCCGGCGTGCCGCACACACCCGGCACGCGCGAATACCTGACCTGCGAGCGCGGCGAGGTCGAGCTCGCAGTCGCCGGCGAGCGCTACCAGCTCGGCGAAGGCGACGTCGTCAGCTTCCGCGGCGACCAGCGCCACGCCTACTTCAATCCGGGACGCACGACCGCGGTCGCCTACTCCGCGATCGCGTTCGCGCCTAGAACTTGAACGTCAGGCCGATGCGGCCGTAGATGCCGAAGTCGTTCTGCGGCATCGTGTCGGGCGCGAAGTAGCTCGTGTACAGCGCGCGCTGGCCCTGGTATGGCGCGCCCTCGAGCAGGAAGAACACGTTCCACTGCTGCTGGATCGCGATCTCGGCGATGATGCTGAGCATCAGCCGCGCACCGGCGACCCGATCGAACACCGCATTCTTGTCGCCGAGCTTCCACCCGGTGAGGCTGGCGATCTGCATCGCATCCGCCGACGGCAGCCGGCCCTGGTGCCACTCCGTGCACGTGCCGATCGGCTGCGTGTTGGTCTCGAAGCCGCCGTTCACGCCCGGCGTGCCCGACGACGGACAGAACTTGTCGTCCCACACGTTCAGGTACGCGCGCCCGGTGATCGTGACGTGCTGGGCGGCGGTCAACGACGCCGCGCCGCCCGCGTTCCAGGTCAGGCCGTTGCGGCCGCTCGAGTCGAGCAGCGTCGCGCCCCACCACACGTCGCTGAACACGCCCGCCGAGAACGGCTCGTTGTCGGCGAGCATCATGCGCGCGCCCAGCCCGAGCTCGGTGCGCGCGAACAGCGTGCGCACGCCGACGCTCGCGTCGAACCCGAACTGCTGCGCGATCCGCCCGGCGCCCACCGACACGCGGCCTTCGAAGTAGTACGGATAACCCGCGCTGAGATCCGCGGTCGACGCCAGCTTCGGCAGCGTGCGCGCACCGAGCGAGCTGCGGCCGCGCTGCTCGGCGGCCAGCTCGGCCGCGCTCGGCCCGGCGACCGCCAGCTCGCGCGAGATCGTCTGCGTGTCGCCGCCCTTGACCACGATCGTCTGCTCCCACGGCTGGAAGCCGGGCATCTCGACGCGCACGACGGTCTCGCCGACCTCGACGTCGAGGTCGGTGATCGGCGTCTTGCCTTGCGGCAGGCCGTTGATCAGCACGGTCGCCTGGCTCGGCGTCGTCAGCACGCGCAGCCGGCCGACCGCGCGCAGCTCCGCCTGCACGGTCACGGTCTGGCCCGCCTCGACGCGCACCTTCTGCTCGAACTGCTTGTAGCCCTCGAGCCGCACGACGACCGGGTGCTCGCCCGCCGACACCCGCTTCTCCTGCGGTACCTTGCCGAGCGACGCGCCGTCGACGAACACGACCGACTCGGGCACGGTCGACACCACCTTCAGCAGGCCGGTGTCTCCCGCCGCCTCCTGGTTCAGGTCGAACTTCACGATCTGGGACGCGCCGGCCTGCACCGTCACGTGCTTCTCGCCCGGCTGCATGCCGGGCGCCTTGACCTGGACGATGTGATCGCCGGCCTTGACGTCCTTGATGTCGACCGGCACCGTCCCCATGTCGGTGCCGTCGAGGAACGCGCGCGCACCCGGCGCATCGCTGAGCACACGCACGACGCCGACTCCACCGGCCATCGCGCCCTGCAGCTCGGCGCGCACCTTGGTCTGCTGTCCCGCGGTGACCTGCACGGTCTGCTTCCACGGCAGCGCCGGCGCCTTGCGGACCTCGATCACGTGGAGGCCCTCGACGAGCCCCTTCACGACCGACGGCGTGTTGTCGGGCTGCTTGTTGCCGTCGACCCAGACCTCGGCGTCGGGCACGTCGGCGTCGACGACCACGTCGCCGAACTTCGGCTTCGCGATCTCCTTGATGCTCGGTGCGAACGTCTCGGTCTGGTTGTTCTTCGCCTCGATCCAGGTCTCGAGTGGCTCGAAGCCGTCCTTGACGAGCCGCACCTGGTGGCGGCCGGGCGTGGTCGTGAGCAGCATCGGCGCCTGGCCCTGCGCCTGGCCGTCGAGGAACACGGTCGCGCCGAACACGTTCTTGTCGGCATCGGCGCGGACGTCGATCTTCGGCGGATCGGCCTTCTTCACGAGCGGCACGAACAGCTGCTGCGGCGCGCGCAGCCGGCCGACGTGAAACGGCTTGGTCGCCGGATCGTAGCCGGGCGTGTCGATGATGACCGTGTAGTCGCCGGCGTTGAGCTTGCCGGTCCACGGCGTGACGCCGATCTGGCAGGTCTTGTCGCCGATGTAGATCGGCGCGCCCTGGGGCGCGGAGTCGATCGTGACGGCATATCGTCCGGTTTTCGGACAGTCGGCGTGAGCGGTGATCGCGCACAGCGCGAGGGCCACCACCCCCAGCGGCAAAACGTAACGAGTCATATCCGGGCAATTTTATCACACGGCTGACACGAGCCCGGCGACGAGCGCGGCGAGAAGCGCGAGCCCGGCGACGATCCGGTACACCGCGAAGCCGACGAGCTGGTGCGAGCCGAGCCAGCGGAGCAGCCACGCGATCGTCGCGTAACCCGTGACGGCCGCCGTACCGATGCCCACCGCGATCGCGCCGTACGCGCCGGGCCCGAGCGAGCCGAGCGCCTTGCTCGCCTCGAGAATGCCAGCTCCTGCCACCGCCGGAATCGACAGCAGGAACGAGAATCGCGCCGCATCGCTGCGCGTGAGCCCGAGCTACAGCGCCATGCAGATCGTCGAGCCGGAGCGCGCGACGCCGGGCACGAGTGCGAGCGTCTGCGCGAGCCCGACGAGCGTCGCATCCATGTAGGTGAGCGTCGCGATCGTGCGGCCCTCGCGCCCCTCGGCGTGCTGGTCGATCGCGGCCATCGCGATCCCGATCACGACGAGCGCGATCGCGATGATGTAGAGCGAGTTGAGATCCTCTTCGATGCGGTGCTTGAACACCAAACCGACGATCACGATCGGGAGCGTGCCGATCGCGATCATCCACGGCAGCTTCGCCTCGTGCGTGCCGGGCGATTTCACCATCGCGGTCGCGAGTGCCGCGATGTCCTTCGCGAAGTAGACGAGCACGGCGGCGAGCGTGCCGAGCTGGATCACGGCGATGTACGCGGTGGTGGTCGAATCGACCTGGCCGCCCAGCAGCCTCGCGAAGATCTTGAGGTGCGCCGTCGACGACACCGGGATGAACTCGGTGAGGCCCTGGACGACGCCGAGCACGGCGGCAAACCACAGCGCCATTTAGGACACGCGCAGGAGCTCGACCTCGAACAGGAGCGTCGCGCCGGGAGGAATGACGCCCGCCGCGCCGCGCTCGCCGTAGCCGAGGGCGGCCGGGATGAGCAGCGTGCGCTTGCCGCCGACCTGCATCGTCGCGACGCCTTCATCCCAACCCTTGATCACGCGCCCCATGCCGAGCGGAAACTCGAACGGCTTGCCGCGATCGAGCGAGCTATCGAACTTCGCGCCCTTCTTGCCGTCGACCCACAACCAGCCGGTGTAGTGCATGACGCACGTCTGGCCGCGCTGCGGGCTCGGGCCGGTGCCGGCCTGGGTGTCCTCGTACGAGAGCCCGCTGGGGGTCTGGGTCATGCTCATCGGCGGCGAGCCTACCGCACGAGCTGCCGCAGGTGCCACGACTGGAGGTGCTGGCGTTGTTCTGCGGCTTCCTGGGTCTTGCGCTGGCCGTCGAGGATGAACGTGTCGACGACCATCTGCACGAACACGATCGCGACCGCGATTCCGACGAGGACCGCCGGCTTGATCCCCACCATGGGCTCGATCACGAGCGCGTCGCGCGTGATCCAGAACGTCGGCGGGAGCACGCCGATCGTCTCGAGCACGAGCGGGAGCGCGATCGCGCCGGCGTGGACGAGCAGCGCGACGATCGGCATGCGCTTGCCGGGATACATGAGGAACATCGGCAGCGCGCCGAACGCGAACAGCGGGCCGAGTAGCAGCGGGCTGCCGAGCATGGAGACGACCACGAGCTGGCTGCCGTGCAGGACGACGATCGCGCCGATCTCGAGGTTGCTCGGGGGCCGCTCGCGACGCGCCAGCCACCACAGCAGGCACACGATCATGACGACCGACACGGCGAGCATCCCGACCAGCGCGTCGCTCGCGATGCCGAGCGCGCTCGCGAGCCCGAGCAGCCCGACGTTCCAGATCTCGCCGACGGCTCCCTTGCGCAGCAGCACGCGCGACGCGACGTCGCGGTCGCGCTCGATCTCGCGCTTCACGTCGGTGGGAAGCTCGCGCGGCGGCTCGAGCAGCAGGCGAGCGAGCAGCTGTTGCGCCGCCGCGTTCGTCGGATCGAGCGCGATCGCGCGACCGGCGCCGCGCATGGCTTCGGCGCGCGCGGAGTCGCCGCCTGCAGCGAATGTCGTGTCGGCGGCGCGGGCTTGCTCGGCGGCGAGCTCGCGGCGGCGCTCGAGATCGCGATCGCCGTCGAGGAAGCGCTGGATGCCGTCGGCGAGCAGCTTCGCGCTGGCGAGCCGCTCGGCCGGCACCGCCGCCGTCGCGCGCGCGCACAGGTCGTCGAGCTCGGGCGGGATCTCGACGTCGCGCCGGCGCTCGCTCGGACGGTGATGCGCGGCCGCCAGCGTATGCTCGAACGGCACCTCGCGCGCGATCGCGGGCTCGCCGGCGAGAACCTCGAACAGCACGCAGCCGAGCGCGAACACGTCGGTGCGCGCGTCGACGCGCTCGCCGCGCATCTGCTCCGGCGACATGTAGCCAGGCGTGCCCATCATCGCGCCCGCCGCGGTCTCGCCGTGCGCCACTCGCGAGACCGGCGGCGTCGGCGTGTCGGCGGCGCCGCCCTCGCGCGCGAGCCCCCAGTCGAGCACGTAGGTCTCGCCGAGATCGCCGAGCATGATGTTCGCGGGCTTCAAGTCGCGATGGATCACGCCGCGCGAGTGCGCCAGCTCGATGGCGAGGCACGCGTCGACGAGCCGCGCGAGCAGCGTGCGCCGCGTCCACTGCTCGTTCACGCCGACCGCGAGCACGTCCGCGAGCGTCGTGCCAGCGAGCCGCTTCATCACGAAGTACGGCGATCGCTCGGTGCCGCCGATGTCGTGCACCGGCACGATCGCGGGGTGCTCGAGCTGGCCCTGCACGCGCGCCTCGCGCAGGAACCGCGCGACCGAGCCAGGGTCGCGTGCCCCCTCGCCGCGCATCCACTTGATCGCGACATCGCGCTGCACGCGCACGTCGCGCGCGAGCCAGACCTCGCCCATCCCGCCTCGACCGAGCAAGCCGCGCAGGGCGTAACGCGAATCGAAGGAGGGCGGGTCCGATCCCGCCTGGGAGCTCGGCGCTTCGGTATCGGGGACCGTCGGCGCGTGACTTTCGTCGACCATCACTCTCAGCGTCGCATGAAGTGATAGGATGGCCGCGGGGATATGACTACCAAACGGTGGCTGGCTTCCGCCGTACTCGCATGGGTCTCGCTCGTCGGCGCCTCGGCGCACGCGGCCGTGACCGCCGCCATGTCGCCGATCGCGGTCGGTCCGACCGAGGTCGCCACGACCGGAAACGGCTCGACCACGCTATCGAGCGACCAGGGCGGCGGCGAAAACGTGGCGTCGTTCGTGATGGGCTCGGGCTGCACCTCCGAGTTCACGGTGACGACCGGCGTGCCGCTGCACGTGCCCAAGTCGCCGAGCACCGCCGCGGTCGCGGTCACGTTCAAACCGACCGCGCGCGAGGCGACCGAGACGTGCTTCGTCACGATGAAGGACGCCGGCGGCACCACGCTCGGCATGTTCTCGATCACCGGCAGCGGCGTCGGCTCGGAGCTGACGAACAACACGCCGCCGCCGGTCAGCTTCGGCTCGGTGCGCCTCACCGGCGGCACGTCGATGGAGACGATCACGCTCGCGAACACCGGCGACGCCGGCTTCGACCTGCATGTCTCCAACCTCACGATCACCGGCGCCGCGGCCACCGACTACACGATCGATTCGCCGACGACGTTTCCGCAGACGATCACGCCCGGCGGCACGCTGGACGTCAACATCACGTTCGACCCGAAGGCGGCCGGCACGCGCACCGCGACGCTGAACGTGTTCAGCGACGCCGACCTCGACCCGAACCCGACGATCGCGCTCACGGGCACCGGCACGAGCGCGGTGATCGGCGTGACCGACGTCGCGTTCGGGACCGTACCGCCGACGACGACCGGCAGCGGCACGATCAGCGTCACGAACACCGCGACGACCAACATCGGGCCGCTGACCGTGTCGAGCGCGGTCATCGCGGGAGGCACGTGGTTCGCGTTCACCGCGAACAACGGCTGCACCGCCGGCGCGACGTCGTGCACGTTCACGGCGCAAACCGCGCCGCTCTCGGTGCCGGTGACGTGCCAGCCGCCGACCGGCGCGACCGGTTCGCAATCCGCGACGGTCACGTTCACGAGCGACACCGATCCGGGCGGAGACGCGACGGCGACGCTGACGTGCGCGGCGGGCGGCTACACGACGAGCCCGGCGCCCGGCACCGGCCTCGCGTTCGGCAACATTCGCTACGACCAGAACGCGACGCTCACCGCCTCCATCATCAACACCGCCGGCGATCCGACGACGACGGTCACGATCACGTCGATGGCGGTCGACATCAGCGGCGGCACGGCGCTCACCGGCGAGTTCACGGTGACCGGCTGCAAGCACGGCGGCACGACCGTGCCGTGCCCGACCTCGACCGGCACGAACCCGTTCAAGCTCGTCGGCATGAACGACACGCTCGTCGTGTCGATCAAGTGCGCGCCGGCCGATCGCGTCGCCGCGCTCACCGCGAACCTCGATCTGACGAGCGACCTCAACACGGCGAACCCGAGCCTCCAGCTGCCACTGTCGGCCGCTTCGATCACGGCGACGCTCGCGATCGCACCCAGCATGCTGATCGATTTCGGCCCGATCGACGTGCACGACACGACCGCGCAGATGCAGACGATCATGGTGCAGAACATGGGGCTGGCGCCGCTGACGCTCGGTGCGACGACGCCGAGCTGCACTCCGTCGCCGTGCCCGTTCACGTTCGGTCCGACCGGCGCGCAGACCGTGATGCCGGGCGCGTCGTTCTCGGTCGATGTCACGTACCTGCCGACCGTCGAGCGGCCGGCGGGCCAGTTCGACACCGCATCGATCACGTGGCCGTTCAGCGGCGTGTGCGGCGCCGACGACATGATGTGCGGCGGGCCGAGCAACGTCACGGTCAACATCCAGGGCCGCGGCATCGATCGCCACATCCTGGCCGGCACGCCGCCGACGTTCCCCGACACGTTCCGCAACCCGGGCACCGCCGCGCCGGTGTTGCCGGAGACGATCATGAACACCGGCGAGGCGCCGCTCGACATCTCGGCCGAGATGCTGTCGAACAGCCCGGTGTGGATGCTGCAGGACCCGGGCGCGGTGCAAGTGGCCGGCGGCGGCTCGTACAACTTCCAGGTCCAGTTCGCGCCGACCGCGGCGGGCAAGGCGCCCGACGGCGTGCTGGTGATCGACAACGACGACACCGGCATGCCGATGGTGATGATCACGCTGCAGGGCAACGGCCTGAACCGCAGCGTCGCGATGGGGCCGAACGTCATCGATCTCGGCTACACCGGCATCGGCATCCCGGTGCACCTCTCCGCGGTCGCGCCGAACGATCTGCTCGCGGTGACCAGCATGGACGGCGCGAACACGTTCTCGATCCGCGAGATCGACCTCAGCGGCACCGATGCGGCGATGTTCGCGGTGCAGACGACGAGCGGCGCCGCCGCGCAAGATGTCTCGCTCGCGCCGAACGCGACGCAGAGCTTCGACGTGGCGTTCACGCCGACCGCGGTCGGCGACTTCACCGCGACCGCGACGCTCTACCTCGACATGGATCCGACCGCACAGGCGACGGTGACGTTGCGCGGCCACGGCGTGTTTGCCGAGGCGCACGGCGGCGGCGGCTGTCAGACCGGGCACGCAAGCGGGCTCGCGATGCTCGGCGTCGTGCTCGCGTTCGCGGTCGGGTTCGGGCGGCGGCGGCGCGGCGCGCTCGTGGCGGCGCTCGCGTTCGTCGGGCTGGCCGGCACCGCGCGCGCGAACGACGAACGCGACCTCGATCTCACCGTGTTCGACCCGACGCCGGCGACGACCGGCACCGGGTTCGCCGTGCAGAACGCGACGGTCGGCGACAACGGGCAATGGGTGCTCACCGGCGTCGTGTCGTACGCGTCGAATCCGCTCGTCATCGACACGACCTCGAACACCGACACGCCCGTGCAGCAGCGCACGATGCTCGAGCTCGGCGGCGCGTACGCGTTCCTCGGCCGGTTCGAGGCCGGCGCGCGCATGCCGCTGTACATCCAGAACGGCCAGACCGTCGACAACTCGATGATGTTCGGCGTGCCGCCGGTGACC
Source organism: Kofleriaceae bacterium (assembly GCA_036490935.1). Lineage (GTDB taxonomy): Bacteria > Myxococcota_A > Polyangia > Haliangiales > Haliangiaceae > JABFXX01. Next base: position 11,184 of record DASXCY010000114.1, on the reverse strand, counting down.
GGCAGCGCGCGCGGCGATCTCACGCTGCACGTCAAGGTGCTCGGCTGGCGCGGCGCGCTCGCCGGCGGTGACTTCGCGGTCGGCGCGGGCCTCTCGCTCACGCTGCCGACCGCGTCGAGCAACGAGTTCGCGGGCGTGTCGGGGCCGGAAGGTCGCGGGCTCGCGCTCGTCTCGTACTCGCCTGGCGCGCTCGATCATCGCATCGCGATCACGCTCAACGCGGGCGGCGTGGTGCGCGGCAAGACGCGCTACGCGAACATCGAGCAAGGCAGCGGCGTCGCGTGGGGTGCGGCGGGCAGCTATCGCGTGCTCGATCGGCTGTGGGCGGCGGCGGAGATGTTCGGCGACGTCATCCCCGGCGGCGAGCTCGATGCGCCGCCGGCGGGCGGCGCGATGGGCCCCGCGCATGCGCTCTCGACGGTCGAGGCGCTCGGCGGCTTGCGTTACCAGATCGAGCGCCGCGTCAACATCGGCCTCGCAGCCGGCCGCGGCGTGACGACCGGCATCGGCTCGCCGGATCTGCGCGCGGTGCTGCTCCTGACGGTCTCGCCGAGCGCGCCCGCGCTGGCGCCGTTGCCCGGCCACGACAACAGCGAGCGTGACAGCGACGGCGACGGCATCCCCGACTCGCGCGACAAGTGCCCGAACGACCCCGAGGACAAGGACGGCTTCCAGGACGCCGACGGCTGCCCCGATCTCGACAACGACCACGACGGCGTTCCCGACGCGAAGGACAAGTGCCCGAACGTTCCGGAAGACCGCGACGGCTTCCAGGATGCCGACGGCTGCCCCGATCTCGACAACGACGGCGACGGCATCCCCGACAAGGATGACAAGTGTCCGAACGAGCCGGAGGACAAGGACGGCTTCCAGGATCACGACGGCTGCCCCGATCTCGACAACGACGGCGACGGCATCCCCGACAAGAATGACAAGTGCCCGAACGAACCGGAGACGATCAACGGCGTTCAGGACGACGACGGCTGCCCCGACAAGGGCGACTCGCTCGTCGTGCTCAGCCCGGATCGGCTCGAGCTACTCGAAGCGATCCAGTTCTCGGGCACGAAGCTCGGCAAGGCGAGCTTCAACGCGCTCGGCCAGGTCGCGGCGACGTTGCGCGCGCACAAGGAGATCGTGCGCATCCGGCTCGGCTCGCACGTCCAGCCGACGCGCAACGCCGAGACCGACCTCGAGCTCTCGCAGAAGCGCGCCGACGCGGTGCGCGACTGGCTCGTGCAATGGGGCATCGCGCCGGCGCGGCTCGAAGCGCGCGGCTTCGGCGGCACCAAGCCGCTCGTCCCGCCCTCGCAGCGCGGCGCCGCCCAGATCAACGACCGCCTCGAGCTCGTGATCCTGGAACGCAAGTAAGGCCCGGAATTATTCTGCGCGGGCGAGCGCGACGCCGATGATGACGCGTGCGCCGGCGCGGCGGAGCGGGCGCGCGGCGGCCGCGAGGGTCGCGCCGGTCGTGACGACGTCGTCGACGAGGATCACGGTGCGGCCGGCGATGCGCGCCGGATCGCGGACGGCGAACGCACCGCGCACGTTGTCCCAGCGCTGCGCGGCGGGCAGCGTGCTTTGCGGCGGGCACGCACGCACGCGCCGCAGCGCGGGCACCGGCGCGGCGATGCGCGCCGCGGCGCACGCGTGCAACGCGAGCAGCCACGCGTGGTCGTAGCCGCGGCGCAGGCGGCGCCGCCAGTGCAGCGGGACCGGCACGACGATCGCGTCGGGCTCGTCGGCCGCGGCCGCGACGAGCGGTGCCCACAGTGGCGCGATCGTGCGCGCGACGTGGCTCGCGCCGGCGAACTTGAGCCGGCGGATCGCCGACGCGAGGCCGCCGCCGAACCGCCACGGCGCGACGATGCGATCGAGCGGCAGCGGCGAGCGCGTGCAGCGCGCGCAGACCAGCGCGGCCTCGCCGGTCGGCTCGGCACAGCGCGGACACGCGCCACCGAGCTCGAGCAACGACGCGGCGCACGGTTCGCAGAGCGGTGCGGGCGAGCCACCGCACGCGGCGCACTGGGGGCGAAACATCCAATCGAGCAGCATGGCCGGGATATCGACCGCGCCGCGCGGCGGTTGCGTCAGTCGCAAGCCATCGTCGCGGCACCGGTCGCGACCCGGATCACGCCACCGCCGCCGCCGCCGCCGCCACGGCCGCCGACCTGCGGCGTGCCGAGCGCTCCCGGCATCATGATGAGCGGCGACGTGCCGACGAGATCGGCGAGGCCGCCCTGGCGGCCGTGATCGTTGCCGTTGCCGCCGCCCGGGATGCCGGAGCTGTCGTCGGCCTGGTTCGAGTCGGTCGCGTGGCCATCGCCGCCGTCGTCGAGCGCGCCGCACGTGCCCGAGCAGCCCGAGCTGCCGGCGCCGCCGTTCGCGCGCGCGGCGCCGTACAAGCCGAACGTCGCCGCCGCGGGCGAGACGAGCAGGATCGCGCCGCCGCTGCCGCCCGCATTGCCTCCGCCCTTGGTGGCCGGGCCGCCGCCGCCGCCGGCCGCCAGGTTCGCCGCGTTCGCGCCGCTGCCGACCGTGATCGTGCCGCTCGCGCTGATCTCGATCGCGCCGCCGCCCGCGCCGGGCACGGGCGTCACGCCGCTGAAGTTGCTGTCGCCGGCGCCGCCCGAGCAACCGCCGCGCAGCGGCGAGAGCGTCGTGCTGCCGGTCGGCGAGCCGCCGTTCGTGACGTTGTAGCAACCCTGCCCGCCCGCGGTGCCGAACCCGCCGCCGCCGCCGCCCCAGTTCGGCGACGTACCGGCGCCGCCGAGGCCGCTCGCGAGCGAGGTGCACTGACCGGCGAACGAGCCGCCCGGCCCGGGCTCGGCGCCGCTCGCGCTCGCATCGATGATGCCGCCGGTATCGACGACGACGTCGCCCGCGACGAGCACCACGATCGGTTTGTCGCCGACGAGCACGAGCTTGTGACCGTTCGTGACCGTGAGGCTCGACAGCCGCACGACCAGCACCGGCGCGGCGCCCACGGCCGCCTGCGCGACGTCATCGGTCAGCTGCGCCGTGCCGAGCGCGCAGCTCGTGCTCGACGCGGTCGCGAGGTGCGAATCGATCGTCGTGGTGCCGGCCGCGTTGCAGTTCCAGCTCGGCGCGGTGAGAAAGTCGGCCGACCACAGCATCGGATCGACGTTCGTGACGGGCGGCAGCACGTGCATCGTGCAGCCGGGGGCGTCGCTGCCGCGCGGCGCATCGGCGGCGTCGGCGGAGCCGGAGCTCGGCGAGTCGATGGCGCCGGCCGCGTCGCCCGCACCGTTTTGGAACGGCGCGCCGTCGCGAAACCCGCACGCGGCCAGGGCGAGCAACGCGAGCGCGGTCTGCACCATCGGCTCGATCCTAACCGGATCGGCCGTGCTAGATGAAGGCGCGTGGAGGATCGCTGCTATGTCTACGAGCCCGGCTTCGTCGATGCGCGCGACCGTGACGAGATCCTCACGTGGCTCGCAACCCTGCGACCGCTCTGGGAGCAGCGCTATTCGACGCGCCGGCCGCCGCCGGCCGGCAAGGCGCAGCGGGCGTTGCTGCGCCCGGTGTACTGGCTCGGCAGCTGGCAGTTCGCGTGCCTGGGTTATTACGAGCCGCCGCGGCGCGTGACCGGCGTCGCGGTGGCGGCCGAGCCGTTCCCGCGCGTGCTCGCGCGCCTGATCGAGGTGATCGAGCGCCGCGTGCGCGCGAGGTTTCCGCCGACCACGGTGCCGCGGCGCTGGCACCTCAACACGTGCTTGGTGAACTTCTACGGCAACCGAGGCGATGACGATGTAGCGCGCGTCGGCGAGCATCGCGACTTCGAGCCCGGGCCGGTCGCATCGCTGTCGTTTGGCGAGCGCGCGCGCTTCCAGTTCGTGCGGCGCGGCGTCGCGGCCGTGCCGGTGCGCACGCAGTGGCTCGAGGACGCCTCGCTCCAGATCTTCGGCGGCTCGCACTGGAAGGACGACCTCTTGCATCGCGTGCAGCGCGTCGAGAACAAGCGCGATCTCGATCTGCCACCGCGCGTCACGGGCTTTCGCACGCGCCGCGTGAACTTCACGTTCCGCTACGTGCCCGACGAGCATGTCATCCCGTTCGCGCGCCTGCCCGCCGTCGCCCGCGACGACGTGCGCCAGTACATGACGTCGCTCGCGGCCGGCTCGCCGTTCTTCGCCGCCGCGCTGGCCGCGGAGTAGTGGGCATCGGGCAGGCATTGGGCATTGGGCTTTGGGCTTTGGGCTTTGGCCAGATTGGGGCCAGTGCCCGAAGCCCGAAGCCCGAAGCCCGAAGCCCGGAGCCCGCTGTGGTCGCAGTGGAGGGAATCGAACCCCACATTCGTTCGGGCCAAGCGAACGGACCGGCGCGCTTCTAGCGCAACCGATCGTTGTCTCACCAGAGAACACTGCGGGAAAGGTGCCGGCGTGTTGCCACGCCGGCATGGTCGAGCCGCGCCCTCGTGCGCCGCGGTGATGAGCCGCGTGCACGAGGTCGGCGAAAGCACCCCGGCGGTGACCGTACGCCGGGATGGTCGTGCGACTGGGGCGGTGCACGAAGCCGCCCTCGCGGTGACAACGAGAATGCGTGCTCCGGCGAAGTGCGCGTCGAGCGCTTGCTGGCTCGGGTGAGCCGAACGACGCGCGCCGCCGCCGGAGCACGCGGAGCGCCGCTCGCACGCCCGGAATCCTGTGCCGGAGGCGCGAGCAGCACTCGCACGGGCGCGGCGCGGCGCGGATCGTCCTCGATCCAACGGCGCGTGCGCGAACGGCGAGCTTGCTCCTATGCTGAATTGGCGGCCTCCGTACCAGAGGCCTGTTAGCTGGATCGCCGTCGGTGCATGAAGCTACGTTCGGCGACCCGAAACACCTGGATTGTCAAAGATGCAGACACACCTCTCCCGATTCCGGAGATTTCGAGTCAGATCCGGAGTCGCCAAAGTTGAACCGAAACGAAAAAGGCCGCCGGGTTTCCCTGGCGGCCCTGCGCGCGAACGGCGCGCGTAATTCGCGGGTCGTCAGCGACGGAGGGGGCCCCACAGGGTGGCGCGGCTATGTTCGAAGCACGGCGTCATGTTGTTCGACGATGAAACGAAGAACAGCGGCACTTCGATCTGTCAATCGTTTTCTCGACGAGAGCGCTAATCGCTGATTGTCACTTTGCTTCCAAAGCGACCATCGTGACTGGTGTCCCGACCGCGAGCTCGATCCGATCGCGGCGACCGAGCAACTCGCCGCCTGCTTCCACCGCGGTCTCGCGATCGAGCTCGATCGCGACGCGCTCGCACAGAAAATCGGAGACGTGGTCCGAGAAGTACTCGCCGCGAAAGGCCGCCGGCGTGTTGCGCAAGATCTCGAATAACCCGGCATCGCCGCAGCGCAGGTGAAACGTGCCGGCGCGCTGACTCGCGAACGCGAACATCTTCAGGCCGAATCCAAAAAACGGAATCGTCGCGCCGGCGACCAGCGTGCACGCGCCCCGCCACAGCACGCTGCCGGCGCGCTCCTGCCGGCCGGTCATGCCGGCGCGGCTCATCTCGAGCGCCGGCGCGCCGAGGTTCGTGACGACCGCATGCGGCCGCCCGCCCGCGGCGAACCGCGGCAGCGAGCGCAGCGCGACCGATAGCGCATAGCGCGTCGCGCCGCCGACCAGCCGGCGCGCGCCCGGCACGCGATCGACGACGCGCGCGATGGCCGCGTGATCCTCGAGCAGCAGCGCGTCGACGCCGACGCCGACGAACGGTGCGCGCACGCCGAGCGTCTCGAGCATCGGGACGCGCCGGCGCGCGCCCTCGCCGCGCGCGATCCGGACCAGATCGCCGACCGCGTCGTCGCTCGAGCCGAGCGTGTCGGCGATCGCGTTGCCGGAGCCGAGCCGCAGGATCGCGACCGCGGGCTCGGCGCGGCCGGCGCCGCGGCATGCCTCGGCGAGGAGCGCGAGGCCCATCACGACCGTGCCGTCGCCGCCGCCCAGCACGAGCACGTCGACCCCGCGCCGGATCTCGGCGCGGATCGTCGTGCGGGCGTCGTCGAGCGAGTCGGTGAACCGCACGGCGTGCGGCAGCGCACGCTCGAGCTTGCCGCGCATCCGGCCGCCGAGCCCGCGCGCGTTGCCGTTCACGATCGCGACGGCTTTCACCGCGCGGACGATAGCGCATAATGTTCGACGTCATGGCTGAGCGCCAGGCACACTGGCTTCGGGGCTGGCGCCGCCGCCTGCGGATCGCCGCCGAAGCGATCGCGATCGCGACGGCCTTCGGCGGGCTCGTGATGTGGTGCTCGATCCCGTCGACCGCGCGGCTCGCGAGCGAGAACCCGACCACGACCGCGTTCATCGATCTGCGCCGCGACGAGGCCGAGGCGGCGGGCAAGACATGGCAGCTGCACTGGCGGTGGCGGCCGATCGCGAAGATCTCGCGCTATCTGCGCGCCGCCGTCGTGTTCGCGGAGGACGCGAACTTCTACACGCACGACGGCGTCGACTGGAACGCGGTCGAGAGCGCGATGGAGAACGATCTCGATCACGGCGCGATGCGCGTCGGCGGCAGCACGATCACGCAGCAGCTCGCGAAGAATCTGTATCTGTCGCCGCGTCGCAGCATGCTGCGCAAGGCGCGCGAGATGCTGATCGCGTTCGCGCTCGAGGATCACCTGTCCAAGCAGCGCATCCTCGAGCTGTACCTGAACGTCGTCGAGTGGGGCGACGGGGTCTTCGGCGCCGAGGCCGCCGCCCGCGCGTGGTTCGGCCGGTCGGCGGCGGCGCTGACGCCGGCGCAAGCGGCGCGGCTCGCGGTCGCGCTGCCCAATCCGATCGAGCGCGCACCGAACAAGCACGACGCGGAGCTGGTGACGAAATCCGTACGGATCGTGCGGCTATTTCGCTGGGAGGGTCTGATCGACGCCGCCGGCGAACGCGCGGCGCTCGACGAGCTCGGCGCGACGGGCGCGCAGGTGCTGCCCGATCGCGGCACGCCCGTGCCCGTGCCCGAGCCCGAGCCCGAGCCCGAGCCCGAGCCCGATCAAGGCCCGGTCACGTCTCCTTCACAAACGCCGTGACCTGCGCGACGAACGTCTCGCGCTGATCCGCGTACACCCAGTGCCCGGCCGGCTCGATCCCGATCCACCGCGCGCCGGCTGCATCGAGCAGCTCGCGACTGCGTGCACAGATTCCATCCGGCACGCCGGCGACGTAGAGCGCCGGCACGTGCAGCTTCGCGAACCGCCCCGCCATGTCTTCCCTCGCGCTCAGCGCGACCAGATCCCTTGCGTGCCGATGAAACATCTCCGGCTGCGCGTGCGCCATCGCGGCGTGATAGCCGGCGAGCGCCGGCGAGGTCACCGCCTGCTCGCCGACCCACGCGCGCACTTCAGCGAGCCCGCGCGCCGCGAACTCGGCCTCGCTGTATACCGCCGCGCGCCCGCTGAACACGCAGTCGCCCGGCGACACGTTGCCCTCGATGTTGACGATCGCGCGCACGCACACCGGCGCACGCTCCGCGATCGTCGTCACCAGCACGCCTCCCATCGAATGACCGATCGCGATCACCGGCGCGCGCTCGCCGAGCCATGCCGCGAGCTCGGTCGCGAGCTCGTCGAGCCCGCGCGGCTCCCCGCGCGGCGACATGCCGTACCCGGGCAAGTCGACCAGCACGTGCGTCCAGCCCGGCATCGCCGCCACGCACGCGTCGAAGGCCGTGGACGCCTCGCCCAGGCCGTGGATCCACACCAGCTCCGGCCCCGCGCCGACGCGCCGGACGCTAGTTTCCATAGTCCTGGACGATCGTCACGCCGGTGCCCATCTGGTAGATGCCGCAGCCTAGCGTCGCGTACGGGCCCATCATGTTGATGTAGTGCCCGTGCGTCGAGTAGTCGCTGCCCGGCCCTTCCGCGTAGAACGCGGCGATGCACTGGCCGACGAGCGCGGACATGTCGCCGCCCGGCGGCAGCATCCAGTTGCCCTGTTGCGGGCACTCGTTCTCGGCGAATGCGATGCCGCCGCCGCTCGTCATCATGAAGTGGTTGTGCGGCGAGCTCGAGAAGTCGACCATCGCGCCGGTCGCGGCGTATTGCTCGAGCTGCGTCGACTCGGTCAGCGCGGGCTTGCCGTTCATCGTGCGATAGCGGTTCGTCTCCGAGACGCAGAACGCCAGCGGCGTCGCCGAGCCATCGCTCGCGTCGGGGCCGCCGCCGCCACCACCACCGCCACCACCGCCACCGCCACCGCCGCCGCCGCCGCCACCGCCGCCGCCGCCGCCGCCGCCACCGCTTCCGCCACCGCACGCGGCCGCGGCCGCGATCGCGCACACGCAGACCAGCAGCCGCGCTCGCCTCATCCGCCGATCATACGCCGAATCCGCGCGAGGGCTTCGTCGATGTTCGCGCGCGAGTTGAACGCCGAGAGCCGGAAGTAACCCTCGCCCGCGGGGCCGAACCCGGCGCCCGGCGTGCCCACGATCTGCGCGTGCTCGAGCAGGCGGTCGAAGAACTGCCACGACGTCGCGTCCTCGGGGCAGCGGATCCACAGATACGGCGCGTGTACGCCGCCGAACACGGTGAAGCCCGCGCCGGTGAGCCCCTCGCGCAGGAGCCGCGCGTTCTCCATGTAAAACGCGATCTGCTCGCGCGTTTGCGCCAGGCCCTCGGGCGAGTACGCCGCCGCCGCGCCGCGCTGCACCGCGTACGACGCGCCGTTGAACTTCGTCGAGTGGCGGCGCGCCCACAGTGCGTGCAGCGCGACGCGCGAGCCGTCGGGCATCGCGCCGGTCACCGCTTTCGGCACGACCATGAACGCGCACCGCACGCCGGTGAAGCCCGCGCGCTTGGAGAAGCTGCGCAGCTCGATCGCGCACTCGTTCGCGCCGGCGATCTCGTAGATCGACCGCGGCAGCGCCGGATCCGAGATGTACGCCTCGTACGCGGCATCGAACAGGATGATCGCGTCGGTCGCGCGCGCCCACGCCACCCACGCCTCGAGTTGCGCGCGCGTGCACACCGTGCCGGTCGGGTTGTTCGGCGAGCACAGATACACGACGTCGACCGCGTCGCGAGGCGGCGCCGGCTGGAACCCGTTGCGCGCGTCGCCGACCAGGTAGATCGGTGTGCGGCCCGCCATCACGTTGGAGTCGACGTACACCGGGTACGCCGGATCGGTGACCGCGACGCGCGCCGCGGTCGAGAAGATCTCCTGCACGTTGCCGCTGTCGCACTTGCTGCCGTCGCTGACGAAGATCTCGTCGGCCGCGACATCGACGCCGCGCGCCGCGTAGTCGTGCTGGCGGATCGCTTCGATCAAGAAGTCGTAGCCCTGCTCGGGGCCGTAGCCGCGAAACGTCTCGCGGCGGCCGAGCTCGCCGACGGCCGTGTGCATCGCCTCGACGATCGCCGGCGCGAGCGGCTCGGTGACATCGCCGATGCCGAGCCGGATCACCTTCGCGTCGGGATGCGCGGCCTGGAACGTGCGCACGCGCCGGCCGATCTCCGGAAACAGGTAGCTCGCGGGCAGCTTCGCGTAGTGCTCGTTGATGCGCGCCATGGGCCGGCTCGTGTTACCACACGAGCCGCCGGTCGATCGCGTCGCGCGTCCCGCGCTCGGCTATACGGACGCCGCAGGGCGGAACCGTAGCTTGGACGTGCATTGCCAAGCAACGGTTGCCCCGCGGCGCGCGCCGAATTCGCATGCGCCTCGCCTGTCTCGTCGTCGTGCTCGCCGCGTGCGCCCACGACGTTCACGTGCATTATCCGTCGCTGCCGAGCGAGTCGACCGGCACGCTCGTGCTGCTGCTCACCGAGCCGGCCAACGACGTCTCGGTCGCCGTCGGCGGCATCCTCGTCGTCGATCACGCGCACACCGGGCGTGTCGTCATCGACGGCGTCCCGGTCGGCACCGCCGAGGTGATGCTCGCCGCGAACGGCCAGGACAAGCCGATGAAGATCTGGGTGACCGGCGAGCACGCGACGACGATGCCGCTCGGTGTCGCTGACTCGTCGCCGGGCTTCGTCAAGTCACTCGCGGCGACGCTGCTCGCGATCGTCGCGTACGCGGTGCTGCTTCAGTGATGACTGCGGTGATACGCGCGGCTATCGGCGCGCAAGGTCAGCACGAACGCATCGCCCGTGAACTGCTCGATCGTCACCGGCGCCTGGGTCTCGACGACGTCGCGGTGGCAGTCGTCGTGTTCGATCGCGAGCGTCAGCGTGCCGGCCGCGAGCTGCAGTGTGCCCTCGACCTCGCACTTGCCCAGCTTGTTGCGGTCTTCGCGCAGATCGAACGCGCCGTCGCGACCGACCGTCAGCGTGTAGACGAAGTCCATCTCGTCGCTCGCGCTCCACGCGCCGGCGAGGTCGCCGACCGCTGCGACCGGCCGCTCGGCTGGTTTCGGCGCCGGCGGCGGCGCGTGGCCGCACGCGGCGGCGAGCACGATCGCGATCGTCCGCTGCATCGCGCGATCTTCGCACGCTGCCGAGTCGCGCCGCGAATTGCCTACGGCTTTCACGCGATCGCAACGCCTGCGCGCTCGACCAGCGGTACGACTTGACCGTGTCTCGCTCGCTCGCCCTCGCGTTCGCGGTTGCCGGCTGTCTGCCGCCCAAGGTCAGCTACGTCGATTTCCCGCTGCCGCCGGAGCAAGCCAAGCCGCAGCTCGAGCGCGACGCGCGCGCCGCCGGCATCGACGTCGCCGCGCCGACGTGCCTCGTCGTGGTGTGCGATCCGGCGACGTGGCAGCTGCGCATGGGGACGCGGTGGTCGCTGCTCTATCTCGCGCCGCACGGGGCCGGGAGCCGCGTGCAGATCCTCGACTACGATTACGAAACGGCCCGCGATCGCAAGCCGGTGCTTCTGCCGCCTTCACTCGCGGCGCAGCCGGTGCACGAGCTGAAGCCGGATCCCGAGGAGGACGGCTGGAGCGATCGCTTCGTCGAGGACTTCGAGGTCTCCGCCGGAGTCGAGCGCGACCCGCGCGTCGGTCTCGATTGGCGCATGATCATCGCCGGGCAGGTCGGCGCGCGGCTCGCGCGCTGGGGCGAGCTCGGCGACACGCCACATCACGGCTACAGCATGGCGCTCATGGCCGGTGGCGGCATCTCGCTGACCGGCACCGGGCCTGCACTCATGCCGGAGCTGACGCTATCGTTCGATCGCCAGCCGCTCGTCGAGCCGTTCGCCGGCATGCGCGTGCCCGAAGGCCGACGTTACGCGCTCGATTTCACCGTC
>DASXCY010000113.1:0-25359 GCA_036490935.1 Kofleriaceae bacterium | reverse complement strand
GCGAGGCGCGCGCCGCCGCGCGGCTGCATCATCCGAACATCGCCGTCGTGCACGACGTCGATCCCGATGCCGGCTGGCTCGTCATGGAGCTCGTCGAGGGCCGCTCGCTGCGCGTCGAGCTCGAGCAGGGCCCGCTCGCGCCGGCGCTCGTCGCGCGCATCGCCGCGCAGATGTTCGCGGCGCTCGCCGCCGCGCACGAGGCCGGCATCATCCATCGCGACGTCAAGCCGTCGAACATCATGCTCGGCCCGGATCGATCCGTGAAGCTCGTCGATTTCGGCGTCGCGCGGCTCGTCGACACCGACGTCGTCGACACCGGCGGCCAGGTCGGCACGCCCGCGTACATGGCGCCCGAGCAGGTGCGAGGTGGCGCGATCGACGGCCGTACCGACCTGTACGGCGCTGGCGCGACGCTGTACGAGCTCGTCGTCGGCGAGCGCATGGTGGCGTTCGAGACGCCGACGGCCGCGATGCTCGACAAGCTCGCGCGCGCCTGCGCGGCCGAGCCGGCGCTCGTGCACGCGATCGAGCGCTGCCTGCAAGCGGATCCGGACGCGCGCTTCCCGAGCGCACGCGATGCGCTGGACGCGCTGTCGCGCGTCGAGCGGCGGTGGTCGCCGCGCTGGCTCGTGGTCGCGCTGCTGGTCGTCCTGGTCTCGGCGCTCGCCGGTTATGCCGTCGGCCACCGCCGGCACGCGCGCGATCCGCGCGTCGATCGCGCGTTCTTGCTCGCGCAGCGCGGCGAGAACGACAAGGCGCTGCAGATCCTCGCCGACTACCTCGCCGAGCATCCCGACGATCCCGATGCGCAGACGATCGCGTTCCTCGCGACGTGGTGGCAAGGCGGCTCGATGGAGGCGATCGAGCAGAAGGTCGAGAAGCTGCCGCTCAAGCCGGCGCAGCGCGCGATGGTCGAGGGCATCGTCCTCATCACGCAGCGCCGCGATGCCGAGGCGATCGCGTACCTCGAGAACGCCGAGCGCGAGACGCCGGGCACCGTCGAGATCGCGTACGCGCTGGGCGAGGCGCGCTGGCATGGCCAGCACATCGAGGACGGCGCGACGATGCTCGCGCAGGCATTCGCGCGCGATCCGCGCTGGCAGATGGCACTGCACCACGTGCTCGAGTATCGGCTGTCGCGCGGTGAGATCGCGGCGCTTGCGCCGATCGCGTACGCGCTGCGGGCGGTCGATCCGGCGTCCGCCGCCGCGCTCGATTGCGACATCGCGATCGGCGAGCGCGACTACGCGCGCGCGATCGACGCCGCGAAGCTCGAGCTCGCCCGAACCGACCTCGACAAGATCCCCGAGCTGTACGTGTGCCTCGCGCAGGCGCAGGCGCTCGCCGGCGACTACGACGGCGGCACCGCGACCGCGAAGATCGCGTTCGATCTGTGGCCGCTCGAGACGCATGATCGCGGCGGATTCGGCCAGTACGCCGAGTTCTTGCTGTATCGCGGCCAGCTCGACGCGTACCTCGACCTGACGCGCGGCAAGAACAGCTCGCAGCGCGCCATCGCGCTCTTGATCCAGCGCCCGAGCGAGCCCGTCGACGAGCCGCAGCCGGCGTGGCCGGCCAAGCGCATGGCGCCGCTCGGCGCCGCGACGTGGCTGCTGCAGCAGCACGTGCATCACGCCGACGCGACGAGCGTGTGGACGGCGTACCCCGAGCCCGAGATCCGCGCGTGGGGCGCCGCGCTGGCCGCCGAGGATCGCGGCGATCGCGACGAGGCGGTCGCCCAGCTGCGGCGCGCGCTCGCCGTGCCGGCCAAGGGCGACATCCGCATGCTCGTCGCGCACGAGCTCGCGCGCTTGTCGCGCGAGGCGGGCGACGCCGCCGGCGCCGCGGCCGCGTGCGACGAGATCGTCCGCCCGCGCTTCTACCTCGACTATCGCGCGGTGCTGCTGCCCGACTGCATCAGTGCGCCAGCTTCACGCTGAGCCGGTCGTTCGCGACCTTGCTGTACACGTGCTTCGTGATCGGCCGATAGAACGGCGGCTTGCTGATCGTGATGTCGAGCCCGGTGAAGCCCATGATGTCGACGTTCGTCGGGCTCGTGCCTGCGCGATGGCCGCCGATCGAGATGATCGCGCCGCTCGGCGCCGTGTCGATCATCAGGTGGTGCATCGGGCGCTGCAGCGTGACGTCGACGGTCGCCGGCTCGCCCGTGGTCGGCGACACCGCGCGCTGGCTGGTCTCGTAACGCGGGTGCGAGATCGCGAGCTGGCGGTGCTGGCACGGCCCGGCGATCGCGATCGGCGACGGGCCGACGTGCGCGCCGTCGACGTCGACCAGCGAGCCCGCCGGCGTGCTCGTCACCGTGATCCGGCACGGCCCACTGCCGACGACCGGAAGGCCGCCCGGCGCGGCAGCCTCCTCGACGGCGGGTTCGGCGGGCGCGGCGGCGCGCTTTGGCGCGGGCGGTGGCGCGACGGGCGTCGCGTGTACGACCCGCGCGGGCGGCGGCGCCGGCTCGGGCGGCGCGGCTTCGCTCGCGCCACCGGTGTGCGCGAGCACCGCCACGAGCACGATCACGAGCACCGGCACGCCGACGCCCGCGCCGATCATCCAGCGCCTGCGGCGCTCGTGCGGGATCTCGCGCCAGCTGCGCCGCGTGCGCGTGAGCCACGGCTCGTGCAGGACCGGTGCAAACTCGGGTGCCGGCACGACGGTCGTCGCCATCGGACTCGGAATCGGCGTCGGTGTCGGACTCGGAATCGGCGCCGGTGTCGGACTCGGAGTCGGCGGCGGCGCGACCACGATCGACGGTTCGGAGACCAGATCCTCCGGCTGGAGCTCGAGCGGCGGCGGCTCCGGCAGCACCGTCGGGCGGCGCGGAATCGGCGCGAGCAGCGGCGGCTGCGCGACCGGATCCTGCGCGTCGTCCGCGGCCTGCAGCGGCTCGACCGGAAAGAAGTTCCCGGTCTCCTCGTAGATCGTGCAGTCCACGAACCCCTCGAGCGACTCGTCGGCGATGCCGCTCAGCGGGTTCGCCGGCAGCACGAGCTCGCCGCCCGGCGTGCGGGTCTCGGGCTCGGGTGGGGGCGGCGGCTCGATGACGTCGGTGTTCGATGTATCCGCCGGCGCCGCGGGCGCGGCCGCACGATCCGCGGCGACCGCGCGCGCGACGAGGATCTGCTCGAACACCTTCTCGCTATCGGCGGTGAGCTTGCGAATGCCGAAGCAGATGCCCGGGCGGCCGAAGCGATTGTCGGCGTCGGCCCACGCGTCGAGCACGACGCCGAGCCCGCGCAGCGCCGGTCTGCCGTCGAGCAGATCGATCGAGAACGCGGTCTCGAGCCCGATCGGGCGCGTCGCGGGCGTCGGCACGAACACGCCTTGCGGATCGCAGTGGCGCTGGAACACCGCGACGAACTGCTCGATCGTCGCGCATCGCGTCGCGAAGCGCAGGCCCTTCATGCGCTTCGGCTGCTGCTGGATCGCCTCCACCCTCCCGAATTGTAGACCCGCCGCGCCCGCAAGGCGCACGCCATCTGCAGTGCGTGCTACGGCGACACGTCAGTGCGACGGCGTCGCGAATCCGCCGGTCGGCAGGCGCTTGAGGCTGCGCTGCGCGTCGTCGCGCTGCTGGTCGTCGTCGTCCGTGGACGTGCACTCGGTGTGGGTCATCAGCGAGCCCGTGTCCGACACCTCGTGACAGATCACGTTCGATCCCGAGCCCGATCCGGATCCGGATCCCGAGCCGGCGGCGGCGGTCTTGGTCCCGTTCTGGCTCGTCGTGGCACAGGCGGCCACCGTGACGGCGATAGCGAACAAACAACGGCGCATGGGCAGGCACAGTACCCCAGATGTTAGGATCGGCACCATGGCCGTCCGCTCGGCGAGCTCCACCGCCGCGTTTTCGCCGGCCGCATGCCCGCGGCTGGCCGTCGCGAGCGACGGCACCCTCGCTGCCGTGCACGAGCCCGACCGCGTCGCGGTGCTGGAGCTGCCCGGTGCTGCGCCGTTTGCCGAGGTCGGGATCGATCCCGAGGCGGCCGCGAGCGATGTCGCGTGGGTCGGCGCGCCGCCGCGCCTGCTCGTGCTGTCGCGCTACGCCGCGCACAGCACGGTCCACCTCGTCGATCCCTACGGCCCGCGGACGATCGCCGAGATCCGGCTCGAGGCGCCGATGAAGCTGTGCGCGACGGTCGGCACCCACGCGCTCGCCGTCGGCGCACTCGGCGCCGCGGTGCTGACCGCGAGCGACACCCACCTGACGCCGTACCAGTTTCCCGCACGCGCGGTGCCGGTCGCCGCGGGCGCGGCCGGCAGCCAGCTCGTCGTCGCGTTGACCGGCGTGATCGAGGAATGGGATCCGCAGAGCCGGATGCCGAAGCGGCGCATCAAGCTGCCGCGCGCCGGCGCGATCACCGCGGTCGGCGGCAGCGATCGCGTGGTGTGGTGGACGACGCAGGCCGAGCCGGCGCGGCTCGAGGTGTCGCCGCTGGTCAACCGCGGCCAGCCCAAGCTGCACGAGCTGCCCGAGCCGATCGCGCACGTCGCCGCGCATCCGCGCAGCGATCTCGTCGCGTGCGTCGGCGCCGAGAGCGGCCGCGTGTACGTCGTCGATCTCGACGGCCGCACCGGGCTGCGCGTGATCGGCGCCGAGGGCATCGAGCGCGCCGAGGCAGCCGCGCTCGTGGTCGGCCGCGTCGTCGGCGTGCTCGCCGCGCAGGCGCAACATCCGGTCGCGCTGGTGTCACTCGATCGGCGTGACGACGCGCCGCCTGCGGGGAGCGAGGCGCGGGCGGAGTCCGACGCGGAGCCGGTGAAGAAGTCGACACTGTACGACGACCCGCCGAGGCCCGCGCCGCGCGCGGCGACGCCGGCGCCGGTGCCGGTCGCCCAGGCGGTCGTCGACTGGCCGGAGCAGCGCCCGAGCTGGCGCGACGACGCGACGGCGTGGGCACGCCAGGTGGCCGCGGGCGGCAGCGAGCGCGACGCGCCGGTCGCGCGCGCGATCGACGATCTGGCGCTGCGCTTCGAGCTGCCCAGCGCGCTGCGCGCCGCGCTCGTCTTGCTGTACGGCGCGCACCTCGCGGGCGAGGCCGGCGCCGCGCCGATCGACGTCGCGCGCGTGCTCGGCCGGCGCTGGGACGACGCGCTCGGCCGCGGCCTGCTCGCCGGGCGCGGCGTCGCGGTCTATCGCGACTCGCGCGTCAGGCTCGCGCCAGCGGTGCTGCGTGCGCTCGACGAGCTCGCGCCTCGCACCGGCACGCTCGTCGGCACGCCGGGGCCGATCGCGCTGCTCGGTCCGTGCGTCGTGGTCGCCCCCGACGACGAGCCGCTCGCCCAGGTCGCCTCGCGTGCGCTGGCCGCCGCGGGCGGCGCGATCCTCGCCGCGCACGCGCACGCGCACGCCGATCCACACGAGCTCGCGCTCGAAGGCCGCGCGTTCGGCGCGGTCGCGATGCTGCGCGCTCGCACCGCCGACGGCCCGTGCATCCTCGTCGTGGCCGACGCGACCGCTCTCGATCTGCCGCGCCTGTGAGAACCACAATTCCCGCCAAGGCGCCGCAGGCGCGAGCAGAGAGCTCGAACCAGGTCTCTGCTGGCGTCCTCCTTGGCGGTCTGCGGCGCCGTGGCGGTAACTCCGTGCTCTCACGCCGCGCCGACGACTTCGTCGCGCAGGTAATCCTTCTTCTTGCCGGCGAGCGCGCACGCGACCTTCGCCGCGCTCCAGCCCGCGGCGAGCGCGCCTTCGGTGCCGAGTGCGGGCAGGATCGTGTCGCCGGTGAGCGTCAAGTTCTTGAGGCCGGTGGTGTAGGGCAGTGCGGCGAGCTCGGCGGTCGCTTCCATCGCGCCTTTCCACACCGGCGACATCGCCAGCGGCAGGTGGCGCGGCACGTCGTAGCTGCCGCGGCCGCCCGGCACCTGCGGCGGCGTCGCCTCGAACGGCGAGTGCGCGAGCACGAGATGCTTCTCGAAGAACGGCATCACCTCGCCGAGCCGGCGCCACAGCCCGGCGCGCAGCGCGACGCAGCGGGCGGTGAGCCGGTCGAGGTCCATCGCGGCGTCGGCGGCCACCACCGCCGCGATCGTCGCGACCACGCGACCCGAGTCGTCGGTCTCGCCGAGGTGGATCGAGAACGCGGCATCGCCGATCGGCTCGCCGTCGGGCGCCGCGAGCACCGCGACGGTCGGCGCCATGTGCTCGGGGATGCCAGCCTCGTCGATGACCACGTTGAGCGTGTAGCGATAACCGACGAGCTCGATCGTCTCGGCGAGCTCGGCGAGCCGTTTCGGCGCCTTCTTGCCGAGCAGCGTCGCGAGCTCGCGCGGCGGCAGCGACGCGACGACCTGACCCGTGCCGAGCTCGTCGCCGCTCGCGAGCGTGAGCGTCGAGATCTTGCCCCACGACACGGCCGCGTCGCTGACCTTGCCCGCGCGCAGCTCGCCGCCGGCGGTCGTCAGCTTCTCGACGAGCAGGTCGCGGATCGCGTCGCCGTCGCCGCGCAGCGCGGGCGGTCCGGAATGCCACGCGTCGAGCGCGCGTGCGAGCGCCGCCGGCGGCGGCGACGGATGGCGCATCGCGATCGCGGCGAGGTGGCGCGTCCACTTCGCGTGCGGCTCGGTTTGCGCCGCGTTCCACCACGCCGCGGTTTGCTCGGCGGCGATCTCGGCGAGCCGCGTGACCTCGCGTTTCTCGAAGAAACCGACCGGCGGAAACGCGTGCTCGCTCGCGAGCAGCGGATCGCACAGCCGCGCCAGCTCGTTCGCCTGCTTCCAGCTCGCGAGCCAGGCTTCGCCGGCATCGCCGAGCTCGCGCGCGAGCTCTCCGGCGAGACGATCGGGGCCGAGATCGATGCGCAGATCGGGCGCGACGAGCTGCGCGGCGATGCGCGGTTCGCGGAGCTTCCTGCGCAACGCGAGCTCGGCGTGCAGTTCCTTCAACACGCGCTCGCCCGGCGAACCGGCGTGCACGGGCCACAGCGCCGGCTCGATCGGCAGCTTGTGCGGGCCGAGCTGATAGCGCGCCGGCCGATCATCCCCGAGCACGAGCGTGCGCATGCCGCGGCGCGCGCACAACGTGGCGCACGCGAGCGCCGCGAGATCGTCGCCGATCACCACGAGGTCGTACGTGTTAGTCGGCACGATCCACCACGACTCGACCTTGGCACGAGAGTCGACCCGCAGCCAAGCGCTGGACGACGCGCGGCAGCAGGCGATGCTCCTCGCGCTGGATCCGCGCCTGCAACGCGTGCGCGTCGTCGCCCGGCTCGATCGGCACGCACGCCTGCGCGATGATCGGACCGCCGTCGAGCGTGCCGTCGACGAAGTGCACGGTGCAGCCGGTGACCTTCACGCCGTGCGCGAGCGCTTGCGCGGCCGCATCGACGCCGGGAAACGCGGGCAGCAGCGACGGGTGCGTGTTGACGATGCGCAGCGGAAACCGCTCGACGAAGTGCGGCGTCAGCACGCGCATGAATCCGGCGAGCACGACCGCCTCGACGCCGCGCGTGCCGAGCTCGGCGAGCAGTGCATCCTCGAAGCGTGCGCGCTCGGCAAACGCCTTGTGATCGACCGTGATCGCCGGCTTGCCGGCGTGCTCCGCGCGTCCGAGCGCCGCCACGCCGGGCCTGTTCGAGATCACGACCGCGATCCGCGCCGGCGCGAGCTCGCCGCCGGCCTCGGCATCGAGCAGCGCCTGCAAGTTCGTCCCGCTGCCCGAGACGAGCACGCCGATGTTCATGCAGTCATCCGCGACGGCTCGCCGCCGGCGCGCGGCACGAGCTTGCCGACGACGCGCGCGCGCGATCCGGCGAGCAGCTCGACGGTGTGCGCGGCAGCTTCCGCCGGCACGACGATCAGCATGCCGAGGCCCATGTTGAACGTGCGGCGCATCTCGTCGTCGGCGACGCCGGCGCTCGCGATCAGCCGGAAGATCGCCGGCAGCTCCCACATGCGCGGATCGAGCTCGACCGCGAGCGAGTCGTCCGCGAAGATGCGCGGCGGATTCTCGACGAGCCCGCCGCCCGTGATGTGCGCGGCGGCCTTCCACGGCACGGCGGCCTCGCCGAGCCGGCGGAATGCGTCGGCGTAGATGATCGTCGGGCGCATCAGCTCGTCCGCGACGCTCGCGCCGCCGAGCACCTCGGGCCGCGCGTCGAGCGCCAGCGCCAGCGCCTCGAGCACGACCTTGCGCGCGAGCGAGTGGCCGTTCGCGTGCAACCCCGCCGACGGCAACCCGACGACCACGTCGCCGGCCGCGAGATCGCGACGCGGCCGGATCGCCGCGCGCTCGACGACGCCGACGCAGAACCCGGCGAGGTCGTAGTCCTTGCCGTGATACAGGCCGGGCAGCTCCGCGGTCTCGCCGCCGACCAGCGCGCACCTGGCCTGCCGGCAGCCCTCGGCGATGCCGCCGATCACCGCGGCGCCGGTCTCGACGTCGAGCGCGCCGCTCGCGAAGTAATCGAGAAAGAACAGCGGCTCGGCGCCGGTGACGAGCACGTCGTTGACGCACATCGCGACCAGGTCGATGCCGATCGTGTCGTGGCGGTTCGCGGCGAACGCGGTCTTCAGCTTCGTGCCGACGCCGTCGGTGCCCGATACGAGGATCGGCTCGCGATACGCCGTCGGGATCTTGCACAGCGCGGCGAATCCGCCGATGCCGCCGAGCACCTCGGGCCGGGTGGTCGACTTCGCGAGCGGCTTGATGCGCTCGACGAGCGCGTTGCCTGCGTCGATGTCGACGCCGGCGTCCTTGTAGGTCAGCGCCATCCGCGCTGGTTTATCACGGACGCATGCGCAGCGACGCGTCGGCGCGGTAGCCGGGCGCCGCGGGCGGGGCGAGCGGCAGGCTCGGTGGCGGCGCGAAGCTCCCTCCCGCGCCGTCGTTGAACAGGTTGATCGCATCCCACTGGTAGGGCTGCGCGCTGATGAGATCGGCCGCGCCGAGGAGGTAGCCGACCGTGCCGGCCACGACCAGCGCGATCGGGCCGATGTAGTTGGGGTGGAGGTTGCGATTGTCCTGCTGCTCGATCGCGAGCCCGGCACCCCAGGCCGCGCCGCCGACGATCCCGCCCGCGCCGAGCAGCATGCCGACGAGGCCGTTGATCTGGCGGCTGCGAAACTCCTGGGCCGCGGCGACCGCCGACGGGTTGCCCTGCACGGCCTCGACCAGCCCGCCGCCGAGGCCGGGCTCGAACGTGCGACCGTCGCGCACGTAGACGAGCTTGCCGTCCTGGACCGTCATCGCCACGTGGTTCGGAGTCCGGGGAAAGTACTGCGAGGTACAGCCGAGACAAGCCGCGAGCGCGGCGATCGCGAGACGCATGCAGCGTCGGTAGCATATGCTGCACTGTGATGGCGAGCCCGGTCATCGATAGTCCCAGCAGTTCCGGGACGAGCGACGCGCAGCGGCGCGGAGTTGTGATCGATGTCGTGGTTCCGGCGCGTGATCACGAGACCAGTCTTCGGCAATTGCTGGCAGACCTGCCACATCGCGAGCTGCGATCGGTCGTCGTCGTCGACCGCGCGTCGCGTGATCGCAGCGCCGAGATCGCGCGCGACGCCGGCGCGCTCGTGCTGCGCGAGCCGAGCGGTGGTTACGGTGCCGCGTGCGCGCGCGCGCAGGCGCATTTTCAAGCGCTGCCGCGCGTGCCGGAGGTCGTCGTGTTCCTGCCCGGCGACCGGCCCGCCGCGGCGAGCTCGATCCTGTCGCTCGTCGCGCCGATCGTGGAGCGCGGTGTCGAGCTCGTGCTCGGCGTGCAGCAGAGCCGGCGCAGCGTCGGCGAGAAGCTCGCGACGACGCTGATCGATACCGTGTACGGCCGCCGCTGGGCCGGCATCGGCCCGGTGCGCGCGCTCGAGTTTCCGGCGCTCGTCGCGCTCGGCATGCGCGATCGCGGCGACGGCTGGGACGTCGAGATGCTCGTGCGCGCGACGAAGCTCGGGCTGAGCTGCGACGAGGTCGCGTTGCCCGGCGGCGCGCATCACGACGCGCGCCTCGGCAGCCGCGCGCTGCTCCACATCCTGCGCCACGCGACTATGAGATGATTGTGCCGTGGCTCAGGTGACCGACGGGCTCGAGCGGTTCGCGCGCGACTTCAAGGCGGGATCGGTGCTGTTCGAGGAGGGCCAGCCGGGCGATTACATGTACGTCGTGCAGTCGGGCGAGGTCGAGATCCGGCGCGTCGTCGGCGAGACCGATCGCGTGCTCGCGGTGCTCACCGCGGGCGAGTTTCTCGGCGAGATGGCGATCCTGAACGGGCGGCCGCGGTCGGCGAGCGCCGTCGTGCGCATCGACTCGCGCCTCGTCGTGATCGAGGGCAAGACGTTCGAGGCGATGCTGCGCGCGCGGCCCGAGATCGCGCTGCGCATCATCAAGACGCTCGCGCTCCGGCTCGAGAGCGCGAACCAGCAGGTCGAGCTGCTGCTGCTGCCGACGCCGAACCACCGCGTCGTGCAGTGCCTGCGCCAGATGGCCGAGGAGCAGCTCGCGCTCGCGGGTACGAGCCCGATGCCGGGGACCGCGATCCTCGTGCCCAAGCGCGTCGAGGACATCGCGGTGCGCGCCGGCTTGCCGGTGCACGAGGTGATCGATGTCGTCGATCGGTTGCGCGCCGCGCGCCTCGTGCTGCTCGCCGAGGACGCCGGCATCGACGGCGATGGCTTCATCGTCCCCGAGGTCGGCCGCCTGATGGAGTTCCTCGAGTTCCTGAGCCTCAAGGACCGCTACGAATAGCGGCCAGATCGCGCCGTCGGGGCCCGGGACGATGCCGTAGGGGTTCGCGTTCGCGGTCGGAACGTCGAGCTCGCGGATCGGTCCCGCCGTGCTCCCACACGCGCCGACGACGACCACGACGACCAGCTCACGCAGCGGCTTCGCCGTCGCGGATCTGGATGACCTTGCGCACGAGCGCGGGGAGCTCGTCGTTCTTGCCATGTACGAGCGTCTCGAGCTCCGGGGCCATCTGCCCGAGCTGCTGCTGCAGCGCGGAGCTGGTCGTGCCCGTCAGCAGCGTGGAGATCACCGCCACGATGAACGAGCCGCCCCAGATCTCGCGGACCGCCTCGGCCGCGGACGCCGCATGGACGACCGTGAAACCCTCGGCTTCTAAGGCGCGAGCGATCTCTTCGCGCTCGGTGCTGATTTCGTTAACAACAAGGACGGAAGACATCGCGACCTCTCGTGCGAGGTATCTACGCCGCCAGGCCGACTTACCCTCACGCTGTCTAGCAGCTTTGGCGAGACTCCGCGAGAGCGAGCACCAAGAATTCAAGGATACGAGGGTTTTGGAGATCCGCTCGCGCGCCGAACTGTGCTAAGAGCACGCGCCATGGCCTGGTGGTCGCGCACGCAGGGGCTGGCCGAACAGCCCAAAAAGTCCGTCCCCAAAGGGATTTGGACGAAATGCGAGCGCTGCAGCACGACTCTGTACGAGGCCGACCTCGACGCCAACCTCAAGGTCTGCGCGAGCTGCCAGCACCACTTCCGGATGCCGACCGAAGGTCGGATCCAGATGATCTGTGACGGCGGGAGCTGGCAGGAGCACGACCGCGGGCTCGAGAGCGGCGACCCGCTCGGCTTCCGCGTGGACGGCAAGCGCTACGCCGACCAGATCAAGGGCACGACCCGCAAGGTCGGCGGCGGCGACGCGTATCGTGCCGGCACGACCACGATCGGCGGCATCCCGGTCGAGGCCGGGTTCTTCGTGTTCGAGTTCATGGGCGGCTCGATGGGCTCGGTGGTCGGCGAGAAGATCACGCGCCAGTTCGAGCGCGCGCTCGCGCATCGCCGGCCCGCGATCCTGTTCTCGGCCTCGGGCGGCGCGCGCATGCAGGAAGGCGTGCTGTCGCTCATGCAGATGGCGAAGACCAGCGCGGCGCGGTCGCGGCTGCGCGAGGCGAGGGTGCCGTACATCGCGGTGCTGCTGCACCCGACGACCGGCGGCGTCGCGGCGTCGGTCGCGATGCTCGGCGACGTGATCCTGGCCGAGCCCGACGCGCTGATCGGGTTCGCGGGGCCGCGCGTGATCGAGCAGACGATCCGCCAGCAGCTGCCGCCCGGCTTCCAGCGCTCGGAGTTCCTGCTCGAGCACGGCATGATCGACATGGTCGTGGAGCGCAAGGACATGAAGGCGATGCTCGAGCGCACGTTGCGCTGGTTCGAGCACGGCGTGCGGCCCGAGGCGCACACCGGCAAGATCGGCGACGGCGATTACGCCGACGAGACGCCGGCCACCGACTGATGACCTACGCCGAGCTGCTGCAGCGGTTGTACGCGGCGCGGCGATTCGGCATGAAGCTCGGGCTCGACCGCATGCGCGCGGCGCTCGACGCGATGGGCGCGCCGGATCGCCGGCTCGGCCGTGTCGTGCACGTCGGCGGCACCAACGGCAAGGGCTCGACCGTGGCGATGATCGCGGCGATGCTGCGCGCGAGTGGCGCGCGCGTCGCGACGTACACGTCGCCGCATCTGTCGACGCTGCGCGAGCGCGTGCAGATCGACGGCGAGCTCGCGCGCGAAGCCGCGCTCGTCGAGGCGGCGCGGGATGTCGATGCCGAGCTCACGTTCTTCGAGCAGATCACGGCGATCGCGATGGCGGTGATCGCGCGCGCCGCGGTCGATGTCACCGTGCTCGAGGTCGGGCTCGGCGGCCGGCTCGACGCGACGAACGTCGTCGATGCGCCAGTCGCGGTCGTCACCGGCGTCGCGCTCGATCACGAGGCGATCCTCGGCACGACGCTCGAGGCGATCGCGTTCGAGAAGGCCGGCATCTTCAAGCGCGGACGCAGCGCGGTGATCGGCGCGGCCGGCGAGCCGGAGGGAACCGCGCTGCTCGCGGCGCGTGCGCGCGATGCCGGCGCGGCGCGGGTCGTGATCGTCGAGCCGGATGCGCCGGTGCCCGAGGTCGCGCTCGCGGGTGCGCACCAGCGCCGCAACGCCGCGGTCGCGCTGGCCGCGGTCGCCGAGCTCGGCGTGCGGTTCGATCCGGCGGCGCTCGCGCGCGTGACGCACCCGGGCCGGTTCGAGCGCGCGGGCGACCTCGTGCTCGACGGCGCGCACAATCCGCACGGCGCACGCGCGCTCGCCGCCACGCTGCGCGAGCTCGGGCTGCGGCCCGTGCTCGTCGTGGCGCTGTCCGCGGACAAGGACGCGCGCGCGATCGTGGAAGCGCTCGCGCCCGAGGTCCGCGCGGTGATCGCGACGCGTTACCAGCAGGAGCGCGCGCTGTCGCCCGACGCGCTCGCGGCCGCGTGTCGCGAGGTCGCGCGCGTACCGGTCGAGACCGCGGGCGACCTCGAAGCTGCGGTCGCGCGCGCGCGCCAGCTCGGCGGCCCGGTGCTCGTCGCCGGCTCGCTGTTTCTGGTCGGCGAGGCCCGCGCGCGCTTGCTCGGCGCGCCGGCCGATCCGATCGCGCTCAGCGACCCCGCGCGTTAGGCGCGGACCACGTCAGCTCGAGGATGGTCTTCGGATCGCCCGCCCACGACTTCGCGCGCAGCCGCGCCTTCACGTCGCGCGCGCCGGCGAGCTCGAGCAGGCTCGCAAAGAAGCCGAGCGTCTGCATCGACGCCGCTTCTTCCGCCGGCATGCCCATGTGATAGGTGATCGCGATCTGCGCTTCGTCGTCGTGCAGCATCAGCACGTCGAGCGCGGGGAAGTCGAAGAACGTCTGGCGCAGCACGCGAAACCGGTTGAGCGTCTCGACCGGATCGCCCGGCGCGAGCAGCTTCGGATGCGCCGCGTGCAGCTGCGCGACCGAGAATCGCCCCCACATCTCGACGGGACGCAGATCGCCCGACGCGATCACGCCCAGGATCGCGTTGCCCATGCGCTCGAACGTGGCCATCGGATACCAGATGTCCGGATCGATCTTGGCCTTGAGGAAGCGCATGTCGCCGGGCTCCAGGTGGTCCACCCACGCGACGTCCTTGCGAGACTTCAGCATGCGAACGTAGTCCAGGAAGAGCACTCCGCGGACGTTCACCGTTCCACTATAGGTTATTTGCGCCTCGGACTTACTGCCTCTACGATCTGTTCATGGTCCGCGCGCTCCTCGTCGTTGCCGTGCTCGCGCATCCGGCGTTCGCGCAGCGCGGGCATGGTCGACGTCAGTCGGGTAAGCCTGCTTCCACGAGTCACAGCGGTAGCTCCGCGCCGGCCGGTCACGGCCAGTTCCTGCCGGCCGATCCCGAAGCTCCCGACGCGCAAGCGCCGGTTCAGCCCGACACCACGCACAACGAAGGCGACTACGGCGGAGTCGTCCCGGGCCAGCCGCGCCGGGCCGAGCCGCCGAAGAAGGCGATCAAGCCGCCGCCCAAGGGCACGCTGTCGTGGATCGGCTTTGAAGCCAAGGACGGCAGCGCCCAGGTGTTCTTCCAATCGATCGCGCCGTTCGACGTCACCCAGCATGTCGAGGGCAACGTGCTGATGGTCTACCTGGCCGGCCTGAACCGGCTCGGCCAGAACACGTGGCGTCCGATCGACGCGCGTTACTTCGACACCCCGGTCGCGCGGATCAGCGCGCGCCGCGTCGGCGCGGCCGGCGGCAAGACCGCGCACCCGGCCGGCATCGAGGTGCGCGTGACGTTCAAGAGCTCCAAGGACGTCAAGGAAGCCTCGTATCGCTCGGCGACCGAGGCCGACGGCTATTACTACGCGTACCTGTCGTTTGCGGGCACGCCGTCGGATGCGAGCGGCACGCTGGCGGAGCCGGAGAAGTAGGGACTTCGGACTTCGGACTTCGGGTCGGATCCGGATCTGGCCAAAGCCCAAAGCCCAAAGCCCAAAGCCCAAAGCCCAAAGCCCAAAGCCCAAAGCCCAAAGCCCAAAGCCCGATCAGAGCTTGCCCAGCGCGTCGTCGAACGTCTTCTGCTCCTGCTCGCCTTCGAACGCGGCGCTCGCGTTGCCGTCGCGATCGAGCACGTACGCGAGCGGCACGTGCGTGATGTGATAGCGGCGCACGAGCGAGCCGTCGTCGACGAGCGCGACGCCTTCGAAGTGCGTGTGATCGAGCATGCCGCGCGCGTTTTCCGCGCGGCCCGAGGTGAACACCGCGACCAGTGCCGCGTCGTGCGCCTTCGCCGACGCGACCGCGCGTGGCAAGGTGGCGAGGCAATACGGGCACGTCGGCGACACGAACAGCACGATCGCCGGCTTGCCGTGCACGGTCGCGGGATCGAGCGCACGCTGGCCGACCGGCTTGGCCGAGGCGATCGCGGTCACGACGTCGCCGTCGGGCAGCTTCGGACCGTGGCGGCACGCCGCGACCGCGATCAGGACCGCGAACCACGCGCGCGCTGGCATACCCGCCTGATAGCATGCCGGCCGTGCCAGACGCAGAAGAAGTCGCCGCGCTCGCCCGCCAGCTGCGCGTCCAGCTCGCGCGTCACGCCGCGGCGGGCACGTGGGCGGCGCCGGGTGGAGCGTCGCCACGGCCGGCCGGCGAGGCGAGCGAGGTGCCCGATCCGGCCGCGCCGCGCCGCTCGCTCGCGCAGATCCGCGACGATCTCGGCGAGTGTACGCGGTGCAAGCTGCACGCGACGCGGCGCTCGATCGTGTTCGGCGTCGGCTCGGAAGACGCGCCGCTGATGTTTGTCGGCGAGGCGCCGGGCGAGCAAGAAGACAAGCGCGGCGAGCCGTTCGTCGGTCCGGCCGGCGAGCTGCTCGACAAGATGATCGAGGCGATGGGCTGGACGCGGCAGACCGTCTACATCGCGAACATCCTGATGTGCCGGCCACCTGGTAACCGCAACCCGCAGCCCGACGAGGTCGCGCAGTGCAAGCCGTTCCTCGACGCGAAGCTCGCCGCGATCGCGCCGCGCATCATCGTGGCGCTCGGGCGGCCTTCGGCGAACACGCTGCTCGGCACCGACTCGCCGATCAGCGCGCTGCGCGGCAAGTTCCACGAGCGGTTCGGCGCGCGCATCATGCCGACGTTTCACCCCGCGTACTTGTTGCGCGAGCCGGATCGCAAGCGCGACGCGTGGGCCGACCTCAAGCTCGTGATCGCGGAGCTCGCGCGCCTCGGCATCCAGCCGCCGCGCGCACCGCGGGTATAGTGGTTCGCAATGGGCGAGCCCGCGTGCGACGTGCTCGAGGTCGAGATGGCGCTCGACCTCGTCGAGGGCGAGCTCGCGGCCGAGCTTCCGGCGCACGTCCGCGCGTTCGCGCGCGCGCATGCCGACGGCCGGCCGCCGCCGGGGGCGCCGCTGGTCGCGCGGCTCGCGTCGACGTTGCAGACCGCGAGGCGCGCGTGCATGCACGACGTGCTCGCCGACCGCGGCCTCGCGCTGCTGCGGCTCGCCGCGCCGCTCGCGATCGAGAGCGATGTCGAGGTCGCGCGCGCGCGGGCCGCGACGCCGAGCTGGGACGGGCTGACCGTGCTCGCGGCGGCGCGCGACGCGGTGGCGCGCGCGCGGTTCGGCACCGGGGCGATCGAGCTCGCGCATCGGTTGCACGGGGTCGACGCCGTCGCGGCGGAGGGCGAGCCGCCCGAGCCGGGGCGGGCGCTCGAGCACTGGCAGCGGCGCGATGGCGCGGTCGATCCGGCGGCGATCGACGACGTGTGGCAGGCGATCGCGGCGCGGCTCGGGATCGCCGGCGCGGTGCGCGTGGATCGCGCGAGCTCGCCCGACATCAAGCCACGCACGTTCGTGATCGAGCCCCGCCGCGAGGTGATCGTCGTGGTGCCGGCCGAGCTGGGCACGCCGGCGGCGCGGTTCGCGGTGCTGCACGAGCTCGGGCACGCGGCGGCGGCGCTGGCGTTGCCGGCGGGCGTGCCGCGCGTGCTCGACGAGGCGGTCGCGTCGTACATCGCGCGGCTCGCCGAACCTCCGAGCTGGCTGCCCGCGCGATGGACGAGCGAGCACGCGCTGCCCGCGCGGCACCGGCGCGGCGCGATCGCGACCGCGCTCGACTGGATCGAGCGCGCGCTGCCCGACGTGCGTGCCCCGGTCGGTGCGGCGCCGCCGCGGGCGCTGTGGCACGACCCCGGCGCGCAAGCGGCGTACGTCGCGGCGGAGGCGATCGCGGATCGCTTGCAGCGCGACCTCGGCAGTAACCCGCCGCGCGGCCAGCTCGCGCGCGTGCTCGGCTTCGAACGCGCGCGGATCGACAGGCGGACGCATGTGTGAGGCGGGCCTCGGGCCGCGATGGCTGCGGCCGCTCGTCATCTTCGCCTTCGCATCCTGCGGCGCGCCGGCACCGATCGATGTCGGCGCGTTGCTCGCGCGGCGCGGGCCGGTCGAGGGGCGTCGCGATCTGCAGATCCGCGTGCTCGCCGACGGCAAGGACATCCAGGCGCGGCTCGCGCTCGCCGAGCTCGACGACCGCACCGGCTGGCCGGGCGACGCGCTCGAGCAGCTCGACGCGGTCGTGGCGCTCGGCGGCCTGCGCGGCACGCGCTGGCACGAGACCGATCGCGCGCGCTACGCCAAGCTGCTCGCCGCGCGCGGCCGCGCCGAGCTGGTCCGGCCGTCGCCGCACGCGCTGGCCGATCTGGAGCGCGCGCGCGAGCTCGGCCAGGTGGTCTCGGCGGTCGATCTCGAGCACGCACGCGAGGCGGCGGCACTCGCCGAGCTGCGGCACGTCGACGCCGAGGTGCGCGCGCGGGGCCGCACGCTGTTCGCGAAGCTGCCGGTGCCGGAGGCGCGCGGGGCCACGCCGGGCGCGACCCCGGCCGAACGCGCGCGATTCGGCGCCTGGCTGTGGCAGCACGGCGCGCGCCGCGAAGGCTACGAGCAGCTCGCGGCGTGGTTCGCGGCGACCGCGTCGCCTCGCGACGGCGAGCTCGAGCAGGTCTACGCGTGCGCGCTCGCGTGGTGGGTGCCGGCCGACGCGCCGCCGCCGGCGCCCGCGCTCGCGACCAGCACCGAGTGCGATCCGTCGCCGCCGGTCGCGCCCGCCGTGCTGTTCGGCGCGACGCCGTACGAGCGCGCCGCGATGCGCTACGTCCGCGAGCGCGTGCCCGAGAGCGCGCACGAACAGGCGCTGGTCGGGATCGTGCGCGCGTTCGCACGCGATCCGGAGATCGCCGACCGGCTCGGCCGCGAGCTGGTCGCCCGCGCGTTCGACACCGCGACCGCGCACGCCGAGGTCGCCGCCGTGTTCGAGGCGCTCGCCGATCCGGCGCGCGCGCGGGCGGCCTGGCAAGCGGCGGTCGACGAGTCGCCCGATCCGGCGTTCGTGCGCGGTCTCGCCGAAGCCGCAGCGCGCGCCGGCGACGGGCCGGCCGCGGCGGTGTTCGCGACGCAGGCCGCGGCGGCGTGGGGCGACCCGGCACTCGTGTGGATCGGCGTCGCGCGCGCCCTGCACGACGACGGACGCGACGTCGACGCGCTCGCCGCGGCTCACTCGGCGATCGAGCTCGCCGGCCGTGCTGCACTGCCGCAAGCGCTCGCGCTCGCCGCCGCCGCGAGCCGCGCGCTCGGCCGCACCGCGCAGGCCGACGCGCTCGCCGCCCACGCGCCGCCACCCGATCGCGAGCTCGCCGACGCGCTCGCCGACCACGCCGCGCATCCGACCGCTGCGACCGTCGCGCGGCTGTGGGTCGTCTCGCGCGCGCACCCGGGCGACCTCGCGTCGCGCATCGCGATCTACACCGCGACGTCTCCGGCCGATCCGCGTCACGCCGCGATCGCCGACGAGCTGGTCGGCGCCGCCGGCGATGCGGAGATCGGCCTCGCCGCGGTCCAGGCGCTCGCGCACTGACTCGATCAGCGGCGCGGTGGCGCCCGGCGACCGGACCGTTTGTACTCCACGTAGTCGGCGACGATGCGCGCGTGATCGAACGCGAGCGGCGAGGGTGGGGCGTCGGCCGGGGCGACCAGACAGCGCGCGGCATCGTCGCCGCCGATCGGCGTGCCGGCCGCGCGGCCGATGAACACGGTCGAGACCGTGTGCTGGCGCGGATCGCGCGACGGATCCGAGTAGGCGTGGAACAGCTCGACGAGCTCGACGTCGAGCCCGGTCTCTTCCTTGGCCTCGCGGACCGCCGCGTCGGCGAGCCACTCGCCGTCATCGACGAAGCCGCCCGGCAGCGCGAAGCCGTGCGGCTCGTGCGCGCGCTCTACGAACACCAGCGTGCCCGGCTGCCCGGCGAGCTCGATCAGCACGTCGACCGTCGGCGTCGGGTTGCGATACTGCGTCACTTGGCCGCTCCGCGGCACGCATTCGGCTGCGGTGCCTCGCACTCGCTTCGCTCGCACTCGGGCGTCATACGCCTCACTTGCCGCCGCCGGAGGCGAGCGGGCCGGACGTCCAGCTCGCGAGCTGCTGCTCGAGATCCTTGGCCTGCGGATCCGAATCGACGATGTTCGTGCGCTCCTCGGGATCGTGCTCGAGGTCGTACAGCTCGTAGCGCGCGTCGCTGATCTTGTAGACGAGGTGGCGCTTGGCATCGGCGCTGATCATCGACTTCGCCTCGTGGTTCCACTCCGGCGCGGGCAGCATCTCGGCGAACGCGGCCTGCGCCGGCAGCGCGCCGCATGCGAGCGCGGGCACGAGGCTGCGGCCGGCCCACGTCGGCGCCGGCTTGACGTCGAACAACGCCGCGACCGTCGGCGCCAGATCGACGAGCTGGACGACGTCGTCGCGCGTGCACGGCCTGCCGCCCGGCACGCGCATCATCAGCGGCACGTGCAACAGCTCGTCGTACAGCGACATGCCGTGGAAGAAGCCGGCCTCCCCGGGGTGCACGCCGAACGCCTCGCCGTGATCGGCCATGACCACGACGGTTGTCTTCGCGGCGAGCCCGTCCTTGTCGAGCTCGTCGAGGATCTGACCGACGATCGCGTCGTCGAACGCGACCTCGTAGTCGTACTTCTCGACGAGCGCCGCCGTGCCGTGCTCGCGATACGTGTGGCCCGGATGCTCCATGTACGTCGAGTGCGGCTCGAACAGGTGCACGAGCATCGCGAACTTCTGGTGCTTGCCGGCCAGCTCCGCGAGCTTCTTGACGGTCTTGTCCTCGATGCGCGGGCCCGCGGTGTCGTGGTTCGAGCCCGGAATCGGCAGCGCGCCCGAGTTGTCCCATTCGTCGGCGCCCTGGATGATGTTCGTGCGCATCGGCGCGCCGTCGGTGTTCTTGACGTCCTCGCAGCGGTCGTCGCAGAAGTAGAAGTGCGAGGTCTCGCCGACGGTGTGAAACCCGCCCGCGCGCATCGCCTCGAACAGCGTGTCGTTGTCGTCGAGGATCGTCGCGTAGTCCTTGAACTGCTTGTCGACCGCGAGCTGCGAGGGATAGCGCGACGTCCAGAACGACGGCACCGAGCGCGGCGTGTTCGGCGCCTGCGAGTACGCGTGGCGGAACACGACGGCTTGCTTCGCGAACGCGTCGAGACGCGGCGTCAGCGACGCGCCGTCGCGCTGCATGCCGACGCGATCGAAGCGCAACGTGTCGACGAAGATCACGAGCACGTTGTCGCCGCCCGACATCTTCACCTGCGGCTCTGCGTCGTGCACGGCGTCCACCGGCTGCGCGTGCGAGTCGAAGCCGTCGCAGTTCTGGTCGATGCCGTCGTCGGGGATCTCCTTCGCGCCGGGATGACGAGCCGGGTCGTTGTCATCGCAGTCGGGGCCGCCGAAGAACGCGGAGTAGCCGTCGTGATCGTGGTCGCTGAGCTTGCGGAGCACCGGCACGAGCCGCGAGCCGAGGTAGCTGCGCTCGACGACCGCGGTCTTGACCGCGTCGCTCGGCTTGCCGCGCAGGCCGACGATCGGCAGGAGCACCGCGAGGACGAGCCCGACGGCCACGATCACGCCGCGCGCCGGGATGCGCTCGCGCAGCCGCGAGCCCGGGCCGTACGCGACGAGCGCGATCGCGAGCGCCAGCACCGGCAGCAGCGCCGGCGCGATCAGCGAGCCGAGGTTGAGCGCCTGGTAGTCGAGCTTGCGCAGCACGACGTACGCGCCGGCGGCGACCGTCGCGGCGGTCGCGCCGCCGAGCAGGAGCACCACGCGCGACAGCGGGCCGATCGGCGGCACGATCGCGGTCGCGCGCCGCGCCGCGCGATACAGCGGCAGCGTGGCGAGCGCCAGCGCCGGCAGCAGCGCGACCACGACCACGCCGAGCAGCCGCGCGCCGACCTCCTTGCGCTGGACCTCGGCGACCAGGCCGAGCGCGAGCTTGCCGACCCCGAGCGCGAGCACGCCGAGCACGATCGCGACGGCGACGAGGATCGCGGCGACCGAGCGATCGAGCTCGTCCTCCTCGCGCAGCTTGCGGAACATGCCGCGCACCCAGCCGGTGCCCCACGTCGCGTTGCCCGCGCCGAGCACGAGGCCGGCGCCGATCGCGAGCGGCAGCGCGACGATCGCCCACAACCCGAGCAGCGCCGGCGCCGCCGCGAGCCCGCCGGCCGCGTGCGCGAGATCGACGAGCCCGATCGCGAGCCCGGCCAGCAGGATCACGCCGACGCCGCTGATCATTCCCGAGCGATAGGGCGGGGGACTGCCGTCGGACATCCCCGATTCGTTAGCACACTCGGACACGACCGGATGGGCCACGGTAGCGCGCGTATTAGCTACGTTTGACTTCGACGAGCAAACCCTCGACAAAGCGCGGATCGACCTCGGCGTCGGTGACGCCGCCCAGGATCCGATCGAGATCATCCAGCCAGCCGTCGACGAGGCGCGCGAGCACCGGGCCCGAGGCCGCGAGCTGGCCCGCTCCGAGCCGCGCGCGGATCGCTGCGTGGCCGGCGCGCCGCGCGTCGGCGGTCAGCTTGCCGGACGCGAAGCCGCGGCGGCGCAGCTCGGTGAGCTCGGCTTGCGTCAGTGCCTCGCCGCGCAGCTCGCCGCCCACCACCGCGCGAGCGAGCGCGGTCCGCACGTGATCGTCGAGCTCGGGGCGCGGCTCGGGCAATTGCCCCATCGCGACGACGTCGACGCCGAGTCCCTCGACGAGCGCGACGCGGATCGTCAGCCCCGCGAGGATCTCGCTGGCGCGCCGCACATCGGCCTGCGACGCGATCGGGCGCAGGCCGGGCGCTGCCCCTCGCGCCGATGGCGCTGCACCAGAAACCACATCGGCGGCGCTCGCGAACAGCGGCCGCGGCGAGCTCAGCGCGGCGACCAGGTCTTTCGCGGGCGAGCCGGCGGTCGCGGCGCGCGTCGCGAGCGCGGCAGCGAGCTTGCCGAGCTGGCGTCCGACCGTGTAACCGACGCGGAACAGCCGCACGAGCCCGACCGACTCGAGCGCCGCCCGCGCGCGCTCGAGCTCGCCGCGCGAAACGGTCTCCAGCCCGAGCGACAAGGTCGCGGTCGCGTAGCCCGCTCCACGCCGCACCACCTCGGCCTGGCCCGGCTTCGCGCGCGCCGCGGCGAGCACCTTGTTGACGAGCACGACCAGCGCGCGCTCGAGGCGCTCGGCCTCCGCCGCCGTGTCGATCATCGCCATCGCGCGCGCGAGGAAGCTCGTGCCGACGACCTCCTCGGCCACCACCAGCGACAGCCGCACCGCTTCGGGCTCGAGCGTGCGGTCCTGCGAGCCCTCGCCGATGTGCACCTGATCGGCCGGCAGCGGCTTGAACAGATCCAGCGCCTCGTAGAAGTCGACGTAGCCGACATCGGCGAGCCGCCCGGCGCGCCAGCGATACGCCATCTCCTCGAGCTCGGCGGGAGGCTCGCTGCGCGCTGCCATGATCGCGTGCCGCGCGAGATCCGGATCGGCGCGATACAGATCCTCGACGAGCGCTTGCACCTGACGCTGGGTCTCGTCATCGCCGGAGAGCTCGAGCAGGAAGAACCGATCGGGCGTGGTGTAGATCGGCTCGTCGTTGTCGTCGTCGGGGCCTTCGCCGAGCGTGGTGTCGTAGACCTTGACCTGACGCTGGATGAGCAGCGCGCGCAGCTCGATGTCGAGCCCGGCCCACACCTGGCCGACCTTCTCGAAGCCGGTCTCGAGCAGCGCGGCGAGCCACGGCCGCATCGAGGCGACCTCGAGCTGGTCCTGGCTCCAGCCGTCGAGGTCGAGGCAGCCCTGGATCTGCGCCGGCGTCGCGAGCTCGATGAGCGGCTGCGCGTCTTCCCAGCCGACCTCGTGCACGAGCTCGAAGATCTCGGCGGGTGCGAGCTGCGCGATCGCGCCGGCGGCGTCCTCCTCCGATAGCAGCGCGTCGATGCGGCGGTAGCCGCGCGGCCCGGCGAGCTGCGCGCGCAGCCGTGCCAGATGGCCGGTCGGTGGAAGGTCGCCTTCGGTCATGTAAGGTGAGCGCATGCTTAGCCCGCATGACCCACGAGCGCCATCGGCTGCGACGCGCATCTCGCCCGAAGCATTGCGCGGCTCTCCTCGCGGGGCTCCTCGCGTGTCCCGACACGCTGCGGTGCCCGCTCCGGCGAGGCGCGCAAGCCTTCTCGGCGATCAGCGCGTCTCGCTCGATGTCGCCGTAGATCATGCGGGCTGACACGGTTCGCGGCGCGGTCGCGGCCTGGCTCGATCGCATCGGGCCGGGCTTGTACGGCGTCGCGTGCTCCGGCGGGCCCGATTCGATGGCGCTCGCGGACGCCGCGATCGAGCATGCCGGCGCGACGAACGTCGTGATCGTGACGATCGATCACGGCCTGCAGCCGGCGAGCGCGGAGATCGCGGACCAGGTCGCCGCATGGGCCCGAGGTCGAGGCGCCGCCGCGGTCGTGCGACGCGTGACGTGCGAGCGCAGCGAGGCGTCGGCGCGGACCGCGCGCTATGCGGCGCTCGCCGCGATCGCCGACGAGCTCGGCCTCGCGTGCATGCTCCTCGGCCACACCGCGCGCGATCAGGCCGAGACCGTGCTGATGCGCGTCCTGCGCGGCACCGGCCCCGCCGGCCTCGCCGGCATCCCGGCGCGCCGCGGCATCTACGTGCGCCCGCTACTCGAGCTGCCGCGCACCGCGATCGAGGCCGCCGCCCGCGATCTCCCGGCCTGGCACGATCCGATGAACCACGACGCGCGCTTCGCGCGTGTGCGCGTGCGCGAACGCTACCTGCCGATCCTGCGCGCCGAGAACCCGTCGCTCGACGACGCGCTGGTCCGCCTCGCGGCTTCCGCGCGCGAGTGGACCGAGGCCATCGACGCGATCGCCGCGCCGTTCGCCCACTTCCCGATCGACTGCCGCGTCCTCGCCGCCCAGCCGCCCGCCGTCCGCAAGCGCGCGCTGTCGCTACTCCTGCAACTCGACGCCCCGCACCTCGAAGCGCTCGATGCGCTGATCACCTCGCCCACCCGCGGCGAACGGTCGCTCGATCTCCCCGGCACGACGCTCGTCCGGTCGTATGATCAGCTCTGGCCACAGGCCAAGGCCCACAGCCCAAAGCCCGAGCTCGAAGCCCTCCCTGGCTTCGAGCTCCGCCCCGCCCAGCCCGGCGACCGGATGCGCCCGGCTCGCCTCAAAGGCCGCTCGCGCAAGCTGGCCGACCTGTACAGCGATGCGAAGGTGCCGCGCCGCGATCGCGCGGCCGCGCGGGTGCTCGTGCGGACCGCGGATCGCACGATCGTCTGGGCCGAGTTCATCGGTGACGCGTTCGGCGAAAATCCCCCCCAAACGTACGGGAGGTTTTGACAACATCGGACTTTGCAAGCGCCCCGGGAGGCCGCATGCTAGAAGGCGAACCTCGCCAGCCGGACGTCCATTTGCGCCAATCTCACAAGACCATCCTGATCTGGGCGATCCTGATCCTCATGTTCGTGAGCATCTACTCGATGTTCACCGACAGCTCCTCCAAGAGCACGCCGATCGATGCGACGACGTTCCTGAACGAGCTATCGAATCCCGAGAAGCGTAAGGACATCGAGAAGATCGAGGTCGAGCCGCGCGGCCACGACGATGCCCGGTACACGATCAAGCGCCCGACCGGAGTCGAGGTCACCTACGCCGAATTTCCGGGCACCATCACCAAGGCGATCTACGACGCGAACGTGAAGTACGAGGTCAAGTCGAAGGACGAGTCCTCGATCTGGCCGCAAGTCCTCGTGTGGTGGCTGCCGATGCTGCTGCTGGTCGGGATCTTCTTCCTGTTCATGCGCCAGCTCCAGTCCGGCGGCGGCAAGGCGATGAGCTTCGGCAAATCGAAGGCGCGCCTGCTCACGGATCACCAGAACCGCGTCACGTTCAAGGACGTCGCGGGCGTCGAAGAGGCCAAGGACGAGGTCGAGGAGATCATCGCCTTCCTCAAGGACCCGAAGAAGTTCACGCGCCTCGGCGGCCGCATCCCGAAGGGCGTCTTGATGATGGGCCCGCCGGGCACCGGCAAGACGCTGCTCGCGCGCGCGATCGCGGGCGAGGCCGGCGTGCCGTTCTTCTCGATCAGCGGCTCGGACTTCGTCGAGATGTTCGTCGGCGTCGGCGCGAGCCGCGTCCGCGACCTGTTCGAGCAGGGCAAGAAGAACGCGCCGTGCATCATCTTCATCGACGAGATCGACGCGGTC
>DASXCY010000112.1:0-11091 GCA_036490935.1 Kofleriaceae bacterium | reverse complement strand
GTCGGTGTCGGTGTCGTCGGCGTCGGTGTCGGTGTCGGTCCCCCGGTGAAGCTCATGGCTCAGCCGATCGTGACTACGGTGTCGTCGAAGTCGAAGCTGTAGTTGAGAGGGAGAATCTCGTTCCCGCTGCCGTCGACGTTGTTGCACAGGATCACGACGTCCCAGCTATCGTCGTCGGGGGTGTGTCCTCGCGCGGCGACCACCGTGCCGGTGACGGCCGTGGGCTCGCCGGTGTCGTCGAACAACGAGGTCTGTACCGTGACGTTCGCGCCCTTCGCGATCCGTCCGCGATACACCAGCGTCGCGACCAGATACACCGACGAGTTGTTCTCGACGCGAATCACCGGCTCGCCGGCCCGCACGCAATCGCCGGCATTCTTGTAGATGCCGGTCACGGTGCCGGTGAACGGCGACATCAGGATGCAGTTCAAGAATGCGACCTGGAGCTTGATCACTTCGCCGTCGATCGTGCTGAGCTCGTTCTTGAACACCGTCGTGAGGTTCGGAAGAGGCTGCGAGTACATGAACTGCGCGAACTGCTGATCGATGAGGCTGATCTGCGCGCGTTCGTTTTGCGCCTGACTCTCGATGTACGGGATCCGGTAGCCGTAGTCGGTGTTGGCGATCGTCTGGGTCTCCGCGGCCGATCCGGCGTTAGTCGTCGTCCCACTGCTGGACGAGGTACCGGCCTCGCGACCTTCGACCATGGTCTCCACGAGATCTCCGCCGCCGCGGAAGTTCCAGCCGGCGATCTGGCCGCTCGCCGGAAGCGCGGGAAGGGCATGCGGCTGCGCGACATCCGAAGCCGCGAGGCTGACCTGGTCGCTGCTCCCCGCCTGACTCCCCGACTCGCGCTCGGTGCCGTAAGCGGTGCTCTGGGTTTTCGATTGCAAGGTGCTCTTCGTCTGCTTGACGACGCCAAGGCGGTTGTCGTTGGTATAGGAGGTCTTGAGCGTGGTCGCCTGATCGTCCGAGAGCTGGCTGAGCTTGGCGAGCCGCTTGGGCTTGGAGTCGGTAACGGACGGCGAGTACCAGCCGGTGATCTTCGAGACGATCGCGTTGATGTTCTGGTACTTGGAAAAGTACGCGTTCTGGCGCGCGCTAATCGCGTTGGCGAGCGCGACGCGTCGCATCTCGGACCGCAGCGATGCCAGCGACGACGACGCGACGCCGGAGGCGATGGTGTCGGGGTCGTATTGCAACCGTGAGGCATCCCCCGAGACCGTCGGCGCTCCGTTCAGCGTCGAGTAGAAGCCGTTGAAGTCGAACGCGGTCGCTTGGTCGCCCAGCTGTGCCGTGAGCGTTGCAAGAATGCCGTCGACGTCGAAGCAAAGGATCGTGGTTTGTGTCGGCCTAGCTTGCAACGAAATGATCTTGGCGGTGCCCATTCCTAGTCTCCTTTGATGTGGCAGAGAACGAGCGACTCGAGCGAGCAGGTCGCGAACACGCCGCTCATACCCTGAATCGGGATCGATAAACACTCGCCGGGTCGCAGCGTGCCGAGGACGTTCGGAGTGCCGGAGGCGACCCGCGTCCCGATCGTGATCGGCTCGCCGACCACGCTGTTGTAGACGTGCAGTGTTAACGGGGTGGCGAACGAGAGATCCTGAAGAACACCGGCTGAGCCCCACAGGTACATCGTTTCGCGGACTCGTACCTGGTAGGTCGTGCGGGTCCAATCGAGCGCGTCGGTGATCGAAGGTGGTGCAATCATGTTTGCGACTCCCAGCTAAAGTGATTCGGAAAAGCAAAGTTGGTGAACGAGACGGTGACGCTGATGTCGAGCGCGCGGACGTCGTGCCACCAGCCGACCGGTACGAACAGGCACTCGCCGGGCTCGAGCACGACATCCATGATCGTCGCGTTGCGGAACTCGGGATAGCGCGTGAAGTCCGGTGCTTCGGCGTCGACGTCGCTGAACACGCCGCCGCGGTTGTAGACGTACTGCCACTGCGATGCCGGAATCATCCGATAACGCTTCCGGCCCGTGATCTGCGCCGCGAGAATGTTGCTCGTATCGTGGTGAAGCGGCGTGCGCGTGCCTGCAGGCCCGAACCACAAGAAACACTGCTGGCCGCGCTCCACCGGCCGCAAGAACGACGGGATCGGTGCGACGTCGTCGAGCAGCGGATGCATCTCTGGCTGCTGAAAGAACCCGTTGTTGGCGACCAGGTTGTAGTCGTTGGTCTCGCCCCCGGCGTAAACCATGTCGATGTAGTCGGCGAACCGGATCTTCGAGCGATGCCAGGTCGCATGGATCTCGTAGAGCGGATCCGCGTCGCGGCCGCTCATGATCTCCACGACGCGGTCGCCGACGCGCTGCTTGAGGTAAGCGGGCGTCCAGGCGGTCAGGGCACGCCATCCGGTCAAAAGTCCCGAGATGACGACGGGCCGATTCGCGGCGTAGTATTCGTCGCGAAACTCCGCGTGCGACAGGTTCACGCGGCGATCGATCGCCTCTGCGCGCGAGTCGAGCCGCTTGAGCTGGCCGAGCGCATTGAGAAGCGCGGCGGCCTTGTGCGGCTTCAGGCGCGCGTCGCGCGTGCCATGCGCTTCTTCGGCCGCGTGTGCGACCGCGACAAGCGCGGCCTCGCGGTGATAACCGTTGTGAACGAGCACGTCGACGATCGCGCCGTCGGGTGCGTTCGCCGCCTGTTGTCCGCGGATCCAGCGGCCCCAGCTGTCTGAAATGGTCCCGTACGCCTTGTCGGACCGTTCGGAGAATACCCGATCGATCTCGGAGCTGGACATCGCCGTTCCGGCGCGAGCTCGCTCGCTGGTGAACGCGGCGTAACGAGCAAGCCAGTCCTCGTTGCGCGCATCGGACTGCCGCTTCAGCCGAGGCGGCGGAATCACGATCTGGTCGGCACGTTCGATGCCCAACGCGTTAAGGACCTTAGCGATCTGGCCGGGGTAGTCGGCGAGGAGATCCTCGTAGTACACGACGAGCGGCGCGATCCCGTTACCCTCGAAGAACGCTTGCCACTTCGCGTCGTGGTCGGTGAGCGCGCGCTGAAAGCGAGCGATGCAGTGCGGATCGAAATCCGGTGCAGGAGCCTCTGGAACGGACTGCCTCGCGCCGTCGACGACCCACCATGTTCCGGTGCGCGCGGCGATGTAGAACGACACCGCTTGCCTCTCCTTGTCGCGGCGCGTGAGCCAGACATAGCGCACGTGCGGGAACGCCGCCGACAGCAAGCGCGCGCCGGTCAGTCCGGCGAGCCGCGGGACGGACGACAGCTTCTGGGGCAGCTCGGCGAACTGGTAGTAGTGAAGCTTGATCCCGTACACGCCGTTGGACGACGCGCGTTCGGTCAGGAGCTGATCGAGATATGCAGCGTAGGTGAGATCGTCGGTGTGAGTGAGCCTCCAGCGCGCGCGCTGGTTCTGCTCCTCGAACGCGTTGAACCACTCGCGCGGATTGCCGGCCACGCTTGTCGCGGCGAGCCCTTCGCTGAGCAACCAGCTACCCGATCTCGGAGTCGTGCAGATCAGATAGGTCGTTCGATGACGCGCGCGCGGCGCCGGGCTCGCCGTGCGCCTCGACCGGAGGGCATGAGTGATCGCAAGTCGCGCCCCGGTCACTCCTGCCCCCCCATCGGGTGTCCTTGTCTCAGGAATCCGCGGCGACCGCAAGGCAGCCGGTGGGCGTAAAACGAACCAGTGCCGCCTCTAGAAATAGAACCGCACGCCGATTCCGCCCTGGAGTGAGGTCAGATCGATGTTGTCGTCGGGGCGCAAGAACGTGACGAGCAGGGCGATCTCCCCGTAGATCTCGAGGGGGGCGGTGCGGAAGCGGATCGCGACCTCGAGCGGAAAGCGGACGCCGATGTCGAACCGATCGTCGCCGGCGGTCGCGTGGTCGAAGAACGCGCCGCCGATGCCGACCCGCAGCGGGACCAGCACCGATTCGCCGCGGCCGATGAACGGCGTGACGAGGTACGTCAGGTGGCCGTACAGCGCGCCGCCGAAGTCGTGGTAGTCGCTCGAGCCGACGAGGATGTCGAGCGCGCCGCGGCGTTCGACGCCCAGCTTGAGATCGATGCCGGTCGGATCGCCGATGAAGCCGCCGAGCGAGGCATCGGCGTGCGCGGCGCGGGGCGTGGCGAGCACGAGGGCAAGCGCGGCAAAGATCGCGGTTCGCATCGCGCGATCGTAACAGCGATGCCGCGCGTCACGCGAGCATGCGCGCGAGACGAGGTAGGGCATCTCCACACCGCACGTCGAGGCGCAAGGTCGCGTGATCGTCGCCGCGCGTCGGGCCGCGGTTGACGATCGCGATCGGCACGCCGCGCTCGGCCGCGCGCCGCACGAAGCGATAGCCGGAGAACACCGCGAGCGAGCTGCCGACGACGAGCAGCAGCTCGGCGCGCTCGAATACCGCCCACGCCGCGTCGAGCGTCGCGCGCGGCACACTGCCGCCGAAGAACACCACGTCGGGCATCAGCACGCCGCCACACGTCGCGCAGGCGACGACTTGAAAGCGCGTGACGAGCGCATCCGAGAGCTCGACGTCGCCATCCGGTGCGACGTCGTGACTCGCCCCGGACCAGCCGGGATTCGCGGCCGCGAGCCGCTGCTGCAGGTCGTCGCGCGCCGTCACGCACTCGCACGCGAGGCAGCGCACCCGCGCGAGCGCACCGTGCAGCTCGACGACGTCACGGCTGCCCGCCGCGCCGTGCAAGCCGTCGACGTTTTGCGTGATGATGCCCGCCAGCGCGCCGGCGTGCTCGAGTGCGGCGAGCGCGACATGGCCCGCGTTCGGCCGCGCCGCGCGAAACTTCGGCCAGCCCACCGCCGAGCGCGCCCAGTAGCGCCGCCTGGCGTCGGACTTGTCGACGAAGTCACGGTGCTGCATCGGCGAGCGCGGCCGCGCGGTCGGCCCGCGATAGTCCGGGATGCCCGACTCGGTCGAGCAGCCCGCGCCGGTCAGCGCGACGACGCGCCGGCCGCGCGCGAGGTCCGCGAGCGCTTCGAGGTCCACCGCTGCGGGATAGCAC
The DNA here is from genome assembly GCA_036490935.1 of Kofleriaceae bacterium. Classification (GTDB taxonomy): domain Bacteria; phylum Myxococcota_A; class Polyangia; order Haliangiales; family Haliangiaceae; genus JABFXX01. The sequence goes on along the minus strand of DASXCY010000112.1, from coordinate 6,091 downwards.
GGCTCACTTCGAGCAGCAGCGAAAGTGACCGCGGCCGGCGACGATCGCGACGAGGCCCCGACGCGGGGCTTGTGTCTACTTCTTCGACGCCGCGCTCGAGTACAGCGCCGACGGCTGCGGCGCGCGATCGCCCATCGCGAACGACTCGGAGTCCGACGGGAACGTGCCGGCGCGCACCTCGGAGACGTACGCGGCGGTCGCGTCGTGGATCGTCTGCGCGAGCGTCGCGAACCGGCGCACGAACCGCGGCTTGAACGTCTCGTCCATGCCGAGCATGTCGTACGAGACGAGCACCTGACCGTCGCACGCGGTGCCGGCGCCGATGCCGATCGTCGGCACGCTCACCGCGGCCGTGATCTCGCGCGCGATGTCGGCGGGAATCGCCTCGAGGACGATCGCGTACGCGCCGGCCTCGTCGAGCGCGCGCGCATCGGCGAGCAGGCGCTCGCGGCCGCCGGCCGCGCGGCCCTGCACCTTGAAGCCGCCGAGCTGGTGGAACGATTGCGGCGTGAGGCCGACGTGGCCCATCACCGGAATCCCCGACGCGACGAGCCGCGCGACCAGCTCGGCATGCTGCGCGCCGCCCTCGAGCTTGATCGATCCGACGCCGGCTTCCTTCATCAGCCGGCCGGCATTCGCGACGCCCTGCTCGACCGACGTCTGGTACGTCATGAACGGCATGTCGCCGACGACGTGCGCGCGGCGCGCCCCACGCACGACCGCGCGACAGTGATAGATCATCTCGTCGAGCGTGACGGGCAGGGTGGTCTCGTGACCCTGCACGACCATGCCGAGCGAGTCGCCAACGAGCAGCACGTCGGCGCCGGCCTCGTCGAATAGCCGCGCGAACGTGGCATCGTACGCGGTCAACACCGCGATCTTCTCGCCACGCTCTTTCATCTGCCGGAGGGTGTGGATGGTGACCTTCTGGGTCTTCATTCCGCCCGACCTTTCTGTTTTCAGCGGTTCGCATTCGAAGTCACGCGCCGGGGAAGTCCGGCTACGCGCAGCGATCGACCACTGAGGAAAATCTAGCACGTCACGTCGCGGGCCGGAACCGGCGCGCTAACCACGCGGCCTGCCCCTGATATCTGGCCAGCGTCGGCCGCATGGTCGCGAGCAGGGTCACGAGATCGCCGTCGCGGCCAGCGTTGCCGAGGCTGTCGATCCACGCGAGATCATGGCCGAGCTGATCGTCGAGTGCGGCCAGGATCGCGCGATCGAACGCGGCGCCGTCGAGCTGGGCGATGGCCGCGAGCCGCTCGTCGAGGGCGCGGTCCCAGAGATCCGGCGGCGAGATCAGATCCGCGTGCCGCATGCGCGCGAACGCCTGGACCTGGTCGTCGGCGAAGCCCATGTCGCGCACGAGGTGACGGCCGAGCTCGGCGATGCGGTCGGAGCCGTGCTGGGCGAGCCGGCCGAGCGCGATCTCGCGCTGGATCGCGTGATGTTCGTCGACGACCACGACCCCGTCCTGCGGCCGCAGCGACTGCGCGGACGCCACAGTGACCATGGCGCACAGCGCGAACGGGATCGACCAACGCATGCTCGGAATCGGTGCAACGCCCACGCCAGGGAGTTGCCCACCGCCTGGGCTTCCTTCATGATGTCCGCTCGTGACGCGCTGGGTGCTGATCCTGACCGTGGTGCTCGCCTCCGTGCGCGCGGATGCGCGCACCGCGACGGGCTATCACAACGGCGAGAAGCTGAAGATCAAGCTGGTCTCGGTAGGTGGCGCCGAGGCCGAGGTCCACACCGCGATCGCGTTCCGCGCGATGGCCAGGGCCGCGAGCCACGCCGGCATCGACCTGCGCATTCGCAGCGGGTTTCGCAGCCACGACAAGCAGGCGCGGCTCTACAAGGAATACCGGCTCGGCGAGGGCAATCTCGCGGCGCGTCCCGGCTTCTCGAACCACGAGAGCGGCCGCGCCCTCGACATCTACATCACCGACTACAACGTCTACGAGTGGCTCGAGCATCACGGCGCGCAGTACGGCTTTCACCGCACCGTGCCCGGCGAGCCGTGGCACTGGGAATATCTCGGTGGCTTCGAAGACTCGAAGCTCGCCGCTCGTCGCGCGAAGAGCTAAGGCACGCCGACCGTATCGATCGACGTGTGATCGTGCACGATCCGCCAGCCGGCGGGCGTGCGCGCGAAGCCGAGCGAGAACACGCCGCCGGCCGCGTGCGGCGTGTCGGTGAGGCGCCAGCGGCCGAGCACGATCGCGCCATCGGCACCGAGCGATTGCACGCCGAGGATCGCGAAGTCGAGGTGGCCCATGCCCGCGCGATCGCCGCCGTACTTCGCGAGGTACTTGTCGTGCGTGTCCTGCCAGCCGCGCCGGATCTTGCCGCCCGACGTGAACACCAGGTCGGGCGAGCGCAGGTAGCCGGCCATGAACGCGTCGAGGTCGCCGCGGTTCCACGCATCTTGCTGCGCGCGCAGCACGCCGCGGACCGCCGCCTCATCGGCCGGCGCGAACACGCGCGGTGCGGAAGCGCACGCGGCGAGCACGGCGAACATCAACCACTTCATCAGGTAAGGCTAACTCGATCTGATCGCCCACATCGAGCGTAGGATCGAAGCGTGGAGGCCGCGAGCGCGCCGGGGAGTGGGTCGCAAGCCGCGCAGCAGCGGATCTTTCGCCATCAGCACGCGGCGGAGGTCATGCGGGCGCGCAGCATCCTCGCGGCCGCGTTCGTGCTGTGGATCGTGACCGGGTTTCCGGTCGACATCGCCGCGCATCCGGCGCTCGGCACCGGTTCGCTCGCGTTCGCGCTGATCGTGCGCGCCGCCGCCAGCGCATATCACCTCGTCGTGCTCGGATGCCTGTATCGCTCGGTGCAGCTGCCGCCGCGCGTCGTCGACGCGCTGATCGCTTCGGTCTTTCCGGTCACCGCGCTCGCGATCATGTTGATCGCGACGGTGATGGGCGGCCTGACCTCGCCGTACGCGCTCGTCGTGTCCGTCGGCATCATGGTGCAGGTCACCGCCGCGCCGAAGCCGTGGAAGCGCGGCGGCGCGCTCGTCGGAACCACCGTCGCGATGTACGTGGTCGGCATGCTCGTCGCGACGCGGTTCGACACCGGGCTGCGCGCGCAGCTCGACGACCGCGTCGCGCGCACGACGTTCGCCGTGTTCGCGGCCGTGCTCGTCGCCGGCGCGATCGGCGTGACGTGGGCCGGCCACGTGCTGTGGTCGCTGCGGCGCAGCGTGTTCGAGAGCCGCAACCTGGGCCGCTATCGCTTGATCAAGCGCATCGGGCGCGGCGGCATGGGCGAGGTGTGGCGCGCGCAGGATCGCGCGTTGCGCCGCGAGGTCGCGCTCAAGATCCTGTCGCCCGAGTACGGCCGTCATCCGGCGGCGATCGCGCGGTTCGAGCGCGAGATCCAGGCGACGTCGGAGGTCTCGCATCGCAACGTCATCCGCATCCACGACTGGGGCGTCACCGACGACGGCGTCTGGTACTACGCGATGGACCTCCTGCACGGCGCGGATCTGTTCGGCGTCGTCAAGCAGGTCGGCGCGATGCCGGCCGAGCTCGTCGTGAACCTCGGCACCGGCGTGGCGGCCGGCCTCGCCGAGGCACACCGGCGCGGCGTCGTGCATCGCGACATCAAGCCCGGCAACATGTTCGTCGAGGCGCCCGACGGCGAGCCGGTGCGCATCCAGCTGCTCGACTTCGGCATCGCGCGCGTGGAAAGTGACTCCGAGCTGACGCAACCCGGCGCGGTGATGGGCACGCCCGGGTTCATGGCGCCGGAGGTGCTCGCCGGCGCGCCCGGTGGCGTCGCGGCCGATGTCTACGGGCTCGCCGCGGCGCTGTTCTACGCGCTGACCGGCACGAATCCGCTCGATGCAGCGGGTGCCCCCGCGTCGGCGCTCGTCGCGGGCGTGCCGCTCGCGCTCGACGATCTGCTCGCGCGCGGCATGGATCGCGAGCCGTCGCGGCGGCCGGGATGCGCCGGCGAATTCGAGCGCGCGCTGGCCGCGTGCGGCACGGTATGGACCGGGAGCTGGCGAATCGATCGCGTGACGAGCACGCCGCCCGATGACATCGACGCGCCGCCGACGATCGATCCCGACTCGCCGCCGACGCTGGCCGATTCGCTGCGCCGCCGCCCGTCGGCGTGAGCGGCAGAGTCCGGCACCGCGACGCGCGCGCCTGTCGAGTGAATTCTCGCCACGCGTAGCGCGCGATGCAGCGGTAGCGTAGTGCCGCGCGACTGCACGCGCGAGGGTGCGTCGCGCGCGTGGCATCCGCTGGCCGTCGCGTTGCAATCGCGAGGGGCATGGTCGTCCCGTTGATCGTCCTCGGAGCTGCGACGAAGCTAGCGTTCGCCGTCGCCGCGACATATCGAACGCGCTGGTGGTGGTGCGCGGGCACGGCGGCACTCGCCCTCGGCGGCGCGAGCTGCCTGCACGACGGCGCGACGCGTACCGTCGGAGCAGTATCGATCGTGCTCGGCGCTGTCGCGGTCGCAGCCGCGCGCTGCCTGCGTGTACGATCGTGACATGCACCGGCTCGCGTTGGTGGTCGCGGTCGCGGCGTGCGGGCGGCTGCACTTCGACGCCGACCCGGGCACGCCGGGCGATGGCGCGCGCGGCACGGACGCCGCCGGCATGCTGCACGAGGCCTACCTGAAGGCGTCGAACACGGACTTCTTCGATCAGTTCGGCATCGAGGTCGCGATCTCCGGCGATGGCTCGACGCTCGCGGTCGGTGCGGTCGACGAGAGCAGCGCCGCGGTCGGCATCGACGGCGACCAGACCGACAACACCGCGCTCGATTCCGGCGCGGTCTACGTGTTCGTGCGCGCCGGCGCGACCTGGGTGCAGCAGGCGTACGTCAAGGCGTCGAACACCGACCCGGCCGACTCGTTCGGCGCCGCGCTCGCGCTGTCGGGCGACGGCAACACGCTCGCGGTCGGTGCACCACTCGAGGACGGCGCCGCGACCGGCATCGACGGCAATCAGGGCGACAACAGCGCTGCCAACGCGGGCGCGGTGTACGTGTTCGCGCGCGCCGGCACGACGTGGTCGCAGCAGGCGTACGTCAAGGCGTCCAACACGGAAGGCAACGACGAGCTCGGCTCGAGCGTCGCGCTGTCGGCCGACGGCAACACGCTCGCCACCGGCGCGATCGACGAGAGCAGTGCCGCGACCGGCATCGGCGGCAACCAGGCCGATGATTCGGCGGCGAACGCGGGCGCAGCTTACGTGTTCACGCGCGTCGGCGTGAAGTGGTCGCAACAGGCGTACGTCAAGGCTTCGAACACCGATGCGGGCGACGGATTCGGGTTTGCGGTCGCGCTCGCCGAGGATGGCAACACGCTCGCGGTCAGCGCGCCCGCCGAGGCGAGCGCCTCGACGGGGATCGACGGCGACCAGAGCGACAACTCGCAGCCGCATGCCGGCGCGGTCTACGTGTTCGCGCGCGTCGGCATGCAATGGGCGCAGCAGGCGTACGCGAAGGGGACGCCCGCGATCGCCGGCGACTTCTTCGGGCAAGCGGTCGCGTGCTCGGGCGATACGGTCGCGGCCGGCGCGCCGGGCAACGACACCGTGCCGAACGCCGGTGCCGTGTTCGTGTTCGCGCGTGGCGGCACGTCGTGGTCGCCGCAGGCGATGCTCGTCGCGCCCAACGCGCGCAACAACGACCAGCTCGGCGCCGCGCTCGCGCTGTCCGGCGACACGCTCGTCGCGGGTGCGCCGTACGAGCCCAGCGGCTCGCCCGGCCTCGACGGCGACGAGACCGACGCCTCCGCGCCCGACGCTGGCGCCGCGTACTGGTTCGCGCGCGCCGGCACGAGCTGGACGTTCGCGCATTACGTCAAGGCGACGAACCCCGGCAGCGGCGACAACTTCGCCGGCAACCTCGCGATCGCCGCCGACGGCACGATCGCGGCCGGCGCATCGCGCGAGGACGGCTCCGCCACCGGCGTCGACGGTACGCCCGACGAAGCCGCGATGGACAGCGGCGCGGCGTACGCGCTCGATCGCGACTAACGGTTCAGCGACGACAGCGCGGCCTGCGGGTAGCGCTCGCCCGCGGCGACGCCCTTGGGTGCGATCGCGTCGATCGCGGCG
>DASXCY010000111.1:0-4694 GCA_036490935.1 Kofleriaceae bacterium | reverse complement strand
ACAGCATTCCCAGTAGAAATTTCCTCATAGGAAACGGGCGATAACATCTAAGGTCGGATGGTTCAACCAATCAAGGAGCGAATCGATATGGCATCGTGCCGCCGTGTCGGACGACGTCACGCTCGATCAGCTGGTGGATCTGCTGCCGCCGCGGATCTGGTATCTGACGTCGAACGGCAGCGATATGTGGTGCCGCCGCCCGTACGGCTTTCTGTTCTCGACGGGGCAGGCGGCCGAGACCTTCGCGCGCGCGATGGGCACCGGCGAGGAGCTGTTCGCGATCGGCGTCGACATCGGCGCGCTGATCTCCGACGCCATCCTCGACGGCCTGCGAGCCACCGCCGTGACTCGGCTGTTCATCGACCCGGCGATCGACTCCGCGAGCGGCGACGTCCACGGCAAGATCTTGCGGCTCGCCCCGTTGACGTGACAGACCAGATTATCGCCGCTCAGGCCAGCAGCGCCAGCAGGTCGTCGCGCGTGATCGCCGTCGCGCCGCCGGCTTCGGAGAGCGCCGCGTTGGCGAGGCCGCGCTTGCGCTCTTGCAGCTCGAGGATGCGCTCCTCGACGGTGTCGCGCGCGACGAGCCGGTAGACCATCACCGGCTTGTCCTGGCCGATGCGATGCGTGCGGTCGGCCGCCTGATCTTCGACGGCCGGGTTCCACCACGGATCGACGAGGAACACGTGATCGGCGGCGGTCAGGTTCAAGCCGGTGCCGCCGGCCTTGAGCGATAGCAGCATCACCGGCGGGCCGTCATCGGCTTGAAACCGCGCGACGACGCCGCCGCGATCGGTCGTGCTGCCGTCGAGCCGCACGAACGGCAGCTCGCCCGAGGTCAGGTGCGGCTCGATGAGATCCAGGAGCGACGTCCACTGCGAGAACACCAGCGCGCGGTGGCCGTCGGCCGCGGCATCGGCGAGCGCATCGATCAATCGCTCGAGCTTCGACGAAGATTGCGGCGCTGGCCCACCGCGCACCGCACCGGGCAACAGCGCCGTGTGACACGCGGCCTGGCGCAGCCGCAGCAGCGCTTCGAGCGCCGCCATCACGCCGCCGCCTGCTTCGAGCAGCTTCACGATCTCGCGCTGGGTGGCCGCGCGGATCGCGTCGTAGGTGACGCGCTCGGCCTCGTCCAGCTCGACGTACAGGATCTGGTCGGTGCGCGGCGGCAGCTCGCGCGCGACCTCGCGCTTCATGCGGCGCAGCACGAACGGCCGGATGCGTTCGCGCAGGCGCGCGGCCGCCTCCGCGTCGCCGAGCGAGATCGGCTCGCCCCAGCGGTCGGCGAAATCGGCGCGCCCGCCGAGCAGGCCCGGGTTCGTGAAGTGGAGCTGGCTCCACAGCTCGTCGAGCCGGTTCTCGACCGGTGTGCCCGACAGCGTGAGCCGCCATGCGCCGCGCAGCCGATATGCGGCGCGCGCGACCTGCGAATCCGGGTTCTTGATCGTCTGCGACTCGTCGAGGATCACGGCGTCCCATTCGATCGCGGCGAGCGCGTCGATGTCGTTGCGCAGGATCGGATAGCTCGTCAGCACGATGTCGGCCTGCGGATCGATCGCGCGCTTGCTGCCGGCGTACAGCGCGACGCGCAGGTCGGGCCGGAACCGCGCGGTCTCGGCTTGCCAGTTGAACAGCACGCTCTTGGGCGACACGACGAGCGTGCCTCCCGCGGGCCGGAGGGAATCCGGCCCGCTCGAGCCTCTGGCGCGCACGACCGCGAGCGCCTGGATCGTCTTGCCGAGACCCATGTCGTCGGCGAGCACGCAGCCGAGCCCGGCGTCGCGGCAGAACGTGAGCCAGTCGACGCCGCGCTGCTGGTACGGGCGCAGCTCGCCGTGAAATCCCGCGGGCAGCGGCGCGGTCCCGATCGCCTCGAAACCCGCGAGCAGCGGGCGCAGCCGCTCGAGCTCGGGCGGCGGCGGTCGATCGAGGTCCTCGCACATGCGCGCGAGATCGGGCAGCGCATAGATCGGCAGGCGCTTGTCGCCGCCGCGCGCGGCGAGCAGATCGGCGAGACGCTGGCCGTGCTCGTCGAGCCACGTCATCGGCAGCCGGCCCCAGCCGCCGCCGGACAGCGGAACCAGATCGACATCCGCTTGCCACGCGCGCAGCGCCGCCTCGATCGATGCCTCTCGCCCGGCGCCCGCCAGGCGCGCGTCGACGCGATCGCCGTCGATCACGACCTCGATCGCGAGGTCGACCGCCTTCGCCGAGCTCGCGGCCTTCGCGTCGGTGCGCAGCCAGGTCGCGAGGCCTTGCTGCATCAGGAATGCCTCGCGCCCGACGACCTCGACGCGCCGCCCGGGCACGAGGTTGAGCTCGTCGCGCAGGCGGTGCACGAGCCGCCGCTCGGCGTCCTCGTCGCGGATCGGCAGCGCGCCGTTCAGGTGCACGAGCGAACGGCCGTCGACTCGCGCGCGCGGCGGGTCGCCGTACACGAGCGTCGGAAACACGATCAACCGGTCGCCTTCCTGCGCGACCTCGAGCTCCATGCGCGGTTGCTCGCGCGCGCCGATCTGCGGCAGCGAGCCCGCGCGCACGTCGATCGCGATGCGCTGCGCGAGCGCGGGCAGCGTCTTGCCGAGCAGCTCCGCGATGCCGGAACGCGATACGACGAACTGCTGCGGCAGCTTGTCCAGGCGCGGTCCGACGAGATCGATCGCGCCGATCGGCCGCAGCACGCCGCCGCGCGTCCGCACCACGCCGACCGCGACGACATCCTCGACCTCCGGATCGCGCTCGATGCGCACGCGCGCTCCGCCGTCGGGTGCGTCCTCGACGATCGCGCGCGGCATCACCGGCTCGCCCGCCGTCGTCACCGGCTCGCCGCGCCAGCGCACGTCGCGCGCGTGCTCGAGCACCGCGAGCATGCGATCGAGCTTCTCGCCGCTGACCGGCGCGGCGCGCACGCCGAGGATCTGATCGGCGAGCAGATCGGCTTCGATCGTCGCGAGGTCGTTGGGCCCGGCGAGGATCGACATCAGCTGGCCGCGCAGCGGCTCGCTGCGGTCGCCATGGACGATCGCGCGCTCGACGCGCACGCCGCCGGGGTCGGGATCGAGCAGGTAACGGACCGTCCCGCTCGCGCGCGCCGAGATCGGCAGCGCGTCGCCGGCCTGGTCGAGCGCGATGACCGCCGCGACGACATGCGAGCACACCGCCTCGCGGCTCGAGCAATCGCACTGCCATTCGCCGGCCGCGGTCCCGAGCACCACCTCGAACGGGGTCGGCCGGCCGGGTACGCGGACCTCGAGCTCGACCTCGTCGCCGGAGCGGCGCCGCCCGACCACGCGGCCATCGCGCGCGAGTGCGACTCCCTGCGACCAGGTGCGCTCGGTGGCCTCGGCTCGGACCGCATCTCGCAGCGACACCGGCCGCAGATACCACGCAAGCACGCGAACCCCAAGGCGTGCTGCGTTGCGCCGCGCCCTCCGCGCGCGAGCGCGGCTCCGTACCGCGAGCGCCGCAGGCGTGAAGCGATCACGCATCCCATCTCGTGGTACACGAGACGGGATGCCGGATGGCGACGACGCCGACGACGCCGCGCTCGTCGCAGCGATGGCGGGCGGGGACCGGTCGGCGCTCGCTCGTCTGTACGAACGGCACTCGGGGATCCTGCTCGGCCTCGCCCTACGTATCGTGCGCGAGCGGCGCGAGGCGGAGGATCTGCTACACGACGTCTTCTTGGAAGCCTGGCGTTCCGCAAAGGATTTCGATCCAAAACGCGGCCGCGTTCGTACTTGGTTGGCTATCCGTATGCGCTCGCGAGCCCTCGATCATCAGAAGTCCGCGCGGGTGTCGCGTAACGCCGGCGACGCCGGGCTCGACCTCGTCGCCGACGAGCGCGAGCGCGTGACCCCCGATCATGCCCGCGTGCGCGCCGCGCTCGGCGAGCTCGGCTCCGATCAGCGCCGCGTGCTCGAGCTCGCGTACTTCGAGGGCCTGTCGTGCACCGAGATCGCGGCGCGCATCGCGATCCCGGTCGGCACCGTGAAGTCGCGGCTCGCGGCGGCGCTGTCACGGCTGCGCGATGGGCTCGGAGGTAAGTCATGACCGACCTGCGCGAGCTATTGCCGCTGCACGCGCTCGGCGTGCTCGAGCCCGACGAGGCCGACGCCGTCGAGCGCGCGGTCGCGGCCGATCCCAAGCTCGCCGCCGAGCTCGCGGCGTTTCGCGAGACGGCGGGCGCGCTCGTCGCGATCGTGCCCGAGGTCGCACCGCAGGCCGACGTGAAGACGCGCCTGCTCGCGTCCGTCGGGGGCGGCCGGTTCGAGCGGTTCTCGGCGCGCGTCGCGAACGTGTTCGACGTGACCGTCGAGCGGGGGCGCGAGCTGCTCGGCCTCGTCGAGCGTGCGGCATCGTGGGACGCACCGCTCCCCGGCATCGGCCTCGTCCACTTCCAGGGTGGTCCGGCCTGTGCCACGGCCGACTGCGGGTTCGTTCGCATCGATCCGGGCTGTACGTTCCCGTGGCATACGCACCGCGGCGAAGAGTTGTCGATCATCCTCGCGGGAACCCTGCGCAACCACGATGGCCGCTTGTTCGGACCCGGCGACGAGCTGCTGCAGGCTGCCGGTACGCAGCACGAGCTGACGGTCGCGGGCGACGAGCCCGTGATCTTCGTCGCGCGTGCAATCGATGGCATCGAGGTCTCGACCAAGCCGTAGAGACGCGTAGGATGGAAGTATGGC
>DASXCY010000110.1:0-11976 GCA_036490935.1 Kofleriaceae bacterium | reverse complement strand
CGGGGCCGCACGCCGCACACGCGAGCGCGAGCGCGGAGCCTCACTCCCACGAGACGTCCATCTCGTCGTCGTCGGCCAGCCCCTTCTCCAGCAGCTCCAGCAGCTCCGGATCGCAGCCGTTGTCCGAGAGGATCTCGAGCGTCTCGCGGTCGATGAAGTAGTCCTTGTCGTCGTCGTGCTCCTTCTCGAGCTGGTCGGAAAGGAACGCGAGCTGCTTGTCGTTGATGGTCCCGATCGAGTTTCCCGTGTCGAGCCGGATCAAACGAGGCATGTCGAGAGTCTGCCGCAAGCGCGTCGTGTGCTACAAGGCCGTCGTGACCGAGCTGCCCGAGCGCGTGGAGGTCGCCATCATCGGCGGCGGGTTTGCCGGGGTGGCGACCGCGTGGGCGCTGCGCCGGCGCGGCGTCGGCGACGTGCTCGTCGTCGAGCGCGAGCAGGAGCTGGGGCGGTTCGCGAGCGGCCGCAGCGCCGGGCTCGGCCGCCAGCTCGCCGAGGACGACGACACCACCGCGCTCACCGTGCGCGGCGCGCAGCTGCTGCGCGAGCTGCCGCACTGGACGCAGGCGGGCAGCGTCATGAGCTTCGATGACCCCGCGCTCGCCGACGTCTATGTCGCGCGCGCCGCCAAGTTCGGCATCGCCGTCGAGCCGCTCGACCGCGCCGGCGTGCTCGCGCGCTGGCCGCAGCTGGCCGAGCTTCGCATCTCGCGCGCGCTCGGGGTGCCGAGCGACGGCGTGATCGCGGTGCAACCCCTGCTCCGCGCACTCGCCGCCGAAGCGCGCATCGCGCTCGGCACCCGCGTCACCGCCGTCGAAGCGGGCCTGCTCACCACGTCGCGCGGCGCGATTGCCGCGCGCGTGATCGTCGATGCGTCGGGCGCGTGGGCCGGCGGGCTCGTCGGCGACGAGCCGCTGCTCGCGTACAAGCGCCACGTATTCGTGCTCGAGGCGCCGGCCACGGTCCAGGCGCCGTGGCTGTGGCACCTGGGCTCGGGCGAGATCTACCTGCGCGGCGACGCGGCCGGCGTGCTCGTCTCGCCGTGCGACGCTTCGCGCAGCGAGCCCGGCCATCAGGAACCGGATCTCGTCGGCGAGGAACACCTGCGCAAGCTGCTCGACGACACCGCGCCCGAGCTGGCCGCGTCGCGCATCACGCGGCGCTGGGCGTGTCAGCGCGCGTTCGCGCCCGATCGCAAGATGCGGCTCGGCCGCGATCGCGACCGGCCGTGGCTCGTGTGGGCGGCCGGCCTCGGCGGCCATGGTGCGACTGCATCGCCCGCGGTCGGCGAGCGCGTGGCGGAAGCCGTCGTCGCGGCGCTCGCGTAACGGCCGCGCGCTACTTCGCGTCGTCGCACTTGGCGACTTCGTCGAGGTCGCTGGCGGCGAGCGCGCACTCGACGCGCGCCTTTGCCATCTTCTTCGAGCACGTGTCGAGGAACTCGTTCGATACCTTGTCGGTCACCGCGGACTTCTGCTTCGCGATCTCGGCCTTGAGCGCGTCGCTCGATGCGGCTGCGCCGGCTTTCTTGAACTCGAGATCGACCATGTGGTCGAGCAGCTGCTTGCATTGATCCTGCGACGGACCGCCCTTGCATCCGATCGCAAGCACCAGTGCGATGCACGCAAGCTTCATGGTGTCAGCTTATCACGCGCGGCGCGGCGCGCGGCGTCGAGGTGTACGAGGATGTCGTGCTCGAGCGGCGCGAACCGCGCGGCCTGCTCGAGCGCGCGCACGGCCTCGCGCGGCTTGCCCTGCGCGTAGCGCAACCAGCCCCAGCTGTCGAGGATCGCGGGATCGCCGGGCGCGAGCTCGCGCGCGTGGTGGAGGTAGCGCTCGGCATCCGCGAGCCGCTGATGCGCCTCGGCGAGCAGGTAGCCGGCGAGGTTGAGCGCGCCGACATCGTCGGGATGCGCGCGCAAGATCGGCTCGAGGATCGCGAGCGCGGCCGGCACGTCGTGCTGCGCGACCGCCACGCGCGCCTCGAAGAACGGGTCTGGCTTGACGTGGGCGGCGCGCGCCGCGGCAATATCACCGGCGGTGAGCTCGGCATCGGCGATCGCGGCGTCGGCGATGCGGCGCGCCTGCGAGTCCTCGGGGATCGCAGCCGCGAGCTGCAGCGCGGACTTGGGATCGCGCTTCGCGAGCGCGACCTCGACGCGCACGAGCCCGGCGAGCGCGGCGTCCATCGTGTCGAGGCGGCCGGCGATCGCGGTGGCTTGATCGAGCCGGCCGAGTCCGACGTCGAGGCGTGCGACGGTCGCGAGCGTGTCGGCGTCGCTGCGATCGTCGTCGAGCAGCGTCAGCAGATCGACCGCGCCCTGCAGGTCGTCGGCCTCGCACAGCAGCCAGAACAGCTCCTCGGCGATGTCGAGCGGCTGAGCGGCGCGATCGAACGCGCTGCGCGTCTGCACGATCGCCCCGGCGAGGTCGCCGGTGCGGCGCAGCGCGCGTGCGAGGTCGAGGCGCGCGTCGAGCTGGTCGGGATCGAGCTCGAGGACGACGCGCAGCTGACCGATCGAGTCGGCGAGCGCACCGCGCTCGAGCATGCGCTGTGCGAGCTGGTAGCGGCCATCGACCGACGCCGGCACGTGCGCCACCAGCCGTCGCAGCACGTCCTCGGCGCGCCGCGGATGCTTCTGCGCGAGCTCGATGCGTGCCAGGCCGAGATACGCGCGCTCGTCGGCAGGTTCGAGGTCGATCGCGCGCTTGTACGCGGCGCTCGCTTCGGCCGGCGCCGATTTCTCGAGCACCTCGCCCGACGCGAGCCACACCCGCGCGTGCTCGGGCCATGCGGCGCGTGTCGCGGCGAGCAGCGCGCGCGCCTCGCCGTCGCGCTTGGCCTTCGCGAGCGCTCGCGCCTCCTCGACGGCAATCATCGGTTGGTCGGGCGCGGCGGCGGCCGCCGCCGCCAGCTCGTCGGCCGCGCTCGTCGGGTCGCCGAGCTCCATCGCGAGCTTCCCCGCCAGATAATGCGAATACGCCGCCGCCGGCAACGGCGCCAGCGACGGCTGCCGCGCGTGATGGCACGCCACGAGCAGCGCGAACGCGAGACTACAGCGGGATGTTGCCATGCTTGCGCGGCAGGTTGGCTTGCCGCTTGTTCGCGAGCATGCGCAACGAACGCACGATCGTCCAGCGCGTGTCGCGCGGGCGGATGATCTCGTCGATGTAGCCCAAGGCGGCGGCCGCATAGGGATTGGCGAACTTGTCGCGGTAGTCGTCGGTGAACTTCGCGCGTGCCTCGGCGCGTGCGGCCTCGTCGCGGATCTTGTCGAGCTCGCCGCGGAACACGATGTTGACCGCGCCCTCGGGGCCCATCACCGCGATCTCGGCCGCCGGGTAGCTCACGTTGACGTCGGCGCGGATGTGCTTGCTCGCCATGACGTCGTACGCGCCACCGTACGCCTTGCGCGTGATCACCGTGATCTTCGGGACCGTCGCCTCGGCGAACGCGTACAGCAGCTTCGCGCCGTGCTTGATGATGCCGCCGTACTCCTGATTCGTGCCCGGCAAGAAGCCCGGCACGTCGACGAACGTGACGAGCGGGATATTGAAGCAGTCGCAAAACCGCACGAACCGCGCCGCCTTGATCGACGCATCGATGTCGAGGCAGCCCGCGAGGTGCGCCGGCTGGTTCGCGACGATGCCCGCCGGCCGCCCGTCGAAGCGCGCGAAGCCGCACACGATGTTCTTCGCGTAGTCCTTGTGCACCTCGACGAACAGGCCGTCGTCGACGACCGCGCCGATGATCTTCTTGATGTCGTACGGCTTGTTCGACTCGTGTGGCACGACCGAGTCGAGCGCGGCATCCGCGCGATCCGCCGGATCCTTCGTCGCGCGCACCGGCGGATCTTCGTGGTTGTTGCCGGGCATGAACGACAGCAGCTCGCGGATCCGCGCGATGCACGCCAGCTCGTCGGCTTCCGTGAAGTGCGACACGCCGCTCTTCGAGCCGTGGGTCGCCGCGCCGCCGAGCGCCTCCTTCGTGACCTCCTCGTGCGTCACGGTCTTGATGACCTCTGGCCCGGTGATGAACATGTACGATGTGCGATCGACCATCAGGATGAAGTCGGTGATCGCCGGCGAGTACACCGCGCCGCCCGCGCACGGGCCCATGATCGCCGACAGCTGCGGCACGACGCCGCTGGTCAGTACGTTGCGCAAGAAGATATCGGCGTAACCGGCGAGCGACTCGACGCCCTCCTGGATGCGCGCGCCGCCCGAGTCGTTCAGGCCGATGACCGGGCAGCCGATCTTCGTCGCGAGGTCCATGACCTTGCAGATCTTCTGCGCGTACGCGCCCGACAGCGATCCGCCGAACACCGTGAAGTCCTGCGCGAACACGCACACCGGTCGGCCATCGACCGTGCCGTGCCCGGTGACGACGCCGTCGCCGAGGATCTTCTGGTCCTGCATGCCGAAATCGGCGCAGCGGTGGGTCACGAACTTGTCGAGCTCGACGAAGCTGCCGTCGTCGACCAGCGCCGCGATGCGCTCGCGCGCGGTCAACTTTCCCGCCTCGTGCTGCTTGGCGATGCGCGCCTCGCCACCCGCGACCTGGGCCCGGGTTTCCATTTCTTCGAGGCGAGCGATTGGATCCTGCGACTTCACGCGGCGTACTGTACGGCCATGGCGAACGTGAAGGGAAGCGCGCTGTCCTCGCGCGTTCTCTGGGTCGAGCTCGGGCACGGCGCGGCCGGGCTCGATCGGCTCGCGAAGCAGGTGACGCCCGAGCTGCGCGCGACGATCGAAGGCCGCATCGACAAGGCGCGCTGGTATCCGTTCGAGCAGTTCGTCGAGCTCAACGTCACGATCGATCGCCTGTTCGGCAAGGGCGATCTCTCGCTCGTGCGCGAGCTCGGCCGGCGCGGCGCCGACGCGAACCTCACCACGATCTACCGGCTGTTCTACAAGCTCGGCAGCGTGCACTGGATCCTCGGCCGCGGGGTGCGTCTGTGGAGCGCGCACTACGACTCCGGTTACTGCGAGATCGCGACGCGCGGCGTGCGCGGCGCGGTGCTGCGCGTGCACTCGTTCGCGACGCCGCACCAGGCGCACTGCCTGTCGGTGATGGGCTGGATCGAGCGTTCGGTCGAGCTGTCGGGCGGCAAGCGGCCGATCGTCGAGGAAGCGAAGTGCCGCACGCGCGGCGACGAGCTGTGCCAGGTCGAGATCAACTGGGAGTGACCGCCGGCGCCGTGAACGGATCGGGCGCGTCGAGGCCGAGCGCGGCGTCATCCAGTGGCATCGCGAACAGCTCGCGGTAGATCCACGCGACGAGCTCGGCGATGGTCCAGTGCGCGCCCGCCGCGAACGCGTCGTGCAGGCGGCGATGCAGCTCGAGGTTTCCGCGCGTGTCATCGGCGAGCTCGGGTGCGACCGCGCGCAGCAGCGGCATCTCGAGCACGTGCTTGGTCATCGCGATCCGGCTCGCGGCCACGGCGCGCGGCGGCGCGGGCTCGGGCACGAGCACCGGGCGGCGAGCCGCGCGCGCGTGCAAGTCGGGGAGCACCCGCCGATCGGCGAGCGCGAGCGAACGCGCCTGCGCGAGCTGGTCGAGGAACACGTCCGGTGAGCTCAGGCCGGGCAGCGCGTCGACCGGACGGCCGTGCGGGTCGAGCACGAGGTGCACGCTGTTGCCGGTGAGCGTCCGCTCGATGACCCGGCCGCGGCCGAAGTCGATCGTCACGCGCGGCACCGCGCGCACCGACTCCCAGTGCAGCACGAAGTCTTCGCGGAGCCGCTGGTTGATGCGCGGCTCCGGGTACAGCAGCTTGCGAAAGAACCGGCTGTTCGCGCACGACAGCTCCTCGTCGAGACGGCCGAGCAGGCGCAGCGACAGGATCGGCTTGCGCGTGCGGCGCGCCTCTGCGATCGCGGCGTCGAGGTCGGTGAACCAGTACAGCAGCGACGTGTGTGCGTCTTGCTGTGCGCACAGCGCGTCGAGCTCGGCGCACGGCGCGCGGCCGTGGTCGGCGATCCATAGGTCGAGTCCCTTCGGTCCCAGCTGGCGATAGCTCGTCATGCAACCAAGCTAACGCGCGGCTTGTAAGCGCCATGTAAGCAGTCAGCCCCAGCGATAGCCGGCGCCTTTGACCGTGACGAGGATCGTCGGTTCGGCGGCGTCGCGCTCGAGCTTGCCGCGCAGCGCGGCGACCGCGACGTCGACCGCGCGCGTCGCCGTGCGCGGCGACAGCCCCCACACGTGCTCGAGCAGCTCCTCGCGGCTCACGACCTGGCGGGCACGGCGCGCGAGCCAGCGCACGAGCTCGACCTCGCGATGCGTGAGCGGCTGTGCGTGGCCGTCGCGCGTGCACGTGGCCGCGGAGAGATCGATCGTGCAGCCGTCGATCTCGATGACCTCCGGTGCGGGCGGCACGAGTGCAGCGCGGTGGCCTGCCGATTCGATCCGCACCGCGACCTGCGACATCGCGAAGCCACGGTCGACCGCGTCGGCTGCGCCCGCTTGCAGCGCCGCGATGCGCGCTTCGACGTCGCCAACGCGGGTGAACACGATGATCGCGCGCGTCGGATGCGCGCGCGCGAGCTTGCCGGCCGCTTCCGCCGAGCCGACGACGATCACGTCGAACCGCCGCGCCGACACCCCGGCGCTGCCGCGCTCGACGACGTGGCCGCCGCGCCGCAGCAGCTCGACCAGGTCGTCGTGCACGCGGCCGTTCGCGACGTCGATCAGCACGCGCATGCGTGCAGTGTATCAATTCGGGGCGAACACGAACGGCACGCGCAGCGTCGCCCCGGTCGGGCTGGTGTGCATCGTCGCGAGCTGCTGCTTCACGCAGTCGGCGACCTGCTCCATCCCGCTCGTGGCGGCCGTCGCGAGCGAGACCTGGCCGTAGCCGCTGCGCGAGATCTCGATCGTCAGCATCACGCGGCCGTGCAGCGCCGGGTTCACCGCGAGCGCGCTCTGGTAACACGCCTTCACCGACGGCGCGCGCGCCATCATCACGCGGCGCAGCGTGTCGTCGCCGATCGCGCCCATGATCATGCGCGGCTCGTGCGTGCCGGGCTCGGCGTACGGATCGATCTGCTCGATCCGCTCTTCCATCGCGATCGAGACCCGCGCCACGACCGCGCGATCGCCGGCCAGCGTGAACGGCAGCGAGCGCTTCGCGCCGAGCGCGGTGACGTCGAGCGTGCCGGTGATCGTGCCCGTGCCCGCGGCCCGGCTGACCTCGAGCAGGTAGTTGCCGCGCTTCAACGAGCGAATCGCGAGCTGCTCGCGGTCGGTGCTGTTCGCGTCGCTGACGATCGCGTCGGGCTTGCCGCCCATCCACGACACGCGCGTGCCGTCGGGCGTGACGAGCGAGATGTCGATGTCGGCGCCACCGGTCCACTTCGCGGCGACGACGAGGTCGCCGCCGGCCTTCGGCGCGGGCGCCGGCGTCGCGGCGACTCTCTCGGCGGCTTCGCGTGCGGTGTCGTCGGGCAGCGCGCGGGCGATGAGCTCGGCGTCGCCGTGGCGGCCGAGCTCGCGCAGGCAGCGCAGCGCCGCGCCGGCGGATGCGGTGTCCTTCGGCGCGATCGACGCGAGCGCGATGCGGTGGCTGCACGCTTCGTTCGCGCGGCCGATCTGTTCGTACGCGAGCACCATGCGCTCGTGCAGCTCGCGGCGGTCGGCGTCGAGATCGACGAGGCCGTCGAGCGTGCGCAGCGCGAGCTCGCGCTGGCCGGCGCGGCCGAGCAAGTCGGCCTCGTAGCCGAGCGCCTGCGGATCGAGCTGGTCGCGCTCGAGCCACTTCGCGGCGACGTCGTGCGCGCGGTCGAGCTCGCCGGCGTACGACAGCGCCTGGACGAGCGCGCGGTGGCGCTCGCGGCTGTCGGGGCTCTTCGCGAGCGCGCGCTCGGCGTCGCCGATCGCCTTCGCGATGCTCGGCGCGACCGTGTCGTACGCGCTGATCGACGGCACGCGGATCCACTCGCGCACGAACGCGATGCGCGGCTCGTAGTAACCGATCGAGGCGCCGGTGCGCGCGCCCCCGCCGCGTATGACCGTCGGCATCGGCGGCGTTGCCACGGCGACCGGCTTCGTAGCCGGCATGTTCGCCGCGGCCGCCGGAGCCTCGCCGGCATCGTCGCCGGCGGCGCTGGAGCCCATGTCCTTCGCGGGCATCGACGCGTGATGCGCCGGCGCGCTCGCCGTCGCGACGTCCTTGTCGGCGATCTGCATCTCGCCGCCGGTCGCGACCTCGTCGATCGCTTCCTCGCCGGTCCATTTCTCGTCGGGCACGTGGCGATCGACGCCGAACGCGTCGAACATCGCCTGCGACTCGAGCACGAGCAGCGACGTCTCGCGCGACATCACGCCGAACGCCTGCGACAGCGCGACGATCTGCGCGCGGTCATCGCCGGTGCCGGCCTGCTCGCGTTGCTCGATCGCGAGCGACGCCCACAGCCGCGGCACGAACCGGTTGCCCGCGCTCGTCGAGGCCGCGAGCGTCAGCGGATAGCGCTGCTCGAACGGCTGGCCCGCGACCGTACCGCGCAGCACGACCTCGCCGTGCACGTCGCCGGTCACGCGCGCCGCGACCAGCACTTCTTCGCCCGCGCGCAGGGTCGGCAGCGTCGTCGGTGCCACGTCAGCGAGCCCGGCGGGCAGCTCGAGCTTGGCATCGCGCAGCGCGCTGCCGTAGGTCGTCTCGAGCGCGGCGAACGCGGCGTTACCGGCGCGCTCGCCCGGCGTCCACGCGAGATAGCTGCCACCGGCGCCGCGTGCGGCCGCCGCGAGCAAGTAACCGTCGGCATCCGCGCCGATCCCGATCGTCGTGACGTGCACGTCGGCATTACCGGCCAGCGCGCGTTCGACATCGGCGACGCGGCGAAAGCCAGTCGATGCGAAGCCGTCACCGACGTAGATCACCCAGCGGTCGCGATCGCCGGCGCCGCCGACCGCGGTGCGCGCGGCGCGGATCGACTCGACGACGTCGGTCGCACCGGCCGCGGTTTGCTTCGCGAACCACGCCTTCGCATCGGCGAGCGCATCGGGCGTCGGCGCGCGCAGGTCGCCGAGCTGGCGGCACGCGCTGTCGCACGTCATCACCGAGAACCGATCGCGCCGATCCATCTGCTCGACGAGCGCGGTGGCGAGCTCACCGGCGCGCGCGAACCGCTCGCCGACCATCGACTGGCTCGCGTCGAGCACGATCATGTAGTCGTGCGGCTTGGCTTCGCGCCAGCGCGGCAGCCGCGGGCGGAGCGCGAGCACCGCGGTCGGCCGCGTATCGGCGGCGACCGCACGTTGCGCTTCGATCACTTTCGGATCGACGCCGACCTTCTTCTTCGTGGCGAGCGCATCGTCGGGCGCGACCGCCGCGGTGCCGGCGTACGTCCACGCGCGCAGCTCGGCGCCGCCGTCGCTCGGGCGATACGCGACGACCAGATCGCCGCGCGGTACGAAGCCGGCCTGGTGCATCGCGAGCGCCGTCACGTCTCGGCGCGACGGGTCCGCCGCGAGGTCATAGCCGCTCGTATGCACGACGCCGGGCGACGCGCCGCGGATCTCGACATCGACGTCGAGCTGGTCCGCGACGGTCGAGCCGTCGCTCGAGTGCGGTAGTGGATACACGTATTGCCGCCACTCGCCGTGCGGCTCGACGACCTGCGTGTACGCGAGCTTGATCGTGCGCTGGCCCTTTGCCGGAATCGGGAAGATGCGCAGCTCGAACCGGCCGCCGCGCTTCCAATCGAGCAGCGCCGGGTCGCGCCAGTTGCCGTCGACCCAGATGATCTCCTGGCGATCGCTCGCGATCTCGACGTGCTTGGGCGCGGCCTTGTCGATCACGCCCTTCCAGATCTTCGCGCCGCGCTCCTTGTCGACGAACGCGCCGTCGACGAAGCCGCCGGGGGCGTCCTTGTTGTCGAGCGCGAGCGCGTCGATCTGCGCGTCGGGCGGCAGCGGAAACTGATACACGCCCTCGAGCTCGGCCGCGGAGTCGTTGCGGAACGTCTCGGTGATCTCGGTACGCGCGATCGGACCGACGATGCGCACCTTCACGTCGTGCTTCGCGAGCGCGAGGTTCCAGTCGCGGTCGCGCGACTCGCCCGGCTTGTACGCGCGCAGCGCGCCGAGGCCGGCCGTGGTCTCGTCGGCCTGCGTCGACGGTTTCGCGAGCTCGGCCCACTCGACCTCGTGGCCGAGCTGCGGCACCGGGCTCACGCTGACGCGATCGTGCTCGATCACGCCTTCTTCGCCCGCGCGCACGTCGTCGCGCGCGCCGGTCGGTGTGCGTAACGCGATCTGGCCGCGCACGACCTGCACCGACGTCAGCGAATCGGTCGCGGTGACCACGAAGCGGGTGCCGACGACGTCGATCGCGCCGGTCGGCGTCGTGACGAGCGCGGGGCGGCCGTCGATGTGCGCGAAGTCGGCGAGCAGCCGGCCCGCGTCGACGTGGACGCGGCGCGCCTCGTTCGGATCGAACGCGATCGTGGTCAGGTGATCGAGCGTGAACGACGAACCGTCGGCGAGCGCGAGCGAGGCACGCGTGCGGTCGTCGGTGCGCAGCTGCGCGCCGGCCGGGATGCGATCGCCCGCGTGCAGCGGACGCCAGGTCGAGGCATCGACGCGGATCGACACGCCGCCGACATGATCGGCCGCGGCGCGCGAGACGGTGGCGAGCTTGCCGATCGAGCCGTCGGAGATGGGCGCGGTGGGCTGCGAGGTGCTGCGGTGGCGTGCGAAGTAGAGCGTGCCGCCGGCGGCGAGTGCACACATCGACGCGACCGCGGCGAGGCGGCGGCGGGGCCGGCGAGCGGCAGCGGCGGCGGGTTGCGGCAGCGGATCGCGGCGAGCGGTAGCGGTAGCGGTAGGGGCAGCGGGTACGGTTGCGGCCTCGAGCCGCGCGACGAGCGCGTCGGTGTTCGCGTGGTAGTCGTCGCCGGCGTGAGCGAGCGATGCGACGAGCTCGTTCGCGTCGTGGCGCGCATCTCGGCACGCGTCGCAGCTCGCGAGGTGATCGGCGTGGCGGGCAACGGTTTCGCGGTCGCCGGAGACGAGCTCGGCGAGCTCGTCCATCACGTGGTTGCAGGTGCTAGGCATCTCAGAGCTCCTCGTCGGGCATGACGGCGCGCAGGCGGGCGAGCGCGCGACTGGTGCGTTTGCGCGCGGCGGCTTCGTCGATGCCGCACACGCTGGCGATGTCCTTGTGATCGAGATCGGCGACGAACCGCAGCACGAGTGCCTCGCGTTCGCTCGGCTTGAGCTTGGCGAGCGCGTCGCGCAACACGCGCGCACGCCGGCGCGCCGCGAACGCATCGCGCGCCTCCCCCTCGGTGGGAACGAGCTCGAGCACTTCGCGGCCGCGGCGCCGGGTCTCGAGGACGTGCGCGCACACGTGGCGCGCGATGCCGCACAGCCACGACTTGATCGATCCTTCGGCGCGATACGACGCCATCGCGCGATGCGCGCGCAGCAGCGTCTCCTGCACGGCCTCGTCGGCGTCGGCCTGCGAGCCGAGTAGCGCCATGCACAGCCGGCCGAGCACGCGGTGATGCGTGCGCGCGCACGCCGCGATCGCCGCGCGGTGATCGCCGCGTGCGACGAGCTCGGCGATCGGATCGACCTCGACCGGTATCAGCGCGACCGCAGCGACTCGTGCCTCCATCTCGCCCGTCACGTGCGCGCTCCACGGCGTTCCGTGACCGAGTTTCGGCGGAATCGTGCAAGCTCGCGAAACCGTGCAGCCATGCAGATCCAACGCGCGAACGCCCGACGGGCGCTAACGAGCCGGCGCGGCTAACTGCGGATGAACAGGCGAGTGATCGCGAACGCGAGCGCCGCCATCACCAGCGCGCCGACGACGAGCATCCACGGGCGCAGCGGGCTCTTGCGCGCCTGGCCGAACCCCGCGACCGTCGGCACCGACGGGCGCTGCGCCGGCATCCCGGGATGCAGCGGGCGATCGAACGTGTCCTGCGCGGTCGGCGTCGCGTCGCGCGGCGGGTGCTGCGCCGCGATCG
>DASXCY010000109.1:0-15061 GCA_036490935.1 Kofleriaceae bacterium | reverse complement strand
CGCCTCGCGCCCGACGTTGACCAGATCACAGCCAAGCGCGAGCGCGAGCAACGCGCTCTCGGGAAAGCCGAGCTTGCCCGAGCCGATGAACACGACGCGATGCTGCACGCCGGCCTCGGCGAAGATCTTGTAGACCTCGGTGAAGCCGAGCCGGAACGGCAGCGCGACGTGATCGGTGAACACGAGCGGCGCCGCGCCGGTGCCGCCTTCGCCGCCGTCGATCGTGACGAAGTCGGGCGCGCGGCCGGTCTTGCCGATCTTGTCGGCGAGCTCGCGCCAGAACGCGAGGTCACCGACGGCGCTCTTGATGCCGACTGGCAGGCCCGTCGCATCGGCGAGCATCTCGATGAAGTCGAGCATGCTCGAGACGTCGGTGAACGCGGTGTGCGCGGCCGGCGAGATGCAATCGCGGCCGAGCGGGATGCCGCGGATGCGCGAGATCTCCGGCGTGATCTTCGCGGCGGGCAGCACGCCGCCGAGGCCCGGCTTCGCGCCTTGCGACAGCTTGATCTCGATCGCGCGGACCTTCGCCGACGCGACCGATTCCAAGAAGTGCGTCATCGAGAACGCTCCGGTGTGGTCGCGGCAGCCGAAGTAGCCCGTGCCGATCTGCCAGATGATGTCGCCGCCCTTGCGGTGATAGTCGGAGATGCCGCCTTCACCGGTGTTTTGCATCGCGCCGGCGAGCGCGACACCGCGATTGATCGCCTCGACGGCGGCGGGCGACAGCGAGCCGTAGCTCATCGCCGACGTGTTCACGATCGACGTCGGCCGGAACGCGAGCTTGCGGCCGCGCGCCGCGCCGACCACCCGGATGCACGGCAGCTTGTTGTCGGGATCGTAGCCGGGCTCGCCGGCGTGCGGGGTATGGATCGGAAACGCGCTGTGGCGCACCAGGATGTAGCCGGCGCGCTCGATGTCGTTGTCGGTGCCGAACCCGAAGTAGTTGTTCTCGCGCTTCGCCGACGAATAGATCCAGCGCCGCTGATCGCGCGAGAACGGCCGCTCTTCGTCGTTCGAGGTGACGATGTACTGGCGCAACTCCGGGCCGATCGCCTCGAGCCAGTACCGGAAGTGGCCGACGATCGGGAAGTTGCGCAGCACCGCGTGCCGCTTCTGCAGGAGGTCGTGGATCGCGACCACCGCGAGCAACGAGCCGATGCCGACGCCGAGGTACGCCCAGATCGACATGACCCGAGCATATCGTCATTGCAGCCGGTACTCGACGATTCGCGTCGACCACACGCACGGCGCCGCCGAACCGCCGTAGCCGTTCGACGCCCATAGCTTCGTACCGTCCAGCGGATCGCGCACGGTCGACAGGCCGACCGCGTTCGCGAAGCTCACCTGCGTGCCGGAACACGTGTAGGGCTGGGTGCCCGCGATCACCGTCGTCGGTGCCGAGACCTGCATCGCGGGATCGGCGGCCAGATGGCTGTAGCCGACGAGCGAGATGTTCGTGGTCGCGCTGGCGGCCGATGCGACGATTCCCGAGTTGCCCGCGGAGTCGACGCCGACGCTGGGATAGAACAGGTGCAGCGCGGGATCCGAAACCTTCGCGGTCGCGGCGACGGTGCACGCGCCGGGATTGCTGCAATCGAGATCGACCCAGAAGAACAGATCGTTCGTGTCCGTGCCCTGGTTCGCGCAGCCGGTCGTGCACGGGCCGGAGCCGAGCACGGAGTAGAGATGCGTGCCGTGCTGGACCGTGTCGATCACGCGGTGATCTTCGAGCACGCGTAGCTGCACGCTCGTGCCTGCCTGCGGCACGGCGAGCGGCGCGTTGTACAGCCACAGCGACGCGGTCGAGCCGAGGTTGGTGTCGACCAGCTGATCGGCACTGTAGGTCGCGGTGGTGCCGTTCCACGTCACCGTGGTGACCAGCCACTTGAACGCGAAGTTCGCGTTGTTCTGGCAGCCGCCGGCGGGGCAGGTCTTGCACGTGAAGAACGCGGGCGCGGTCGCGGATTTGGTCGTGTCGTGATCGATCGCGGGCTGGCCGTCGAGCGGCGTGCCCGACGACTTGTTGAGGTGCGCCGGTGCGAACGTGCCGGTCCATTGCATCTCCGCCGACGGGATCGCGAAGTCCGCGTACGAATACGTCGACGTGTTCGCGTCGTGCGCGTTGGCATCGAACTCCGAGAGGTAGACGCCGTTCTTGTCGTAGCCGAGGTGGATGCCCGGATCGTTGCCGTTCATGTCGAGGTAGATGCCTTGCCACGCACCGTTCGGATCCGCGCTGGCGCTCACCATCACGCAGTCGTACAGGCACGACGCGGTCATGATCCAGCGCCCGATGTGCTCGTCGAACACGACGTGGGTCTCGTACGGCGGCGTGCCGGCGGCGGTCGTCGGCGAGAGCCCCGCGTTCGTGATGAACGTCGCCAGCGACGTCGAGCTCGCGAGGTGGCCCGCATAGTCGTAGATGTTGACGTGCTGCCAGCTGATCTGGACCACGTGTGTGCCGTCGGCGGCGACGTTGGCGTCGGGGCGATCGCAGTGGCCGCCGATCGACGTGCACGCGGTGAGTCCGGGACCGGAATCGCCGTCGAACTGGTGCACCACGGTGAACCCGGTGCCCGGCGGTGCGTCGCTCGACGATCCGTCGCTCGCGAGCGCATCGTTCGAGGACGGCGCGTCGAGGTTGTTACCGTGGTGTGACGACGAGCAGGCGACGACGGCGAGGGTGATGACAAGGCGATGCATCAGCGCAGACAAGGCAAGTCGCGTTCCGCGCCAACTATGCGGCGCATGGTGCGGCGCTGCCAACGCGGTTGCCGTCGTGCGCAGGTCGCGGACGGCTAGCTCAGTCGCCAGACCAGTAGCGGATCGGGCCGGTATCCATGTGTACGAAGCCGCTCGTGACGTAGATGCCGACGCCGCCGGCCTTGCGCGCCTTCGCCCAGGCGTGAAGCGCGGCGATCGGGATCTTCGGCAAGTAAAAGTCGATCGCGTTGCCGTGCGTGTGCTGGCTGTCGCGCGCGACCTGGTGGCCCTTCTTGCGCAGCATCAAGTTGAACTTCGGGTGGCGAAAGCCGGAGACCACGTCGACGACATCGCCGTGAAAATCGTGCGCGGCCGCCACCAGGAAGCCGACCAGGTGCTCGTCCATCTTCATCGACTTGTTGGTGAAGTGATCGCGCAGGAACTCGTCGACCTCGGGCTGGCTCGGCGGCTCGGCGGGATCGACCGCGAGCCATTCGTGCGTGTGCTCGTTGAAGAGGTTGACGAGCGCGGCCGGCTTGGCGCCCGGCACGGGCGGCGCGCCGTGATGCTTCGACTTGCCGTGGCGCTCGATGTCCTTCTTCGCATCGGCGCGCGCGACGCCGACCAAGCAGGGAAGCCATGCGACGATCGCGAGTGCGCGCATCAGCTCTTCTTGAGCTGGACGAGCGTTTCGTTCGCGGAGCCCGAGCGAAACCCGCCGAGATCGACGGCGACGTAGACGAACCCGAGCCGCTTGCCGAGCGCCATCACCTGCTCGCGCACGCCGGGCTCGACGATGCGCGCGAGCTCGGCCGCGTCGAGCTCGACGCGCGCGACGGTGTCGTGAAAGCGCACGCGGAGCTGGCGAAAGCCGAGCGCGTGCAAGCCGTCTTCGAACTCGTCGACGCGGCGCAGGCGATCGAGCGTGATCTTCGTGCCGTACGGAAAGCGCGACGACAGGCACGCGAGCTGCGGCTTGTCCCACGTGCGCAGGCCGAGCTCGCGCGACAGATCGCGGATCTCCGGCTTCGTCAGCCCGGCGTCGACCATCGGCATGAGGGCACCGCGCTCGCGCGCCGCGGCGATGCCGGGCCGCACGTCGCCGAGATCGTCGACGTTGGTGCCGAGCGCGATCGGCGCGCCGCCGAGCTGCGCCGCGAGCGGCTGCGCGACCGCCATCAGCTCGGTCTTGCATAGCGCGCAGCGGTGCGCCGGGTTGTCGGCGAAGCCGGGCACCTCGAGCTCGTGCGATTCGACGACGTGATGGCGCGCGCCCAGGCCGAGCTCGCGCGCGAGCGCCTCGGCCTCGGCGACCTCGGAGCGCGCCATCGTCGGCGACACGGCCGTCACGGCATGGCAGCGCTCGCCGAGCGCGCGCTGCGCGACCGCGAGCAGGAACGCGGAGTCGACGCCGCCCGAGAACGCGACGACCACCTGGCCCAGACCGGCGAGCGCCGCCTGCAGCTGCTCGAGCTTGGCCGAGGCCGGGGACATCGCCGTCAATCTAGCACGCTCCATCGCGCCACCTCGACGAAGTCTCCGGCTTGCGCCGACCACGCGAACTGCGCCGCCTCGGTGGCGCCCGCTTCCGCGACGCCGATCACGAGGTGCTGGACGTCGTAGGTCGGCCCGGCGGGCGCGGCCGCGGCGCCGGCCTCGCCGGGGCGCGCAACACCGCCCAGCGTCGCGCAGCTTCGATCGGCCTGCGAGAAATACGCGCGGCCGTTGGGATGCGAGTGATAGACGATGTGCGCGGGCCGCGGCGTCGCGAACGTGCGCGCGAATGCGAGCAGCTCGGCGCCATCGATCGCGAACGCGCGGTGATCGCCGGCGCCGTGCGCGTTCGTGCACGCGACGCGCTCGTCGACCGCGTCCGAGCCGGCGGCGCCGACCAGATAGCCGCAGCATTCGGCGGGATAGGCGGCGCGTGCGTGCGCGTAGATCGCGGGGAGCAGATCGTCCGGGATCCGGACCGCGTTCATTTCGCGATCACGTCGCTCATCCAGCGCGTGGCGGCGAGCGCGCCGCGCCAGAACGCGAGCGCCTCGCCGTCCCCTTCGGCCGCCGGCCACCACGCCGGGCGCGGCTCGAGCGCGAGCTCGCGGCCGGTGCCGTCGGCGGTGATGTGCGTGTCGGCGCCGTGCGCGGCGAGGTCGGCGCGCTGCTCGTCGCTCGCGTTCGCGCACGCGACCGCGCCGACTCCGCCCGCCGCGAGATACGTCGCCGCGATCAACTCGGCGCGCGGCTCGCTCTCGCGCAACGTGAGCCTGGCCGCCGCCACGAGCAGCGCGGTCTGTCCGAGCCCGCCGACGTCGGGCAGGCTGAGGTGCCGCGCGTAGCGGCGCGCTTGTTCGTCACGCATGCGAGCCTCCGGCGATCGCGGGCACGATCGCGATCTCGTCGCGCTCGCCGACCGCGGTGTCGAGACCGGCGAGCGCGGTGATGTCGTCCGCGCCCACGAAGATCCGCACGTACGGCTTGAGCGAGGCCGCCGCGTCGATCACCCGCGCGGCGACGCCCGGATGCTGGCGATCGAGCTCGACGAGCGCGTCGCGGACGGTCGCGGCATCGACCACGACGTCGGCATGACCGCCGGTGAGGCTGCGCAGCGCGCTCGGGATGCGCACGATCGCCACTACGCCGCCCTCGCGCAGGCCGCGCAGCCGCGGCGCGGTGCGAACAGCACGATGCGCGGCTCGCTCGCGAGGCGGAGGTCGTCGAACACGAAGATCGAACCGGCACGCTCGCGCTCGCCGCGCGCGAGGCCGAGCGCGAGTGCCGCCGCGACGCCGCCGATCGCGCCGACGACCGGGCCGAGCACGCCGGCGGCCTGGCACGTCGCCGCGTCGACCGGCTCCTCGAACAGGCAGCGGTAGCACGCGAAGCCCGGCGCGCCCGCCATCGCGTTGCCGCCGAACCGGAGCGCGGCCGCGATCACGTACGGCTTGCCGGCGGCCATCGCCCAGTCGGCGACCGCGAACTTGGTCGCCGGGTCGTCGCTGCCGTCGACGATCACGTCGCAATCGCCGGAGATGTCGTCGGCGTCGCCGGCGGTCCAGCGCAGCGCGTAGCCTCTCGCGCGGCCGCCGCGCGCGACCACCGCGGCCGCCAGCGTCGGCGCCTTCGGCTTGCCGAGGTCGCCGCGCGCGAACTGGATCTGGCGGTGCAGGTTCGATTCTTCGATCGCATCGGGATCGACGATCGCGAGCTCGAGCCCGGCGGCGCCGAGCGCGAGCGCGAGCGGCCCACCGAGCCCGCCCGCGCCGACGACCGTCGCTTTCACGCGGCGCTCCGGCCACAGACGCCGCATTTGCCGTCGGCGTTGATGAGGCCGGTGCAGGCGCCGTCGGGGCAGAGCGTGCGCTGATCCCAGTCGGGATCGCCGGTGGGGTCGGGGTCGGGGTCGGGGCTTCGGGCTTCGGACTTCGGGCTTCGGGCTTCGGGCTTCGGAAGCTCGCGGCTCTGATCTTCGGAGTCCGAGGTCTGAAGTCCGAGGTCCGAGGTCCGCGCGGCCCCGGCCCGCCCGCACACCGTGCACTTGCCGTCCGCGCCGACCACGCCCACGCACGCGCCGTCGTCGCAGAGCTGCCGCTCGTCCCACTCGCTCATCAGGTGCCTCCGAGCGCGCCGTACAGATCGTCGGCGACATAGAACGTCAGGTCCACATCGCCGAGGCGCAGGATCGAGCGCGAGGGCAGCGCGGTCTCGCGACGCGCGTCGAGCGTGACGCCGCTCAGCCAGCTGCCGTTCTTCGACCCCGCGTCGGCCACGACCCAGCGGCCGCCGGCCCGCCGCAGGTACGCGTGCAGCCGCGAGACCGATGTATCCGCGACGACGACGTCGTTGTTGCCAGTGCGGCCGATCGTGATGCGGTCGGGGAACGATGCCCCCGGCTTCTTCGCGATCGGATAGACCTCGAGATCGACCTGGTCGGGCAGGATCTTGCCGTGCGGTAGGGTCTCGTCGATCGAGCCGTAGTCACCCGCAGCTTCTTCGTCGAGCGTCAACGTACGCGCGCCGCTCGCGCCCGCCGCGTCGACGCCCGGCCGGTAACGCACGAGCGCGGCGGGGGCCGCGGCGGTCACGAACTCGTCGCGGCCCAGCTGCAGGAGCTGGCGGTATTGCGCGGCCGCGTTCACCCGCCTCACATAGCACCGTCGAGCTTCGTTTGACACACCCCGAACGCGCGGGGTAAACGGTCCCGGCCATGTACGATACGTCGGATATTCGCAAGGGCCTCAAGGTCCTCATGGACGGCAGCCCCTGGACCATCGTCGAGTTCCAGTTCGTGAAGCCGGGCAAGGGCGCGGCGTTCACGCGCACGGTGTTCAAGAACCTCCTCAACGGCAAGACCAAGGAGATGAACATCCGGTCCGGCGAGAAGCTCGAGCCCGCCAACGTCGAGACGCGCGACATGCAGTTCCTCTACAAAGAGGGCGAGGATCTCGTCCTCATGGACCAGACGAACTACGAGCAGGTCAGCGTCAGCAAGGACCTCGTGGGCAGCGCGCACGATCTGATGAAGGACAACCTGGGCTGCACGGTGACGTTCTTCAACGAGCGGCCGGTCGACGTCGAGATCCCGACGTTCGTGTTCCTCGAGGTCACGGCGAGCGAGCCGGGCGTGCGCGGCGATACCAGCGGTAACGTCACCAAGCCGGCGACGGTCGAGACCGGCGCCGAGGTCGCGGTCCCGCTGTTCATCCGCATCGGCGACACGATCAAGATCGATACGCGCACGCACTCCTACGTCGAGCGCGTGAACAAGCAGTAGTGGCGACGCACGGGCGCGTGCTCGCGATCGACGGCGAGGTCGCGATCGTGCGGTGCGCGCGCTTCGACGTGCGCGTCACCCACGCGCCGCGCGGCTGGCGCGCCGGCGACCTCGTCGATGTCGACGCGCCGCGCGTGGTGCGCCAGTTCGCGGGCGGCGACTATCCGGCGCCCGGCAGCGAGGTGATGCGGCTGCCGCGCGCGCGCGTCGAGGCGCTGTACGCCCGAGCCGCGGCGCTCGCACGCGTGCGCGAGCTGTTCGCGGCGCGCGACTTCGTCGAGGTCGAGACGCCGCTCGTCGTGCCGAGCCCGGGGCTCGAGATCCACCTCGACGCGGTGGGCGCCGGCGACGGCTGGCTGATCACGTCGCCCGAGTACCAGATGAAGCGGCTGCTCGCGGCCGGCTTCGAGCGCATCTATCAGGTGTGCAAGTGCTTCCGCGCCGGCGAGCGCGGGCCGCACCACGCCAGCGAGTTCACGATGATCGAGTGGTATCGCGCGCACGCGGCACTCGACGCGATCGTCGCCGACACCGAGCAGCTCGTCCACGCCGTGTGCGGCGGGGTCGCGCGCGTCGGCGAGCGCGCGATCGACGTCACGCCGCCGTGGCAGCGGGTGCGCGTGCGCGACTTGATGCGCGATCACGCGGGGGTGCACGTCGACGGCGCGGAATCCGCCGGCGAGCTCGCGGCCGAGGTCCGGCGCGCGGGCATCGAGGTAGGCGAGGGCGGCTGGGACGACGTGTTCTTCGCCGCGTGGCTCGCGCGCGTCGACCCCGCACTGGCCGCGCTCGATCGCGCGGTCATCGTCGAGGACTGGCCGGCCCCGCTCGCCGCGCTCGCGCGCCGCCGCGACGACGATCCGAACACCGCGCTCCGCTTCGAGGCCTACGTCGGCGGGATCGAGCTCGCGAACGCGTTCGACGAGCTCGTCGATCCGGTCGAGCAGCGCGAGCGCTTCGAGACCGACCAGCGCACGCGGGCCGCGCGCGGCAAACCGGTCTATCCCATCGACGAGCGGCTGCTCGCCGCGCTCGCCGAAGGCCTGCCGCCGAGCGCGGGCATCGCGCTCGGCTTCGATCGCCTCGTGATGCTCGCCACCGGCGCGCCCTCGATCGACCGCGTCCTGGCGTTCACCGCCGACGAGCTGTGATTCCTACTCGCGGTTCCGGCGGCGGCGGAAGAACGCGAGGCCGAGCGCGAAGGCGATGGTCGCGAGACCGCCGCCGCCCGCGGCCGCGCAGCCCGACGGGTCGCCGACCGGGCCGGTGCCGCCCGAGCCGTCACCGCTGCCGTCGCCGCTGCCCATGTCGCCGCTGCCCGAGCCGCTACCCGAGCCGCTGCCCATGCCCGAGCCGCTGCCCGAGCCGTTACCACCGCTGTTGCTGCCCGAACCGGAGCCCGAGCCGCTGCCCGAACCGGAGCCCGAGCCGGAGCCGCTGCCCGAGCCGGTGCCGAGCATGGCGAGTGCTTGACCGTTCGGCGTGCCGACGCCCGTCGGGCCGTCCCAGCCGGTGCCGGCCTTGCACATCGCCGTGCTGCCGCACGAGCCGTTCGTGCCGCTCGTGACGTCGTAGAACGCCGTCTTGTTCGTGTACGCGAACTGCGCGGTCACCGCGCCATTGCCGGTCAGCGCGTAGATGCCGGCGACGAGCGGGCTCGCCGCGCTCGTGCCGCCGACGACCTCCCAGCTGCCGTTGTTGTAGACCGCGAGGCCGGTGTTCGGATCGCCGACCGCCGCGACGTCCGAGGCCGCGCGCTTGGTGCATGCCGAGCTCGTCTGCCAGCTCGGGCGCGCGATGCTCGCGCTGCACGAGCTGCCGCCGTCGTTCCACGCGGTCTCGGTCCAGCCGCGCGAGTTCGACGACGAATTCAGCGACGTGCCGCCGACGCCGATCGTGTGCGCGGAGGTCGACGGATAGTCGGGGCCCGAGCCGCCGTCGTCGTAGCCGTCATCGCCCGACGCGACGAAGATGGCCGTGCCGGAGTGGTCGAAGTACGCCTCGCTCGACGACATCGAGCCGAAGCTGTCCTCGGGCCCGCCCCAGCTGTTGCTGATGACGGTCGCGCCGAGCGTGGCGGCGGCATCGTTCGCGATCAACAGGCCGTCGCCCTGGTCGTCGTCGGCTTGCACGACGAGGATCTTGCAGCTCGGGCAGGCCGAGCTCGCCATGTCGATGTCGAGCGCGGTCTCGACCGTCCAGTCGTCGCCGGACGGCGCGTTGCTGGGCAGCGGCGAGGTGGCGCCTTCCTGGTTGACGATCTTCAAGCACCCGCTCGCCGTCGTGCACGCGGGCAAGCCCATCGTGCTGCGGTACGTCGACAGATCGCTCGCGAGCTTGGTGTAGCCGTAGGCGTCGATGATGCCGATCGTCGCGCCCGGCGTGAGCGTGGTGTCGAGGTTGTACGCGCTCGCGAGATCGCTCGAGCCGTAGCCCTGCGGCGTCGCGAAGTGCTGGATGCGGCCCGCGAGATCGGTGCGGACATGCGCGAAGCAGCTGATGCGGCCGCCGCCGCAGACCGCGCCGTGCGGCGCTTCGCCGGCTCGCGCGATCACGCGCGACGGATCGATCGCCGGCGCACCGAGCCTCGAAGACGGATCGGGTTGCTCTACGGTGCACGAAACGAGCAACGCGCTGCACCCGAAGAATACTTGGAACACGAACGATTTCGAGGCGGTTCGCATGGACGGCGACACACATCACGAGTCGTGCCACGGGCCGAAACCGCGAGTGATCTCCTGATCTCGATCGCGGAGCTTCTCGACCCTGCGCGGAACGTGCACACGTGCGCGCGCGACGAACCGCACGCGCCGTAGCAAAAGGCTACTGTTCGCCGTGCAGTTCCGCGCGCACATCGGCCGCCTCAGGAGCGGAAATGGGCGTTCAGCCTACATGTCGGATTCGCGAGCTCGCACGCCGTCGCGCGCGCTCGAGAAGTGGCTTCACGTGCTCGCCGGTGTAGCTGCGCGCGACCTGCGCGACCTGCTCCGGCGTCCCGCTGGCGATGATCTCGCCGCCGGCGGCGCCGCCCTCCGGGCCGAGATCGACGATCCAGTCGCACGTCTTGATGACGTCGAGGTTGTGCTCGATGACGAGCACGGTGTTGCCGCCCTCGACGAGCCGGCCGAGCACCTCGAGGAGCTTCTTGACGTCGCCGAAATGCAGGCCGGTCGTCGGCTCGTCGAGCAGGTAGAGCGTGCGGCCGGTCTGCACGCGCGCGAGCTCGCGGGCGAGCTTCACGCGTTGCGCCTCGCCGCCCGACAGCGTGGTCGCGGGCTGGCCGAGCGACACGTAGCCGAGCCCGACATCGATCATGGTCTGCATGATGCGGCCGAGCTGACGATGGTGCTTGAATAGCTCGTAGGCGTCCTCGATCGGCGTGTCGAGGATCTGCGCGATGGTCTTGTCCTTGTACGTGACGCGCAGCGTGGCGTCGTTGTAACGCTGGCCTTTGCACACCTCGCACGTGACGAACACGTTGGGCAGGAAGTGCATCTCGACCTCGCGCACGCCGGCGCCCTCGCACGCCTCGCAGCGGCCGCCGCCTTGCTTCGCGCTGACGTTGAACGAGAACCGGCCCGCCTGATAGCCGTACGTGCGGGCCTGCGGGACCTGCGAGAACAGCTCGCGGATCAGATCGAACGCTTTGGTGTAGGTCGCGGGATTGCTGCGCGGCGTGCGGCCGATCGGCTGCTGGTCGATGACGATGACCTTGTCGATCTGGCCCAGGCCGGTCAGCTCGTCGTACGGGCCGACGCGATCCATCGAGCGGTGCAGCATGCGATTCAAGGCCGGGTACAGCGTCGCGTTGATGAGCGACGACTTGCCGGCGCCCGACACGCCGGTGACCGCGACCATCACGCCCAGCGGGATCTCGACCGTCACGTTCTTGAGATTGTGCTCGCGCGCGCCGGTGAGCTTCACCCACGACGACGGCGTGCGCCGTTGCGCGGGCACGTCGATCCGCTCCGTGCCCGACAAGAACCGGCCCGTGATCGACTGCGCGCTCGCGCGAATCTGGTCGGGCGTACCCTCGGCGATGACCTTGCCGCCGTGGCGGCCCGCGCCCGGCCCGAAGTCGACGACCCAGTCGGCCGCCTCGATCGTCGCCTCGTCGTGCTCGACGACGAGCACGGTGTTGCCGAGATCGCGCAGGCGATGCAGCGTGCGGATCAGGCGCTCGTTATCGCGCTGGTGCAGACCGATCGACGGCTCGTCGAGCACGTACAGCACGCCGGAGAGCTCGGATCCGAGCTGCGACGCGAGCCGGATGCGCTGGGCCTCGCCGCCCGACAGCGTGCCGGCGCCGCGGTGCAGCGTGAGGTAGTCGAGGCCGACGTCGAGCAAGAACGTCAGCCGGTTCTTGATCTCCTTCAGCACCTCACCGGCGATCAGCGCACGTGCGCCGGTCAGCTTCATGCTGGAGTGCCATTCGTACGCCTGCTTCACCGTCATCGACGTGACGTCGACGATCGCCTTGTCGTTGAGGAACACCGCGCGCGATTCGGGCCGCAGGCGCGTGCCATGGCAGACCGCGCACGGGATCGCGCGGAAGAACTGCTCGTAGTGCGCCTTGGTGCGCTCGCTCGACGACTCGCGGTGCCGGCGCTCGAGCTGCGCCAGGATGCCCTCGAAGCGCATCGCCCACTCGCCGGTCGAGTGCCGGCCCTCCCAGCTGACGCTGATCCGCTTGTCGCCGGTGCCGTACATCAGCACGTCGCGCTGCTTGTCGGCGAGCTTGCCCCACGGCTTGTCGAGATCGATCTTGAACGCCTTCGCGAGCGCCTTGACGATGTTCGTCGTCCAGCCCGTGTCCTTCGCGATCGACTCGCCCCATACCGCGACCGCGCCGTCGCGGATCGAGCGCGTCTTGTCGGGCACGACG
This sequence comes from Kofleriaceae bacterium, assembly GCA_036490935.1. Lineage (GTDB taxonomy): Bacteria > Myxococcota_A > Polyangia > Haliangiales > Haliangiaceae > JABFXX01. The sequence goes on along the minus strand of DASXCY010000109.1, from coordinate 2,696 downwards.
AGCTCGGGGTCGGCGGCGAGCCGCTCGCCGAGGCCGTTGCACTCGACGCACATCCCGAGCGGCGAGTTGAACGAGAAGCTCTGCGGCGACAGCTCGGGAAACCCGATGCCGCACTTGGGGCACGCGTTGGCCTCCGAGTACATGCGCGGGCCGGACTTGTGATCGACCTCGCCCGCGACCTCGACCATCAGCTTGCCCTTGCCCTCGCGTAGCGCGGTCTCGACGCTGTCGGTGAGCCGGCCCTTGTCGGCCTTCGAGATCACGACGCGATCGACGACGAGCTCGATCGAGTGCTTCTTCTGCTTCTCGAGCGCGCCGACGTCGTCGAGCCGCACGATCATGCCGTCGATGCGCACGCGCACGAACCCGGCCTTCTGCAGCTCGACGAACAGCTCGCGGAACTCGCCCTTGCGGTTCTCCGCCTTCGGCGCGAGCAGCGTGACCGCGGTCTTGTCGGGCAGCTCGGCCAGCTCGTCGACGATCTGGCCGGCCGTGCGCGCGCCGACCGGGCCGCCGCACTGGTAACAGCGCTGCTCGCCGGCGCGCGCGTAGAGCACGCGCAGATAATCGTAGATCTCGGTGATCGTCCCGACCGTCGAGCGCGGGTTGGACGACGCCGACTTCTGCTGGATCGCGATCGTCGGCGACAGCCCGCGGATGCGCTCGTACTTTGGCTTCTCCATCTGGCCGAGGAACTGGCGCGCGTACGCCGACAGCGACTCGACGTAGCGGCGCTGGCCCTCGGCGTAGAGCGTGTCGAACGCGAGCGAGGACTTCCCCGAGCCGCTCGGCCCGGTGATCACGACGACGCGGTGCTTGGGCAGCTCCAGGTGGTCGACGACGAGGTTGTGCTCGCGCGCGCCCTCGATGACGATCATTTCCGGCCCTGGCCCGACCGTGCTGCGCGCCATAGGATGCACACCCTACGGAGCGGATGTTCAGGTGTCAAGCTGGCCGTTGGTGTAGATAATGACCGCGCTCATGAGCGGTCAGCTTCCCCAGAATTACGTCGTCCACTCCGTCCTCATCGCGCTCGCGATCTTGATCGCGGTCGTGCTTCTGCTCTCCCACAACTGGGGGTGCTCGCCGACCGGCGTGAACGACATCGGCGTGTCGCAGATTTCTAATTGAACAGCTTGGCGTAGTCGCCGTAGCCCTGCGCGCGCAGCTCTGCTGCCGGGATGAAGCGAAGCGACGCCGAGTTGATGCAGTAGCGCAAGCCGGTCGGCTTGGGGCCGTCGTCGAACACGTGGCCGAGGTGGGAATCACCGAGCTTGCTGCGCACCTCGGTGCGATCCAGGCCGTGCGTGTTGTCGTGCTTGTCGACGACGACGCCGGTCGCGATCGGCTGGTAGAAGCTCGGCCAGCCGGTGCCGGATTCGAACTTGTTCGTCGAGCTGAACAGCGGCTCGCCGGTCACGACATCGACGTAGATGCCGGCCGCGTGGTTGTTCCAGTACTCGTTGTGAAACGGCGCCTCGGTGCCGTTCTGCTGCGTCACGACGTACTGCATCGGCGACAGCTCGCGCCGCAGCACGTCATCCGCCGGCTTCTTGCGGATCGGATCCGCGGCGGCCAGCGTGACGGTGGCGAGCGTGACGGCGAGCGCGCAGGCGAAGGTGCCGAGAGACATCATCGAGTCCTCCTGCGCTACGTACGCGCGAGCAGCAGAAGAGTTACCGCCAAGGCGCCGAAGTCGCCGAGCGAACGCCAAGCAGAGCCAGGGTAAGCCCCTGGCCGCTTCCGGCGATCGTTGGCGTCCGCGGCGCCTCGGCGGTAATTCCGGACGTCAGGACCGCGAGCGTTCGACCGTCACGGCGTGCTCGCCGTGGGTCGTGCCGTGAACGCCGGAGATGATCGAGTCGACCAGCTCCTCGGGGACGCGCACGTGGGCGTGCGAGTCGCGCAGGCTGACCGAGCCGATGCGCGCGGTGTCACCGCCGATCGGGCCGGCGAGCAGCGTGCGCAAGTCGTCTGCGGTCACGCCGTGCTTCTTGCCCAGGCTGATGAACAGCCGGGCCTGTGCGCCCTCGGCGGCAGGCGCGGGACGCGCCTCGACTTCGCGCTTGGGCCGAGCCGTGGCTGCCCCCTCGCGCTCGGTCTCCTTGTCGCGCTTGCGGCCGCCGCGGTCGCGATCCTTGTCGCGGCCGCGCTCGCGGGTGCGCTCGCGCGGGCGCTCGTCCTCGGTCGCTGCGGGCGCCGCGGTCTCGGCGGGGGCCGCTTCCGGCTCGCGCGTCGACTTGTTGTCGGCCCACGTCTCCCAGAACTCGCGCGTCTCGGCGGTCGGCTCGGCCGAGCGCCCGGCGTCACGGCCGCGCTTCTTGCCGCGATCCGCGCGCTCGAGCGAGTGCTTCGCGACATCTTCGACCGATGCCGGCGCGGCTTCGGCTTCGGCGGCAGGCGCCTCGTCGCGCGGCTCGGTGCGTGGCTCCGTGCGCTGCTCGTGACGCTGGTCGCGGTCGCGGTCGCGGTCGCGGCCGCGATCGCGGCCCCGGTCGCGGTCGCGATGCTCGTGACGATCGCGGGCCTCGTGACGCTCGCTCTCGACGACGACCTCGGTCGCGACCGGCGCGATCGCCACCTCGGCGGGCAGCGTCGCGTCCTGAGCGGGCACCGCCGCGATCACCTCGGGGCGCTGCTCGTGATGCTCGTTGCGGTCGCGACGGCCGTCGCGGTCGCGGTCGCGGTCGCGGTCG
>DASXCY010000108.1:0-1994 GCA_036490935.1 Kofleriaceae bacterium | reverse complement strand
GCGCAGCTGGCGGAGGTCCGCGGCGACGCGCAGCGTGACGTGCACCGGCCGGCTCGCCAGCAGCTTCGGCCGCTGCGCGTGCGGCTGGCCGGCCTTGACGCCGTTGGGCTTGCGCCCGGCGCCCGGCCGCTTGCCGCCGTGCGTGCGGAGCTCCATCACCTGCTGGACGTGACGCTTGCGCGGCCGGGCCATGGCGAGAGCCTGATCATGCGCCCACTTGATTTCGCTAATCTGTGCGATAGCAGCCAATGACAGCCATAGCCGCGTGTCGCTACGCACCTCCGCCTCCGCCGCCCCGAACCGAAAACCTCTTCCTAGCGGCAGCGCCTGTGGACGCTGTGGATCGCGGCGCACCCGCTCGATGACGAAGCTGCGCCGCGATCCAAGACGATGTGGGCCAGCGCGCGACGCTGGAGCCGCGCGCGCTCGTCCACGCCGCGCGCGCTGGTCCACATCGTCGTCAGCGTCCACAGGCGTCGGGGACCTCGATCGCGCGCGCCGAGCCAGCGCCTCGGACGCTGTGCTTCGCCGCCGCCACCACCACCGCCGGCGGCCTCGCGCGCGGATCTGCAGGCTCGACTGACGATCGCAAGCTGTGACGAATCGTGAGAGCCGCGTCTAGCCGGCTACGGCAGCGATGCGGCGTCGCCGCCGATCGCGGCGAGATCGCCGGCGGTCAGCTCGCGCTCGTCCATCCAGGCGATCCCGACGACCGCGCGGATCGCGCCGGCGCCGTCGTGCACGGGCAGCGCGACCGCGGCCTTCGCGTCGACCGCCTTCGCGCCGGGCTTGACCGCGCCGGTCGCGTCCTCCTTGAGGTTACAAGTCTGGATCGGCTTGTCGTGCTGCCACGCGAGCCCGGCCATGCCCTTGCCCATCGGGATCGACGCGGTGACCTCTTGAACCTTCGGCGGGATGTTCACCGCCGCCACGATCGCGAGCGCGTCGCCGCGTACCATGTGCACCGTGCCGGCCACCGCGCCGTGGCGGCCGAGCAGATCGCGAAGCCACGCGTTCATCCCCTCGTCGAGCATGGTCACTATTGTGACACTTCCTCGGCCCAAGGTGGCTCGCGCTTCGCACTCGCGCGATCGCTACGCCTCGGTCGATGCTACGTTACCATGCGCGCATGTTTCGCCTCGACGAGCAGACGCAGATGGTCGGGAATGTCGTGCGGCAATGGTGCCAGGCGCAGCTCGCGCCGAAGATCCCCGCGCTCGAGGCCGGCACCGAGATGCCGTTCGAGCTGATGAAGAAGATGGCCAAGGCGTTCGGCTTCGACGCGATGCTCGGCGCGTCGGTCCGCAAGCGGCTCGACAAGCTGCGCGCGGGCGAGAGCTCTGCGGGCGAGGAACGGCCGCCGGGCTCGCCGATGATGATGCACGTCGTCGTCAAGGAGCTGTCGCGCGTGTCGCCCGGCTTCGCGATGGGCTTCGGCGTGTCGCTCGGCCTCGTCGGCGGCGCGATCGTCGCGAAGGGCACGCCCGAACAGATCGAGCGCTGGGGCCTGCCGCTCTCGACGTTGCAGCTGATCGGCTCGTGGTGCCTGACCGAGCCCGGCGCCGGCTCCGACGCGTTCGGCTCGATGCGCACGACCGCGACGCGCGACGGCAGCGGCTACGTGCTCAAAGGCAGCAAGACGTTCATCACGAACGGCCCCGGCGCCGACGTGTTCCTCGTCTACGCGAAGGGCGACGACGGCAACGTCGTGACGTTCATCGTCGAGCGCGGCACGACCGGCGTCACCGTCGGTCCGCCGTTCAAGAAGATGGGGATGCGCGACTCGCCGACGAGCGAGGTGTTCTTCGACGACGTCCGGCTCGGCGAGGAGCACCTGCTCGGGCGCGGCCGCGGCGCGGTGAAGGACAGCCTCGGCAGCGAGCGCTCCGGCGTGCCTGCGATGGCGTGGGGGATCATCGAGCGCTGCTTCGACCAGTCGCTCGCGTACGTGCGCGAGCGCCGCCAGTTCGATCGGCCGATCGGCGAGTTCCAGG
>DASXCY010000107.1:0-9969 GCA_036490935.1 Kofleriaceae bacterium | reverse complement strand
CCCGAGTTGCCGCTCGAGCCGCACGCGACGAGGAGACCGAGACCCATGGCGATTCGCATGCGCGAATGCACAGCAACCCGCGCGCCGCGCGCAGGTGGCCGAAATCCGCGAGCTGTAGGGACTTGCCCTGCCCGCGCCGCGCACGGTGGCGGTACCTCCACATTCCAGTGCTAGGGTCCGCTCGTGTCGTATCTGTTCCCGAGCACCACGATCACGATCGAGGCGGCGCTGCGCGACGTCGCGAGCGGCGGCCCGAAGGCCCGCGCGTTGGCCGCGCACGCGCTCGGCGACGTGACCGATCCGGTGGAACGGCGGCGCGCGCTCGACGCGCTCGTGCGCGCGCTCGATGACGATCGTCCCGACGTCCGTGCCGAGGCCGCGGCCTCGCTCGGCCAGCTCGAGGATGCATCGGTGCTGCCGCATCTCATCAAGCGGCTCGGCGACGGCGTGGCGCACGTTCGCCAGAACGCGGCGATCGCGCTCGGCACCCTGCGCGACGCGCGCGGGTTCGACCCGCTCGCCGACGCGCTGCGCGACGGCCTACCCGACCTGCGCTTCCAGGCCGCGACCTCGCTCGCCGAGATCGATCCGGCGCGCGCGTTCGAGCCGCTGATCGCCGCGCTCGGCGACTCGGATCCGCAGGTTGCCGGCTCGGCCGCGCTCGCGATCGGCGCGGTCGGCAGCGCGCTCGCGGAGCTCGCCGAACGCGCGCGCGGGGTGCTGCGCGGACACGCCGGTCACGCCGACGCCGGGGCGCGATTCGAGGTCGCGTACGCGCTCGCCGAGCTGCGCGATGCGAGCGGCCGCGACGCGCTCGCCTCCCGGATCGCCGACGACGCGCAGGCGTGGGACGCGGTCACCGCGCTCGGCTGGCTGGGCGCGAAGGACGAGCTCGCGGGCGCGATCACCGGCACGAACGTCCCGCACGAGGCCGCCGTGCTCGCGGCCGGCCTGCTGCTCGCACTCGATCCCGCCCACGAAGCCGCGCGCCGCGCCCTCGCCGACGCGCTGCGCTCGCGCAAGATCAACGTCCGTGCGCTCGCGGTCGAGCAGCTCGACGCCACGGGCGGCGCGTGGGCCCAGCCCGCGCTCGAGAAGCTCGCGCGCTCCGGCAAGGGCGAAGGCCTCGACGAGGTGATCGCCTCCGCGCTGCGCGCGATCGCCGAGCGAGGCGCGCCGTGACCGAGCTGTTCGACTCGCACGCGCACGTCGATGGACCCGAGTTCGACGCCGACCGCGACGAGGTGCTCGGCCGCGCGCGGGCCGCCGGCGTCCGCCGCCTCGTCGTGATCGGCGCGGTCGGCGATCCGACGAGCGCCAAGCGCGCGGTGGCGCTGGCCGAACGCGATCCGCAGATCTGGGCCACCGTCGCGACGCACCCGCACGACGTGAAGCAGATGACGCCCGACTGGTGGGCCGTGCACGAGCGGCTCGCGCGCCACCCGCGCGTCGTCGCGATCGGCGAGACCGGCCTCGACTACTACTACGACCACTCGCCGCGCGACGAGCAAGCCGTCGCGTTCCGCCGCTTCATCGAGCTCGCACGCGCGGTCGGCAAGCCCGTCGTGTGCCATATCCGAGACGCCCACGACGACGCGCGCGCGATCCTCGCCGAGACCCGCGCCGCCGAGCTCGGCTGCGTCATCCACTGCTTCACCGGCACGCCCGACGACGCGCGCGCCTATGCCGAGCTGGGCTGCTACGTGTCGTTCTCCGGCATCGTGACGTACAAGAGCGCACAGCCGCTGCGCGACTCGGTGCCGCTCGTGCCGCGCGACCGGCTGCTGATCGAGACCGACTGTCCGTACCTCTCGCCCGAGCCGGTCCGCGGGCGCCGCCGCAACGAGCCGGCGCATCTCGTCCACACCGCGCAGGTCGTCGCGAGCTGCGCGGGCATCGATTTCGAGGAGTTAGCTCGGATCACCACCGACAACACGGCCCGCGTGTACAGGTTGACTGCCAAGGATTTGGCCGGTATAGATTCGCTCCCCCTTCATTAGAGAAGTGTCATGACGCTACAGATCGGCCTGCTCGGCAAGAAGCTCGGTATGACTCAGGTGTTCGCGGACGACGGCGAGGCCGTGGCCGTGACCGTGATCCAGACCGGGCCGAACCACGTCATCGGCACCCGCACGGCGGAGCGCGATGGCTACACCGCCCTCGTGCTCGGCTTCGACGAGAAGCCGGTGCGGCTCGCGACCAAGCCGGAGCTCGGGATGGTGAAGGCGGCCGGCGGCAAGCCGCTCCGCTTCGTGCGCGAGCTCCGCATGCCCGCCGACGAGGTCGGCAAGTTCACGATCGGCCAGACCATCGGCCCCAAGGACGTGTTCGCCGACGGCGTCCCGGTCGACGTCCAGGGCACGAGCAAGGGCAAGGGCTACCAGGGCGTGATCAAGAAGCACCACATGAAGGGCATGACCCGCGCCCACGGCACGCACGAGTACTTCCGTCACGGCGGCTCGATCGGCTGCCGGCTCACCCCGCAGCGCGTGCACAAGGGCAAGCGCATGGCGGGCCAGATGGGCAACGAGACCAAGACCGTCCAGAACCTGCAGCTGTTCAAGATCCTCGCCGACGAGAACGTCATCCTCGTGCGCGGCGCGGTGCCCGGCGCGGCGAACGAGTACGTCGTCGTGACCAAGGCCGTGACGCGCGGCGTGTACAAGCGCAAGGGCATGGGTAAGGAAGAAGTGCGCTCGAAGAACCCGCTCAAGGCCTCCAAGAAGGCCGCCGCGGGTCGCGGGTAATCGTCGGCGCGAGCTTCGAAGGTTTTTCGGATGTCGAGGCTCGCGGATCGATCCGTCCGTCGCGATCGCTTTCATCAGAAGGCGAAGCGCGAGGGCTATCTCGCGCGCGCGGTCTACAAGCTCGAAGAGCTCGACGAGCGGTTCGCGATCTTCAAGCCGGGCCAGCGCGTGCTCGATCTCGGTTGCGCGCCGGGATCGTGGCTGCAGTACGCGCGCGGCAAGGTCGGCGACCGCGGCGTGCTGGTCGGGATCGACCGCACGGCGCTGCGCAACGACGTCGCCGGCGCGCGCGTGATCGCGGGCGACGTGATGACGATCGATCCGGCGGCGCTGCGCGGCGAGCTCGCCGCGTTCGACGTCGTGCTGTCCGACATGGCGCCCGACACGAGCGGCGTGCGCAGCCTCGACCAGGCCCGCTCCGAGGCGCTGTTCGAGCGCGCGCTCGAGCTCGCGCTCGCGCTGCTCGCGCCCGGCGGTGCGTTCGTCGGCAAGCTGTTTCAGGGGCCCGACTTCAAGAAGCTGCTCGAGGCGGTGCGCGCGCGCTTCACGACCGCGAAGACCGCGAAGCCGGAGTCGAGCCGGCAGATCTCGATCGAGCAGTACGTCGTGGGCAAGGGCTTCAAGTCATGAGCGCGCCGCTACGCCTCGTGTTCGACGAGTACGGCGATCCGGCGCCGCGCAAGATCCAGCAAGCGGTCGACATCCTGCACGCCGGCGGCGTCGCGGCGTATCCGACCGACTCGATCTACGCGCTCGGCTGCGCGCTCGAGGCACGCGACGCGATCGAGCGCATCTACCGCGCGAAGGGCATGGCGAAGCACCAGCGGCTCGCGTTGATCTGCCCCGACCTGTCGACCGCGTCGGAGTTCGCGATGTTCTCGCAGACCGCGTTCCGGCTCGCGCAACGCATCTTCCCGGGCCCGTACACGCTCGTGCTGCCGGCCACACGCTCGGTGCCGCGCACGCTCACCGATCACAAGCGCCGCACCGTCGGCATCCGCGTGACGGGCCACCCGATCGCGCAAGCCCTCGCGCACGGCCTCGGCCGCCCGCTGCTGACGTCGAGCGCGATTCCTCCGGACGGCGGCGAGCCGTGCCGCGACGCCGAGGAAGTCCTCGAAGCGTTCGGCAAGTTCGTCGACGTCGTCGTCGACGCGCCGCAAACGCCCGCCGAGCCCTCGACCGTGCTCGAGGTCGACGGCGACGAGATCCGGCTGCTGCGCCAGGGCCAGGGCTCGATCGACGGCTTGCTCGAGGACGAGTCGCCTCGACGCGCGGCGCGGTAAGGCGTTCGCCGCGCAGAACGCGTGACCACGCGGTATCCTAACGCGGCGGTGGCACCGCGACCTGCGCCTTCGCGTCGGCAGGCCAGTCCTCGCGCGCGAGCCAGGGGTCGAAGCCGGCGTGCTCGATCGCGGCGAGCATCGGCTTGGTCACCTGCTCGGGCGCGCCGAGCGCGGCGTCGTACGAGACGAAGATGCTCTCGTGATCGAGGTCGAAGCCGAGCTCGTACACCGCCGGGATCTCGGCGAGCGCGTAGCGGACGCGCAGCGGGCACGACTCCTCGCAGTACATGCCGAGCGCCTTGAGCGTCACGTGCGCGAGCCGCGCCGGCCGAGGCTTCACCACCGCCGGCTTCGCCGCGGCCGGCTTCACCATCGCCGGCACGGGCGCCGGCACGGGCACCGACTCCGCATCGCGATGGCAGGCGATCAGGCCCACAGCCCAAAGCCCGAAGCCCAAAGCCCCCTTCACCTGTGGTGATGCTTCGGCGGCGTCGCCGCGCCCTTGCCGGCATCCGGCGGCACCGGCACGCCGAGCTCCTCGGGCAGCTTCGGGTCGCACAGCGCCGCCACCCGCCCGAGCTCTTCCTTCGGCGTGTACTTGTCCTTGATCTGCTCGAGCTGCGTCTTCGCGTCGGCCTTGTCCTGCACGGTCGCGCCGGGCTGCGCGCACAGCGCCTCGGCGAGCACGAGCTGCGCGTCGGGCGTCACCGACACGCCGCTGTTGTCCTTGAACAGCGGCTGCAACAGATCCAGCGCGTGCTTCGGGTCGCCAGCCTTCACGCTGACCTTCGCGCCGAGCACGAGCATCGGCGTGTAGCCGGAGTTGGCCTGGAACGCCAGGTCGAGCTGCTTCTTGGCGTTGTCGAGGTCTCCGGCGTCGAACAGGATCTTCGCGAGCGCCGTGCGCGTGCGGTACGCGAGCGGGTTCGGCGCCTCGTCGCCCAGATCGGCGACGGCTTGCTCGAGCTGCGGCTGCGCGTCCTTCGCGTCGCCGACCGCGACGTACGCCATGCCGAGCGCGTGCCGGCCGATCTTCGACTTCGCCCTGCGCGCGAGCTTCTCGAGCGCGTCGGCGGCAGCACTCCGATCCTTCGCGTCCGCGCTGATCATCGCCGCCTCGGCGCGCAGGATCTGGGCCTCGAGGTTGTCGGGCGCTTTCTTCAGCACCGCGTCCATGTCGGCGAGCGCATCCTTCGCCTTGCCGAGATCGAGCTCGGCGTACGCGCGCAGGATGCGCGGCCGCACGCCCTCGAGCTTGGACGTGATGTCGAGCGCCTTCTCGGGCGAGCCCTCGGCCAGCGCGAGGCCGGCGTCGACCAGCATGACCTCGGGCTCGTCCTCGGGATGTGACTTGCCGTACCACTTGATCTGGAACCGCTCCGTCGACGCATGCTTGAAGTCGCCGCGCAGGTAGTGCACCCACGCGACGCGCGCGAGGAAGCGCGGCTCGGCGGGCCAGATCGGCGCCTTGCTCACGTCCCACGTCTTGAACGGCATGTACGCGACGGACTTCTTCACCAGCTCGCCGCTCTTCGGGTAGTCCTCGATGCCGGCGTCGGCGAGCGACAGCGCGAGATCGCGGTACGCGGCGACGCGCGCGCCGAGCTTCTTGTCGAGCTTGACGTTCAGATCGTCGATCGCGTCGCTCGCCTGCACCGATGACTCGGCGCGCGCGAGCGACTTGCCGAGCACGGCGAGCGGATGATCCTTGGCCTTGGTCAGCACCTTGTCGTACAGCGCGAACGCGTCGTCGAGCGCGCCGTCGTCGACCGCGAGGTCGGCCTGATCGAGGATCGCCGGCACGATGCCGTCGTCGCCGTCGGCCGCCTGCTTCAGGATCGCCTTGGCCTTCGTGCGCTCGCCGGCGGCGAGCAGCGCGCGCGCCTCGAGCCACCTCGCCCACTTGTCCGTCGGATTCTTCGCGAGGTAGTCGTCGAGCGTGCGCGACACCTCGGCGAGCGTGGTCGCCGGCGCCTCGAGCGCGGGCAACCGCGACAGGTCGAGCGCCGCCTTCGCGATCACGAGCTCGCGCGCGCCCGGCTGATCGGGATCGACGATGTCCTTGTCGCCGACCTTGATCTTCTTGAGGTCGCTCTCGAGACGCTTGATCGGGTTGTCGGCGAGATCCGAATCGGTGCCGTACAGCAGCGTCTCGAGGCCGGCGGTCTCCGCGACGTACGAGATCGTCAGCAGATTGTTCGGATCCTTCTGCAGCGCGCCGTCCTTCTCGTCGGCGAGCTTGTGCAGCGAGGTCTCGAATCCGGCGTAGTCGCCCAGCGCGATCGCGGTCTTCGCTTCCTTCTGCAGGCGCGCGACCGCTTCCGCCTTCTGGCGCTCGCTCCAGTAGTACCAGAAGCCGCTGCCGCCGATGCCGAGCACGAGCACGACGAACAGGAAGATGAACGCGCGGCGCGTCGAGCGGCCCCAGCGCCGATCCGGCCGCAGGTCGTATTCGGCGTCGGGCACGCGCACGCCGGCGACGTCGAGCAGGCCGCCGGTGAGCAGATCGTTCAGGTAGTTCTCGCCGACTGCTGCCGACTGGCGCAATGATGCCGCGGCCGCGTTCTGCGGCTTCGCAGTCGAGATCACGCGCGGCCGCACGCCCTCGACGCTCATCGGCGGCGGCGCGGTCTGCTTGGGGCCACGCCCCGACGACGCGGCGGAGCCGTTCCACGGCGGCGGATCGGCCGGTGCGGGCGAGATCGCCAGCGTCGGAGCGGCCGGCGGCGCGATCGGCACGGGCGCCGGTTGCGCGGCGACCTGCGCCGAGCGTCCACCCGGGCGAGGCAGCGCCGGTACGGGCATCGCCGGCGCGCGCGTCGGCTTCTCGAGCTGGAGCGCGTAGTTCGTCTCGCCGCGCGGCGGCATCGGCGTCGGGATCGGCGGCGGAGCGTCGAGCGGCTGCCCCGAGCGCGCGCGCTTCAGCATGCTGAGCAGCGCGGGGCTCGTCGGATCGAGGTTCTGGGCGTGCTGGAGCACGGGCACCGCGCGCTCGTAGTCGTTGCGGCGCAGCAGGACCTCGCCGAGCAGGGCGAATCCGCGCCGGTTGGAGCGGTCGACCTTGACCACGCGCAGGAGCTCGCCTTGCGCTTCCTTCCACTGATGGAGCGCGCAGAACGCGCGCGCCAGCATGACCCGGCCCTCGTTGTTGTCGGGCGACTGCTCGAGGCCCATGTTCCCGACCGAGATCGCGTCCTTGGGACGGCCGAGCGCGAGATAGGCCTCGCCGAGATCGATGAACGCCGGCGACGACGGATCGCGGCGTACCAGATCGATCAGCTCCTCGATTTCTTGAGCCGTGGGCCGGCGATCAGAATCGTCCACCATGCAGCGGCCGATCGAGCGTATCACAACGCTGTAGACTTCGCGCCCTCAGGCGCGACGCGGCGGTCCGTGCAGGCGAGCGCCCGAGGCGCGAACCGAATGTCATGCGCGTCGTGTTACACGAGGCGCATGGGCTCGAGCTACGGGACGCTGTTCCGCATCACGACGTTCGGCGAGTCGCACGGCCCCGGGCTCGGCGTCGTGGTCGATGGCTGCCCTGCGAAGCTTTCCGTCGACACCGCGCAGATCCAGCGCGAGCTGGATCGCAGGCGGCCGGGCCAGAGTCGGCTCGTCAGCCAGCGCAAGGAGGACGATGTCGTCGAGATCCTGTCGGGCGTGCTCGACGGGCTGACGCTCGGCACGCCGATCGCGATGCTCGTGCGCAACGCGGACGCGCGCGGCAAGGACTACGAAGAAATCGCGCGCGCCTACCGGCCGAGCCACGCCGACTACACGTACGACGCGAAGTTCGGGATCCGTGCGGTCGCCGGCGGCGGCCGCGCCAGCGCGAGAGAGACCGTCGGGCGAGTCGCGGCCGGCGCGATCGCGCAGGCGCTGCTCGCGACGCGCGGCGTGGACCTCATCGCGTGGGTCGACGAGGTCCACGGCCTCGCCGCGGCGGTCGACGGCGATCGCGTCACGCGCGACGAGGTCGACGCCAATGCCATCCGCTGCCCGGATGCCGGGATCGCGGCGCAGATGATCGAGCGCGTCGAGCGCGCGCGCAAGGACGGCGATTCGGTCGGCGGCTGCGTGCGCGCGGTCGCGCGCGGCGTGCCCGCCGGCTGGGGCGAGCCGGTGTTCGACAAGCTCGACGCCGAGCTCGCGAAGGCGATGATGAGCATCCCGGCGGTCAAGGGCGTCGAGATCGGCTCGGGATTCGCGGGCACGCTGCTGACCGGCAGCGAGCACAACGATCTGTTCTACGCGAAGGGCGCCGGCGCGATCGGCACGAAGACGAACCGCTCGGGCGGCATCCAGGGCGGGATCTCGAACGGCGAGCCGGTCACGGTGCGCGTCGCGTTCAAGCCGACCGCGACGATCATGCGGCCGCAAGACACGGTCGATCGCGACGGCAACCCGACCGTGCTCGCGCCCGCAGGCCGCCACGATCCGTGCGTGCTGCCGCGCGCCGTGCCGATCGTCGAGGCGATGCTCGCGCTCGTGCTCGCGGACTTCATGTTGCGCCAGCAGGCGGCGCGGCTTTAGGTCGGGCTCTGGGCTTTGGGCTTCGGGCTGTGGCCAGAGCCCGGACCGCGAATGCAGCGGCCCTCGCAAGCCACGAGCTCCCAGCCGTGGCGGGCGCACACGATGCGGTCGCCATCGACGAAGCCGTCGCTGATCCGGCCGCCGTCGTGCGGGCACTCGTCGTCGACGACGACCAGCCGGCCACTCGCCAGCCGCGCGACCGCCACCGGCCGGATGCCATCGCGTGCCGCGACGACCACGCCAACCGGCACGAAACCGACCTCGCGCACCTCCGGCCGGGCCGGGTCGTAGCCCAGCTCGTCGCGAATCTGCGCCTCGATCGACACCAATCGAGCCTAGCGGCCCGGTCTGACACCTCTGGCCAAAGCCCAAAGCCCAAAGCCCGAAGCCCCGTTTCTTGATGCCCGCCGTCCCGACCAGCTACCCTCGACCCTCTGTCCGCGGTGCTCGTCCATATCGATCTCGACGCCGGCCGGCCCCACCCGGCGTCGCTCGCGGCGCTCGCCGCGGGGCGCGACGTCGCGTCGTCGTGGGGCGCGACGCTGTACGCCGCGCTGACCGCGCGCGAGGGCGACCAGCTCGACGCGATCGAGACCGTGCTCGCGCGTGCCGGCGCCGACAAGGTCGTGGTCGCGCTGAGCCTCGCGAACGCGCCGCTGTGGGCCGAGGTCGGCGCGGCGTGGACGGCCGTGCTCGACCGCCTGCGGCCCCGCGTCGTGTTGTTCGGCGCCGATGCGCCGGCGGCGCCGGAGCTCGCCGCGCGAACCGGCGCACGGATCGGCGCGCGCCTGCTCGCCCGCGCCCGCGCGATCGGCATCGACGACGTCGAGCTGCGCGACCGCGACGGCGGCTACGCGCGCGCGAGCGACGGCGGGGCGACCGTCGCGCTGATCGGCCGCGCCGAGCCGGGCGATCGCGGCGATGACGACGTCGATGTCGTCGTGCTGTCGCCGCCCGGCGCTGGTGACGACCGCGTCGAGCTCACCGGCACGACCGCGGCCGAGCTCGTGCAGGCCTCCGCGATCGTCGCGATCGGCGACGACGTGTGCGCGGATGTCGAGGTCGCCGCGCACGCGAAGAAGCTCGCCCAGCTGCTCGGCGCGCAGCTCGTCGGCGGACCGGCCGCGGTGCGCGCCGGGCTCGTCGCGCCGGGCGCGGTGGTCGAGCGCCACACGGCGCTCGCGCCGGATCTGTGCGTCGCGATCGGCGCGGCGCAGCTCGACGTCGCCGGCGCCGCCGTGCTCGTGCGCGTCGGCGCGCCCGGCGGCAAGCACGTCGACGGCGCCCTGCCCGGCCGCGCGGCGACCCAGCTCGCGGAGCTCGTCGAGCGGCTCGAGGGCGCACCGTGACGATCGCGGTCTGGCTCGGCAGCGCGCCGCCCGCGCGCACGGTGCGCTGGCTCG
>DASXCY010000106.1:0-17743 GCA_036490935.1 Kofleriaceae bacterium | reverse complement strand
CGCCGGGCAGCGCGTGCTCCTGGCCTTGATCGTCGACCACCGACCAGCCGCGGCCCGCCGCGTTGATGGGGGCACGCCCGCCGTCGGAGACCCCGACGGGCCAGCGGCCGCTCGCGTCCCAGTGCGTCTCGCCGCGCTCGGGATGGTCGAGGTCGCGGATCCAGCGCAGCGAGCCCTGCTCGACGCCCGACGTGTCGCGATCGAACCTCGAGAACGCGAGCACGGCGCCGTGCGCGAGCCGCGGCGAGACCAGGTGCGCGGTGGTCGCGGCGTCGCCCCACGCGGTGAACGCGACGGGATCGAGCGCGTGGCGATCGGCCGCGTAGCGGGCGAGGTGATGGCCGGCGAGCAGCACGAGGCGCGTCTCGGGCTCGACCTCGACGACGGTCGCCTTCGCGAGCGGCGGCTGCGCGCTCGCCGCGCCCGCGGTCCACACCGCGACGCCGGCCGGGCTCTCGACGAGCCAGTCGTCGCCGGCGAGCCAGTGCACGGCGGTCGCGTGCGCGATCGGCGGCACGAGCTCGCGTACCGGTTGGAGCGCGGCGTCGAGCTCCAGCCAGCGGCCGTTTCCGCCGCTCGCGAGGTGCGCCGCGTCGCCGCCGGACGGCGCCTCGTTCGCGGGAAACGCATAGCCGAGGTAGCGCGTGCCGGCGTCGCCGGCGATCGCGAGGTCGCTGCCGTGCGCGGTGACGCGGCGAACGGGCACGGTGGTGCGTGCGCCGAGCGCGAAGCCGGCGGCGCTGCGGGTCAGCTCGCGCGGCACGCCGCCGGCGATCGCGACCGTGCCGATCACGGCGGTGATGCGCGCCTTGACGTCGACCGGCTCGTCGAGGTGGCCGTCGAGATCGAGCGCGCGCAGCCGGCTGCCTTGCCAGGTGACGAAGCCGTCGCCGAACGCGGCGATGCCGTCGAACGCGGGCAGCTCGATCGAGGCGAGCCGGCGGCCGCGCGCGTCGAGCCGCACCTCGAACGTGCCGCCGGCGACGCCCGCGCACGCGACGAAGTCGGCGCCGGCCCGCTGGAGCGCGAGCACGCGTGGCGGCTGCAGCGTGACCACGACCGGTGGTCGCGTGCCGTCGAGCGCGGGCCACAGGCGAACCTCGTCGGCGCTGTCTACCGTGAGCGCGGCATCCTCGGCCGGCGTCACCGCCACGCGTACGATCTCGCCGCCCGGCGGCGCCTCGACAGCGGCGGGTGGCGCCTGCGCGATCGCCGCATCGCCCGGCGCGGCGCGCGCATCGCGTGGCATGCCGGCATCGCGCGCGACGTGCGGCATGCTCGGTCCGCTCCCGTGCCCGCACGCGGCAACGGCGAGGACGGCTGGGGCGAGTCTCATACCTCACTGTAACGGCGATGGCGGGCTGATTGTTCTGTGTCCGGATTCGATTGAGTGCATGGGATCCCATGCAATAGTGTGCGCTTCAAGGAGGCTTCATGAGGATGCGACGATGCGGGCTCTGGATTGTGGCGCTCTCGCTAGCGGCCACGCCGGCGCTCGCGCAACCAGCCGGTCACGACCACGACCGCGGTCATGACCACGATCGCGATCACGATCGCGACCATCACGACGGCCCGACGACGGCGCCGCCGCCCATGCAGGTCGAGAAGGCGACGCCGCGGCCGGGCCAGGAGTGGATCGGCGGCCGCTGGGACTGGAAGGCCAGCAAGTGGGCGTGGACGCCCGGCCACTACGAGGCCGCGCGCGCCGGCAAGCACTGGCACCCGGGCCGCTGGGAGCAGCACGGCGCGAACTATCAGTGGGTCGAGGGCGATTGGGGCGGCGGCGAGGCGACCGCGGTGATGCCCGCGCCGCCGCCCGGACCGCCGGGACCGCCGGCCGAGGAGCACCATCGCGACTGGAAGCTCGATCGCCCGGTCGTCAGCAGCTTCTGGCCGAGCAAGGGCAAGGCGGGCACGCACGTCGTGATCCGCGGCAAGAACTTCTCGTCCGACATGCAGGTCATGTGGGGTGCGAAGCCGATCACCGCGGCGAAGATCACGCCCGACGAGATTCGCTTCGAGATCCCCGGCGGCGCGACCAGCGACGAGATCTTGCTGCATCGCGAGCACGGCCGCGACCTGCCGGTCGGCACGTTCACGGTCGCCAACGAGGACTGGGCCGCCGAGCAGAAAAAGCAAGACGACGAGCGCCACAAGGCCGCGCAGGCCCAGTGGGACGCGCAGGCCAAGGAGCTCGCGAAGGACCACGCGGCGCGCCAGGCGGCATGGTTGAAGGAGCTGGCGGAGCGCGACTCCACGCGCGAGCAGCGCCGGCACGATCGCGAGGAAGAGATCCACAAGAAGTGGGAAGCGGCGTTCCTCGCCGATCCCGACACGCAGTCCGAGCTGACGCTGCACGCGCAGCGCGTCGCGACGCTCGATCAGGCGAAGGAGATCGCGCAGGTCAAGGACGACAGCAAGCTCGGCGTGCGCATCGACGTCGCGACGAGCAAGGAAAACGATCGCCACGAGGCGCGGATGACCGCGCTGCAGGATGCGTTCAAGAAGGCAGGTCACCCGTGATGAAGCTCGGCATCGCGCTCGTCGCCGTGCTCGCGCTCGCGAGCTGCGGCAAGAAGAAGGAACAACCCGCGCCGGCACCGCCGCCGCCGGTCGCGACGGGCTCGGGCTCGGCGATGGCCGGCTCGGGCTCGGCGATGGCCGGGGGCTCGGGCTCGGCGATGGCCGGCTCGGCCGCCGCGGCCGCCGCGGCCGCCGAGGTGCCCACCGAGGAGGACTTCGAGGCGCAAGCCGTGAAGGATGTCGACGAGAAGAACGTCGATACCAAGGTCGGCGAGATCGAGAAAGAGCTGGGTCAGTAGCGCTGGGCGCCGGCGACTTGCCGGGTCGCCACGTTGAGCCGGTTGTACAGGTTCATCGTGGAGATCTCGACGACGAGCCACGCCAGTTGCGGCTCGTCGTAGTGGCGCGCCGCTTCGGCCCACACGTCGTCGGGCACGCGATCGCTCACGTCGGCGATGCGCGTGACCGCCTCGGCGAGCGCCAGTGCGGCGCGCTCGGCGTCGCTGAAGAACGGCGCGTCGCGCCACGCGGCGACCGCGGCGAGGCGTTGCGGAGTCTCGGTCGTCTTCGCGATCTCCATATCGATGCACGCCGCGCAGCCGTTGATCTGGCTCGTGCGCAGGTGGACGAGGCCGCGGGTCTTGGCCGGAATGGGGCTCGCGGCCAGGGTTTTTCCGAGCGCGACCAGCGGCGGGAAGACATCGCTGGCGACCTTCGAGATGTCGAGGCGGGCATTCATATGTGGCTCCTTGTCACGACGAGACGAGCTCGTTCGTCAGGTATGACGGACTGAAAGGAACGAACGTGACCGAGCATCGATTCGAGGATCACCGAGCCCACCTGCGCGGCGTCGCGTATCGCATGCTCGGCTCGCTGAGCGAGGCCGAGGACGCCGTGCAGGAGGCGTGGCTGCGCCTCGAGCGCGCCGCGCCGAACGACATCGCGAACCTGCGCGGCTGGCTGACCACGGTGGTCGCGCGCGTGTGCCTCGACATGCTGCGCTCGCGCACGTCGCGCCGCGAGGAGCCGCTCGAGCCGCGCGTCGCGGCTGCAGCCGCCACCGCGCCCGACGCGGAGCAAGAGCTGATGATGGCCGACTCGATCGGGCTCGCCGTGCTCGTCGTGCTCGATCGACTCGAGCCGGCCGAGCGCCTCGCGTTCGTGCTGCACGACATGTTCGCGGTGCCGTTCGACGAGATCGCCGGGATCGTCGGCCGCACGGCCGAGGCCGCGCGCCAGCTCGCGAGCCGCGCGCGCCGCCGCGTGCAAGGTGCGGAGCCGCCGCAGGGCGAGCTCGTGGAGCAGCGCCGGCTCGTCGAGGCGTTCATCGCGGCACTGCGCGCCGGCGATGTCGAAGGGCTGATCGCGGTGCTCGATCCCGATGTCGCCGTCACCGTCGCGGGCGATGCCGGAGGCAAGCGCGAGCTGCGCGGCGCGCGCACGTGGGCGCAAGGCGCGGTGCAGTTCGGCAAGGCGATGCAGCACGCGACCGCCGCGCTCGTCGACGGTCAGGTCGGCCTGGTGCTGGCGCCGAAGGGCCAGGTGCAGCGCGTCCTGCGCATGTGGTTCGCAGACGGCAGGATCACGCGCGCCGAGGTCATCTCGGAGCAGGCCGAGCTCGACGCGCTCGAGATTTCCCCGCTCGCCTGACGCCTTAACGCGCGAGGTGATGCGGGCCGCGGCCGTGCTCGGTGATGCGGCTGCGCGACGTCTCGAGGAGCGGCGCCGCGCAATGCGACGTCGGCGCGAAGCCGATCTGGCCGTTCGCGCGATCGATCACGGTGACGAAGCCGCGCATGAACGTGTCGCCCATCGTCGCTTCGCCCTGGTCGCCGCCGCCGTACACGACGAGGCAGTACTCGCCACCGCCGGCGGGCGCGAAGTACGACGCCAGCGCCGGGGCGCTGATCGTGATCGTGCCGCCGCCGACGCCGGGGAACGTCATCTGGAGCGGCGGCAGCATCGCGTCGACGTCGGCGTCGGTCGTGCCGCTCGTCGCGTTGACGCAGCCGGCGGTCGACGAGCTCGAGCTCGTCGGATCGGTGAGCGTCTGGCTCGGGAACACCGCCTTGAACGCGGCGTTCTGGTTGAGCTTGCTGATCAGCGCGGTCTCGGCCGTGCTCGGGATGTAGAACAACGTCGTGCCGGTGTCGACGATCGGGCCGTCGAACGTCGCGGCGCTGATGCCGAGGTTCGTGCCGCCGAGCAACATGCCGGTCATGTCCACCGAGTAGAACGCGGAGTTGTCACCGCTCGTCAAGATCGGCGTGTACTGCGGCGCCGACGCGACGTGCGACATGTCGAAGCCGCCGAGCCACATCGTGCCGTCGCTCGGGCACAGCTCGAACCCCATCGCGTCGGTCACGCCGGCGCCGACGAGCTGCGTGATGTAGCTCTGCGTGCCGGTGTCGAGCAGCGCGTCCGGGCCCATGCCGAGGATGCCCTGGTACTCGTTGCCGCTGAAGAAGCCGCCGCTCTGCGACGTGATGTCCACGAAGTCGAGCGAGATGTCGGGCGTGCCGTGGGCGAGGCCGACCATGTCGGAATACACGTTGCCTCGCCAGCCGCTGCCGTCGGCGTACGAGGCGCGATCGGTCTTGCCGGTCGCGGTCGCGCCGGCGCCCGGCATGTACAGCGGCGACATGCCGGTGCAGGTCGTGCACATCGAACCCGCGATGCCGGTGACGGTCGAGCCGGTGTCGACATCGAGCAGGAACATGCTGCCCGACGCGGTCAGCGCGGGCGTGTAGAACTCGCCCTGATCCTCGCCGCTCGGAGTCTGCAGCGGGATCGCGTAGACGCCGCTCGGCAACTGCGACGAATCGGGCGTCGCGTCGACGCCGCCGCCACCACCGCCACCGCCGCCGCCGCCGCCACCGCCGCCGCCGCCACCGCCACCACCGCCACCGCCACCGCCGTTACCGTTGGAAGCGCTGCACGCGGCGACGAGCACGGCGCTGAGGAAGAGAATGAGGATCGAGGCGAACCGCGAGGTCATGGCCGCGAAGGTATTCGCGGCTCGTCGCGGCTGACTCGATCAACGGCGAACAGCTAATGACAGACGCGGTGCGCAGAATGCGAAAGCCGCGTCGCAAACAGCGCGCGGCGGGGCAGCGAGCCCCGCGGCGCGACAGTCACCCGCGCGGATCCTCATCCGCGCGTGCCGATCCCTCGGTCAGCGCACGACGGGCTGAGTCTGCGCGACCTCGGCCGTCTTGGCGGGCGTCGGCGCCTTCGCGTCCTTCTTCGCAGACGCCGAGTTGTCGGTCACGCCGCCACCGGCGTGCACCGGGCCGACGCGCCCGCCCGCGTGGCACGCGCCGAGCGCACCGAGAGCCAGGGGCAACACGAACTTCACGAGGCGAATAGACTTCGACATAGAGGTTTCTCCTTCGAAAACATGTATTGCAGCACGCGGGCCACCCTGCTGCGTGGTGTTCGCAGTGCGCGAGTTTTCCATCACAGGGCGGAGGCACGTGCGAGCAACAGCTCGCGCTCGCGCTCGTTGCGCGTGAGCGATGCGGCGCGCTCGAGCTCGGTGCGCGCCTCGGCGGTGCGGCCGAGCTTCGCGAGCAGATCGGCGCGCACGCTGGGCAGCAGGTGATAGTCGGCGAGGGCAGGCGAGCTCGCGATCGCATCGACGAGCTCGAGGCCGGCGGCCGGACCGAACGCCATGCCGACCGCGACCGCGCGGTTGAGCTCGACGACCGGCGAGGGCACGCGCTGCACGAGCGCCGCGTAGAGCGCCGCGATGCGCGTCCAGTCGGTCGCGTCTGCGGTGCGTGCGCGGGCATGGCACGCCGCGATCGCCGCTTGCAGCACGTAGGGACCGCGCTGCGGCGCGAGTTGCTCGGCGTGCGCGAGCGCGGCGAGCCCGCGCTGTACGAGTAGCGGATCCCAGCGCGAGCGGTCTTGATCGAGGAGCAGCACGGGCGCGCCGTTCGGGCCGACGCGTGCGGCGAGCCGAGATGCTTGGAGCTCCAACAAAGCCAGCAAGCCGTGGACCTCGGCCTCGCGCGGCATCAAGCCGGCGACGACGCGCGCGAGCCGGAGCGCGTCGTGACACAGCTCGGGGCGCGTCCAGTCATCGCCCGCGGTCGCGAGATAGCCCTCGTTGAACACGAGGTAGATGACCTCGAGCACCGACGCGAGCCGCTCGTCGAGCTCTTCCCCGCGCGGCACCTCGAACGGCACGTGCTGGTCGGCGAGCGTGCGTTTCGCGCGCACGATGCGCTGCGAGATCGTCGGTTCGGGCACGAGGAACGCGCGCGCGATCTCGGCGGTCGACAGCCCGCCGACGAGGCGCAGCGTGAGCGCGACGCGCGCCTCGGTCGGCAGCACCGGGTGGCACGCGGCGAACACGAGGCGCAGCAGGTCGTCGCCGATGTCGTCGTCGAGCACGTCGACCGGATCGGGCGGCGGCTGCTGCGGCTCGTGGCCGAGCGCCTCGGTGACGCGCACGCCGCGCTGGCCGCGGCGCACGACATCGATCGCGCGATGCCGCGCGGTCGTCGTCAGCCACGCGCCCGGATTGTCGGGAATGCCCGACTCCGGCCAGCGCTCGAGCGCCGCGACCAGCGCGTCCTGCGCGAGCTCCTCGGCCACGCCGACGTCGCGCGTGATGCGCGCGAGCCTGGCGATCAGCCGCGGCGACTCGATGCGAAACACCGCTTCGATCGCGCGCCGCGCGTCGCTCGACACCTCGCGAGACTAA
This sequence comes from Kofleriaceae bacterium, assembly GCA_036490935.1. Taxonomy (GTDB): domain Bacteria; phylum Myxococcota_A; class Polyangia; order Haliangiales; family Haliangiaceae; genus JABFXX01. The sequence continues at coordinate 10,506 of DASXCY010000106.1, read as the reverse complement.
CCTACTTGAGCTTGTCGGCGAGCGGCTTGGCGAGGTCCTGCAGCTCGGGCGAGAAATCCGCCATCTCGAACACCTGCCGCAGCTCGACGAACTCGGACTCGTCGCCGAGCGGGATCCGCTTCAGCCACTCGAGCGCCTCGTCGCGCGTGCGAACCTGGATCATCCAGTACCCGCCGACGAGCTCCTTCGCCTCCGAGAACGGCCCGTCGGTGACGACCTTCTTGCCGCCCTTCAGGCGCACCCGCGCGCCCTTGTTCGAGGCCTGCAGGCCGTCGAGCGCGAGCAGCACGCCCGCCTGCTGCAGCTCCTCGTTGTACTTCATCATCTGAGCGACGACCTTCGCGTCGGGAAGCTGGCCGCTCTCGCCTTTGGGACCCGGGTGCATGAGCATCATGAAACGCATGTTGTGTCTCCTTTACCTGCACGACGAACGGCGGCGGGCCGGATCGACAAATCCGCTAACTACTGGGCAGCCGGGCCTTCTGCCGGGTGATGATGCGGACGATGCCACGTTTGTCATCCGCCGAGGTGTTCACACCGACCTCGTACCCGGAGCACACGTACGTCCAGCGCGACGACTTGCATCACGAGCGCCTGCTGCGCGAATGGGCGCGCGGCGGCAGCTTCATCGCATCGATCTCGGGGCCGTCGAAGGCGGGCAAGACCGTGCTCGTGCAGCGCGTGGTCGGCGAGCGCAACCTGATCACGGTGAGCGGCGCGAGCGTCCGGACGCCGGACCAATTGTGGGAGCGCGTGCTCGACTGGTGGGGCGAGCCGCACGCGACGACCGCGAGCATGGTCGACACGACGACCGAGACCCGCACGCGCGAGCACGGCGGTCAGCTCGGCATCAGCGGCACCGGCATGTCGCACAAGCAAGGCGGCGCGCACGCACAGGCGAGCGCGGAGACGCTGCAAGCGACGTCGAATCGGCGCGGCCTGCCGCAGGTCGTGCAGGAGCTCGGCAACACGCCGTACACGATCCTGCTCGACGATTTTCATTACATCCCGGCGGCGATCCAGGCCGACGTCGCGCAGCAGCTCAAGGACGCCGCGAGCCGGGGCGTGCGCATCTGCGTCGCGAGCGTGCCGCATCGCGCCGACAACGTCGTGCGTGCGCTGCCCGAGCTGCGCGGCCGCGTGCTCGCGATCGATCTCGATTACTGGAGTCGACGCGATTTGCTCGAGATCTCGCGGCTCGGCCTCCCGCTGCTCGGGCTCGAGATCGACCACGCGTCGCTGCAGATGTTCGCCTCCGAGGCGGCGGGCTCGCCGCAGCTGATGCAGTCGATCTGCCGCTGGATGTGCAACCACCTCGGCGTCCACGAGACCGCCGATCCGCCGCGCGACCGCACGCTCGACGATCTCGCGCGCAAGGAGATCCTGTTCGTCACGTCGTCGACGGTCGATTTTCGCTCGCTCGTGCGCGCGCTGATCGCCGGCCCGCGCGGCAAGCCCGGCGAGCGCCGCCTCTACGTGCACCGCGACGGCCGCACCGGCGACGTTTACATGACGCTGATGCGCGCGATCGCGATGGATCCGCCGCGCCTCGAGCTCGATCTCGGCGAGCTCGCGCGCCGCGTCGAGGAGCTCTGCGGCGGCGGCGGCCACCCCGACAACGCCTCGATCGCCCGCGCCGCCTCCGCGCTCGGCGCCATCGCCCAGCCGACGCTCGAGTGGGATGAGAAGGCGCAGACGATCGTGATTCCCGATCCGTATCTGCTGTTCTATCTACGCTGGTCCGTCATTCTCGAGCGCGAAGCCGACGCGCTGGGGTGAGATCGGGCTTCGGGCTTCGGGCTTCGGGCTTCGGCCAGAGGGAGGGAGAGTCGTTCTGGCCAAAGCCCAAAGCCCAAGGCCCAAAGCCCGATCTCAGAAGTTCGGCTTCTCCTTGAAGTACTTCGTGACGAGATCCTGCAGATAAGCCGCGAGCTCCTCGACGTCGTCGCCGGGCTCGTCGCGCGGTGCGTAGGACACGAACAGATCGTGCGAGTCTTCGTCGCCGGGGCGCAGCCGCAGGGTCACGTAGCCTTCGTCGGGGTCCTGCTTGCCCTTCTTGCGCTCGGGCAGGTCGAGCGCGTCGATCAGCTTCCAGACCTTCTTCACTTCCTTCGCGCTGAGGTTCGCGGTGCCGAGGTCGTCGCTCTTTTCGCCCTTGGAATACGCGGCCCACAGCGAGGAGCCGCGGATGCGGATCTGCCAGTCGTCGCCGTCGGGCTTGTTGGTGACGAAGTCGAACTGCGTGCCGTTGGTCTCGCCGCGATCGAGCTCGTCGTCGGAGCGCCCGCTCTGCGCGTAGTCGCCGCCCGCGTGACACGCGGCGAGCACGACGAAGGCGGCGAACGCGAGGTAGCGCACGAATTCAGGTATAGCAGACGCGGTGCTGCGATTCTTCGATCACGTGCTCGACGCGCCCGTGCGGTTCGCCGACGGCACGCTGCGCACCGCATCGCCGGCGGCGACCTGGCGGCGGTTCGCGCCGGTCGCGCGCCGCGCCGGGATCACGCGCCTCGCCGAGCTGACCGGGCTCGATACGCTCGGCATCCCGGTCTACGCCGCGATCCGGCCGCTCGGCCGTTCGCTGTCGACGCAGCAGGGCAAGGGCACGACGCCCGAAGCCGCGCGCGTGTCCGCGCTGATGGAATCGCTCGAGACCGCGACCGCCGAGCGTGTGCGCGGCGCCGTGCGTGGCTCGTACCGCGCGCTGCGCCGCCGGCATCGCGTCGTCGACGTGCGCAAGCTGCCGCTTGCATCGCTCGACGCGTCTCGGAAGCCGCGGCGAGGACGGAAGTCGGCACGCCGGCTCGATCTCGACGCGAGCTGGCGCTGGGTGCGCGGCTTCGACCTCGTCGCCGGCGAGCCCGTGCTCGTGCCCGAGCAAGCGGTCACGCTCGACACGACGTTCACCAGGCCGCCGGTGTTCGACATCTCGTCGAACGGTCTCGCGTCGGGCAACGCGCTCGTCGAGGCGATCCTGCACGGCCTGTGCGAGGTGCTCGAGCGGGACGCCGAGGCGGCGTGGCGCCGCGCCGGCTCCGATCGGCGCGTCGTGCTCGATTCGATCGCCGATCCGGCGTGCCGCGCGCTGATCGATCGCATCGCCGCGACCGGCGCGCGCGTGTTCGTGTGGGATCTCGCCAGCGACAGCGGGCTTCCCGCGATCGGCTGCGCGATCATGGAAGACCCGCGCGAGCCGCAGTGGCGCGCGCTCGGCTGCTATCAGGGCTTCGGCGCGCATCCGCTGCCCGAGATCGCGATCGCGCGCGCGCTGACCGAGGCCGCGCAGACGCGGCTCACCTACATCGCCGGCGCGCGCGACGATTTCTTCCCGATCGATTACGCGCGCGCGACCGATCTCGACGTGCTCGTGCCGATGTGGGACAGGCTGGCCGCGCCGTGCGACGAGCCGGTCGCGTTCGACGAGCTGCCGCGGCTCGCCGTGCGCTCGCTCGGCGACGTGCTCGCGCAGCTGGTCGCGCGCCTGCCCCAGGTGATCGCGGTCGAGCTCACCGATCGCGCGCTCGGCGTGCCGGTCGCGAAGGTGCTCGTGCCCGGCCGCGCGACCGATCTGGAGGCGCTCGGATGAGCGCGACACGGAACAGTAGCCGTCCGCGACCGGCTCGCGCGAATGCGAGCGGAAGCCGGATGACCACGTTGGTGTACGTCGGCCCGACGCTGCCCGCCGACGAGGTGCGCGCGCGGCTGCCCGCTGCGCGCGTGCTGCCGCCGGTCTCGGTCGGCGACGTGCTGCGCGCCGCGCGCGATCGACGCGTGCGACGCATCGCGATCATCGACGGCTACTTCGAGCGCATGGCTGCGGTGTGGCACAAGGAGATCCTCGTCGCGCTCGCGCGCGGGATCGCGGTGTGGGGCGCGGCGAGCATGGGCGCGCTGCGTGCGGCCGAGCTGGCGCCGTACGGCATGATCGGCGTCGGCGCGATCTATCGCGCGTACCGGCGCGGTGAGCTCGTCGCCGACGACGAGGTCGCCGTCGCCCACCTGCCGGCCGAGCATGGCTTTCGCGCGGTGTCCGACGCGCTCGTCTCGATCCGGTTCGCGCTCGCGCGCGCGCCGATCACCCCGCGCACCCGCGATCGCCTGATCGAGCTCGCGCGTGCGCGGTTCTATCGCGAGCGCACGTGGACGAACCTGCTCGCCGACGCGCGCGCCGCCGGGCTGCCGGGCCGCCAGCTCGCCGCGCTCGAGGCCTGGCCCAAGCCGGACCGCAAGGCCGCCGACGCGCGCTTGCTCCTCGCACGCCTCGCCCGCGATCCCGGGACGCGGCCGCCGCCGCTCGAGGTCCCGCGCACGTGGGCGCTGCGCCAGCTCGAGCGGATGTTATCCTAGCGTCGTGAAGGCGGTGCTCAGCTATCTGCTCGCGGTCGGCGGGCTGGGCATGATGCTGTTCGCGCTGTCCGCGGTCGCGGGCCGATTCCGGTACGGCGTGGCGCGAGGCATGGTGCTCCACCTCATGCGCACGAACCCGCACCAGGCCGAGGCGATGTGCAAGGCCGACAAGGGCACGTTCATGGAAGCGATCGCGGCCGCGTGGAAGAACGCCGTGATGTTGAAGATGCGCGATCCGAAGATCCTCGCGCAGGCGAGCCAGCCGTCCTACGACGCGCAGTGCAAGCAGGTCGAGCTGCACTGGAAGACCGTGATGAAGCGCGTGAAGACCGCCGCCGGGCTCGGCGTCGGCGCGGTCGCGCTCGCGATCGCCGCGAGCACGTCGCCGATCCTGCACATCCTGCTCGCCGTCGCCACGCTATGCGGCTGCGGCTGGGTCGTCGCCTACAAGCTCGACGTCGATCGCTCGCTCGTCCTCGCGCGCGCCGAGCTCCTGCCCGAGCTCATTCGCTCGATCGCCGAAGGCCGGTATCAGCTGCCGCCGTGAGCGCGGGCTTCGGGCTTCGGGCTTTGGACTTCGGACTTCGGACTTCGGACTTCGGCCAGAGGCGTAACGTCTCGTTCTGACCAAAGCCCAAGGCCCAAAGCCCAAAGCCTATCCGCCGGTGATGACGTTCGTGCTGCCCTCGATCATCGTGCCGCTGCCGCCGCAGTGCGAGTCTTGATCGCCCTGGCGGTGGGCTGCCTTGTTATTGATCATCACGGTGCCGCTGCCGGCGGCCGCCTTCCACATGTTGGGGCCGCAGCACGCGGCGTGGACGCCTTGGTCGCCGACGCGGACCGCCGGGCGGCCGTTGACCATCACGTCGGGCGAGCCCTGGATCGCAGGGCCGACCGCGGGGTGCGGGCACGCCGGGCAGCCGTGGGCGTCGGCGGGGATGTTCGACTTGTCTCCGAGGCGAGCTTGCGGCGGCATTACACGAGACCTCCAGGCGGCATGGTGGCGGTGCCGGCGGCCGGCAGCGGCGAGATCGGCGTGCCACCCGTCGCGATCGCCATGACGTTCGTGACCAGCGTGGCCTTGTTCCAGATCGTGAAGCACTGCTCGAACCCGGTGCAGATCGACTCGAACAGCTGCGACATGAACGGCGCCTGCGGATCGGCGAGCTGCGCGATCATCAGCGGCTTCATCACGTTGCACGAGACCAGCGGCGTCGCCGAGACGAACTGTCCGAGCGGGAACGGCACGTTCGGCATCGGCGGCGCGACCGGCGTCGGCAACGCCGCATAGGCCGGATAAAACGGCAGGCCGGGGCACTTGATCGTCGCGACGAAGGCCTCCCACTGCGTGCCGATCACCGTCGAGATCACGTTCGTGTACTTCATCTCGTTCGGCGAGCTCATCGGCGCGCCGTTCGCCATCATCAGCTGACCCATCGGCGGTCCGATGAACTGGCCCACCGACACGACCGGGCCGACGACCACGAACGCCGCCCCCGACGTCATCGTCTGCCATTGCCCCCACGCGCCGCAGATCGCCGAGCACGTGTCGTCGATGAACTTGCCGATCTTGCCGATGTGCATCTTCTGCGTATCGGTATGGTACTTGTTCGCCGACGCGGCCATGAACAGCGGCGGCGCGCCCGGCGCGGTCGTGCGCTCCTCCGGCTTGAACGCGTCGGAGTACTGCTTGCCGGCGTCGCCGCTCGGCTCCTGCCAGTTCGTCGGCACCTTGAGGCTGAAGCTCATGAACTTGGCACGAGCGAACTGCTGCATCATCGACGCCTGCGGCGCGGGCATGGCTAGAGATTATACGGCGGGCAGTGGCCCAGCCTTCCGTGCGCGCAAATAGTGGACGCGATACGTGACTTGGCAGCGGGCGTCGCGCCGCAGGGTCCAGGCGAGCTCGTCCTCGTCCGCGATGGCATAGCCGGGGCGCAGGTGGTCGACCAGCGCAGCCGCCGGGTCGGCGCCGCCGAGCCAGGCCGCCGGATCCGTGATCCCGGCCTGCCAGGCATAGGGCGACGACACGATCAGCTCGCCCCCGGGTGCGCACAGCGCGTCGCACACCTCGAGTAGCTGGAGCGGATCGCGGACCGAGTCGATGAGGTTGAGCGCGACGACCCGGTCGTAAGCACGCGGCACGAGCGGCGGATCGAGCGCGTCGGCCTGGACGAGGGTGACGTTCGTGACGGCCCGCGGCGGCTCGGCGCGCGCCGGCTCGTAGTGATTGCCGACGACGCGGCGCTCGTAGTCGGCGGGCAAGCCGTCGAGCAGGCGGCGCGCGCGGCGCAGCGTGGCGAAGGCGAGGTCGACGCCGACGACATGATCGGCGGTCTGCGCGAGCTCGTGGACGATTCGCCCGGCGCTGCAGCCGAGCTCGACCGCGCGGTGCACGCGCGCCAGGCCCGCGAGCTTGGCCGCGAACGGCAACGGACGGGCCCAGTGCGCGTCCATGTAGATCGAGATGTGCTCGCGGGTCGCGTCGTCGATCGTTGCGGCGCGCGGCTCCGCGGCGCTACGCGAGCCGGGGCTTGCCGCCGCGGTTTCGACCTCGTGCGTCATCGCGAAGCTCGCGACGCCATCGACGATCGGAAAGCGCCCGCCGCACTCGCACACCAGGTCGTCGCCGGCGCGCTCGAGCGTGCGAAGATCGATGCGGCCGTCGCCGACCGCGCGGCAGGCGGGGCACACGAGGAGGTCCGGCCGCATGCTCGCCGGTATGATAGCCTCGATCCATGTCGGGGTCGCCGAAGCAGAAGCTCGAGGCCGAGGCGCGCGAAGAGGGCGGCGAGGAAACAGAGGTGTATCTGCGCGACGGCCGCAAGGTGGTCGTGCGCGACCAGCTGGTCGAGATCCGCAGCGAATCGGGCCTGGTCGAGCTGCGGATCCAGATGACCGAACAAGGTCCCGTGCTGCACGTCGAGGCCGCGCGGATGAAGATCTCGGCGAGCGAGGCGGTGGAGATCGCCGCGCCGAAGGTCTCGATCACGGGCACCGAGATCGAAGTCGAGGGCGAGGAAAAGGTCTCGGTCGACTCTGCCGGCGACGTGCGCGTCGCCGGCAAGATGATCTACCTCAACTGATGAATTTCGGCGACGGCCGCTTCGAGGTGCGTGGGACCCTCGGCACCGGCGGCGCCGGCACGGTGTACCGCGTGTTCGATCGCCAGCTCGGCCGCGAAGTCGCGCTGAAGCACCTGCGCCAGGCGTCGGGCCGCGATCTGTACCGCTTCAAGCGCGAGTTTCGCGCGCTCGCGGACATCGTGCATCCGAGCCTCGTGCGGCTGCACGAGCTCCACGCGTCGGGCGGCGAGTGGTACTTCACGATGGAGCTGGTCGAAGGCGTGTCGTTCATCGACTGGGTGCGGCCGGGGCAGGTGGGCGGCCCGACGCGCACGCGCGCCGACATCGCGGCCGCCGCGCCCGACGAGCCGCGGCTGCGTGCGGCGATCGTGGCCCTGGCCGACGCGCTCGTCGCGCTGCACGAGGCCGGCCGCCTGCATCGCGATCTCAAGCCGTCGAACGTGCTGGTCACGCCGGAGGGGCGCGTCGCGCTGCTCGATTTCGGCCTGGTCACCGCGCTCGGCGAGGATCGCAACCCCGAACGGCTCGCGGTCGGCACGCCGGTGTACATGTCGCCCGAGCAGGCGTCGGATCAGCCGCTCGGCGAGGCGAGCGACTGGTACGCGCTCGGCGCGATGCTGTACGAGGCGCTCGTCGGGCGGCGGCCGTTCGAGGGCGAGTCCGAGCAGGTGATGACGCGCAAGCAGACCGAGCTGCCGCCGAGCCCGCTCGCGCGCGTTCCGGCGACGCCGCGCGATCTGGCGTCGCTGTGCATGCAGCTCCTGCAACCGGCGCCGTCCGCGCGGCCGCGCGGGCGCGTCGTGCTCGGCCAGCTCGGCGCGACGCCGTCGGCGCGCACGAGCGATCTCGCGATCGCGTCGACCGTACCGCCGTTCGTCGGCCGCGCGCGCGAGCTCGACGAGCTGGCCGGCGCGCTGGCCGATGCGCGCCGCCACGGCGCCGCGATGATCGTGCGCGGCCGGTCGGGCATCGGCAAGACCGCGCTCGTGCGCCGCTTCCTGCGCGGCGCCGGCGACGGCGTGTTCGTGCTCGAGGGCCGCTGCTTCGAGCGCGAGCAGGTGCCGTTCAAGATGCTCGACGGCATCGTCGACGCCCTGACCGGCGTGCTCGTCGCGCTGCCGGCGGTCGAGCTCGACGCGCTCGCGGTGCGCGACGCGCCGTCGCTCGTGCGCCTGTTCCCGGTCATGAGGCGCGTGCCGCGGTTCGCCGACGTCGGCGCGTCGGCGATGGCCGATCCGACCGAGCTCCGCAGGCGCGGCTTCGCGGCACTGCGCGCGCTGCTCGCGCGGCTCGCCCGCCTGAAGCCGGTCGTCGTGTTCGTCGACGACGCACACTGGGGCGACGCCGACAGCATCGGCTTTCTCGGCGAGCTCGCGCACCAGGGCGAGGCCGCGATGCTGGTCGTGATCGCGCATCGCCCCGAGGATTACTTCGGCGTCGTCGCGAAGCTGAAGAGCCCGCCGCCGGGTGCGGCCAAGCGCGGCGACGTGCGCGAGCTCGAGCTCGGCCCGCTGCCCGACGACGACGCGCTCCAGCTCGTCGTCCAGCTCTCGGGCACGACGAGCCGCGCCCCGCGCGTGGTGCGAGCGGGCGGCGGCCACCCGCTCGTGCTCGCCGAGATGGCGCGCGCGCCGCAGCTCGGCGCCGACGTCACGATCGAAGACGTCGTGCACGCGCGCGTGCTGCGCCTGCCGGGCGACGCGCAGGCGCTGCTCGCGGTGTCGGCGGTCGCCGCGCGACCGCTGCCGATCGAGGTCGCGGCACACGCGGCGGGGCTCGTCGGCGGCCACGACGAGGCGAATGCGCTCGCGGCCGAGCGGCTCGCGACGCTGCGCCGGCTCGGCACGCAGCTCATCCTCGCGCCCGCCCACGATCACGTGCGCGCCGCCGTGCTCGCCGGGCTCGACATCGAGGCGCGCGCCGGCTGGCACGAGGCGCTCGCGAAGGCGTTCGAGGCCGAAGCCGCCGAGCGCCCCGGCGAGGCCGGGACGTTCGATCCGCAGGCGGTCGTCGAGCACTGGCTCGCGGCCGGCCATCCCGCGAACGCCGCGCACCACGCGGTCGCCGCCGCCGCGCGCGCCGAGGACGCGCTCGCGTTTCGCCGCGCCGCCGAGCTCTACGAGATCGCGTTGCAATACGGGCCGTGGAACGCGGCCGGCCAGCGCGACCTGCTGCGCAAGTGCGCCCACGCGCTCGTGTGCGCCGGTCAGCTCGACGAGGCGGCGCAGCGGCTCGACCACGCCGCGCAGCTGTTGCCCGACGACGAAGCGCTCGATTGCGAGCGGCTTCGCGTCGAAGCGCTGCTGCGCCGCGGCCGGCTCGCCGAGGCGCTGCCCGCCGCCGACCGCCTGCTCGGCCAGCTCGGCATCAAGAGCCCACTCGGCAAGGCGGCGCAGCGCACGCGGCTCGCGCTGCAATGGATGCCGCAACGCCTGCGCGGCCTCGAGTTCGTCGAGCGCGACGCCGCCGACATCCCGGCGAACGAGCTGCGCGCGATCGACGCGCTGTACTCGATCACGAGCGGCCTCGCGTTCGCCGATCCCGCGCTCGGCCGCGTGCTGCAGGCCGAGCTCGTGCGGCGCGCGCTCGACGCCGGCGAGCCGGCGCGCGTGTGCCTCGCGCTCGTGCAGGAGCTGTGTTACGCGGCGGACGCCGGCAGCCGCAACGCGCCCGCGGTCGCGGCGGTGGGCGAGCGTCTCGAGGCGATCGCGGCGGGCGTCGGCCACGCGCACCTGCGCGGCCTCGCCGACCTCGCGATCGGCATCGCCGCGTACATGAACGGCCGCTGGCGCGACGCGCGCGCGCGGCTCGAGGCCGGCCTCGCGCGCCTGCACGATCACGGCGCCGGCGTGCGCTGGGAGCTCGACATCGGCGAGGCGTACTGGCTGGGCGCGCTCTACAACCTCGGCGAATGGCGCGAGCTGTACCGGCAGAGCGGCGTGCTGCTGCGCGACGCGCTCGAGCGCGGCGACGTCGTCGCGCAGCTCGGCGTTCGCTCGGGGCGCGGCAACCTCGCGTGGCTGATCGCCGGCCGCGCCGACGAAGCGCGCGCCCATCTCGACGCCGCCGAGCG
>DASXCY010000105.1:0-48766 GCA_036490935.1 Kofleriaceae bacterium | reverse complement strand
CAGCGTCTTGGCCTCTTCGACCGTGATCACGCCTTCCTTGCCGACCTTCTTCATCGCCTCGGCGATCATGCCGCCGATCTCGACGTCACCGTTCGCGCTGATCGTGCCGACCTGCGCGATGTCGTCCTTGCCCTTGGTCGGGACCGCCATCGCCTTGATCTGCTCGACGACCGACACGACCGCGGCGTCGATGCCGCGCTTGAGATCCATCGGGTTCAGGCCCGCGGCGACGAGCTTCGCGCCCTCGTTGTAGATCGCCTGCGCGAGCACGGTCGCGGTGGTGGTGCCGTCACCGGCGACGTCGGAGGTCTTCGAAGCGACCTCCTTCACCATCTGCGCGCCCATATTCTGGAACTTGTTCTCGATCTCGACTTCCTTCGCGACCGTCACGCCGTCCTTGGTCACCGTGGGTGCGCCCCACGACTTCTCGATGACGACATTGCGGCCGCGCGGTCCGAGGGTGACCTTGACGGCGTTGGCGAGCAGGTTGAGGCCCTTGGCGATCTCGTTGCGGGCACTCGTCGAAAAAATGATTTCCTTGGCAGCCATTTGCGTTCTCCTTGTGGTTCAGTCAGTCGAGAACCGCGAGGAGGTCGTCTTCGCGGAGGATGAGGTGCTCTTCGCCATCGATCTTCACTTCGGTGCCCGAGTACTTGCTGAACAGCACGCGGTCGCCGGCCTTCACTTCGAGGGCGACCAGCTTGCCGTCCTTGTCGCGCTTACCGGCGCCGACGGCGATAACCTTGGCCTGGATCGGCTTTTCCTTCGCCGAGTCGGGGATGAACAAGCCACCGGTGGTCTTGCTCTCTTCATCGAGGCGCTTGATGAGAATGCGGTCGTGGAGTGGACGGATCTTCATGGGGGTACCTATAAACATCGCGCCGGCCGTTGGCAACCGGATCCGGCGAGTGCTAATATGCTTGTGATTAGCTGTTAAATTTCGACAGGTTAGGTGAACACATGACGGACGAGGCGAAGCCTGCTGCGAAGAAAGACGATCCCAAGGCTGCTCCGGCGGCGGCCAAGAAGGCTCCGCCGTCGCTCGAAGAGCGGAAGCTCAAGTTCGAGGAGCTCGCGCAGGCGCGCGGCGCGTTCGAGCCGCAGGAGCTGATCGATCACCTGCGTGACGGCCGTGCGGTCGTGCGCGCGAACGCCGCGCTCGCGCTCGCCGTGGCGGGGCAGGCGGTGCTTGGACTCGTCACGCAGCTGCGCGACAGCGAGCTGGTCGCGGCGATCGCCGCGGCCGAGGCGATCGCCCGGCTCGGCGGCGCGGTGAAGCCGCTCGTGCCGCAGATCGTGCAGGCCGCCGGCGGCACCAACCCCGACGTGACCGAGAAGGTGGTCGCCGCGCTCGCCGATCTGGTCGGCAGCGCCGACGACGAGCTGATCGGCTCGCTCGACGTGCCGCTCGAGATCGCGCAGAAGTCGGTGATCGACGCGTGCGCGAAGGTCGGCAAGGGCGGCGTCGCGCTGCTCGCGAAGGCGACCCGGCACGAGACCGTGCGCGTGCGCGTCAATGCGTGCGCCGGGCTCGCGCGCATCGGCAAGGTCGACGCCGACGCGTCGCTAGCCGCGCTCGGCAAGCTCGAGGAAGGCGATCAGGTGCCCGACGTTCGCACCGCGGCGAAGCAGGCGATGCTCGCGGTGGTCGCGCGCGAGAAGGTCGAGGCCGTCGACACGCTGCCCAAGAACATCCCCGACTTCGAGGCGCGCAAGCTGAGCGTGTCGGAGCTCTCGGAGTACGAGGCGACGATCGACGTCGATCAGATGATCCAGGCGATGCACGACGGCCGCGCGCACGTGAAGATCAACGCGGCGCGCGCGCTGTCGCTCAAGGGCGACAAGGCGGCGCGTGCGGCCAAGGCGATGGGCCTGCTGATGCGCGATTCGGTCGCGCAGGTCCGGCGCGAGGTCGCGAAGTCGCTCGGCAAGCTCGGCAAGGCCGGCCTCGACGCCGCACCGGATCTGGTCGGCGCGCTCGGCGATCCCGAGGCCGACGTGGCCGAGGGCGCGCAGGAGACGCTCGAGAAGCTCGGCGGCGACGCGCAGGACGCGCTCGTGAAGGGCCTCGAGACCGGCAGTGAAGACGGTGGCCGGCGCGTCGGCGAGCTGTTCGCGAAGCTCGGCAATCCGTCGGCGGTGCTCGCCGAGGCGTTCAAGAGCCCGGCGGTGAACGTCCAGGTCAACGCGGCGCTCGCGCTCGGCTTGCTCGGCAAGACTCGCGTCGGACCGGGGCTGCCGCTCTTGCTCGGCGCGCGGACCGGCGGCGACGTGCGCACGCGCGACGCGGTGCGGCGCGCGCTCGACTTGATCGATCCGCGCGGCGACGACGGACCGAAGACGGTCACGATCGAAGGCTTCGAGTCGCGGCCGCTCGCGCCGGCGGACCTCGAGAAGGCGAAGGCCGAGCTCGAGAAGGTCGGCGTGGCCGATCTGACGCGGCATCTCCAAGATGGCCGCGACATCGTGCGCGGCAATGCGGCGACCGCGCTCGGCGTGCTCGGCGGCGCGGCGACGGATTCGGCGCGCTCGCTGGGCGTGTTGCTGCGCGACGACGCGCCGCGCGTGCGGCTGGCGGCGGCGCAGGCGCTCGATCGCGTCGGCGACGCCGCGGTGATCGAGGTCGCCGACGATCTCGTGCGCGCGCTCGGCGACGACGACGACAAGGTCGCCGAGGCATGCGCGAGCGTGATCCGCGCGCGCAAGGCCCGGATGATCTCCGCGCTCGTGCGCGGCCTCGAGACCGACAAGCCCGGCCACGGCCGGCGGATCTGCGAGCTGATCAACGTGTTCGATGACGCGACGGAGATCCTGTGCGACGCGTTCGAGAGCCCGGCGGTCAACGTGCAGGTCAACGCGGCGCTCGGCCTCGGCATGCTCGGGCCCAAGCGCCTCGGCAAGGGGCGCAAGGCGCTCGAGGGCGCGCGCACCGGCGGTTGGGAGCAGACACGCGAGGCCGTGCGCAAGGCGCTCGACGTACTCGATGGGCCCAAGCGCACCGGACCGGCGCCGATCGCGATCGACGGCTTCGAGACGAAGTACCTCGAGGCGGCCGCGTTCGGCGACGCGAGCAAGCTGGTGCTGCAGGATCTCGTCGATTACCTGCAAGACGGGCGATCGATCGTGCGTGCGAACTCGGCGACCGCGCTCGGCTGCGCCGGCGACAAGGCGCGCGGCGCGGCGCTGCCGCTCGCCGTGCTGCTTCGCGACGACGACCCGAAGACACGCATCGCCGCGGCCGGTGCACTCGACAAGCTCGGCGACGACGCCGTGCGCGAGACCGGTGATTACTTCGTCGGCGCGCTGCGCGGCGACGAGGGCGTGGCCAAGGCGGTCGCGGCGGTGCTCGCGCCGCGCAAGGTGCGCATGCTGACCGCGCTGCTCAAGGGCCTCGAGACCGACGACGAGACCCATGCGAAGCGCATCCTCGCGCTGATCGGCGCGCTGCCCGACGCGTGCGAGATCCTGTGCGACGCGATCGAGAGCCCCGCCGAGAACGTGCAGGTCAACGCCGCGGTCGGCATCGGCCTCATCGGCGCCAAGCGCGCGGGCTCGACCGGCCGCAGGGCCCTCGAGTCGCGCCGCACCGGCGGCTTCGTGCGCACCCGCGAGGCCGCCTTCAAGGGCCTCGCGCTGCTCGACTCGACGCCGTGACCGCCCTCGAGACGCTGCGCGACCGCGAGCTCGCCGCTGCGCAGCGCCACCCGTGGTGGCCGGAGTGGGAACGCGAGCGGGCGGCAGTCGCGGACGTGCGCGCGGCAATGACGGCCGAGCTGCGGCGCGCGATCTCGACGTATCCGCCGTGCGCGGCGGTGCGGCTGTACTTCGCCGGTGCCGACGTCGAGCCATACGTCGCGAGCGAGGTGTGGGCCGACGGGCTCGCCGAGCTCGTGTGGGCGGGCGAGGGCAGGCTCGCACCGGTCGCGCGCGTGTTTCGTGAAGCTCCGGCATTCGAGCCGCGCTGGCTGCGCGCGCTTTGCGACGCCGCGATCGACGACGCTGCTCTCGCCGAGCACGAAGACCTCGCCGCGATGGCGCGCTTCGTGACGCTCGACACGTTGGTGCTCGCCACCGCCTGCCTCGCGGAGCTCGGCAGCGATGCGGTTTGGCTCGCATCACCCGGTCACGATAGTGGAACGCTCGTCTTGATCGGTCAGCGCTAGCCCGGCGCTCGCCTCGCGGCGTGCAGCGTTCGGGTTCCGCGCGTTATGGTTTCGTGATGCCAGGCCGCCGAGAGCGCAGCTCCGCCGAGAAGCGCTAGTATCTGCGGCCGATGTGGTTCGTTTGTATCGCGCTCGTGCTGCTCGCATTCTGGCGCGCGGCGCGAACCGGTAAGGCAAAGTCCGCACGCGAGCCGAAGCCCAGCGTGCCCGGCGCCGTGCCGCCACACGAGCCGCGCCCGGCGGCGGCGGTGACGACGCTCGCCGCGGCGTATGCGGTCTTCGTCGCGTGGACGTTCTTCGCCTGGTATCGCAAGCACTATCCGCTCGACAAGTTCAAGTGGGGCGGCGACGGCTGGCTGGGCGAGAACACGTACGCCGGCGGCGTCGACAAGTGCGGCCACGGGTGGGCGACGATGTCGCTCGCGCGACTCGGCACCGTGATCCTGAACGGCTGGGGCGGGTTCGCGAGGCGCAAGGCGAGCTTGATCTCGGCCGGGCTCGCCGAGTTGCTGTTCGCCGGCGTCGAGGTGAAGGATGGCTTTTACTACGAGTTCTCGTTCTCGGACTTCACCGGCAACAGCTGTGGCGCCGTGCTCGCCGCGCTGTTCGACAACTTTCCGCGGCTGAACGAGCTGTTCGGGTATCGCGTGCAGTACTGGCCGAGCGCGATGTACAAGCGCAAGGTCGCCGGCACCTCGCCGTGCCCGTCGGGCGGCTGCTCGCGCTGGAACATCGCCGAGGATTACTCGGGGGAGACCTACCTCGCGGCGTTTCATCTCGGCGGCGTGCACGCGCTCCGCGATCGCGTGGGACCGGTGGCGCGCTTCGTCGACGTCGCGGCCGGCTTCGACAGTCGCAACTACAAGCCGCACCCGGATGCCGACGTCACCGAGCCGCCGCACCAGGATCTGTTCCTCGGCCTCGCGTTCAACGCGCAGGGCTTCTGCGACTGGCTCCTCGAGGATCGCACGTCGAAGGCCGCGCGCCGCGCGCAGCGGATCACGCACGGCCTGTTCGAGGTGTTCAACGCGCCCGGCGGCTCGGTGCGGCTGCTCGAGTGGAGCCGCGCCGCGCGCGTCAAGCCGCCGTCGCTCGGCGCGTGATCACATGCCGCTGTAGAAGAATTCTTCGCGCACGATCTTGCCGTTCGCGACCGTGTACAGCGCCGCCTCTTCCATCGTGAAGCGCTTGCTGGCCGGCTTGAACGTGACGTCGTACGTGAAGCGCACGATGAAGCGATCGTCGTGCGGCCACGGGCCTTCGACCTTCGACGAATGCACGATGTGGTTGTCGGCCCACCAGCTCGCCTTGCCGAGCACTGCCTGCAGGCCCTTCGCCTCGCGCGACTGCCCGGCAGGCGCGCCGGCCTCGACCGCGACGATGTCCTGCGAGTACAGCGACTCCATCGCCTCCTTGTTCTGGCCTTTGCTGCACAGCTCGACGAGCTTCTTGCCGATTTCCATGGTTGTCATGGCGCAGGAGTAGCACGCCTGGAACCGGCTCATACGTGGATCGTTCACCGCCTGGAACGGCGCCGGCCGCACCTGGACGGGCTAGCTCGCGCCGCCGACGCCGCGCTTCTGCGCGCGGGAGACGCGCACCCACAGGATGATGATCGCGACGATCGAGTGGAGGGCGAGCGAGATCAGCGCGGCGCTCGGCGACAGCGTGCGTGCCGCGCGCCGGCCGAACAGCGGGTGTGCGTCGAACAGATCGAACGCGATCGCGAGGCACGCGGTCGGTAGATCGAGCGCGGCGATCGAGCCGCCGGTGAATCGGCCGATCAGCTGCGCGACCGTGCCGAACACGAGGTAGTACGCGGCCCACAGCGCGAGCCCGGTGCGGCGATCCGACGCGAGCGCCGAGAAGCCGAGCGGCACGGTGGTGTACGGGATCGCGATCGCGGCGCCGAGCACGAGCGCGTGCGGCACCATCGTGAGGTGCTGCACGAGCTCGTCGCTGGTGTCGCTGATGCCGACGCGAAGCAGCGCCAGCACCAGCGGCCCGGCGATCGCGATGCTCGCGACCAGCACGCCGTAGCCGGCGAGCTTGCCGGCGACGTAATCGCGCGGCCGCACCGAGCGCGCGAAGTAAAACGTGAACGCGCCCGACTGGACGTCGCCCGAGACCGCGCCCGCGCCGAGCACCAGCGACAGGAAGAACGCGATGCGGCAGTACCACTCGATCGACATCGGCAGCGTCGCGTCGGCGTAGCTGAGGCCGTTCATGCCGCGGAACATCGCGTTCGAGGTCGGGAAGTACATCAGCGCGCCGAACACGAACGTGATGACCACCGCGAACCCGAGCGCGGCCTTGTAACGCCACCACGTCTTCCATGCGGTCGCGATCTGCTGGCGCGCGATCACTCGCCAGCGCGTCGCCGCGGCCCGGCGCGGACCGACGTAGCGCTGGTATCCGAGGTCGTGGACCTGGCCCGTCAACGCGGCGGCGGAGGCGGAGGGTTCAGCTGCTCCCACGGGACTTCCAGGCCGAGATACTCACCCCATTCGAAGCCGGCGTCGTACATCGTGCGCATCTGATCTTCGGAGAGGACGCGGCCGATCTGGCTGTCCGTATCCTGCAGCATCGCGCCCAGGCCGCCGCCGAACTCGAGCCAGTTGGCGATATTGCGCTCGTACGGCGACAGCGTGCCGTCGGCGATCGCCTTGTCGCCGTACGCGAGCACGTCGTTGTACGTCTTCTGGAACATCTGATCGAGCTGCTGCGATTGCGCCTGGGTGACGTTCGCCTTTTCCTCGGCGAGCTTGCGCATCGCGACGACGCGCTGGCGCGGGATCGCGAGCGCGGCCTTGATGATCGGCGACACGCGCGCGCGGTACTGGTCGTCGGTCTCGCCGTCGGCGCGGCCGAACATCGTCGCCATCTGCTGCGTGCGGCGCGCGCGCTTGTCGAGTCGGCCCTGCTGGCTCGGCATCGCCGCCGGCATGGTCGGCACCTGGCGCGGCGGGATCCAGTGCCGCGGCGGCGGGGCCATCGGCGTCGGCGCGGTCTCGGCGACCTGCTGCGGCGCGGGCGCGGCCGGCGCCGGCGTGTCCTTGTCGGCCAGCTCGGCGCGCAGCGAACGGTTCTCGACGTAGAGCCACAGCGACGCGATGGCTCCGACCAGCGTGGTCGTGGCCAGTACGGTGGTGGCGCGAGGCATGCCCGGGAAGCTAGCATGCAGTCCCCCCATGGCGCTCATCGAGCTCGACCGACTCGCGAAGAGCTACGGCGGGGTCGCCGCGCTCGCGGGAATCGACGCGCGCATCGACGGCCGTGTGATCGGCTTGCTCGGCCCCAACGGCGCCGGGAAGTCGACGCTGCTCAAGTGCTTGCTCGGCCTCATCCCGTTCGACGGCGAGGCGCGCGTGCTCGGGCTGCCCGCGGCGTCGCGCGGCGGCGAGATCCGCGATCGCGTCGGCTACATGCCGGAGCACGACGCGCTGTTGCTGGGCGCGAATGCGGTCGAGCTGTGCACGTACGCCGCCGAGCTCTCCGGCCTGCCGCACGCCGAGGCGATGCAGCGCGCGCACGCCGCGCTGTACTACGCCGGGCTCGAGGAGAAGCGCTACCAGCCGATCGACGGCTACTCGACCGGGATGAAGCAGCGCGTGAAGCTCGCGCAGGCGCTCGTCCACGATCCCGAGCTGCTATTTCTCGACGAGCCGACGAGCGGGCTCGATCCGCGCTCGCGCGACGAGATGCTCGAGCTCGTCGCCGAGCTGCCCGAGCGACGCGGCTGCGCGATCGTGCTGTCGACGCACCTGTTGCCCGACGTCGAGCGCGTGTGCGACCACGCGGTCATCATGCACGGCGGCCGCGTGCGCTTCGTCGGCGCGATCGACGAGCTGCGCGGCGCGCGCGGCCGCGACAGCGAGCTCGCCGTCGAGGTCAAGGCCGATGCCGACAAGCTCGCCACCGCGCTCGCCGCCGTGGGTGCGACGTGCCGCGTGACCTCGCCGATCGCGCTCGCGGTCGACTTGCCGGCCGACGCGACGAACCAGCTCGTGTTTTCCGCGGCGCGCGACGCCGGCTTGCAGATCCGCGCGCTCGAGGTGCGGCGCGAGAGCCTCGAGGCCGCGTTCATGCGCGTGATCGGCGAGTCATGAGCGACGACGGCGTGATCGTCGCCGAGCGGCTCAGCAAGTGGTACGGCCACGTGCTCGGCGTGTCCGACGTGAGCTGGCGCATGCGCGGCGGCATCGTCGGCTTGCTCGGCCCCAACGGCGCCGGCAAGTCGACGCTCATCAAGATGATGGCCGGCATCGCGCGGCCGTCGCGCGGCCAGCTCGCGGTGTTCGGCGGCGCACCGTTCGACGATCCATCCGTGCGCGCGCGCATCGGCTACGCGCCCGAGCACGACAAGCTGTGGGACGAGCTGACCGCGCTCGAGCTGGTCGCCGCCCTCGCCGAGCTCGCCGGCGTCGCGCACGGCAAGTCGCGCGCCGCCGCCGAAACCGCGCTCGACCGCATGGGCCTGGCCGACGCGCGCCATCGCCGCGTGCGCGGGTTCTCGAAGGGGATGCGCCAGCGCGTCAAGCTCGCGACCGCGATCGCGCACGATCCGGACCTGCTGCTGCTCGACGAGCCGCTCACCGGCATCGATCCGGTCGCGCGCGTCGACATCATCGAGCGCGTGCGCGCGCTGGCTGCCGCCGGCAAGTCGATCGTCGCGTCGAGCCACGTGCTGTACGAGATCGAGGCGTTGACGTCGGAGATCGTCGTCATCTATCGCGGCCAGGTGCTCGCCGAAGGCAACGTGTACGAGATCCGCAAGCTCATCGATCGCCACCCGCACGTGATCCGCGTCGAGTGCGATCGACCGCGCGCGATCGCCGAGGCCCTCGCGGGCGCCGAGCACGTCGTGCGCATCGCGTTCGAGCGCGGCGCCGTGCTGATCGAGACGCGCGATCCCGATCGCTGCTACGACCAGCTCGCGTCCGCCGTGCTCGACCGCGCGATCGCGGTGCAGGCGCTGACCTCGCCCGACAACAACCTCGGCGCGGTCTTCGACTACCTGACGCGAGGTGGCGCGTGAGCACGATCGCGCTCGCGCGTGTCGCGCTGCGCCGGCTCGTGCGCGGCCGCACCTGGTGGATCGCGCTCGCGATCGCGATCCTGCCGATCCCGTTCGCGTACGGGTTGCGCGGTCATTCCGCGCTGCTCACGAACGGGCTCAACATCGCGCTGCTGCTGCTCGCCGTGCTGCCACCGTGGCTGGTCGGCGCGTCGGTCGGCGAGGAGCTCGATCACCGCTCGGCGACGTATCTGTGGTCGCGTCCGCTCGCGCGCTGGAAGGTGGTCGCGGCCAAGCTGCTCGCGCTCGCGCCGATCGTGGTCGTGCTGGTCGGGGCGAGCTGGATCGCGATCGCCGAGACCGCGACCTCGCGGTTCCCGCCGCGCAACACGATCGAAGCCATGCTGGCCGCCGCGCTCGCGGTGTCGATGATCTCGGCCGGCATCGCGTCGCTCGCGCCGCGCCAGGGCATGGCGCTGTCCATCGTCTACGTGATGCTCGACCTCATGCTCGGCGAGCTGCCGGCCTCGCTGCACGCGCTGAGCGTCACGTTCCACGCGCGGACGCTGGCCGGCCGCTCCCACTACCACCCGGATTACCTGGATTGGGTCCTGCTCGCGGCCATCCCGATCGCGTGGCTCGCGTTCGGACTGCTGCGGCTCCGGCGCCGAGAAGCCTGAGATGTACGAAGCTTGCGCATCATTGCGCAATGTGAAGCAATCCGACCTTAATTGTCCCTTCATTGATCGGATTGCCAGCGGGCGGCACCACCGGTAGGTGGTGCAATCGCTCGCCGACCTTCCGAATGAAATTCGGGTCACCTTGGACGAGGTCCGTCGCCGCCACGTCGTGCACGTCCTCGACGCGTGCGGCGGCAACCGCAGCGAGGCCGCCAAGATCCTCGGCGTCGACCGCAAGACGCTGTATCGCCGGCTGCGCCGCTGGGGCATCTCGCCGTAAACACTCCGCGAATGTGGTAAACGGCAGGCGATGGCGCCGCTCACGGATTACGAAAAATATATCCGGACCGAGGAGCTGCTCTCGCTCCAGAAGCCTGGCGAAGCGCTGACCTGCCACGACGAGCTGCAGTTCCAGATCGTCCACCAGGCGCACGAGCTGTACATGAAGCTCGTCGAGCACGAGCTGCGATTCACGTGCAGCTTGCTCGAAGCCGGTGACGGCGCGCGCGCGATCACCACGCTCGGCCGCGTCGCGCGCACCCAGCGCGTGTTGCTGCAGTCGATCGAGCTGCTCGATACGATGGCTCCGACCGATTACATGATGATCCGCACCGGGCTCGGCCGCGGCTCGGGCCAGGAGTCGCCCGGGTTTCGCACGATGCTGCGCTTGCCCGGCGAGGTCGTGTGGCCGGCGTTTGCGGCGTTCCTCGAGCGCAGCGGCGTGACGCTCCGGCAGATCTACGATCGCCCGCACGACCATCACCAGCTGTTCCAGCTGTGCGAGGGCCTCGTCGATTACGACCAGCTGCTGCAGATCTGGCGCTATCGCCACCTCGTGCTCGTGTACCGGATCATCGGCACTGGCACCCCGTCGCTCAAAGGCAAGCACTCCGACCTGCTCGCGCACGGGATGAAGCAGCGGTTCTTTCCCAAGCTGTGGGACGTGCGCGACGAGGTGTTCGAGGAGTGGACCGCGCAACAGGCCGCGAAGGGCCACGACCCCGGGTATCACGGATGAAACCGCTCGCGCTGATGCTCGCGCTCCTGCTCGCGAGCTGCGGCTCGCCGCAGCGCCGGCCGACGATCACCGCCGCGGTAGCCGGCGCGGCGATGGGCTTCGGCGGCTGCGAGATCGACGGCGTCAAGGACTCGACGTGCGCGATCCTCGGCGGCTCGGCCGCGCTCTTCCTCGGCGGCATCGCGGCGCTCGTCACGCTGTTCGTCGACACCGACTCGCACCAGCTAGACCCCGACGACGAGATTCCGCCGCCCGTGCACTCGTTCACGGCGCTGCCGCCTGGGTTGATCGATGCCGGCGTCGCGAATGCGCCGGCGGCTCCGATCGATGTGCCGATCGTGATCGATGCACCGCCCGCCCCGATGAATCCCATCGACGCGGCGCTGTAAGCGCGTCGAAAATTCGAGGGCGCGGACGTGATTGCTCGCGGTTGCGCGGGCGCGCTGCTTGCAGTCGCCGCGCCGCATGCGTTTGCCTTATCTCGTCGCGTACGCGGCCGGCGCCGCGTGCAGCTCGTCGCCGGCTCATCCGCCGGTGACGAGCATGCAGATGAACGATCTTTCCGTGCTGATGCCGCTGCCGACGTCGAGCGGCGAGCTCGACGCGATGCTCGCACCGACCGCGGCCGGCAACGGCGGCGAGCTGCTACCGCTCGACATCTACGAGATGGGCGGTGCGATTCCGCCCGATCAGCTGCGCGTCGTCGGGTTTCGCTTCGATCCGTGCTTCGGCGCGACCGGCACCATCACCGATGCCACGCCGTGCGCGAACCAGCTGCGCCTCGTGTTCCAGCCGGTCGGCTTCGACGACACGATCTCCCCGCCGCACGCGATCGCCGACGACGACGGCGTCCACGCGTTCTACTCGCTCACGCGCGAGCAGCTGCTCGACGCGATCGACGAGGTGGTGGCGGCGCGCGAGAGCGATGCCGGGGACGACGACCTCGGCCCGCTCGCACCGCATCCGGTGATCGTGCGCGAGACGAACACGGGCGCGCTCGCCCAGGCGTATCGCGCGATCATCACGAAGTACGCCGGCGCCGCGAACCTGACGCGGTTCACGACGCTGCAGGTCGGGCTCTTCGACGAGGGCGGCTCGAACTTCGTCGGGGGCGGCGACTTCTGGGATTTCGAAGGTCACGATGTCGCGGCCGGCGCGACGACGCCGATGATCATCCCGACGCTGCCCGATTCGCCGCTCGCGATGAACATCACGGCCGGCACCGGGCCGCTCGAGTCGGAGGCCATGCCGGTCACGACCTCGACCGACGGGTTCCCGCTGCTGCAGAGCTTCTCGATGGCGAGCTCGTCGAGCGCGGCGCAGCGCCAGGCCGCGCTCGACGGCGCGCTACGCGTGCTGAACCCGCGCGACAACTCGCCGAACACGATCGATTGCGGCAGCTGCCACCTCGCCCAGCCGGCAATCGAGCTGGTCGGCGAGCAACTCGGGATGACGACCGCGGGCAACCCGAACGCGTTCGTCGCCTCGTCGCTGATCCCGGCGGCCGACCTCGTGCAGACGACCCAGCTCGTCGATACCGTCGACGCCGGCCTCAACATCCACGCGTTCAGCTATCGCAACACGTCGCCGATGATCAACCAGCGTGTCATCGACGAGACCGCCGCGAACCTCGAGTACCTGGCGTCGCTCGGAAACTAGCGCATGCCGTCCATGACGCGGCCGTGCACCGCGACCGAGAACGTGAAGATGCGGTCGTGGGCGTCGAGCAGGCTGTGGCCGTAGCCGAGGTCGACCGAGAGCTGCGGGTGGAAGAAGATCGAGACGTGTGCGCGCGCTTCGAGAGCGGTGCGCAGCTGGCTCGTGTCGGGGCAGCCCTCGGTGCCGCACGCGGCGTAATCGTCGTAGCGGACTCCGGCGGCGAGCTCGGCCGAGAGCGCGACGCGGTAGCGCTCGATGACGTGGACGCCGCCGACCGCGAGCGGCACCAGCTCGGTCCCTTCGCCAACCGCTGTGCCCGTCGTGCGCGGCAGGCGATCGAGGCCCCCGCCGTCGAATTCGACGCCGGCGTACAGGTAAGGGCCGATGCCGGCGAGCACGCGACCGTACTCGCCATCCGCCGTCGCGTGCCAGTCGGTCGCGCCGCCGGTGGAGACCGGCGTGTCGTCGAGCGCGAACGGGCGGGCCTCGAAATGGCGGAAATAGTGCCCGAGCTCGACCGTGATGCGCGGCGTGTCTGCCTCGCGCGACCACGCGATCCCGAACCGCGTGCAGTGGTGATAGCCGACGACGTCGCTGACCTCGTGGCAACCCTTCGCGTGTGCGGCGCGCGCCGCGAGCGCGACTGCGAGCCCCGCGATCAGTCCGCGCGCGGTCATGGCGTCGCTCCTTCGTCGCTCATCGCGAGGCAGATCCAGTCATCCACCGGGTCCGGACGGAGCTCGAGGTGGCCGAGATCGGCGCACACGTCGCGCCAGGCCGGCGCTTCGCGCGACGAGTACTCGATCTCCTCGTAGCCGCGCCAGCCGCCGTCGATCGGGAGCGCGCGCAGCTCGTCGTCGGGATCGTACGGCCGGAGCGGAGAGTTCGCGCCCCCCGCATCGCGGCCGATCACGCGCACCGCCGGGAGGTCGACGATCGTCGCGTGCGAGCAGCGATTGCCGAAGCTGTAGGCGAGCACGTACCCCGACGCGCGCGCGTCCTGGACGAGCGTCACCGAGGCGTCGAGGCAGACCAGCTGCACGCGCTTGCCCGGAAACGGCGTGTTTCCATTCTCGAACGAATTGGCGGGATACCAGCAGCCGCCGGCGAGCACGGCGGCGGCGGCGGCGACGGCGAGCGGTGGACGGCGCATCTCTTAGCCTGTACGCGCTCGCGGGCCCGCTTGGTCGGCGTTAACGTACGCTTAGGATTAAGAATGTCGGACCCCGTCGCCGAAAGCCTGCTCGAGTACCGCAAGTTGTTCCCGGCGCTCGAACAGTGCGTGCATTTCATCTCGCACTCGCTCGGCTGCATGCCGGCGCGCGCCGCCGACGATCTCGCCGAGTTCGCCGAGCTGTGGCGCACGAAGTCGATCACCGCGTGGAGCGACTGGCTGCCGGAGGTCGATCGCGCGGCCGAGCGCATCGCCAAGATCATCTCGGCGCCGGCGGGCACGACCACGATGATGCACAACGTGTCGCAGGTGATGAGCGTGCTCGCGTCGTGCTTCGACTACGCGCCGGAGCGCAACAAGATCGTGTACGAGGCGCTGCAGTTCCCGACCGTGTCGTACGTATGGCAGGCGGAGGCGCGGCGCGGCGCGCGCTGCGAGCTCGTGCCGTCGCAGGACGGCATCACGATCGACACCGATGCGATGTGCGCTGCGATCGACGAGCACACGTTCGCCGTGCCGATGTCGCACGTCGTGTTCTCGTCGGCCTACATCCAGGATGCGAAGAAGATCTGTGCGCGCGCGAAACAGGTCGGCGCGCACGTGATCCTCGATTGCTATCAGTCGATCGGCATCCTCCCGCTCGACGTCGTCGATCTCGGCGTGTCGTTCGCGTGCGGCGGCTCGGTGAAGTACCTGTGCGGCGGGCCCGGCGCGGCCTGGTTGTACGTGCGCAAGGATCTGATCGAGCAGTTCGCGCCGCGCGTCACCGGCTGGTTCGGCAACGAGGCACCGTTCGCGTTCACGATGCCGGAGCAAACCTACGCCGACACGATCTGGCGCTACATGGGCGGCACGCCCGCGGTCGCCGCGCTGTACCAGTCGCGCGCGGGGCAGACCATCGTCGGCGAAATCGGCGCGCGCAAGATCCGCGACAAGAGCCTCGCGATGACCGCGCGCTGCATCGAATGGGTCGACGAGCTCGGCATGAAGCTGAACAGCCCGCGCGCCGACGGGCAGCGCGGCGGCTCGGTCGTGTTCGACTTCGTCGGCTCGGCCGACGTGTGCCGCGAGCTCAACCGCCGCAAGTTCTTCTGCGATCACCGGCCCGGTGTCGGCATTCGCATCGCGCCGCACTTCTACACGAAGCCCGAAGAGCTCGAGCTGTTCTTCACCGAGGTGAAGAAGATCCGCGGCGGCGCCGCCAAGGCCTGACGACGATCACCGCGAACGCGAGCACGATCGGCAGCCCGCCGCCCGGGCTCGACGACGTGCAGCTGCACGCGTAGAAGCTCGTCGTCGGCGTCCCGCCGTTGCTGCCGCCGCTGCCGTCGCCGCCCATGTCGCCCGCGATGCCGTCGCCGTCGAGCTTGACGGTCAGCATGCCCTCGTTCGCGGCCTGGGTGACGATGTTCAAGTAGCCGGTGTAGTGCTGGATCTTCGTCGGCTCGAAGCTCACGCCGAACGTCGCGGTCTGCGCGGGGTTCAGCGACGACGGAAACTCCGAGCCATCGAACGCGAACGGCTGATCGATCGTCGCGGTCAACGTGATCGCCGAGTCGCTGCAGTTCTGGATCGTGACCGGCATCGTGTCGTTGGGTGGCAGGTGCACGGCGACCGCAGCGAAGTCGAGGCTCGCCGGCGCGATCGCCGCGCCGTCGTCGAGGAACATCGCGCTGACCGCCGTCGTCGGGGTCGCGTCGTCGGGGATGTCGGTCGCCCACTCGAGCGTGTCGGAGACCATGCCGGCCAGGCTCGCGCGCCTGGGCTGGACGTCGACCTGCGCGGTGTCGCCGGGCGTGAGGATCGCGGGATACACGAGCGGTGCGCGCTCCGCGACGGTGAACGGCGAGCCCGCGGCCAGCGCCATCGCGGGCGCGGTCGGCATCGCGATCTTGCCCGTGCCGGTCGAGACCAGCGTGATCGTCGCCGGCGACGTCGGCTGGTTCACGCAGAACGTGCCGAGCGTGACCGACGCCGGCACGGTCACGGCGGGCGTCACGATCTGGCCGGTGATCGGGATCTGCAGCGTGTAGCCGGAGTCGACGTCGTCGCTCGTGGTGATCGACGTCGCGAGCTCGCCATCCGCGCCGGTCGACACCGCCATGCCGAGCGGCTGCGAGCCGCGCGCCGCGATCGTCAGCGAGGTCGGCGGCGTCAGCGTGATCGCCGGCACGTCCGGGTCCATCGTCGGATCGCCGGCGAGCATCAGCTGCGTCATGCCGGTGTTGTCGAGCTCGATCGTCTTCATCGGCGACGGATCGCCGGTGCGGATCTGGCCGAACGCGACCGACGGCGGAGTCGCGACGAGTGCCGCGTCGGTGCCGGTGCAGGTCGCGGTGATGACGACGGGCATGTCATTGACGGTGTCGGGCGCACTCGCGGTGAACGTGGTCTGCAGCTGGCTCGTCGAGCCGGCCGGCGCGCACGTCAACATCATCGTCGCGCCGGTCTGCGCCGACACCGTGACCGGATTGGCGGGTGCGACCGAGAACCCGGTCGCCGGCGCGAGCGACGCCATCGCATCGGAGAGGTCGCGGCTGCCGCGATCGATCAGGTGGATCGGCAGCGTCGCCGAGCCGTTCTTCGGCACGAGGCCGAAATCGATCGAGGTCGGGTCCGCGGGATCGAGCTCGAGCGTCGCGCCGGTGCCGGTGCCGTAGAGCAGCACGCTCTGCTGGCCGTTCGACGCGTTCGACATGAGCTGCATCGTCGCGTTGCGCGTGCCGATCTGGCTCGGATCGAGCTCCACGCCGACGTCGTTCGTCGCGCCTGCATCGATCGCGCACGGCAGGCCACCGCACGGTGCCGCCACCGCGTACGTCCAGTCCGAGCCGGCGCCCGCGATCGTGATGCCCGTGATCGTGAGCGGCATGGTGCCGACGTTCTTGACGTGCACGGTGCCGCTGCCCGTGGCGCCGCCCGTGACCTCGACCATCCCGACGTCGAGCGGCGACGGCGTGGTGGTGACGTCGATCGCGGCGCCGGTCGTGGCGGTGGCCGCGCACGTCAACTGGATCGGCGCGGTGAGCGTCGCGCCGCCGATCGAGACATACAGGTTCGCGGCCGGCGGCGTCGCCGAGGACGGCTTGCAGTACACCGCGAGCGGGAACGAGCCGCCCGCCGGGACGCTGACCAGGCCGGGGTCGCAGCCGTTATTGTTCTGGCTGCACGGCGCGCCGACGACGTAGTCGTTCGCGAGGTCTTGATCGATCTGGAGCTGCAGCTTGCCGGCGAGCGTGCCGATGCCGGTGCCGACGTGGATCGTCAACATCTGCGGCGCGCTGAGCGAGCCGACCGGGACGTTCGCGAACGCGAGCGACGGCGGCGCCGGCGTCAGCGGCTGCGTGCCATACGCGACGCACACCGCGAGGAAGCTCGCGAGCGTCGTGCCGCCGCTGTCGACCGCGTCGAACAAACAGCGCCTCATGCCGTCGGTCGCGGTCGCGGGGCACGACACGGTCTCGCCGTGCGGGCTGGTCGACGAAACCGTGAAGCCGTTGCTGTTGCCGAGCACGAGCGCGGGATCGGCGCAGCTCGCGTCTTGCACGACGTGATCGACGACGACATCGGCGGAGCCGCCGGTCGCGAGCACGAAGCTCTGCGTCCCGGCCGCGCCCGACGCCTGCATGTGGACGCCGATCGACGGTGTCGCGACGAGCGCGCCGTCGTCGGCACCGCCGGCCGCCCACGCGCCGACGGTACAGCCGAGGACGATCGCGATCGAGATCGGCCGGCGCGCGCGCATCACATCCGCCCGATCAAGCCGAGTGTCGGGATGAAGTAGTCGGCGTCGAGGTGGTCGCTGCCGACGAGCTCGCCGCCGACGTCGAAGAAGTGCTCGTAGCCGAGGTCGCCCGCGATCGAGAGGTGCGCGTTGACGACGAGCTCGATGCCGCCCGCGACGCGCGCGCCGAGTGCGACCTTGGTACGCATCGCGTCGTCGGTGAAGAAGAAGCTCGGCACCCCGGCGGCGACGTACGGGCGCCACTTGCGCGTCCAGAACCGATAGCGCGCGCCCACGTACGCGCCCCAGAACTGCGAGCGCAGCCCGGCGAGCTCGACCTCGACGCGATCGTGCGGCGAGTACGTGATGCCGAGGCCACCCGCGAAGCCGCGGCCTTCGCCGTCGATGCGCGCGAGCGCGAGCACGCCGGAGGAGATGTGCGACTCGCGGCCGCGATGCAGCGCGAGGCCGGCATCGCTGGTCTCGAGGCGCGGCATGATCGGCGCCACTTCGGGGCCGGCGTACCCGGCGCGCACGCTGCGCTCGCGACCGATCGCGCTCGCGGCGCCGTATTGCGTGCCGGTCACGAGCCAGCCGTAGACGCGGCCGCCGCTCGCAGCCGCCGGGGCCGCGGCGGGCACGTCCTTGGTCTCGCCTTCGAAGGCATTGACGGTGAGCTCGGCCGTCGTGCCGCCGGTGCGCACGCGCACGAGGTGGAGGCCGGGCCGCACGCGCGTGACGAGCTCGCCGCCGACCGCGACGAACGGGCCGCCGTCGACCGATACGTCGCCGCCGTGCACGACGAGCACCGCGAGTTGCTGATCGAGGCGCGCGAGCGAATCCTTCACCTCGCCGGCGCGCTCGCGGTCGCTCGCCGGATCGGCGAGGTAGCGCTGATAGGTGTTCGCGGCATCGGCGAGCCGGCCCATCTCGCGCAGGGTCGACGCGATGTGCAGCAGCAGCTTGGGGCTCGGCACTTTGTCGTACGCCGCGAGAAAATTCGCGAGCGCCTGGTCGTACGCCTGCGCCTGCTGCTGACGGACGCCCTCGCGGATCAGCGCCTGCGCGATCGGATCCTGCGCGATCGCGGCGATCGCGTCGGTGAGCTCGTTGTCGTCGTGGATCTGCGCGAGCTCGGGCTGGGCGCGAGCCGCACGCGCGGCCAGCACCAGCGCGACCCCGAGCGCGAGCGAAGACAGGCGAGGCACTACCATCCCAGTCTAATCCGCCGAGCATGGTAGCGTTAGTGCGCAAGCCACATGCCGAGCTTCCAGAGGCACGTCTTCGTGTGCGTCAACGAGCGACCGGCCGACGATCCGCGTGGGTCGTGCAAGGCCAAGGGCGGCGCCGAGGTGCGCGATCGCTTCAAGGCGGAGCTCAAGGCGCGCGGCCTCGCGAAGGCGATCCGCGCGAACAACGCCGGCTGTCTCGATCAATGCGCGCGCGGCGTGACCGTCGTCGTGTATCCCGAGCAGGTGTGGTACGGCGGCGTGACCGTCGACGACGTCGTGGAGATCGTCGAGAAGCACCTGATCGGCGGCCAGGTCGTCGAGCGCTTGCTGATGCCCGATCAGCCCCACGTCGATGCCAAGCGCCGGCTGCCGATCGTCGGC
Organism: Kofleriaceae bacterium; assembly: GCA_036490935.1. Classification (GTDB taxonomy): domain Bacteria; phylum Myxococcota_A; class Polyangia; order Haliangiales; family Haliangiaceae; genus JABFXX01. The sequence goes on along the minus strand of DASXCY010000105.1, from coordinate 29,718 downwards.
GTGGCGTTGCTCGCGCTCGCGGGATTTGCCGGCACGGCGCGCGCGGACGATCCGAAACCGGATCCGCTCGCGCAGGCCAAGGCCGAGGACGCGAACCTCGAGTCGACCGCGCCGCGGCAAGGCGTGACGATCTCGCTCGCGCTGGGCGGCGGCTTGATCGTCGGCAACGGCTCGAGCGAGACGATCCCTGCGGCGTCGCTGCGCGTCGGTCACGTCGCGACGCCGAATACGATCATCACGCTCGAGATCGTGGGCGGGACGTTCCAGCACAAGCAGGCGACGGTGAACGCCCCGACGCTGTTCGACACGTCGGGCAGCTTCCTGGTCGGCGGCCTGTACTACGTGGGCCCGTCGGTGTGGATCCGCGGCGCGGGCGGCGTCAACGTGCACACGATCGACCACGGCCCGATGGGCACGTCGAAGATGGCCGGCCCGGCTGGCGCGTTCGGCGCCGGCGTCGACCTGATCCGCCGCCACTTCTGGGTGGCCGGGCTGGAGGTCTTCGGCATCGGCGCGGTCAATCGCGACGGCGTGCTGTTCACGACCGCGTTCGGGCTCGGCCTCTCGCACTACTGAAACGACAGCGCGACGTTCGCCGTGCTGCCCGCGGCGACGGCGACCCGCGCGCGCACCGTGCGATCGAGGCTGCGCGCGGCGAGCACGAGCTGACACGCCGGCGCGTCGTCGATCTCGAACTTGCCGTCGGCGACCGCGACGACGCGCGGCTCGCGCGCGACCGCGAGCCCGCGGCCGGTCGTGTCGACCATGTCACTGCACTCGACGAACGAGGCCTCGAAGCTGCCGCTCGCGAGGCCGGCGGCGCTGCCTTCGATGCGCCCGGTGCCCGACAGCACGAGCGCGACGTCGCTGCTCGGCGCGACGACTGTGTCGGCGACCACGCCGCGGCCGGCGGCGGTCGCGGTGATGCGATAGTGGCCGGGCGGCATGTCGAACACCTGCCAGTGGCCGTCGCCGTCGCCGCGCTCCTGCTGCGAAAAACCACCGGGATCGAGCGCCTCGATGTCGAGGTACGCGTCCGGCACCGGCGCGCCGCCCGAATCGACGATCGTGCCCGTGATCGAGGCCTGCGCGTCGGGCAGACGCAACTCGACGCCGTCGAACCGCGCGCCCGGCGTGCACGCGAACCGTTGCGCGGGTGTCGGCGGCGACTTCCACGGCCACGCGCGCAGCGCGACGTCGGCGCCGGTCTCGCCGGTCACCCAGTGGAACGTGCCGTCGGCCTCGATGCGCCCGGCCGGCGCGAACACGTCGAGGTCGTTGCCGTAGCCGCGCTCGAGCGCGCCGTCGGCGGCCGGTGTGCCGTCGGCGTGCACGACGCGGCCGCGGACCTCGCAGCCGGCCACCATCTCGATCGTGACCGAGGCCGGCGCGGCCGTCGTGTCGACGGCAGGCGCATGCGTCTCGACGAACACGCCGTAGCTCGCGTGCAGGCTGTATTGGCCGGGCGCCACGTGCAGCGTGAAGCGGCCGTGCGCGTCGGTCTCGGTGACGTCGCTGCCGCTCGCGGGCCGCAGCGAGCCGTCGGCGCGCACGATCACGTGGGCCATTGCTGCATGCGTGGTATCGACGACCTCGCCCTCGATCGTCGTGTCGCGCCACACCGCGAGCTCGACCCCGCCGACATCGCGAATCGCGCGCACCGCCGGCATCACGCTGTCCTCGGGCGACGCGACCTGCTCGGCGCTCGGTCCACCGTCGAGGCGCGGCCGCTCGGCGATGCCCGCCGACAACACGCCGGCGCCGCGCACCGCGAGCCGATAGTCGCCCGGCACGACCGCGATCGAGAACGTGCCGTCGCCGCCGGTCATCGCCGTCGACTCGCCGAGCACACCGCGCGCGACCACCTCGGCTCCGCTGACCCCCGCATGGCTCGAGACCTCGACGACGCGCCCCGAAATCGTCACCAGCCCGGGCACCGCCACCCGCATCGCGCGCTCCAGGCCGCGCCGCACCTCGTCGTTCCTGGTAGCCCGTACGACTGCCTCGGTTTCTTCCGTGCTCGTACTCGTCCTCGTGGTCCTACTGGCCAGCGTCATCGTCTGCGCGGTTTTCTTACCGCCGAAGACGAACACGACGACGACGACGAGCACGAGTAGGAGTACGACCCGTTTCACCCGTAGCACCCAGCCTGTTTGGATAGCAGAAGCGTTCGCTACGGCAACGCCTCGATCACGACCGCGGTGATGTTGTCCTTGCCGCCGCGCTGATTGGCCATGGCGACCGCGGACTCCGCGCACTCCTCGAGTGGCCCTTCGCCACACAGATCGCTCACGTCCTTGTCGGTCGTGAAGTAGCCGTGCAGGCCATCGCTGCACAGCAGGAACCGGTCGCCGGCCGCGACGTCGATGTCGGCGGTGTCGACCTGCACGTAATCCTTGTGACCGACCGCGCGCGTGATGACGTTCTTGCCCGACGCCTTCTCGGCCTCGGCCTTGGTCATCATGCCGTGCTTCACCTTGTAGTTGATGAGCGTGTGGTCCTCGGTCAGCTGCAGCACCTGGTTCTGGCGCACGCGGTACACGCGCGAATCTCCGACATGCACCGCGAACGCCATGCCGGCGCGTACGAGCAACGCCGACAAGGTGGTCGACATGCCCTTCTTCTCGGGATCCAGCTCGGCCATGCCGTAGACCATGTAGCAGGCGTTCTTCACGCCGCTCTCGAGCAGGCGCCGGATGTCCCACACGCACTCCTGGTCGCCGAACGTCATGCGCTCGACCAGGTGATCCAGCTCCTGCGCCGCGCCGTAGACCCATGACTTCAGGTGGTCGACCGCCTCGCGGCTCGCGATCTCGCCCTTGTTGTGGCCGCCGACGCCGTCCGCGACCACGTAAAAGCCGCGCGCATCGTCGCGGAAGAATGCGTCTTCGTTGTGCTGACGCTTGCGGCCGATATCGGTCCGCGCCACCGAATGCAGCTTCAAAGCACCACCCGCGCGTGATCGTAACATGGCCGCGGTGGCGCGGGCTTGCTACGCTCGCACCAGTGAGCGAAGGGCCCAAGCTCGCGTCGGTACTGCGCGAGCGTTCGAGCGAGATCCTGGCTAGCTGGATCGTGCGCTTCGAGCGCTCGCCGCTGCGGTTTCGCCGCGCCGCCAAGGCGAGCACGTACACGGCGCAGGTCGCGAGCCTGGTCGAGGCGCTGACCGAGGCGGTGCACGGCGGCTCCGATGCGCTTCGCCCCGGCTCCGATGCGACGCGCGAGCTCGAGCGCAGCGCCGCGTTCCTCGGCGCGCAGTTCGCGAGCGAAGGCGCGACCGGTTACGACATCGCCGCGGTGCTGCTCGAGCTGCGCGACGTCGTCGCGGGCAGCTGCGCCGCCGACGAAGCGGCCGCGCTGACGCGCTTGTTCGAGTGGCTGACCGTGATCGCGCTCGACGGGTTCGCGGCGTCGGGCCTGCAGTCGTTGCGCGAGCAGATCAGCGAGCAGCTCGAGAGCGGCACGCCGGTCATCGAGGTGCTGCCGAAGGTGCCGGCCGTGCTGATCGTCGGCGCGCCGAGCGCGAGCGTGCTCGACAATCTGCTGGCGCGCGCGTGGATGATGGCCGTGTCGGTCGGCGCGCCGTGTCTCGTCATCGATTGCGGCGGCATCGCGGAGGCAGGCGAGCGCACGTTCGAGCGCGCGTTCGCGAGCTTCCTCGAGCAAGCCGAAGGCAGCGCGCTGCAGGTGCTGGTGTCGACGGCGCGGCGCCCGCTGCGCGAGCTCGCCGCGAAGATGACGGCCGAGCGCGGGCTGTCGTTCCAGCACTTCGATCGCTTCGACACGGCGATCGCACATTCGCTCGAGCGCGCAGGGCACTTATTGATGCGCCGGAGCTGACGGGTGCCGTTCTTCGCTATGATATTCTCGTAACCAAGTGGGAGATTTCCCGACCGGGTTCGGCCGTTACACCCTGATCGAGCGGATCGCGCTGGGTGGGATGGCCGAACTGTTCCTGGCGACCGCGCCCGGCGAGCACGGGTTCACGAAAAAGGTCGTGATCAAGCGGCTGCTGCCGCACCTGTCCGCGGACGATACGTACAAGGCGATGTTCATCGACGAGGCGAAGCTGACGGCTCGCCTCGTTCACCCCAAGATCGCGCAGACGTTCGAGCTCGGCCGCGTCGACGACGCGCTCTACATCGCGATGGAGTACGTCGACGGCATCGACGTGCTCGCGCTGCTGCGCGAGTTCGCGTCGCGCCGGCGCCGCGTCGAGCCGCACCTCGCGGCGTGGATCGCGCACGAGGTGCTCGACGCGCTCGACTACGCGCACAATCTCGTCGGCGAGGACCGGAGCCAGCTCGGCATCGTGCACCGCGACATCTCGCCGTCGAACGTGCTGCTCAGCGTGCGCGGCGACGTCAAGCTCGTCGATTTCGGCATCGCGCGCGCGCAGGATCCGGATCGCGCGCACAAGAGCAAGACCGGCACGCTCAAGGGCAAGTACGGCTACATGTCGCCCGAGCAGGTGATCGAGCTGCCGCTCGACGGCCGCAGCGACGTGTTCTCGGTCGGCGTCGTGCTCGCCGAGCTGCTCACCGGGCGCCGGCTGTTCGCCGCGCCCAACGAGCTCGACGTGCTGCTCATGGTGCGCGATGCCAAGCTCGGGCGCTTCGAGAAGTACGGGGCGGATCTCGAGCCCGGCCTCGCGAACATCGTGCGCAAGGCGCTGAAGAAATCGGTCGACGAGCGCTGGTCGAGCGCGGCGACGTTTCGCGAGGCGCTCGCCGAGTGGCTGTACGAGCATCGCCACCGCACGACGAACAAGGCCGTCGCCGACGTGGTCGCCGAGCTGCGCGACACGGTGATCGCGCGCCGCCATCAGGCGCAGGTCGCGAGCGCGGCGGGCACCGCGGTGCTCGACGATCTCGGCATCCAGCGTCCGCCGAGCCAGAGCGACGGCGCGCCCGCGCCGATCGGTCTCGACGAAGATCTCAGCATGCCGGTGATCTCGATGAGCTACGACGCCGAGCAGGCCGACCCGCCGGTGCGGCCCGTGAGCGCGAGCGAGGTCGCCGCGTCGTCGCGTCCGATCCGCACGCCGCACGTCGTGCCCGCGCCGACGCCGCCACGCACGACGACCTCGCGGTCGGCCGCGATCGGCAGCGGGCCGGCCGTGGCGCGCGCGATCGCGGCGGCCGATGCGGTCGTCGAGATCCCGATCGCCGACACGATCAGCGGCGCGGTCGAGGCGATCGTGCTGCCCGAAGCGCGCGGCGGAAATCCCGACAACAGCAGGCCGTTTCGCATCGAGGAAGACTCGATCACGCGCGCGTTCGACGATCTGACCGAAGAGCCGGCGGTGCAGCGCTCGAAGGACATCGTGATGCCTTCGCCCGCCGAGCTCGCGCGCAAGAAGCCGCCGACCCCGCCCGCGCTCGCCGACATCACCGAGCAGCCCGACGACGCCGGCGATTTCTCGACGACGTCACCCCTGCGAGTGCTGTTCCGGCTGATGACCGCGCGCGCGACCGGCCTGCTCGTCGTCGCGGTCGGCGGGATCAAGAAGGAGATCTACGTTCGCGACGGCCAGCCGGAGTACGTGTCGTCGAACGTCGCGAGCGAGCTGTTCGGAAATTATCTCGTCACGAAGGGCGTGCTCAGCGACGGCGAGCTCGCGATGGCGCTCGCGATGATGCCGCACTACGGCGGCAAGCTCGGCGACACGCTCGTGGGCTTGGGCCTGCTCAAGCCGCTCGAGGTGTTTCGCCATCTCACGCGGCAAGTGCGCACGAAGATCATCGACGTGTGCACGTGGAACAAGGGTGCGTTCGCGTGGTACTCGGGCCGCGAGAATCCACGCGAGGCGTTCCCGCTCGATTTCAACGCGTTCGAGATCCTCGGCGCGGGCGCGCTGGGTCTGTCGGACGAGGTGGCCGACGGGTGGGTCGCGAAGCACGGCGGCGGCAAGCTGCGCGTCGCGCGCTCCCGGCGCGTCGGGCCCGAGCGGTTCGAGGTCAAAGGCCTGGTCGAGCTCGCCGAGTCGCTCGACGGCCGGCGCACCGTCTCCGAGCTCGTCGAGGGCCAGCCGACGCACGAGGACCGCATGCGCGTCGCCCGCATGTTGTGCCTGCTCGAGGCCGCCGATCTCGCGAAGCCGGCGTAGCGAGCGCCGCCATGAGCTACTGGTTCGCGCCAGGCGGTCGGCTCTCGGCGGCGATGTTGCGGATCGGGGTCGCGACCTCGCTGCTGTGGATGCTGTGGCGGATCGGGTGGAGCGGGGGCGGCACGGCGCCGTTCTATTACAAGCACGGCGTGTGGTGGCTGTACCCGGGCGAGCCCGGTCCGCGCATCCTGAGCGCCATCGCGATCGTGGGCTTCGTCGCGACGTTCGCGTGGCTGATCGGCCTCGCCACGCGCGCCGCACACGTCGTGAGCTGCCTCGCGTGCACGGCGCTCGCGGCGCACGCGGTCTCGTACATGCCGACGTGGTCGCACACCGACGTGCCGCCGGTCCTCGCCAGCCTCGCGCTGCTCGGCGCGCGCACGGGCGACGCGCTGTCGGTGGATGCGTGGTGGCGCGCACGGCGCGGCGTGACCGTCGTCGCGCGCGCCGGATATCAGTGCTCGGTCCGGCTCGCGCAGATCGCGGTCGGCGGCGTGTTCGTGCTCGCCGCGTTCGAGAAGCTGCGCTCGGGCGGCTGGTCGCTGCACTGGGCGCTGTCGGACAACCTTCGCCACCAGCTGCTCGTCCGCTACGACTGGACGAGCACGCCGCGTCCGCCGATCGTGGACTGGCTGCTCGGCGCGTCGTGGCGCTACGAGCTGTGCGCGTGCCTCAACATCGTGTCGCAGCTGTCGCCGCTCGTGGCGATCGCGTGCGTGCGCAGGCCGCGCGTGCGCGCGGTCGTCGGCTTGCTGTTCTGCAGCGAGGTGCTCGGACTGGTGTTCGTGATGGACATGCCGACCCTGCATTGGCTGCCGCTGGTGGCGGTGTTCGTCGACTGGGATGCGCTCGCGGCGCGCGCCGGGTTGCGCGTGGACCCGGCACCGGCGCCGTCGCCGTCGCGCGGCTGGCTCGCGTTCGCGAGTGGATTCGTCGTGGTCTTCGCGGTCCAAGGGTTGTGGCTCAACCAGCGCCTGCACGCGTACCCGTTCTCGGGATTCCCGATGTTCGCGGTCGTGCGCGCGAAGCCGCCGTACGACCGCCATCAGACCTACGAGCTGGTCGGCAGCCGGCTCGACGCGGTCGGCGCCGCCGACCCCGGGCTCGAGACACGGTTCCGGCAGAGCGCGGCGTACCGCACGATGTGGCAGACGCGTTCGCCGCGCGCGCTGCGCGAGGACCTCGCGACGGTGCTCGGCGAGACGCATGTCGCTGCCATCCGCATGTGGCTGACGGTGTTCCAGGCCCCGGCCTATCCCGGCCCGGCTCGTCTCGACCCGATCGACCTCGCGGTCATCGCCGAGCTCGACGACCACGGCTTTCGCTCGACGCTCGGCGCGCTGCTGCCCGATCGGCAAACGTGGATCGCGCCCGCCGACCATCCCGACCTCACCGGCGCGCAGCTCTACCTCATCCGAGACGACGACCCGGCCCCGATCCCGATCGCCGCGACGCCGCTGCCACGCGGCTTCGTGCTGGCCGAGCCGGTGACCGCCGATCCGGCGTACCTGCTCGCGCGACCGCCCGAGTCGCCGCGCGCCTGGCTTCTCGCAGTCCACGCGCGCCGCGGTTACTGACAGCCGACCGCGGCCAACGCGCCGGTGAAGCGAGCGGGTAGAGGAGCTTCGATCAGCGGCTCGCCGGGTAGCTGGAGCGTGGCGGCGTGCAGGAAGAAGCCGTCGATGCCGGCGAGCGCGGCCCCGCCGTAGCGGGTGTCGCCCGCGATCGGCGCGCCGACGTGCGCGAGGTGCGCGCGCACCTGGTGCATGCGGCCGGTCTGCGCGCGGCAGCGCACGAGCGCGTGCGTCGGGCTCGCGCGGACCACCTCGAACGTCGTGACCGCGGGCAGGCCGTCGTTGTAGTCGATGCGCACGTGATCGCCGCGCTGGGCGAGCGGTGCGTCGCACTCGCGCGCGACCGGCCGGCCGCACGTGATCGCGAGATACTCCTTCGCGACGCCGCCGCCGTGAAATGCGTCGCGCAGCGCGCGATACGCCGCCTCGGTGCGCGCCGCGATCAGCACGCCCGACGTCCCGATGTCGAGGCGATGGACGAGGCCGCCGTCGCGCACGTCGTCGCCGAGGCCGGCGCATTCCGGCCAGCGCGCGGCCAGCGCGTTCGCGATCGTGCCGAGCTCGCCGGCGCGCAGCGGCTGCGACGGCACCCCGGCCGGCTTCGCGACCGCGACCCAGTCGGCGCGCTCGACGAGCACGTCGAGCGGCAGGCTCGCGTCGGCGAGCGGGCGGCGCTCGGCCGCCGTCACCGGCTCGCGCTCGAGCTCGATCTCGTCGCCGGCCGCGACGCGGTCGCCCTTCTTCGCGCGCTTGCCCGCGACGCGCACGGCGCCGCCTTCGAACAGCTCGGCGAGCGCGCGGCGCCCGGCCGCCGGAAACTGCTTCGCGAGCACCTTGTCGATGCGGCCGGTTTCCGCCGCGGTGACTTTCACGCCGCGATCATTGCACGATCGTGGCGCAGCCGAGCGTGATGTTGACCGATCCGCTCTGATCGACCTCGATTCCCGAGCACGACGAGTCGCACAGGATGATCTGGGTCGGCGCCGCCGGATTGTCGTAGTACCAGCCGTTGCCGGTCGCCGGGCAGTTCGCCTTGCTCATCACGTACGGCAGCGTCACCGGCTGACCCCCGTTGCCCGGCTGATAGACGATGTTGACCTCGTTGTAGTCGACGGGCCCGTTGCCGGTCGGGATCGAGTACACGCAGCCGAGCGCGGCGTGGCGGATCGCGTTCATCGCGTCGAGGAACTGCTGGTTGACGTTGCCGCCGGTGTCGACGAGGAACGCGCTCGTCGTGCCGCCGGCCGCCGCGATGGCGTTCAAGTTCGAGGTCGACGAGCCGACGCCGATCACGAACGTCGGGATCGACGGCGTGCCCATCACCGCCGCCTTCGCGATGTTGTCGATGCTGGTGAGGCTCGTGTCGCATTCGGTCGGTTCGCCGTCGGTCGCGAGGATGACGGCGACCGTGTCGGTCGTGTGCGCCTGCGCCCACGACTTCGCGTGATCGACCGCGCCTTGCAGCGCGGCGGAGGTCGGCGTCGCCGTGCTGGGCGAGTGTTGACCGAGCGACGAGTTGATCGCGCTCGCCACGCCGGGCAGTGCCGCGATCTCGACGTCGGCGACGGCGTAATCGCTCGCCGTGCACGAGTCGTCGAAGCCGTCGGGGCCGGGCAAGCCGAAGTACTGCAACCCGACCGAGACACCGGTCAATCCCGATTGTCCGAGGAACGTCGTGAGCGCGCCGGTCACGGCGCTCCACTTCGTTCCGCCCGACACCGATTCGTCCATCGACGACGATTGATCGAGCATGACGTAGAGATCGAGCGCGACTTGCTCGGCCGTCACGACCGAGGTCGCGCACGCCGGCGCGTCGACGGTGAGCCCGCCGCCGCCACCTCCTCCCCCCGACGCGTCGATCTGATTGCCAACAGGCTTCGGACCGCATGCAGCGGCCGCGAACGCGAAGATTCCGACGACGAAGCGCGTGTTCGACAAAGCGCCCTCCTGGCCTTGTGACGGCGCGACGGTACGCTCGTCGTCTCGCGCAAGACAACGTGCGTCTTCTGCGCAACTCGCGCAGCGACGTTCACATCACTGAACGATCACCGAGCGATCACTGAACGATCGTGGCGCAGCCGAGCGTGATGTCGACTTCGCCGGTCATATCGCCCTCGATCGTCGTGCACGTCGAGCTGCACAGCAGGATCTCCGTCGGTGCCGCGGGATTGTCGTAGTACCAGCCGTTGCCGTTGGCCGGGCAATTTGCCGCGTCCATGACGTACGGCAGGGTGACCGGCTGGCCGCCGTTGCCGGGCTGATAGACGACGTTGACCTCGTTGTAGTCGACCGGTCCGGTGCCCATCGGAATCTGATACGCGCAGCCGAGCGCGGCGTGGCGGATCGCGTTCATCGCGTCGAGGAACTCCTGGTTGACGTTGCCCCCCGTGTCGACGAGGAACGCGCTTCCCGTGCCACCACCCATCGCGATGCCGTCGAGGTTCGACGTATCGGTGCCGACGCCGATCACGAACGTGAGCAGCTTGGGCATCGCGGCCGCCGCCGTCGCGGCGATCGCGTCGATGTCGGCGAGGTTCGTATCGCACTCGGTCGGATCGCCGTCGGTCGCGAGGATCACCGCGACTGCATCGCTCGCGTGCGCCGCCTGCCACGCCTGCGCGTGATCGACCGCGCCTTGCAGCGCCGCGGACGTCGGCGTCGACGTCGTCGGCGAGTGCATCCCCATCGCCGCGTCGATCGAGGTCGCGACGCCGGGCAGCGGCGCGATCTCGACGGCAGGCGTCGCGTAGTCGGCCGCCGCGCACGAATCGCCGCCGAGGCCCGAGAATGCGCCGAGGCACACGCCGAACGTGCACGGTCCGCAGGCCGACCCGCCGCAATCGGTGTCGGTCGTGCACGTGAACACCGTGCACGTGTTGGCCGTGCCCGCCGGCACCGCGAAGAACTGCAACCCGACCGACACGCCGGTCAGCCCGGGCTGGCCGAGGAACGTCTGGATCGCGCTCGTCACCGCGGTCCACTTCGTGCCGCCCATGACCGAGTCATCCATCGACGACGACTGGTCGAGCATCACGTAGAGATCGAGCGGCACCTGATCGGCTTTCGTCACCGACGTCGCGCATGCGGGTGCGTCGACGGTCAGGCCGCCTCCACCACCGCCGCCACCGTCGTTGTTGCGGTCTTTCGGACCGCAACCCACTGCGAACACCAGGACGGCAGAAATCACGAATGGCTTGCGCATAGCACCCTCCGCTGCGACGCCGGGACCGTAAGCCGCGGCTTCCGTCCTCGGCAAGCCGGTACGTCCTATCAAGTCCTGTTCAAACTGGTCGGAGCAATAGGGCCGTGACGACGCTGTTGGGCGGGATCTCGGTGGCCTCCGCCGCCAGCTCGACGAGGGCATTGCACCCGATCAGCGACGTCAGCATGGCCGAACCCTGTTTTGGGTGGGGATGGGCGATCAGATACTCGCCATTGCGCACGACCCGTACACGCAGGTAGTGGGTCCGGCCGGCCGGCTTGCGGTAGCCGCGGACCAGGTGGACCGGCGCGCGGGGGTGTGCGGTTTCGGCCAGGCCCTGCATCGCGAGCAGCGCGGGCCGCACGAACAGCTCGAACGCGACGAACGTCGACACCGGGTTGCCGGGCAGCCCGAACACCGGCACGCGCCCGTTCATGCCGAACGAGAACGGCTTGCCCGGCTTCATCGCCACCTTCCACAGCTCGAGCGTGACGCCGGCCGCGGTCAGCGCGCCGCGCACGTGGTCGCGGTCGCCGACCGACACGCCGCCGGTCGTGATGATGGCGTCGTGATCCATCGCGCTCGCGAGCATCGCGGCCATCGCGATCGGATCGTCCTTGGAGATGCCGAAGTAGCTCGCGCGGCCGCCGCACGCGTGCACGAGCGCGCCGAGCATGTGCGACGACGAATCGACGATCTGCCCGGGGAGCGGCTGCGTCGTGATATCGACGAGCTCGTCGCCGGTCGTGATCAGCGCGACGCGCGGCGCCTTGCGCACCGAGACCTCGACAAGGCCGAGCGCGGCGAGCAGCGCGAGCTCGCCGGCATGCAGGCGCGTGCCGCCGGGGACGGCGAGCTCGCGTGCGGCGATGTCCTCGCCGGCGTGTCGCACGTTATCGCCGACCGGCGACGCAGGCAGCGTCACCGCCGGGCCTTCGACGCGGGCGTCTTCCTGGATCACGACGGTGTCGAGGCCGGTCGGCAGCGGCGCGCCGGTCAGGATGCGGATCGCGACGTGCGGCGGCACCTGCGCGGTCATCACCTGGCCCGCCGCGACCAGACCGACCACCGGCAACGTCGCGGGCAACTCCGCGGAGCGCGCCGCGTAGCCGTCCATGGCCGAGTTATCGAAGATCGGCAGGGCGCGGGCCGCGTGGACGTCGTCGGCGAGCACGCGATCGCGCGCCTCGCGCAGCGGCACGCGCTCGGCCGCGAGCGGCTCGATCCGCGTCGCGACGGCGCGCGCGGCGTCCTCGACCGACAGCATGCCCATTCGTACCGCGGATCAGAACTCGGCGTGCAAGCGCGCGCCGAACACGTGCACCGGGCCGCGATCGGCGTTGAACGCGGGGTGGACGATGAATTCGTAATCGCCCGACAGCCAGATCGAGCTGGTGAGGTTCGCGCCGTAGAACGCCTCGGTCACGGTCTCGGTGCCGGGGTTCAGCTTGCCATCGCCGATGAAGCCGTCGATGCCGCCGAGCTTGAGATAATTCACGTGCTCCTGCGAGATGCCGTTCGCGGCGAACGCGACGCCCGCGTAGTCCTTGCGCCGGCACCACCGCGCGCCGCGCGCGAGCGCACCGATCGAAAACGATCGGTCGGTCGGCGTGAACGCGTACACCTCGGTTTGCCCGTCGGCGTACATCGCTCGCATGAACACGCCGAGGTCCTTCGCGATCGCCTGCTCGATGTTGATGCCGATACCGTACTTGTCGTTGGGCTTGCGCACCCAGCACAGATCGGGCGCGTTCGGATTCGTCGAGCTGTAGTGGATCAGCCCGGCCGCCTCGCAGCCCGCCGCGCTCCTCGTCGGGTCGGCCTGGAACGCGAGGATCGCGTCGGTGAAGTTCCCCATCGTCTCGTGGTTGTGATAGCCGAGCACGCGCACCGCGCCGGGCTGGCCGGCGATCACGTGATCGTGCTCGAGCTCGAGCTGATCGCCGTACGCGTCCCAGAACCGGAAATCGAGCTCGGTCTGGTTCGGGTGCTTCGGCGGTGCGGCACGCATGAACCGCGCCGACCAGTCGTCGAAGTACAGCTCGGCGACTGCGCCCCACGTGTAGCCGCGCGTGTCGGCGACGAAGTCGTACGCGGCGTACGTCATGAACGCCATGTCGAAGTCCTCGCGGCGCAGATCGCTCGCGTACGAGTTCTTGTCGAAGAAGTCGAGCACGCTGAACCGGCCGAACGACACCACGACCCGCCGCGCGTCCTGGTGCTTGCCGAGCGCGCCGGGATTCGAAGTGACGGTCTGACGCTCGCCGCCGAACCCGAGCGTCTGCTGCACGTAGAGCCGCGAGTAGTAGACCGTGGGCGTCGGCGTGCCGCCCTTCTGCAGCTCGAAGTTCTGGATCACGCCGCCGAGGCCGTGCAGGTTCGACAGCGGCTGCTCGGAGATCGCCTCGGGCGCGAAGTACAGCTCGGCGCCTGGCCACAACCGCAGGCCGGAGAAGATCGTGAAGCTGCCGGTGAAGCTGTTCTCGTACGCGGTCGACAGCGAGCTCGTGCTGCCGCCGAAGTTCGTGTACGCGGCGTGGAACGGCAGCTTGCCCTGCTCGATCCACGTGACCTGCCCGTACACGTTCCACCACTCGTCGTTCAGATCGTGCAGACCGCGGCGCGACAACAGATTCATGACGTCGAACGCGTCGTCCGCGCGCTCGGCCGACTCGGCCGGCTGCGCGCGCGCGACCCCGCCGGCGAGTAGCAGGACGACGAGGGCCAACCGCATGTGGTGCTACTCTACGCGGCCATGAGTCGCCGTCTCAGCTTTCTGGCGCTGTTTGCGGGCTGTTGCCCACCGGTTCAGCCCCACACGAACATCGCGAAGGCCGCCGCGTCGCCCGAGCTCCGCGAGCTCGCGCTGCCCGACGAGACGCACCTGAAAAATCTCCACCAGCTGACGTTCGGCGCCGACAACGCCGAGGCGTACTGGTCGTTCGCCGGCGACAAGCTGATCTTCCAGACCAACCACAAGCCGTACGGCTGCGATCAGATCGAGATGATGCCGTCCTCGGGCGGCCCGGCCGTGCGCATCTCGCACGGCGGCCGCACGACCTGCTCGTACTTCTTGAAAGGCGACCACGAGATCATCTACGCGTCGACGCAAGCGGCGTCGCCCGAATGCCCGACGCCGCCCGACATGTCCAAGGGCTACTACTGGGGCCTGTTCGAGTACGACATCTATCGCGCGAACGCCGACGGCTCGAACCTGCGCCGGCTGACCGATACGCCCGGCTATGACGCTGAAGGCACGGTGTGCCCGGTCGACAACTCGATCCTGTTCACGTCGGTGCGGTCGGGCGATCTCGAGCTGTGGCGGATGGACGCCGACGGCAAGAACCCGCGCCAGCTCACGAACACGCCCGGCTACGACGGCGGCGGCGTGTGGTCGCCCGACTGCACGAAGATCGCGTGGCGCGCGTCGCGGCCGACCGGCAAGGACCTCGACGAGTACAAGGCGCTGCTCGCGCAGAAGCTCGTCAAGCCGACGAAGATGGACCTGTGGGTCGCGAACGCGGACGGCACCGAGGCGCGACAGATCACGTACCTGCCGGGCGCGTCGTTCGGGCCGTACTTCTATCCGAGCGGCAAGCGCATCATCTTCGCGTCGAACTACCTGAACCCGCGCGGCCCGGAGTTCGATCTCTACGGGATCGACAGCGATGGCACGCACCTCGAAAAGCTGACGAGCGCGCCGAGCTTCGACGGCTTTCCGATGTTCTCGCCGGACGGCACGAAGCTGGCGTTCTCGTCGAACCGGCGCGACGTGGTGAAGACCGACAAGGGCGAGGTCTATCGCATGACCGGCGGCCCGGCCGGCGTGCACGACACCAACGTGTTCGTCGCCGACTGGGTCGATCACGTCGACAACCCGGTGTACGCGCCGGAGAGCGCGGCGCCGGATCGGTTCATGCGCGACGACGCGTGGCTCGCCGACGACGCGCGCGAAGGCCGTGGTATCGGCACGAAGGGCCTCGCCGACTCCGCCGACTACGTGCAGCAGCAGCTCGAGCGGGCCGGCCTCGAGGTCCGGCGCCAGACGTTCGACGTGACGACCGCGATCGTCGAGACGACGACGGGCAAGGGGCTCACGCTCGACGGCAAGCCGGTGACCGATTACGTGCCCGCGCCGTACTCGGCGAGCGCCAAGGTCGACGCGCCGGTCGTCGCGGTCGGCTGGGGCCTCGACGACGACTACAAGGGCAAGGACGTCAAGACCAAGGTCGTGCTCGTCCATCGCTTCGCGCCCGATCCCAAGGATCCGCACTCGGACCCGCGCTACAAGGCGTTCCTCGCGCGCGGCCACGGCGCGGCCGGGCTGATCGTCGTCGACGACGGCGATCCGAAGCAAGACGAGGCCGAGCTGCCGGCACTCGCGCCGAAGGGCGAGATCGACGCGAATGCGGTCGGCATGAGCGGCGACGCCGGCATCCCGGTGCTGTTCGTCAAGCGCGCGGCGATCGGCAAGGGCGTGAAGCGCGCGAAGATCGCGGTCGTGCTGACCGCGACGCGCACGCCGACCGAGAACGTGATCGGCATCCTGCGCGGCAACCACACCGCGGAAGGTGCGGTCGTGGTCGGCGCGCATCTCGATCACCTCGGCATGGGCGGCGGCTGGAACGCGCTCGATCCCAAGGTGCATGCCGTTCACAACGGCGCCGACGACAACGCGTCGGGCGTGGCCGCGATGCTCGAGGTCGCGCGCACGCTCGGCGCGAAGAAGGGCGAGCTCGCGCACGACGTCTACTTCATCGCGTTCTCGGGTGAGGAAGAGGGCGACCTCGGCTCGGCGGACTTCGTCGCGCATCCGATCGAGAAGCAGTCGATCTTCGCGATGATCAACATGGACATGGTCGGCCGCATGCGAAACGACAAGCTGATCGTCAACGGCGGCGACTCGGCGAAGGAGTGGCACGACCTCGTGCAGCCCGCATGCGATGCCGCGCGCGTCGACTGCACGATCGGCGGCTCCGGCTACGGCCCGAGCGATCAGATGTCGTTCTACGTCGCGGGCGTGCCGGTGCTGTTCCTGTTCACCGGGAGCCATCTCGACTATCACACCGCGACCGACGACTCCGACAAGATCAACGCGGCGGGTGGCGCGCAGGTCGCGAAGATCGTCGCCGACGTGACACGCGCGGTCGCGAACCGCAGCGCGCCGTTGACGTACGTGAAATCGCCGCCCGAGTCGAGCGGAGGCGACGTGCGCCACATCGGCGCGTCGCTCGGCACCGTGCCGTCATACACCGACGATCCGGGCGCGCCGCCCGGCGTGCAGCTGTCCGACGTCGTGCCCGACGGGCCGGCGCAAAAGGCCGGCCTCCACGGCGGCGATCGAATCGTGCAGGTCGGCGCGGTCGAGGTGCGCAACATCAACGACCTGATGTTCGTGCTCCAGGCGGCCAAGCCCGGCACCGAGACGACGGTCGTGTTCGTGCGCGACGGCAAGCGGCAGACCGCGACCGCGACGTTCGGCGTGCCGCGCGGCCGGCGCTAGCGTCGCGGGGTACGTGGCATGCAACAAGGCGGGCTCGATGATGACGCCCCGCATGCGCGCGCTTGCGCGCGCTAGTGCTCGCGAGCCTTTGGCTCGTACTGCCCGCGGCGGTTGCATGGCCACGGTTGTAGGACGCGGATCGCGATCAGCGCAGGCGGACGAGCTTCGCCTTGCCCGGCGGTGTGCCGGCCGGCAGGTAGCCGACGCCGCCCTCGTGATCGAGCACGTAGTCGATCGCGGCCGAAGGCGAGTCCGCGTCGGGCGGCGGCACACCCTTGCCCGAGAAGATCTGCTGGTTCCAGTAGCTCTTGAGCTGCGACGGCGTCTTGCGCAGCACGTCGTGGATGAAGCGCTCGGCCGCGGGGAACTTCGAGGCCAGCCCGATCGGATGCGTGTCGTGGCCGTCGAGCTCGTTGACCTTCTTCAAGTAGATGTCGCGCAGCGTGTCGCGATCGATCTCCGACACGTCGACCGCAGGATTGACGATGATCTCGTACGCGTCATCGCCGCCGGCGCGCGAGCTGCCGCCGCCGGCGGCGAGCAGCACGAGCGCGAGCAACAGGCCGCGGCGCATCATCAGAACGTCACCGTGGTCCGGACGAGGAACATGCCCCAGTAGCGGGCGGGCATCGGTTGGGTCGCCGACACGTACGCGGCGCCGTCGATGAAGTGCGCCTCGGCCTTCCACAACCAGTGATCGTTGACGTCCCAGCGGAGCGTCGCCGCGGCGTCGCGCGACCACGCGTCGTACTTGCTGGGGAACGCCATCTTGTTCGAGCCGCTGCGGTCGTTGACGTCGGTGTACAGCACCGAGTAGTACGCGCTCGCCGCGAGCTCGTCGTTGATGTGATACGCCGCGAGCCCGTAGAAGCGCTCGTTGTCGCTCGTCGCGGCCGGCAAGACGACCGGATCGAACCGCGCGCGCTCGAACCACCGGCTGTACTCCGCGGCGAACTGCCAGTCGTCGACCATGTACTCGGCGGACGCGATCCAGAAGTTCGCCGGGCGGATCGAGCCGATGACGTTGCCGTCGAACGTCGGCGGCACGACGCCTTCCATGATGAACAGCTGGGTGAGCGCGGGCGCGAGGTTGATGTACTCGTCGAGCCCGGCGCGCAGCCACGAGCCGCCGACGCGCAGCCCGTCGACGGGCGGATGCCAGAACAGCTGGCCGCCGTAGATATACTTGCTGTCGATCTGATAGAGGCGCGACGAGTTGGCGTCCTGACCCGGCGCCAGGGGCGTCGACAGCTCGCCGCCGTAGGCCTGATACTCGAGTGATCCGAAATGACACAGCGGCAGGTCGCCGTAGACGAGGAATCCGGTCTGCGAGTTGAGGACCGTCCGCTCGGTGAGCGGATATACGCTCTGCGGCAGCAGGATCGGCACGCGCGACGAATCGATGTCGATGTACTCGTTGTACAGGCCGAACGGGATGCGCACGCGGCCGGCTCGGATGCCGAGCTCGCGCCGCCAGTGATAGTCGAGAAAGCCCCAGTCGAGGCGCGGCGTGGAGTCGTTCTGCGCGCCCTCGTCTTGCGAGAACAGCTGGAGGCCGACGTGCAGCTTGTCGCTCAGATCGGTCTGCGCGTTGATCGCGGCCTCGAAGAACTCGAGGGTGCCGCGCGAGGACTTGCCGATGTAGTCGTTGTCCGTCGAGAGAAAGCCGCCCTCGCTCACGAAGCCGTGCACGCGCACGTCGGGCAGCGCGAGCCCTTCGTCCGAGGCCTGAGCATGGGCGATCGCGGACCACCCGATCCAAGTTGCAATAAGCCACCACTTCATGAGCGAACCAGACGATCCTCTGGCGGCTGCCGAATGCATTCAAGACCGGGCGCGCAGAAATTGCGGTGCTGAGCTATAACAGCTCAGGTCGAATGGGTTTGTCATCGCTGCGGTTCAAGCTGCTCGCGATCGTGGCCGCGGCAGCTCTCGGGCTGACGATCATCGTCGTCGCCGGCGAGGTCGCGCAGCGACGGGTCGACGCGCAGCTCGATTCGATCCGCGACCGTTTCATCCCGAAGATCGGGCTTCGCGGCCAGGTGACGGGCTCGTTCGAGCGCGTTCGCCATCGCCTGCAGGATGCGGCGCAGGCCGGCGACACCGAGGCGCTCGACGACGCGCACCGCGAGCAAATCGCCCTGCTCGGCCAGCTCGACACCGCGCGCGGCGCGATCGCGCCCGACGATCTCGCGTCGCTGCGGGTCGCCATCGTCGATTATTACCAGGCCGCCGAGTCGGTGACGCGGCGGATGATCAAGGGCGAGTCGCCCGACGCGCTCGCGCACGAGCTCGAGGCGATGCAGGCCAAGCAGGCGCACGCGACCGAGCTCATCGACCGCACGACCGGGTTCGACAAGCAAGCGCTCACCGACGCGTTCACCGCCGCGACCGACGCGGAGACGTCGGGTGCCCACTACCAGCTCGCGCTCAGCCTCGCGAGCCTCGCGCTCGTGCTCGCGCTGTCGATCTGGATCACGCGCGGCCTGTACCGGAGCTTCGCCGACCTCGCGGCCGGCTTCCGGCGGTTCGGCGCGGGCGACTTCGCGACCGAGATCCCGGCGCGCCGGGCCGACGAGGTCGGTGCGATCGCGCGCGACGCGAACGAGATGGCGAGCCGGCTGCGCGCGCTGGGGGACGACCGGGATCGCACCGACTGGATCAAAGCAGGCCAGGTCGGCCTCGCGATCGAGCTGCGCGCGGAGCTCGCGCCCGAGGAGGTCGCCGATCGCGCGATCCGCTTCCTCGTGCGCTATCTCGGCGCGGCCGCCGGCATCGTGTACGCGCGGCGCGAGGACGGCCGCCTGCATCCGCTCGGCGCGACCGGCGTGGCGAAGCGGCCGACCGCGACGTTCGCGCTCGGCGAGGATCTCGTCGGTGAAGCCGCGCAGCGCGCCGAGCCGACCGTGCTCACCGTGCCCGCCGGCCGCATGCCGATCCGCTCGGGTCTCGTCGAAGGCGATCCGCGTTCGCTCGTGCTCGCGCCGCTTGTCGTCGCGGACAAGATCACCGGGCTCGTCGAGCTCGCGACGATCGCCGAGTGGAGCGCGCGCGACGCCGAGCTGCTGCATGCCGTGCGCGATGCGATCGCGATCGCGCTCGAGGTCGCGCACGGTCGCGCCGCGGCCGTCACGCTGCTCGTCGAGACCCAGCGGCAGGCCGCCGAGCTGCTCGAGGCGCGCCGCGGGCTCGAGCAAAAAGCCGACGAGCTGGCGCGCGCGAGCGCATACAAGTCGCAGTTCCTCGCGAACATGTCGCACGAGCTCCGCACGCCGCTCAACGCGATCCTCGGGTTCTCCGAGCTCATGCACGACGGGCTCGTCCCGCCCGGGCCGCAGCAGCACGAGTTCCTCGGCGACATCCTGCGCAGCGGCCGTCACCTGCTGCAGCTCATCAACGACGTGCTCGATCTCTCGAAGGTCGAGGCCGGCAAGCTCGAGTTCCTGCCCGAGCCGATCCAGGCGTCGGCGATGATCGACGAGGTGCTCGGCATCCTGCGCACGTCGGCGGCATCGGCGCGCGTCACCGTCGAATCCCACGTCGAACCCGCGATCGAGGCGCTCGAGCTCGATCCCGCGCGCCTCAAACAGGTCCTCTATAACTACCTGTCGAACGCGATCAAGTTCACGCCCGAGGGCGGGCGCATCACGATCCGCGCGCTCGCCGAAGGCGATCGCGTGCGCTTCGAGGTCGAGGACACCGGCGTCGGCATCTCGCCCGCAGGGCTCGCGCGGTTGTTCGGCGAGTTCCAGCAGGTCTCGACCGACGGCCAGAAGCGCGGCGGCACCGGCCTGGGGCTGGCGCTCACGAAGCGGCTCGTCGAGGCGCAGGGCGGCACGGTCGGCGTCAAGAGCACGGTCGGCGTGGGCACGACGTTTCACGCCGTGTTGCCGCGCACGATGAAGCGCGCGCCGGCGGTCGCGCTGCCGCAGCCGATCCACGTGTCGGCGAACGCGCCGTCGGTGCTCGTCATCGAGGACGATCCCGCCGATCAGCGCGCGCTCGTCGAGATCCTCGGCGCGGCCGGCTATGCGGTCGACGTGACGAGCTCGGGCCGCGACGCGCTCGCGCGCTGCAAGGAGCGCACGTTCGACGCGATCACGCTGGATCTGCTGTTGCCCGACATGAGCGGCCTCGAGGTGCTGCACGCGATCCGCGGCAGCAAGACCGAAAACCGCGACGTCCCGGTCGTCGTGATCACGGTCGTCGCGGAGCGCGGTGCGGTCGCCGGGTTCGCGGTGCACGACATTCTCGCCAAGCCGGTCAATACCGATGCGCTGATCGGCTCGCTCTCGCGCGCGCACGTACCGCCTCACGACGGCACCGTGCTCGTCATCGACGACGACATCGGGTCACTCAAGCTGATGGCGGCGACGCTCGAGCGCCTCGGCTACGCCGCGCGCTGCGAGCAAGACGGCCCGGCGGGTCTCCTGGCGGTGCGCGCCGCGCCGCCCGCCGCGATCGTGCTCGATCTGCTCATGCCCGGCATGAGCGGCTTCGAGTTTCTCGATCGGCTGCGGCGTGACGAGTCCGGCCGCCGCGTGCCCGTGATCGTGTGGACGAGCAAGGATCTCGGCGCCGACGAACGGTCGCGGCTGCGCGCCTCGGCGAGCGCCGTGGTCACGAAGGGCGAGCACAGCAGCGCGGCCGTGCTCGCGGAGCTCGCCGCGCTCGTGCCGCCCAAGTAGCGCTACGTCAGGTGCTCGCGGATCGCGGCGGAGAACGCGCGCAGATCGTCCGGCTTGCGCGACGTGATGAGCTGGCCGTCGACGACGACCTCGCGATCGATCCAGCGAGCGCCGGCATTGACCAGATCGGTGTGCACCGACGGCCACGACGTCACGGTCTTGCCTTCGACCGCGTCGGCCTCGATGAGCAGCTGCGGGCCGTGACAGACCGCGGCGACGAGCTTGCCGGCGTGCACGAAGTGCTGCACGAAATTCACGACCGCGCGATCGGTGCGCAGGTGATCGGGCGAATAGCCGCCCGGGATGACGAGCGCGTCGTAGTCGCCCGGATCGGTCTCCGAGCACGCGGCCTCGATCGTGACCTGTTCCTTGCCCTGCTTGCCGTGTACGACCTCGCCGGTCTTGGCGCCGACCACTTCGATCTGATGGCCGGCGGAGCGCAGGGAGTCATACGGAATCCGGAACTCGCTGTCTTCGAAGTCCTCGCCGAGGACGAATGCGATGCGTGCCACGCAAACCTCTTTTCGTCGGTTGTGAGAGCGCGTGCGCGCGGCGCGTTACCGGCGCACTCTGCGGAGGTAATAGACGAACGAGAACAAGCCCGCCGCCGCGACCACCGCGCCGACGATGTAGCCGATGCGCGAGCGCCGGCGCTGCAGGGGCTCGGTCTCGAGCTCGACGATGATCTCGGGCTCGGGAATTTCGGTAGCGGATTGGCCCCATGCCGGCGAATCGCTCGCGGGGAACGACTCTAGGCTTGCTTCGTCGACGATATCCCAATCTTTCGATTCCATACCCCCGGGATCTGCACTCGACGTGCCCGTCAGAGAGATCTGCTACGGATCTGACAATGGACGACGAGCTGCGGCGATTTCTCGCGAGCGCGCGTGGCACAGCGGCCACAGCGAAGATCTTGCCGTTCGACGAGCTGCGCGCGCGCCACGGCGAGCCGGCAGCCGCGCGCTGGGGGCTCGATGTGATGCGCGGCCGGCTCGTCGAGCTGTCGGCGCGCGGCGCGAGCGCGACGCTGACCGCGGCGATCGAGCTCGTCGCCGAGGCGCAAGCGCAAGCCGAGCCGGTCGCGTGGATCGCATCGGCGGCGAGCACGTTCTATCCGCCCGACGTGGCCGAAACCGGCGTCGACCTCGCGGCGCTCGTCGTGGTGCGTGCGCCCGATGCCGCGGCCGCCGCGCGCTCGGCGGAGCGCCTGCTGCGCTCGGGCGCGTTCGGCCTGATCGTGATCGATCTCGTGCGCAGCGCGGTCGAGATGCCGATGCCGATCCAGGGCCGGCTCGTCACGCTCGCGCAAACGCACGACGCGGCGGTCGCGTGCTTGACCGAGAAGACCGAAGACACGGTCTCGCTCGGCTCGCTCGTCTCGCTGCGCGCCGAAGCCGCGCGTACCCGCGCCGCCGGGGGCGTGGCCGGCGCCGAGGGGTTTCGCGTCTCCGTGCGCGTGCTCAAAGACAAGCAGCGCGGCCCGGGCTGGACTCACGTCCTGTCGCGCCGCGGACCGAGCGGTTTATAGTTTCGCGATGAAGACTCGCGCAGCCGTCGCGTTCGAAGCCAAGCAGCCGCTGCAGATCGAGGAGGTCGACCTCGAAGGCCCGAAGGCGGGCGAGGTGCTCGTCGAGATGAAGGCGACCGGGGTGTGCCACACCGACGAGCTCACGCGCTCCGGGGCCGACCCCGAGGGCCTGTTCCCGGTGATCTTCGGCCACGAAGGTGCGGGCGTGGTGCTCGAGGTCGGCCCGGGCGTCACGACGCTGCGGCCCGGCGATCACGTGATCCCGCTCTACACGCCGGAGTGCCGCACGTGCAAATCGTGCCTGTCACGCAAGACGAACCTGTGCACCGCGATTCGCGCGACACAGGGCAAAGGCCTCATGCCCGACGGCACGAGCCGGTTCTCGTATCGCGGCAAGCCGATCCACCACTACATGGGCTGCTCGACGTTCGCGAACCACTCGGTGCTGCCCGAGATCGCGCTCGCGAAGGTGCGGCCCGACGCGCCATTCGACAAGATCTGCTACGTCGGCTGTGGCGTCACGACCGGCATCGGCGCGGTGCTATGGACCGCGCGCGTCGAGGCCGGCGCGCGCGTCGTCGTGTTCGGGCTCGGCGGCATCGGCCTCAACGTCGTGCAGGGCGCGCGCATGGTCGGTGCGATGCAGATCGTCGGCGTCGACGTGAATCCGGCGCGCGAGGCGCTCGCGCGCGAGCTCGGCATGACGCACTTCGTGAATCCGCACGCGGTCGACGGCAGCCTCGTACCGCACCTCGTCGAGCTCACCGACGGCGGAGCCGACTACAGCTTCGAATGCGTCGGCAATGTCACGCTCATGCGCCAGGCGCTCGAGTGCTGCCATCGCGGCTGGGGGACGAGCGTGATCATCGGCGTCGCCGGGGCGGGGCAGGAGATCGCGACGCGACCGTTCCAGCTCGTCACCGGCCGCGTGTGGAAAGGCACCGCGTTCGGCGGTGCGCGCGGCCGCACCGACGTACCGCGCATCGTCGATTGGTACATGGATCGCCGGATCGAGATCGATCGGCTGATCACTCACACGCTGCCGCTCGAGCGCATCAACGAGGCGTTCGATCTGATGCACGCGGGCACCTCGATTCGCGCCGTCGTCACGTTTTGATCGGCCAGAACCGGCCAGAACCGGCTAGAACGCCGCGGCGCCGTTCGGCGTGCCGAGGCCGGTCGGGCCGTCGTAGCCGGCTCCCGCGGTGCACAGGTACGAGCCGCCGCAGCTGCCGTTCTTGCCCGACGTCACGTCGTAGAGCGCGGCCGTGTCGCCATACGGGTTCGAGCCGTAGCTGACCGAGCCGCCGTTCGCGCCGTAGATGCCGGCGATGAACGGCGAGCTCACGCTCGTGCCGCCGAACACCATCCACGCCGTCTTGCGCTTCGTTGCCGGGCCGTACACCGCGACGCCGGTGTTCGGATCCGCGTTCGCCGCGACGTCCGCGACCGTGCGCCGCGCGCAGCCGCTATCGTGCTGCCACGCCGGCTTCGCGTACAGCGCGCTGCAGCCGCTGCCGCCGTCGGCCCACACCGTCTCCGACCAGCCGCGCGCGTTGCTCGCGTGGGTGAGGCTCGTGCCGCCGACCGCCGTCACGTGGGGCGACGATGCCGGGAACTCCGGGCCATAGCCTTCATCGCCCGAGCTCACCGTGATCGCGATGCCCGCGTGGTTGTACGCCGACTCGTAGCTCGTCGAGCCGCTCTCGCCGCCGCCGTAGCTGTTCGAGATCGCGTGCGCGCCGAGCGACGCGGCCGTGTTCTCCGCGGTCGCGAGGTTCGCGAACGATGCGCTGCTCGCTTCGACGAGCACGATCTTGCAGCTCGGACACGCCGTGCTGACCATGTCGAGATCGAGCGCGGTCTCCTGCTCCCAGCCGACGTTGTCGCTCGGATAGTTTCGCGCCTGGCCGCTCTGGTTGACCTTCTTGAAGCAACCGTTCGCGGTGGTGCATGCGGCCAGGCCGAACTGCGAGCGGTACACGCCGAGGTCGGCCTCCGCGTTCGAGTAGCCGTACGCGTCGACGATCGCGACCGTGATCGACGAGCTCCCGGCCGCCGTCAGGTTGTACGCGGAGCGCATGTCGCTCGGCCCGTAGCCGGCCGGCGTCGTCGCCGCCAGCGTGTGGCCATCCTCGTCGACGAGCACGTGCGCGTGGCACGCCACGTCGTCGCCGGCGGCGATGTCCTCGCACGTGCGGATGTTGCCGGCGATCTGGATCGTCGCCGGGCTGATCGAGTCGCGGATCGTCGTGACGTCGTCGGTATCGTTCCCGACGCAGGCACCGAGGAGGGCAGTCACCAGCAGCAGACGCGTGAGCTTCATGACGGCTCTATCGCACGAGAACGCAGCTCAATGGAACTGACTTTCGATCGCGGTCACGTCCTCCGCGCTGAAATATTTGGCAGCCAGCTCTCTCATCTGTGGGCGCGTATAGATCTCGGCGACCGGCTTCTCGATCACATCGGCGATCACGGTGGCTACTTCAGTTGCCGGTTGCGCGCCCGGGAGCGTTCTGCTGTCGACGCCGCCGTGGCGCGCGTTGTTGCCGAAGTCGGTCGCGACGACACCGGGCATCACGGTCGTCGTGTGGATGCCCGGGAACTCGGTGCGCAATTCCACGCGCAGGCTCGCCATCAGCAAGTTCACCGCGGCCTTCGACGCGCTGTACGCGCTGCGAAACGACGCGAACGGGAACCGGCTGAGGCCCGACGAGATCGTGATGATATGGCCGCGCTTGCGCTCCTTGAAATGCGGCAGCACCGCCTGGATGCCGTACAGCACCGACTTGACGTTGACGGTGATCATGTCGTCGAGGTCGTCATCGGTGAGCTGCGAGACATTGCGCGACAGCGCGCGGCCCGCGTTGTTGATCCACACGTCGATCGCGCCGAACTTCGCGAGCGCGATCTCGCGAAGCTGCTCGTTGTCGGCGCGCCGCGTGACGTCGATCGGGGCCCACACCGCGGGCGAGCCGAGCTGGCTTGCCACGCGTGCGAGCTCGGCTTTGCGGCGGGCGGCGAGCACGATGCCGCGCGCGCCGCGGCGGGCGACTTCGTGAGCGACCGCCTCGCCGATCCCGCCCGATGCCCCCGTGATGACGATGACCAGGTCTTTCATTGGTGGCGAGCGTAGGCGGGATCGTCCGGATTGAAATGGGTGTGTTGACTATGCTTTTCGATAGCTGAACACTCGTGCAGTGCGCATCGCATGCGTCGATCTTCCCGCGTTGCCGCTGCAGCTCGCATGGCGCGACGAGCCCGAGCTGCGCGCGCATCCGGTCGTCGTGATCGACGAAGATCGGCCGCAAGGCGTGGTGCTGTGGGCGTGCGAGCGAGCACGCGCGACCGGCGTGTTGCCGGGCCAGCGCTACGCGCACGCACTCGGGTTGTGCGGCATGCTGCACGCGCGCGTCGTCGCGCCCGAGCGGATCGAGGCCGCGATCGTGCAGCTGCGCGGCGCGCTGCATGCGCTGTCACCTCGCGTGGAGCCGGCCGCGGCCGAGCCCGGCACGTTCTGGCTCGACGGCGACGGGCTCGCGCGCATCTTCGGCGACACGCGGGCGTGGGCGCTGGCGATCCAGCGCGCGATCGGCGAGCTCGGCTTCGCGGGCGCGGTCGTGATCGGATTCTCGCGGTTCGCGACGTACGCGATCGCCCGCGCCATGGGCGCGGCCGATCGCTCGATCGCCTCGGGCGGCGAGCCTGGCGCCCGCGCAGCCAAGACGGGATGCGCGATCCTGCGCGCCGATTCCGACGAGCGCGCGCTCGCGAGCTCGGTGCCTCTCGCGCGGCTCGACGTCGACGCGAAGCTGCGCGACGCGCTCGCGCGGCTCGGCGTGACCACGCTCGGCCAGCTCGTGCGGCTGCCCGGCGGCGGCATCCTCGAGCGGTTCGGGAAGGACGCGCATCGCCTCTACCAGCTCGCGGCCGGCGAGCGCTGGGATCCGCTCGTGCCGGTGCCGCCGCCCGAGGCGCCGGATGAACGCGTCGTGCTCGACGACGACGTGGACGACACCGAGCAACTCGTGTTCGTGCTCGTGGGCGCGATCGGGCGCTTGCTCGATCGGCTCGCCGCGAATGGCCGTGCGCTCGCCGCGCTGCACGTCGAGCTCGTGCTGCGTCATGCGGTCGGCAAGACCGAGCCGCGTCACGATTGCATCAAGCCGGCCGCGCCGACGCTCGACGCGCGCGCCCTCGCGCGCCTCGTGCACTTACGCTATTCCGGCATGCTCGTCGGACGCACTGCGCAAGAGCGCGGCGCGTCCGAACATGTGTACGGACTTGGCGCGCCGGTCAACGCCGCGCGCGTGTGGGCCGACGACGTCGCGGCGACGCGCGAGCAGCTCGCGATGTTCGCGCACAAGCCGCGCCGCGATCTGCGCGCGGCCGACGAGGCGCTCGCGCGCGTGCGCGCCGAGCTCGGCGACGAGGCGGTGGTGCGCGCGGTGCTGCGCGATGGCCACTTGCCCGAGGCGAGCTTCGGCTGGGAGCGGCTCGCGCATGTCGTCGGCGCGACGCCCGAGGCGCGTGTCGTGCGCCCGCTCGTGCGCCGCATCCACACGCGGCCGCAGCTGCTGCCGCTGCAGGCGCGGCAGGTTCGCGACGACGGCTGGCTGCTCGCCGGGCTCGAGCAAGGCGCGGTCGTACGCATCCTCGGCCCATACGTGGTGTCGGGCGGCTGGTGGGCGCAGCACGAGGTGCATCGCGAATATCACTTCGCGGAGCTGCGCCGCGGCGACTGCTTGTGGGTCTACTACGACCGGCGGCGCCGGCGCTGGCTGTGTCAGGGCGCGGTCGAATGAGTCACGCCCACGACGGCATCGAGCTCGAGCGGGCCGAACAGGTGCGGGAACATGTCGCCGTCGACCGGCTCGCGGCGCAGCGCGGCGCGCAGCCGATCCTCGCGCACGGCGAGTACGACGAGATCGCTGCGGCCCGCGAAGAACCGCGCGAGCACGCCCGCGACCTGGTGCTGCTCGCAGAGGTGGATGAAGCCGAGCTCGCGCAGGCTGTCGGGCGCGTACACGCCGGCGGCGCGCGCGCGTTCCCATTCGTCCGCCGGCACGACGTGAAAGATCATCGGTGGCGCAGCCGCTCGATCTCGGTCGGCGCGGGATGCACGAGCACGGTGCCGGTCGCGCCGTCGACCGCGAGCAGGTCGCCGGGACGCGTCCAGCCGAACACGCCATGCGCGCTCGAGACCAGCGGCAGCCGCGCGGCCGCCGCGATCGCGATCGCGGTCTCGCTCGCGCGGTCGGCCGCGACGATCGCGATGGCGGCGCGCGCGACGGCCGCGATCGCGACGAACGCGCCGACGCGATCGGCAAGCCACACCGAGCCCGGGCGCAGCGTGCTGCGCGAATCGGTCGAGCCGATCAGCGCGCACAATTCCTCGATCTCGGACACGCGCTCGGGGTCGGCGGCCGGTGCGCGCGCATAATCCTTCGCGACGCCGCGCAGCCCGCTCGGTTGCGCCGCCGCTTCGACGAGTCGCTCGCGCAGCCGCTGGTCGGTGAGCGCGAGCGCGAACCGGTCGAGCGCCGCACCGACACGCGCGTCATCGGTCTCGGCGAGCCGGCGCACCGCGCGCCCGAGGTCGTCCTGCAGCCGCGCGAGCGCGCGCTCGAGATCGGCGGGCGCCGCCGGCACCGCGGTTGCCGTCGGCACCACGCCGGCGCGGCCGAGCACGACCTCGCCGCCGTGGCCGCAGCCGACGATCCGCGCCGAGCGCACGGCCTGGGCGCGGCGTCGTTCGATCGCGAGCGTGACCGGAGCGCCGAGCGCGGTGGCGAGCGTGACCTCGCCGGCGGCGAACGCGCGGCGCCGGCGCTGCAGCACGAGCACGCCGATCGTCGCGCCACCGCCGATCAGCGGCACGCCGACGAACACCGGGAACCGCTCCTCGCCGAGACCGGGCACGTGCTTGTACTTGGCGTCGGTCGCGGCGTGCGCCGCCGAGATCGGGCGCATGCACTCGGCAACGAATCCGGTGATGCCTTCGCCGACCGCGAGCGTCGTGCCGAACGCGCCGGCGCCGAAGCCGTGATTGCCGCGCATGACGAGCGAGTCGTCCTCGCGCACGTAGATGCTCGCGATCTCCGCCTCGCCGATCGCCGCGATCTCGACGCACATCGCACCGAGCACACCTTCGATCGGACCGTCGTGGCTGGCCAGCTCGATCAGCTTCAGGATGCCGTCGACACCACGATCGCCGCGGTGATGCACCTGGATGATCGATCGGGCGCGCGGCACGTCGAGATCCTGACACGTGGCGTGTTTCCACCGCGTTTCCGATCGAGGAATAGTGGTGCGCGCGGCACGTGTGAATCCCGGAGACACCACGCGCCGCGTTGCGACCGCGTTCCGCGTCCAGGAGACGGGCGCTTATCGCCGGACTTTTACGCCAGCGTGAAGCAACGTGAACGACTGTGAAGCTGGGCCGCGGCACGCTCGATGCTCTTTGTCCCGGGCATGCACCGCCTCGTCATCGCCGCACTCGCGTTCGTCGCCGGTTGTACGTGCTCCGGAGAGGAGCGCGATCTGTACTCCTACGTGCCACCCGCGTATCGGCTGCAAGTCGAGGCCTGCGCGACGCAGCACGAGTGCTCGCAGCTGTGCGAGACCACGTTCCAGCTCACGACCGAGCAGCAGCTCGAGAGCTGCAGCGTCAGCCACGTCGATAGCGCCGGCGGTGCGCGCTTGCACGCGTTGATCCTCGACTACAGCGTGTGCAGCAGCGATACCGACATCGACGTCAGCACGACCGACGACGGCACCGATGACGGCACGTGCGACGACGGCTCGTGCGACGACGGTAGCGACGACGGCTCGTACGACGGCGGCGACGACGGCGGCGACGACGGCGGCGATAGCGGTGACGACGGCGGCGACGATGGTGGCGACGACAGCGGCCGTCGCGCGCCGCACGTCTCGCACATGCCGGCGCAGGTCAATCGAGCTGCAAGGTGAGCGCGTCGCGTGCGGGCGGCACGAGCGAGACCTCTTCCGTCCACGTGCAGTCGAGCCGCTCGCCGATGAACATCCCGCGCACGAGCAGGCGCAGCCGCAGGATGACCTCGGCGGGATCGCGATCGCGAAACACGATCTGCAG
>DASXCY010000104.1:0-17393 GCA_036490935.1 Kofleriaceae bacterium | reverse complement strand
CGCTCGGCGGGAATGACGTGCTCGGCGACGAACTGCTCGATGCGCGCGAGGAGGGGGCGGACGTGCTCGGGAGGATCGAAGTCCATGGGTAGAGCTCCGGGCTTTGGGCTTTGGGCTGTGGGCTTTGGCCAGAAGGTGAGTACTCCGACTCTGGCCAAAGTCCAAAGCCCAAAGCCCAAAGCCTGCCTCAGTACTCCGTCACCAGCTCCGGCGGCAGATGTGCGAGCGAGTTGAACGCGAGCAGCGATACCTGCTCGGGATGCCAGGCGAACTCGGCCGTTCGCACGAGGAGCTCGGTGATCGAGGCGTTGCGGATGACGGCGCTGGTTCGCACCATGTGCAGCGGGGTCGCGCCGAACACGAGCCCGACCGCGACGCCGATCGGGCCGGCCGAGGTGACGACCGCGACGTTCGCGCCGGAGCGCAGCTCGGCGACGATGCGCTCGAGCCCGCGCCGCACGCGCGCCGCAAACTCGCCGACGCGTTCGATGCCGTCGACGTACCAGTCGTCGCGCATCCAGCGCCGCATGATCGTCTGGAACGCCTCGTTCGCGAGCTCGCGCGAGGGCTGCGTCGCGAGTCGGGCAAACCGCGTGTCCTCGGCGGCGAGCCGCGGCATGAGGCGCGAGATCAGCTCGAAGGCCGGATACTCGGCGAGCTCGGGCAGCGTGGTCTGCGCGGGCAGCGCGCCGGCGGCGGTCTCGGCCGCGCTCGTCGCGGTCTCGATCTGGCGGCGCAGCGGCCCGACGTACAGCGTGTCGATCGTCGCGCCGCGCAGATGCGCACCGAGCGCGCGCGCCTGGTCGTGGCCGCGCGTCGAGAGCCGGTCGTAGTCGGCCTCGCCGTACGACGCCTGTCCGTGCCGGATCAGCAGCAGCTTCGCCATCAGAAGTACATGCGGCACTGCTTGCAGTAGAACCGCAGGTGCTCCTCGACCCACGCCATCGGTGACTCGCACTGCGGGCATGCCGGCGTCGGACCGCTCGTCGCGACCTGCGCGGTCTTGGGCGGCGGCAGCGTCGCCGGCGCGGTCGACAGCGGCACGGCCGCGGGTGGCGGTGGCGCCACGACCGGCGCGGGCTTCGGCGGCGGCGGCGCGACGGCCGGCGCGGGCTCCGGCGGCGCGGCGGCCGTCGCGGGTTCTGGCGGCGGCGCCGCGACGGGCTGCTCCGCGGTACTCGTCTGGCTCGTCGCGGGCTCGATGTGCCCGGCGAAGCCGGGCCTTGCGATCACGACACCGACGTCGGTGCGATCCTCGGGATCCGGCGCTTCGACGGGCGGAGCCGCCGGCGCGGCGATCCGCGGCTTCGTGGTCCGCGCTTGCTTCGCGTCGAGCTCGTCGCCGGCGGTGCCAACGGAGTCGATCGACGCGGTCTCGCGCATGCCGTCGGCGAGTCGGCCGTCTTGCTCGGTCTCGAGGCGCGGCCCGTGCGGCTCGCTGACCGGCGGCGGTGGAATCGCGTGCGCGATCGTCGGCTTCGAGCGCTTCTCGGTGGGAATCCCCGGCGCGGAGCCGCGCGCCGGCAACGGGATCTGCGGGCGCGAGGTCGGCGCGAGGCTCGGCGGCTTGGGCCGCGCGAGCGGCGGCGGCGTGGTGCGGCCGATCGGCGAGCGCGGCGGCGGCGGTGCACGCGGCGGCGGTGCCGGCGGCGGCGGTGCAGGCGGCGGCGGCGGCTCGATCGGCTCGGACTCCGCGCGCGGGAACACGTTCGACGGCGGCGGCGGCAGCGACGAGATCGTGCGCGGCTCGGCGGCGGGAACACCCGGCGGCGTCGGGATGCCGACGAGCGCGCCGACCGCGGCGCGCGAGATCGGAGTCGGCGCGCGAGTTGGCAACACCGGTTTCGGCGGCGAAGGCACGAGGCCGGCGCCATCCTGGTCGTAGAGCGCGCGCAGCGTCGGCACGCGGCTGATGAGCGGGGTCGGCGCCTGGCCGAGAGCGTCGCTGTCGATGCGCATGTCGGCGAGCGCGCCACCGAGGATCGGCTCGGGCCCGAGCGACGACGGCCGCAACGTGCCGTGCTGCTCGCGCAGCATGTCGTGCATGTCGAACGGCGGCGGCTGCGCCGGCATCCTCTGCCCTTGCGCGGTCTTGAGGCGCAGCGGCTCGGGCCGCGATGCGAGGGTCGCGACCGCCGCCAGCGAGGCCGCCGCGATGCCACCCCAGAACATCATCATCCCCCAGCCGATCGGCAGGTCGACCACCTTCTCGCTCTGGATCGCCGGACCGAGGATGAGCAGCATGCCTCCGCCCGCCGCGGCGAGCACGGTGGCACCGAGCACGACCTTCGCGATCGCTTTCTTGCGCTTGCCGTCGCGCGCGGCGCTGATCGCGAGCACGAGCGCGAGCAGCGCGGCGATGCCGGCGAGCGCGAGCTCGGCGAGCCCGGCGATCGCGAACGTGTCGGCGACGTTCACCGCCTCGCAGTTGCCGATGCCGCCGGTGTTGCAACCGGTCGCGGCCCACAGGCCGACGTGCACGTCCTTCGCGGTGATCGTGTGGCCGTCGACGCGCGGGTGGCCGTCCCACCAGGCCGAGGTCGCCAGCGAGACCGCGACGAGCGCGGCTGCAGAGACCGCGAGCAACGCGCCGACGGCGCGAGATGCCATGTCCCGAGGCTACCACGCGGCCAAGAGGTCCAGCGCCTCGCGCGCCGTCGACGATGTGCGAAACAGTGTACGGACTTCGGGGCGCAGCACCTCTGCATGCACCGCGTGATCGAGAAACTGTTCGAGCGGCGACCAGAAGCCCTCGACGTCGAGAAACACGATCGGCTTGCGATGATATCCGAGCTGGATGCCGGTCAAGGTCTCGAACGCTTCTTCGAGCGTGCCGAGCCCGCCCGGACCCACGATGAACGCGTCGGCCAGCGTGTACATGAGGGCCTTGCGCTGGTGCATCGTGTCGACGACGTGCAGCTCGGTGAGCCCGCGATGCGCGATCTCGAGGTCGGCGAGCGCGCGCGGGATCACGCCGATCGCGGTGCCGCCCGCCGCGAGCATCGCGTCGGCGAGCACGCCCATCAAGCCGCGGTGCGCGCCGCCGTAGACGAGCGTGATGCGCCGGCGCGCGAGCTCGGCGGCCAGATCCTGGATCGCCGCGACGTACGGCGGCAGGCCATCGGACGACGACAGGTACACGCACACGCGCTGCGGAGCCACCACCGCCACAGTGTAACGTGACAGTCGTGGCGCTCAGCTGGCACGACGCGCGTTTCGACGAGCTCGCGACCGGCACGCTCTACGAGCTGCTCGCGCTGCGCAGCCGCGTGTTCGTGGTCGAGCAGCGCTGCGCGTACGACGACCTCGATGGGCTCGATCGCGCCGCCCGCCACATCTGGGCGAGCGACGGCGATGCGATCGCGGCGTACCTGCGCGTGCTGCCCGCCGGCGCGAAGTACGCCGAGGTCTGTATCGGCCGCGTGGTCGTCGCACCGGTGTGGCGCGGTACCGGGCTCGGCAAGGAGCTGATGCGGCGCGCGCTCGCCGCGCTCGGCGGCGCCGCGATCCGGCTCGGCGCGCAGGCGCACCTCGAGCGGTTCTACGCCGAGCTCGGCTTCGCGCGCGCGCCCGACGCCCCCGACGTCTACGACGAGGACGGCATCCCGCACGTGCAGATGATCAGGCGCGGCGAAGCCTGAGGATCGATCCGAGGACGAGCCACAGCGCGGTCACCGCGGCGACCGCGGCTTCGCGCGCCGGCGCGGCGACGCCGCCATCCGGCGAAACCAGATCGGTCGGAGCGAGCGATGCATCCTTCAACAGAACTGCGCTGCCGACCGCGACCGCGAGCCCGACCGCGAGCGCGATCGCGCCCACGAAGCGATGCGCCGGGAGCGCCGCCGAAGCGACCGCCGCCGAGCCGTAGATCGCGAGCCACTCCGGCGCTTGGTAATGGATTCCAACCCACACCGAAAGGCCCACCGCCATCACGAGCGCGATCCCACCGAACACGACTCGGTCATGGTACACGAACCCCCATGCGCATGATCCTCGTCGGACCACCGGGCGCCGGGAAGGGCACGCAGGCCGCGCGCCTCGTCGACACGTTTCGCATTCCGCACATCTCGAGCGGCGACATGCTGCGCGCCGCGGTCAAGGACGGCACGAAGCTCGGCGTGCAGGCCGATGGGTTCATGAAGGCGGGGCAGCTCGTTCCCGACGACGTCGTGATCGGGATGATCCTCGAGCGTATCGGTCGACAAAATCCGGCGGATTGCGCCGGCGGCTTCATGCTCGATGGCTTTCCGCGCACGCTCCCGCAGGCCGAAGCGCTCGATGCGGCGCTGCGAGATGCCGGGGTCGCGCTCGATGCCGTCGTGCTGATCGAGGTCCCCGACGAGCTGATCGTCGAACGCACGACCGGGCGCCGCAGCGATCCGAAGACCGGCGCGATCTATCACATCAAGTACAACCCGGCGCCCGCCGGCCTCGAGGTCGTCCAGCGCAAGGACGACACCGCCGAGGCGTGCGCGACGCGGCTCGCGAAGTACCACAGCGAGACCGCGCCGATCGTGCCGTTCTACGAGGCGAAGCAGATCTTGAAGCGCGTCGACGGCGTCGGCGAGCCCGACGCGATCACGAAGCGGATCACCGCCGCCTTGAAGAACTGATGGCGGGCTTCGATCACAAGACGATCGATTCGAAGTGGCAGGCGTACTGGGAGCGCGAGCGCACGTTCGCCACGCCGACCGATCGCACGCGTCCCAAGTACTACGTGCTCGACATGTTCCCGTACCCGTCGGGCGATGGCCTGCACGTCGGTCACCCGAAGGGCTACACCGCGACGGACGTGGTCGCGCGCGCGAAGCGCATGATGGGCTTCAACGTGCTGCGCGTGATGGGCTGGG
Organism: Kofleriaceae bacterium; assembly: GCA_036490935.1. Taxonomy (GTDB): domain Bacteria; phylum Myxococcota_A; class Polyangia; order Haliangiales; family Haliangiaceae; genus JABFXX01. Next base: position 12,543 of record DASXCY010000104.1, on the reverse strand, counting down.
ACAGCTTCGGGCTGCCGGCCGAGCGGCGCGCCGAGCGCACGGGCGAGCACCCGAGCGTGATCACCGCGCGCAACATCGCGACGTTCAAGTCGCAGCTCCAGAAGCTCGGCCTGTCGTACGACTGGTCGCGCGAGCTCGCGACGAGCGATCCGCACTACTACAAGTGGACGCAGTGGATCTTCCAGGTGCTGTACGAGCGCCAGCTCGCGTATCGCGCCGAGGTGCCGGTCAACTTCTGCCCGGCGCTCGGCACCGTGCTCGCGAACGAAGAGGTGCACGACGGCAAGTACATCGAGACCGGCGATCCGGTCGAGAAGCGCATGCTGCGCCAGTGGATGCTCGCGATCACCAAGTACGCCGAGCGGCTCGTGCAGGATCTCGATGGCCTCGACTGGCCGAACGGCACGCTGCAGGCGCAGCAGACGTGGATCGGCCGCTCGGTCGGCGCGAACGTGCAATTCAAGCTCGTCGATCGACACTCCGCACCGCCTCGCGGTGCTGCGCGCCCCGGCGAGGCCGGGGCTTTCGATGGAACCGATTCGATCACGGTGTTCACGACGCGGCCCGATACGCTGTTCGGCGGTACCTACGTCGTGCTCGCGCCCGAGCATCCGCTCGTCGCTTCGCTCACCGTGCCGGAGCAGCGCGCGGCCGTGGAGGCGTATCGCGTCGAGGCCGGCAAGCGCAGCGAGCGCGATCGCATCGTCGAGGCGGCCGACGCGCCGAAGACCGGCGTCGCGACCGGCGCGTTCGCGGTGAACCCGGTCAACGGCGCGCACATCCCGATCTGGATCGCCGACTACGTGCTCGCGAGCTACGGCACCGGCGCGGTGTTCGCGTGCCCCGCGCACGACGAGCGCGACTGGGCGTTCGCGAAGAAGCTCGCGCTGCCGATCGTCGAGGTCGTCGCCGGCGGCGACGTCGATCTCGCGGCCTACACCGGCGACGGCAAGCACGTGCACAGCGAGTTCCTCGACGGGCTCGACAACCAGCACGCGATCGAGCGCGTGATCGCGTGGCTCGAGGACAATCAGCTCGGCGAAGGCACCGTGCGCTACAAGCTGCGCGACTGGCTGTTCTCGCGCCAGCGCTACTGGGGTGAGCCGTTCCCGCTCTACGAGACGCCCGACGGCAACACGCACGAGGTCCCGAAGCAAGAACTGCCGGTCGTGCTGCCGCAGATCGACGAATACAAGCCGACGCCCGACGGCCAGCCGCCGCTCGCGCGCGCGAAGGACTGGCTGCCGTATCGCGGCGGCACGCGCGAGACCAACACGATGCCCCAGTGGGCGGGCTCGTGCTGGTACTACCTGCGGTTCCTGTCGCCGCAGCGCGATGATGTCGCGTGGGATCCAGCCGAAGAGAAGTACTGGATGCCGGTCGATCTGTACGTCGGCGGCAACGAGCACGCGGTCCTGCATCTGCTGTACGCGCGGTTCTGGCACAAGGTCCTGTACGACGCGGGCCTGGTGTCGACGAAGGAGCCGTTCCAGCGCCTGTTCCACCAGGGCATGATCCACAAGACGTCGTTTCGCGACGCCGCGGGCAAGTACCACCACGACAACGAGGTCGAGAAGCGCGGCGAGGGCTGGGTGCTGAAAGCGACCGGCCAGCCCGTCGAGACCAAGCTCGATAAGATGTCGAAGAGCCGTTACAACGTCGTCAACCCCGACGACATGTGCGCGGAGTTCGGCGCCGACGCGATGCGGCTGTACGAGCTGTTCATGGGCCCGCTCGAGGATGGCGTCGAGTGGGAGACCGCCGGCGTCGCGGGCACGCGGCGGTTCCTCGATCGCGTGTGGCGGCTCGCAGACAAGGTCGGCGAGCCCGCGCCGGGCGAGCTGCGCGAGCTCGAGCGTGTCTTGCACGCCGCGATCAAGAAGGTGACGTCGGCGGTAACGGATCTGCGGTTCAACACCGCGATCAGCGAGCTCATGGTCGCGATCAACGAGGCGACCAAGGCCGCCGCGGTGCCGCGCGCGTGGTTCGAGAGCTTCGTGAAGATCCTGTCGCCGTTCGCGCCGCATCTCGCCGAGGAGCTGTGGGCAAACCTCGGCCACGCCGAGACGATCGCGTACGCGCCGTGGCCTGCCGTCGACGAGTCCAAGCTCGTACGCGACACGATGATCATCGCGGTGCAAGTGAGCGGCAAGCTGCGCGGCCAGATCGAGGTCGCGCTGGATGCGAGCGAGGCGGCGATCGTCGCGGCGGCGAAAGCCGACGATAAGGTCCAGGCGTTCCTCGCGGACAAGCCGATCAAACGCGAGGTCTACGTCAAAGGCCGCCTCGTGAACTTCGTCGTCTAGGCGACCGCGGCGGTGCCGCCGGTCAGCCCGCCGACCGCGGTGCTCGCGGTGTCGCTCGCGAGCTTCGTTGTCTCGCGCGCTGTCTTGACCGCGCCGCCGATCACGCGTTCGACATTGCCGAGCGTCTCGGCGACGCCGTCGTCGACGCGTTGCGTGGCCTTGCGCGCGAACCGGAACAGCGACGCCGAGGTCTTCTCGGCGAGCTCGATTCCGGACTCGACGAGCGCGCGAAGCTCGCCGCGTGCATCCTGGAGCAGCGCGATCGCGGTCGACTGGCTGCGATCGACGACGTCGAGCGCGAGGTGGGCGACGCCGGGAACGACGCCGCGAGCTTCCATCTTGGGGGTGGTCATGGTGTTTGCGTCCTTCATGGTCTACATCCTAAGACGCACTGCGTTACGGCCAAGGCTCAGGCCGATGACATCTTCTAACGCGATGCGTTACTGACTTGGAATCACACACGAAGTAGACTCACCTCATGGAACGCGAGTTCATCCCGGTCCACCTCGGCGTGCTCACCGTCTCGGACACGCGCAGCGCGGCCGACGACACCTCCGGCGACTACATCGCGACGCGGCTGGGCGCCGCCGGGCACGCGATCGCGGCGCGCGCGATCGTCAAGGACGAGGCGCGCGAGATCCGCGCGCAGCTCGAGCGCTGGATCGCCGATCCCGGCATCGACGTGATCGTCGCGACCGGCGGCACCGGCGTCACGCCGCGCGACGTGACGCCCGAAGCGCTCGCGCCGCTGGTCACCAAACCGATCCCCGGGTTCGGCGAGCTGTTCCGCTGGCTGTCGTTCGGCGAGATCGGCGCGGCGACCGTGCAGAGTCGCGCCGAAGCTGCGCTGTGCGGCACGACCTACGTGTTCCTGCTGCCCGGCTCGACCGGGGGCGTGCGGCTCGGCGTCGACAAGATCCTGGTCCCCCAGCTCGACCACCGCAGCAAGCCGTGCAACTTCGTCATGCTGCTGCCGCGGATCCGGACCGAGCCGACGGGTCGCGCCTGAACATCTTGTAGTGCAAGCGCAGCACGCGCAGGCCGAGAAAGCTGACGTCGTGATCGCAGCGCAGCGTGCCCGCGTCATCGACGAACACGTGAAAGCGCTCGCGCAGCGTCGCGACGCGCCACACGCGAATGCGTTCGGTGTCGCGCGCATGCACGCGGTAGAACCCGGCCTCGCCGAACCGGCGGCCGCTCGAGTCGAGGTCGAGCGAGCCGTCGGCGCGAAACGACGCGCGCAGGATCACGGTCGCGTTGCCGTGCGGCATCGGGAACACGACCTTCACGCAAGGCGCCGCCTCGTGCGGCGGGCGCTCGGTCATGTAGAAGCCCGTGTAAAGCACGCGCGCGTGCTCGGCGAGCGTGCGAAACCAGCCGGTGTAACGGATCGAGCCGTCGGGCCGGCGCAGCAGGATGATCTCGCTCGCGAGGCCATGCGCGGTTTCCAGCGGCGTGAGCGGGAAGTTGAGCTGGTTGACCTGGCGGCTGATCGTCGTGACGAGCAGCCACAGCCCGATCCGTGCCGGAAAGTAGGTCTGGCTCCAGACGTCCATCGCGAATCGCGTCGTGTGCTCGTAGAACTCGCGCACGAGCGGGTTCACGCGCGCTTCTGGATCGAGCACCGCGAACTCGGGGACCAGGCCGCCGTCGGCCGCGTCGCGCACGAGCTCGAGGCCTTCGCGATCGGCGACGTCGCGGTACGGCGCGTCTCCGATCGTGCGCTCGCCGATCGGGCCGTCGAGCCACGGCACGTCGGTTCGGCGGCGACGGCGGCCGAACAACCAGATCAGCGCGTAAATGAACGTGGCGCCGATCCGGGCGATCGCGCGCGCCACCATCATCACATGATAGCGTCGAACCATGGCCAGTGGGCTCGAGGGTGCGCTGCAGAAGGCGCTGTCGGTTCGGCTGAACCTGCAGATCAGCTTGTCGCAGCTGCCGATCATCGAGGAGTGGATGGACATCCACCTCGATCGCTGGCTCGAGCACAACCCGACGCCGCCCGACATGCCCGACGGCGAGGGCGTGAGCTTCCTCGTCATGCTCGGCAGCGATCTGCGCCGCGTGTGGTGGGGCGCGTGGGGCGATCCGCGCGGGTTCGTGCCGCGCATCGCCGACTACTTCAAGCTGTGCAACATCGCCAAGAGCGACGCGCACCTGCTCGATCAGATCGGCGAGGCGCTCGAGCCCAAGCTCGTCGGCTCGTGGATCGGCGTGTGGGGCGGCAAGGTGGCGACCGGCTGGCACTTCATGGATCCGCAGCCGTGGCCGAAGGTCGAGGCGATGTTCGGCACGCACGAGGCGAAGTTTCAGCTCAAGCAGTGGGTCGACGACCACGCGGTCGAACGCATCGAGCGGTTCACGCAATCGATCGGCGAGGATCCCTACAGCGAGATCGAGCTCGCGGTGCCGGGCGCGACGGTGGACGAGCAAGTCGGCAAGCTGTCGGCGGCGTTCCAGCAGTTCGCGGGTGCGCCGCTCGATGCGGCGATCGTCGAGCGGCTGCGTGCGGCGCCGGTTCCCGCGTTCGGGCTCACCGTGCGCATTCGCGGCGGCAAGATCGTGCGGGTCGGTGGGCTCGCGCCGCTGACGAAGCTCGAGGTGCCGGCGCTGTGTGCCGATGCGAAGGTCGCGCTCGACGGCAAGCTCGACAAGCTGGTCAACGCGCTCGGCGATCAGGTCGCGCGCGTCGAGTACGGGCGGGCCGGCGAACGCTCGGGTGTCGACGTGTGGCTCGAGCCCGCGGAGCCGCCGGCGAAGACCGCGCCGACCGCGCCGCCGAGCCAGGCGAATTGAGACTCGCCGCGCTGCTCGCGAGCGACGACTCGCTGATCGCGCAGTGCGAGGTCGATCGCTATCGCGCGTCGGGGCCGGGCGGCCAGCATCGCAACAAGACCGAGAGCGCGGTGCGGCTGCGCCATCGCGCGAGCGGCGCGAGCGCGATCGGCGAGGACAGCCGCTCGCAGAGCGAGAACAAGATGCACGCGGTGCGGCGGCTGCGCGCGGCGATCGCGCTGGACGTGCGCGAGCCGGTCGCGCTCGACGGATTTCAGCCATCGGCGAGACTCGCGGCGCTGGTCGCTGGAGGCACGGCGCCGCTGGGCGCGAAGACGCGGCAGACCGGCGAGTACTGGGCGGCGATCGCGGAGTTGCTCGACCTGATCGTCGCAGGCGGGCTCGAGATCGGCGCGACCGCGCAGCGGCTCGGCATCACGACCGGCGCGCTGTCGAAGCTGGTCCTGCACGACGACCACGTCGCGCGCGCAGTCAACGACCTGCGCCGTGGTCGTGGCATGCGGCCGTTGCGGTAGGTTCGCGGCGCTCGGTCCGGCAGCGGAGACGGGACCATGCCGGCTAGCGAAGCGCGCGCAACAGCCTGGGCGGGACCAGCGCGCGCAGCTTCATGCCGCCCGGCATCGCGTTGCCTTCGAGCCATGCGAGGCCGGCTTTCTTGAGCTCGAACGCGTCGCCGTGGCTCGGGTCGCCGAGCACGAGCCACGCCACCAGCTCGCCGAGCCACGGCTGGTGGCCGACCACCGCGGTGCGATCCTGCTCCGCGATCAGCGCGAGCAGCTCGAGCGACGGTGGCGCGCACAGGAGGTCGGTGGGGATCGCGTCGCCGTCGCTCACCGGCTCGAGCAGCTCGGCGGTGCGATGCGCGCGCGTCCACGGGCTCGCGAGCACGCGCGCGAACCGCCAATCGGCGTGCTTGATGCCGCGCACGGCGCGCCGGAGCCCGCGCTCGCCGTCGGTCGTGAGGCGTCGGCTCGCGTCGCTCTCGCCGGGCTTTGCGTCCTCGGCGATCGCGTGGCGGACGACGTAGAGATGCATGTAAGGACTGTACATCGCGATCGGGTATCCTCGGCGCCATGGTTCGCAACGTGCTCTTCGCACTCGTGCTCGCGGCATGCGGCAGCCACTCGGGTGCGAGCGCCGAGGCCGAGCATCACGACATGGAGACCATGCCGGCCGACCTCGCGCAGTTTCACGACGTGCTCGCGCCGCACTGGCACGCGGCCGCCGGGCCGGCGCGCCGGCAGGGCACGTGCGATGCGATCGGCGCGATGGAGGCGGGCGCCGACGGCGTGGTCAAGGCGCGCGCGAGCTCGCCGGAGGCCAAGCAGCTGCGCGACGCGGTCGCCGAGCTCTCGCGCGCGTGCGCGACGAGGGCCGCCGACGCCGACTTCGACGCGGCGTTCGGCAAGGTTCACGAGTCGTTTCATCACGCGCTCGAAGCGGCGAATCGATGACGAAGGACCTGTGGCGCATCGGCGACGACTACGCGGGGGTGCCGCTCGAGCCCGAACAGTGCGATCCGGATCCGCTCGTCGAGGTGCGGCGCTGGCTGCAGGTCGCGATCGACGCCGGCATCGCGACGCCGAACGCGATGACGCTCGCGACCGTCGACGCGCGCGGCCGGCCCGCGGCGCGCATCGTGCTGCTCAAGGAGCTCGATGCGCGCGGGTTCGTGTTCTACACGAACTACGAGAGCCGCAAGGGCCACGACCTCGCGGCGCATCCGGTGGCGGCGCTCGTGCTGTTCTGGGAGCCGCTGCACCGGCAGATTCGCGTCGAGGGCGTGGTCGAGCGCGTGACGGCGCAGGAATCGGACGCGTACTTCGCGTCGCGGGCGCGCGGGAGCCAGCTCGGTGCGATCGCCTCGCCGCAGTCGGAGGTGCTCGCGGAGCGCGGCGCGCTCGAGCGGAAGGTGGCGGCGGTGTCGGCCGCGCACGGCGACGGTGCGCTGCCGCGCCCGGCGCACTGGGGCGGATATCGCGTCGTGCCGGAGCTGGTCGAGCTGTGGCAGGGCCAGCCGTCGCGGCTCCACGATCGCGTGCGGTATCGGGTCGTGTCGGGCGCGTGGGTGCGAGACCGCCTGGCGCCGTGATTCTCGATTCCCGGTCCGGGAACCGCGAATTGTGAACGCCAATTGACATAGTGTACTTCGTACACCATATTGGTGTTCGATGGACACGATCTTCGCGACTGCCGCGGCGGTGACCGGTGCGCGGCACCTGCGCGCGGCGCGCAACGGACAGGATGCGGCGGCGGCGTGGAGCGAGCGCGGCGCGGCGGCGGTGGTCGTCTGCGATGGGTGCGGAAGCGGAGCCAGCTCGGAGGTCGGCGCGCGGTTCGGTGCGCGCGTCGCGATCGGCGCGCTGGCGGCGCGGCTCGCGGCGGGCGCGCGCGCGACGGATCCAGAGCTGTGGGAGCTGCTGCGCGCCGATGTGCTGCGCGCGCTGGCCGCGATGCTCGAGCACGTGCCCGGCGATCGGTTCGACGCGATCGGCGAGTACTTCCTGTTCACGATCGTCGCCGCCGCCGCGACCGGTGACGACGCGGCGGTCTGGGCGATCGGCGACGGCGCGTACGCGATCGACGGAGGGACGCGCATGCTCGGCCCGTTCGCCGACAACCAGCCACCGTACCTCGCGTACCAGCTGGTCGGCGATCCAGTCCACGCGCGTTGCGAGTCGGTCTCGCGTTGGACCTCGATCGTCGTCGCGACCGACGGCGCGGCCGAGTTGCCGTGCCCGCTGCCGGTGTTCGGTGCGCCGCCGTTCGTGCGCAATCGCGATGCCGTGCGTCGCGCGCTGACGCTCTACGCGCGCGGCGCCGAGCGCATCGACTGGGACGCGCGTCGCGTCGAGCGCACGCAGGCGGCGCTGCAAGACGACGGCGCGATCGGAGTGCTGCTGCGATGACGGCGCGCGCCGCCTGGATCGATGGGGTTCGCGTCGCGCTCGCACCCGCCGCGCTGCTCGGGCAGGGCGGCGAGGCCGAGGTGTTCGACCTCGGCGACGGGCGCGTCGTCAAGTGGTGGAAGCCGCCCGACCATCCAGACTACGACGGGCTTCCCGCCGCGCAGGCCGCGGCGGCGAAGCGCATCGCCGACGGGGCGGCGCGATTGCGCGCGTTGCCCGGCAACCTGCCGGCCACGGTGGTCGCGCCGAGCGGGCTCGCGCTCGCCGACAAGCGCGGCTCGCGTGTTGGCGGTTACGTGATGGCGAAGGTCGGCGGGGTACCGCTGCAAGCGCTCGGCGAGCCGCGCTGGCGGCGCGACCACGTCGTCGCGGGCGCCGATGCGGTGGCGGCGCTGCTCGCGCTGCACGATGCGATCGCGGCACTCCATCGCGCCGGCGTCGTGATCGGCGACTGCAATGACCTCAACGTGCTCGTCGACGGCCGCCGCGTGCACCTGATCGACGTCGACAGCTACCAGCTACCCGGTTTTCCGTGCGAGATGTTCAGCGAGCGGTTCATCGATCCACGGCTGTGCGACGCGACGCAGCTCGTGCCGATCCGGCCGCACGACACCGACAGCGACTGGTTCGCGTTCGCGGCGATGGTCGTGCGCACCCTGTTGTTCGTCGGGCCGTGGACCGGCGTGTGCAAGCAGACACCGCTGCCGGCGCGTGCGCTGCGCCGGCGCAGCGTGCTCGGCGACGGCATCGTGTATCCGCGCGCGGCCCGCGCGATCGCGACACTCCCCGACGAGCTCGTCGGCACGCTGCGCGCGATCTTCGAGCGCGACGTGCGCGGCGTGTTTCCGCGCGAGCAGCTCGAGCGGCTGCAATTGCGCCGCTGCAGCGCATGCGGCGACGAGCACGCACGCCATCGCTGCCCGAGCTGCCAGGCGCTCGCGCACGTCCCGGCGGCGGTCGTGCACGGCCGGCTCGCGTGGCGGCCGATCGTCGGCGCAGACGTCGAGCTCGTCAACTGCGAGGTCGCACGCGAGCCCCGCTTCGGCGTGTGGCTCGACGGCGGTGCGCTGATGCGCCAGACACGGCTCGGGCCCGAGCGGATCGGCGGCGTGCTCGCCGGCCAGACCCGCGCGTGGGTCGGGCCGCGCTTCGGCGTCGGCTTCTACCGAGCCGGTGGCTACGCGGTCGGCTTCGTGTTCCGTCCGGACCGCGGACCGCTCGACGATCGCGTCGCGTTGCCGCGCATCCGCGGCCGGCTCGTCGATGCGAACGCGATCGTCGGCGATGATCGCGCGTGGCTCGTCCTGCGCGCGACCGACGCGACCACCTGTCTCGTCATCGGCAGCGACGCCCGCGTCCTCGCGTGCGAGACGATCGCAGACGCGCCGTGGCTTGCCGGGCTCGCCGGCGCATGCGTGGCGGGCCCGGACCTGTTCGTGCCGACCGACGACGGCGTCGCACGCGTCGAGGTCGTGCAGGGCACGCTCGCGCTGACGCGCGTGTTCGCCGAGACCGCGCCGCTCGTCGGTGCGTGCGATCGGCTCGCGCTCCATTCGGGCGGGCTCGCCGTCATCCGACGGCGAGACGCCATCGCCATGTCTCTCGCATAGGAGGTCTCCGTGTTGCCGATTCCCAGCTTCTTCGATCCCGAACGCGCCGCCGACTGGAGCTACCGGCCCGACGCCGCGCTGCTCGCGACCGCCGCTACCGACTGGCGCGCGCAGCACCGGATCAGGCCATCCGCCGCCGCGGAGTTGCGCGTGCACCTGCTCCTGATCGACGTGCAGAAGGACTTCTGCTTCCCGGAAGGTACGCTCTACGTCGGCGGACGCTCGGGTCGCGGGGCGATCGACGACTCGCGCCGCATCGCCGAGCTCGTCTATCGACATCTCGACGTGGTCACCGAGATCACGACGACGCTCGACACCCATCTCGCCTACCAGATCTTCTTCCCGAGCTTCTGGCTCGATCGCGATGACCACCAACTGTCCGCGTTCCGGACCATCACATCCGATCAGATCGCGGGCGGCGACGTGCGGCCGAACCCGGCGATGGCGAAGTGGCTGTGCGGCGGCAACTACACGTGGCTGTGCAAGCAGGTGCTCCACTATTGCAAGGAGCTCGAGCATGCCGGCAAGTACCAGCTGTATCTGTGGCCGCCGCACTGTCTGCTCGGCTCCGACGGCCACGCGCTCGCCGGCGTCGTGCACGAGGCGCGGCTGTTCCACGCGTTCGCGCGCACCGCGCAGTCGAACGTCGAAGTCAAAGGCGGCAACCCGCTGACCGAGAACTATTCGGTCCTGCGACCCGAGGTGCTGTCGCGGTTCGACGGCGCCGCGCTCGCGCAGCGCAACACGCAGTTCGTGCACACCCTGCTCGCTGCCGATGCGGTCGTGATCGCCGGCCAGGCCGCGAGTCACTGCGTGAAGAGCACGATCGACGACTTGCTCGGCGAGATCGCGGCGCAAGATCCGAAGCTCGCGAGCAAGGTGTATCTCGTCACCGATTGCATGTCGGCGGTGACCGTGCCCGACGGTAACGGCGGCTTCGCGGCGGATTTCACCGCGCAAGCCGACGTCGCGCTGCAGAAGTTCGCCGATGCCGGCATGCACCTCGTGAAGTCCACCGATCCGATCGACAGCTGGGGGATCCGATGAGCGTCAAGAAGCTGCTCGAAGAAGCACATCAAGCGGGCGCGTTGTCCGCAGACTCGCTCGCCGCGCTCGAAGTCGTCGACGTCGGCGCGCAAATCCAGGCCGGCCTGGGCGTCACGATCGACGATCTCACCGCGGCTGAGGTCGTGCTCGTCACGATGATGCCCGACGACTCGCACTCGATCGCGACGGCGGGCAACATCGATGCCGTGCGCGACGGCCACAACCTCGTGCTCGATGCGCTCGCCGGTTCGAAGCAATCGGGCGAGGTGCTCGCACACACGCGCTACTTGAACGGCCACGTGCTGTTCCCGTACACGGCGCTCGAGCACGCGCAGCGCATGACGCCGGCGAACTACGACCCGCGGCTCGGCACGCCGCTGTTCGATCAGGCCGTCGTCGTGCTCGGCACGGTGATCGCGAAAGCGCAGGAGCTCGCGCAGGCGGGCATCGCGGTGCGCACGGTCACGCTCATCATCACCGACGGCGGCGATTACGGCTCGCAGCGCTGCCGCGCGGCCGACGTCGCGGCACTCGTGCGCGACATGCTCGGCCAGGAGAGCCACGTGGTCGCCGCGATGGGCATCAGCGACGGCTCCACCGACTTCCGCGCCGTGTTCCGCGCGATGGGCATTCCCGATCGCTGGATCCTCACGCCCGGCAACAGCGCGACCGAGATCCGCCGCGCGTTCGCCGTGTTCTCGCAGTCCGCCGTGCGCGCGACTGCCGGCGCCGCGCTCGGCGGCTTCGGGAACTAGGAGCAGAAGGACTCCTATCTGCTGAGGCCGCACGCGACGGCGACCTCGTCGCGGTAGGCGTGCCAGGCGACGAGCGTGCGCTCCATCGCGGTGACCGCGCCGGCGCGATCGGACTCGGGCACGTGATCGAGCAAGATGTGCCACGCGGCCGCGCGATGGCTGCCCTCGACGCGGCGGTGCGCCTTGGTCAGCGCGAGCGCCTCGACCGGCAGGCCGTAGTGCACGACGAGCGGGTGCTGCTCGAGCGGCGGCACGGGCCGGCGTGGCGCCGTGGCGTCGAGCTCGCCGCGCTCGTGGTCGGTGCCCTCGAGGAAGATCGTCGTCACTGCCGCTGCCTGCGCCCAGCCATGGCGCTGCGTATGCTCGTCGAGCACATCGCGATACGCGCGCGCGGCCGGCATCAGCTCGATCGCCTCGAATCGCGCGAGGTCCATCCCCAGGCCGCGCGGATACTCGAGGAACAGCTCGGGATGCGGGCGGCCCGCGACGAGCCCGCCGGTCTCCTCCTCGTACACGTTCTCGACGAGCTCGCGCCGGGCCTCGGCGATCGGGCATTGCACGTACGCCCACCCGACCATCACGGGAAAGTCGCGCACGTACGTCGCGTACTCCTGCTCGAAATGCACGTGCAGCCGCTCGCGCGGCACCTCGCCCGACGTGAACCGCTTCCACGCCCAGTGCACCTTGCGCGCCATGACGGCGAGAAGCGCCTCGCGAAACGCATCGCGGTTCACGGCTGAACTGTAGCATCGAGGTCGAGGTGCAGCACCGGCGGTGTTCCGACGAGCGACGGCATCGCGTCGCGGATCGCGAGCTCGACGGGCACGCCGGGCGCCGACAGCTGCCGATCCACGAACACGGCCGCGACGAGTCGCGCGAACGCGTCGGTGAGTGCGCCGTGAAAGCTGGCGCCGCGATCGCGCAGCGCCGCGACGAGATCGCCGTAGCACGGGACGAGCATCGCCGGCGAGCGCTCGCACGAGAGCTCGAGTGCGCCCAGATCGACCGCGAGCGCGCGTGCGGGCGGTGCGAACGTGAAGTCGATCGCGCCGTAGACGCGGCCGACCGTGGTCGCGCCGCCGTCGGCGAGGGTGATGCGCGCGTCGGCGGCGAGGCG
>DASXCY010000103.1:0-10879 GCA_036490935.1 Kofleriaceae bacterium | reverse complement strand
TAGCGAGTCCGGACTTACCGGCGCCAGCGCGGGGCGAGCAGGCGGCGCTTGCCGTCGGCGGCGAGCGTGACGTCCGGCTCGTCGAGCGCGTCGCGATCCCACAGCTTGCACGTGACCTGCTTGTGCTGCTGGTCGAGTGCCTCGCAGTAGTTCGTGAACTCGCAGCGGCGGATCTCAGCGCCTCGGCCTTCGCGGATCTTGTCGAACCAGTCCGGATCGGCGAGGGTCTGGCGCGCCGACGCGACGAAGTCGGCGTCGCCGCGTGCGAGGATGCCTTCGGCTTGCGCGAAGTCGCAGATGCCGCCGGCCGTGACGACCGGCGTCGCAAATCCGGCGCCGTGCACCGCCGCCCGGATGCGCGCCGCGAGCTCGACGTTGCGCGCGAACGGGCCGCGCGCGTCGCTGTAGATCGTCGGCATGCACTCGTAGCCGGACCGCCCGGTGTACGGATACGCGGCCCAGCCGACCTTGGGCTGCTTCGCGTCCTCGAACTTGCCGCCCTTCGAGATCGACAGAAAATCCAGCCCGGCGCGCGCGAGCTCGACGCCGAACCACGCGGCATCGTCGACGCGATTGCCGCCCTCGACCACGTCGTCGCCGAGATAGCGGCAGCCGACGACGCCGCGCCCCGCGACGCGCGCGCGCACCGCCGCGATCACCTCGCGCGGCAACCGCACGCGCTGCTCGCGCGGCCCGCCGTAACCGTCGTCGCGCGTGTTCAGCGCCGACAGGAACGACGCCATCGTGTACGCGTGCGCGAAGTGCAGCTCGACGCCGTCGAAGCCGGCGGCGATCGCGCGGCCCGCGGCGTCGGCGAACAGCGGCGGCAGCACGCGCGGCAGCTCGGCGACGTGCGGCAACTGCACGTCGGTGACACGCTCGCGATAGCCGCGCTCGAGATCCTCGAGCTCGCGTTGCGACAGCACGTACGCGAGATCGGTCTCGTTCAGCGCGGCGAGTCGCGCGCGCAGCTCGACCTCGCCGCACGCGCGCGCCGCCGGGTCGCCCGTGACCTGCGCGAGCGCCTCGCGGTGACGCGGCTCGAGCACGAGGAAGCGCGCCAGGTATTTGTCGCGCGCCGGCCGCCGCCGGATCGAGAGAAAATCGATCAGCTGGATGAACAGCAGAGTCCGGCCGCCGGACGCTTCGTGCACCGCGCTCGCGAGCTCGGTCAGCCCCGGGATGAAGCGATCATGGCCGATCCGCAAGAGGGGCCCAGACGGAATGTCGCGAATGCCGGTCGCCTCGACGACGAGCACGCCCGGCCGACCTTGCGCGAACCGCCGGTACCAATCGATCACGTCGCGCGTGACGAAGCCGTCCTCGGTCGCGCGCCACGGCACCATCGCCGGCACCCACGTGCGCGTCTCGGCGCACCGCGGCCCGAGCTCGCCGGGTTGGAACAGCCGCGCGCTCGCCGCAGCTTCGGACGTCGGCCATGCCGCCGGCGCGAGCTCGTGCTTGATGCGCTCCGGCGGCTGCCACATCGCGCGAATTCGTACCACGCCGGGGTAGGATGCGCGCGTGTTGAACGTCGGCGACCCCATGCCCGAGACCACGCTCGTCGGCGAGACCGGCCCGCTCCAGCTGCGCGATCGCATCGGCAAGGCGCTGGTCGTCTACTTCTATCCGAAGGACGAGACCTACGGCTGCACGAAGGAAGCATGCAGCTTCCGCGACAACTACGAGGATTTCGTCGCGGCCGGCGCCGACGTGATCGGCATCTCGCGCGACGACGCCGCGTCACACGCCGGGTTCAAGGATCACCACAAGCTGCCGTTCACGTTGCTGAGCGATCCGGGCGGCAAGGTCGCCGCGGCGTGGGGCGTGAAGGGCGGCCTCGGCCTGCCCGGCCGCGTCACGTTCGTGTTCGACAAGGCGGGCACCTGCCGCAACCGCTTCGACTCGATGATCCGGTTCGGCAAGCACGTCGACGACGCGCTCGCGATGGTCAAGCGCCTCGCCTAGTGCCGGATGCACTGCAGCCGCGTGGTGTGCTCGACGTCGAACACGCTGACGAGCGCGTGCGACCTGACCGACGTGCAGCCGTCGTCGTCCACCGGCCAGCCGAGGCGTGCGCACACGTGCGCGACCGAATCTGCGAGCTCGATCCACATCGCGATCGGCGCGCCGTCCGAGAGCACGAGGCCAACACGCCGCATCGGATCCGGGGACTCGACGCGCCAGAAGAAGCGCTCGGTGCCGTTCATGGTCTCGTTCTCCTCGACCCGCCCCGTGTACTCGACATCGCGCAGCGCGGGCGCCCTCCGGAACGGGTTCGTGGTCGTCGGGATCGTGGCGCATAACTCGCTCGCGCGCGCGGTCCAGTCCTCGACATGCGCGTGCGCACAGGCGGAGACGAGCACGAGCAGCGCTGCGAGTCGGGTCATGCCTTCAAGGCTGACACGACTTTTTCGATCGCGTCCTTGGCGTCGCCGAACAGCATCTTCGTGACCGGCTTGTAGAACAGCGGGTTGTCGATGCCGGCGTAACCGGCCGCGCGCGAGCGCTTGTTGACGACGACCAGCTTGGACTTCCAGACCTGCAGCACCGGCATGCCGGCGATCGGGCAGGTCGGATCTTCCTCGGCCGCCGGGTTCACGATGTCGTTCGCGCCGATGACGATCGCGACGTCGGTCGTCGGGAAGTCGTGGTTGATCTCGTCCATCTCGAGCACGATGTCGTAGGGCACGTTCGCCTCGGCGAGCAGCACGTTCATGTGGCCGGGCAGGCGACCCGCGACCGGATGAATCGCGAACCGGACGTTCACGCCCGCCTTGCGCAGCTCCTCGGTCAGCTCGCGCACCGCGTGCTGCGCGCGCGCGACCGCCATGCCGTAGCCCGGCACGATGATCACGTTCTTCGCTTCGCGCAGGCGCTGCGCGAGCGTGGCCGCGTCGATCTCCTGCACCTCGCCGGCGGGCTGCGCGGGCTTCTTCGCCGACGGCGGCGGCGCCGCGCCGAATCCGCCGAAGATGACGTTCCAGATCGAACGGTTCATCGCGCGGCACATGATGTAGGACAGGATCGCGCCGCTCGAACCGACGAGCGCGCCGGTGATGATGAGCAGGTCGTTGCCGAGCATGAAGCCGGCGGCCGCGGCGGTCCATCCCGAGTAGCTGTTGAGCATCGAGACGACGACCGGCATGTCGGCGCCGCCGATCGCGGCGACGAGGTGCACGCCGAGTACGCCCGCGATCGCGGTCGCAATCTCGAGCTGCCAGTCCTCGTGCGAGCGGCCATAGAGCACGCCGAGCACGACGATCGCGCCGAGCATCGCGAGGTTCAGGAAGTGGCGCGCGGGCAGCAGCAGCGGCTTGCCCGACACCGAGCCGCGCAGCTTCAAGAACGCGAGCACCGAGCCGGTCGCGGTGATCGCGCCGATGATGACGTCGATGAAGATCTCGATGTGCTCGGCGAGCGGGGCGTCGCCGTGGAGCTGGATCGAGAACCCGACGAGCACGGCGGCGACGCCGACGAAGCTATGCAGCAGCGCGACCATCTCCGGCATCTGCGTCATGCCGACGCGGAGTGCCATCGTCGCGCCGATGATGATCGCGATCGCGATCGCGCCGAACAGCGCGATCGCGAAGTGACCAGCCGGCAGCGACAGCGTCGCGGCGATCGCGATCGCCATGCCGACGATGCCGTAGATGTTGCCGCGCTTCGCGGTCTCCTGGCTCGACAGCCCGCGCAGCGCGAGGATGAACAGCACCGCGGCGACGATGTAGGCGACGTAGATGAGCTCGAGCGAGGCCGGCATGTCACTTCCTGAACATCGCGAGCATGCGCCGCGTGACGATGAACCCGCCGGCGATGTTGATGGTCGCGAACAGCGTCGCGACGATCGCGACGATCGCCGAGGCGTGCAGCTCGCCGCGCCCGCCGAGCAAGCCGCCGACGACGATGATGCCGCTGATCGCGTTCGTCACGCTCATCAGCGGGGTATGCAGCGCGGGCGTCACGTTCCACACGAGCTGGAATCCGACGAACACCGCCATCACGAAGATCGTGAGGTGCTGGAGCAACGCGGCGGTCTCGGTCGATACGGTCGCGTCGGCCTTGCCGAGGCGCAGGCCGATCCACGCGGCGGCAACCGCGAGCCCGACGATCGCCATGACGATGCCGGAGTTGCGGGACGGCGCGCGCGCCGCCGGCCCGTGGCTTTTCTTGGGCGTCTCCGGCTTGGCGACCGGCGCAGGCGCCGGCTGCTTGGCTTCCCGAGGCTCGAGGCCCGAGGTCTGAGGCGCTGCCGGCTTTGCCGGCGCTGGCGCCGGCCACCTCTTCTCGCCCTGCTCGAGCACGAGCGCAGGCCGTACCGCATCGTTGCCGTGGTCGATCTTCCACCCGGCCGCGCCGCCCATTTCCTCGATGAAGTGCCACAGGTTCATGCCGTACAGATCGCTCGCGACCGACGCCATGCGGCTCGGCAAATCGGTGTAGCCGACGACCGATACGCCGTTGACCACCGCGACCTCGCCGGGCTTGGTGTACTCGCAGTTGCCGCCCTGCTCGGCCGCGAGATCGACGACGACCGAGCCCGGTTTCATCAGCTCGACCATGTCCTTGAGCCACAGCTTCGGCGCCGGCTTGCCGGGAATCAGCGCCGTCGTGATGACGATGTCGACGTCCTTGGCCTGCTCGCGGAACAGCGCGTACTCGGCGTCGATGAACTCCTTGCTCATCTGCTTCGCGTAGCCGCCCTGGCCTTCGCCGGCTTCCTTGATCTTGACGGTCAAGAACTCGCCGCCGAGCGACTTCACTTGATCCTCGGCCGCGGCGCGCACGTCGAACGCGCGCACGATCGCGCCGAGCCCCTTGGCCGCGCCGAGCGCCGCGAGCCCGGCGACGCCGGCGCCGATGACGAGCACCTTGCCGGGCGGCACCTTGCCGGCCGCGGTGAACTGCCCCGTGAAGAAGCTGCCGAAGTGATTCGCGGCCTCGATCACCGCGCGATAACCCGAGATGTTCGCCATCGACGACAGCGCGTCCATCTTCTGCGCGCGCGAGATGCGCGGCACTTGATCCATCGCGAGCACCGTCGCCTTGCGGGCGGCGAGCGTCGCGATCAGCGCGTCGTGCTGCGCCGGATACAAGAACGAGATCAAACAGCCGCCTTCACGCAGCTGGCCGACCTCGCTTTCGTCCGGCGGCCGGACCTTCAACACGATGTCGGCGTGCCACGCGGCGGCGCGGTCGACGATCGTCGCGCCGGCCTTCTCGTACATCGCATCCGGAAAGTTCGCCGCCGTGCCCGCGCCACGCTCGACCTCGACGGCCCAACCGCCCTTGATCCAGCGCGCGACGACATTCGGCGACGCGGCGACGCGGCGCTCCTCGGGCCGGGTCTCGGCAACAATGCCTAACTTCATGCGGAGGGTCCGAACCATGCCAAAGTTCCGCGCGTGAAGCTATGGCGGTTCCAGGAGATCGCGATCTCCCGCGACGTCGTGCCGCATGCGCTGCTCGGTGAAGCGCACGCGATCGAGCACGCGGGCCGCACGATCACCGCGATGTCGGCGATCGATTGGGACCGGCCGACTCGCATCCCGGTCGTCGCGGAACCCGCGCGCTTGCCGCCCGGCGCGGGCGGCGCGCTGCTCAACGCGATCGCCGAGCGCGCCGCGCGAGCCGGTGTGCCGGCGCTGCGCTACGCCGGCCCGTATCCGACGCCGGCGCTGTATCGCGCGCTGCTGCGATCGTTTCGCGCCTCCGCGGACGAGGCGACATTCACGTGCGACGTGCTCGATCGCGCGCTGCGGCTCGCGCGCGACGAAGTGCCCGTCGAGTTCGCGCCCGCGCCGCATCATCGCGTCGAGCACGCGCACGGCCACGCCGAGTTGCGCGACGGCCTCGAGGCCGCGGTCGTCGGCGGCACGCGGTTCGAGCGCGGCGCCTCGGTCGCGCGGCTCGACGGCGGCGTCTGCTCGATCTGGTTCGGCGATGCTACGTGGGCGCACATCGCGGAGCTCGACACCGCGACCGGCGCGCTCGTGGCGGGCCCGCATCCGCCGCCGCGCGTCGACGATCCGATCGTCGGCCGCGCGTTTCCGCCCGAGCTGCGCGCCGCGCTCGCCGAGCTCGTCGCCGAGGTCGTACCCGCGCCGCTCGCGGCCGACGCGCGCACCGTCGTCTCCGCGCGCCCGATCGTGTGGGCCGACCTCGGCACCCGTGCCGCCCGTCGTGGCCCGACCGGCTTCCAGGTGCATGCGGCGCTGTGGGCGCGCGTCGCACCACATGGCCTATCGCGACTCGCACTCGCGCTCGCCGAAGCGCTCGCGCCCGTCGTCACTTCGGCGATCCTCGCAGAGGTCGTGTTACCGTTGAATGCATGATCCGGCTCGCGCTGCTGTCGCTGCTCGCCGCCGGCGCGGCGGCGGCCGAAGTGAACGTGAACGGCAACGACCTCAACAACCGGCTCGATTGCCGCAAGGATCCGGTCGTCAACTTCTTCGGCAACCACAACACGTTTCGCATCGCCGGCAGCTGCAAGCAGCTCAACGTCGGCGGCAACAACAACACGATCACGGTCGACTCGGCCGCGACCATCACGATCTCCGGCAACCACAACATGATCGTCGCGACCGCGACCGATCAGGTCGGCGTCAGCGGCAGCGCGAACACGATCAACTACCGGCGCACGATCAAGGCGCGCAAGAAGCCCGCCGTGCTCGATCGCGGCGACCACAACCAGATCAAGCAGAAGTAGCCGCGTTCGGCTTCGCGCCTTCCATCAGGCCGCCGGTGCGCGCGAACGCGTCGAGATCGAGCTCGAACGCCCAGCGACCGCGCTTGGTCGGCTCGTCGAGCGCGTGCGCGAGCATCTCGAGATACGCGACGCGCGGCACCTCGTACGCGCCGAACCGCTCGAGGTGCTCGGTGTGCACCTGACAATCGACGAGGCCGATGTGCCACGCGTCGAGCTGGCGCACGCACGCGCAGAACGCGACCTTCGACGCATCCGGCGCTCTCGCGAACATCGATTCGCCGAAGAACGCGGCGCCGAGCGACACGCCGTACAGCCCGCCGACGAGCTCGGCGTCGCGCCATGCCTCGATCGAGTGCGCGAAGCCGAGCTCGAACAGCTTGCTGTACGCGTCGACCATCTCGGGGATCAGCCACGTGCCGGTCTGGCCCGGGCGCGGCACCTCGGCGCAGCCGCGCAGCACGTCGCCGAACGCGGTGTCCATCTTGAGCTCGTACGGCTTGCGCTTGATCATCTTGCGCAGGCTGCGCTGGACGGCCAGATCGCGCGTCGTCATCACCATGCGCGGATCGGGCGAGTGCCACAGGATCGGCAGATTGTCGGCGTACCAAGGAAAAATCCCTTGCGTGTAGCCGAGCAGCAGGCGCTCCGGGCGCAGGTCACCGCCGAGCGCGAGGAGGCCGTCCTCGGCGAGGTGAACCGGCGGAAACACCAGGCGATCGTCGAGCCGGAAGACCGGCATGGATCCAGTGTAGCGTAGCGACGCGCATCAGGTGGATCGCCGCAGTCGCCGCAATCGCCGCGTCGTCGTGCGTGCAGCAGCGATTCCCGCTCGAGGTGCAGACCGCGCTCGCACGCGAGCCTCCGGCGCCGACCACGGCGCGGCCGGCGGCGCGGTCACGCTGCGCCTCGAGCTGTTCGAGGTGCCGCTGCTCGTCACGTATCAGATCGCGCGCCGGCTGTTCGACGGTCGCGCCCTCACGCAGCTCGTCGGCGTCGCGCTCGACTGATCAGCGCGAGCGCCGCGAGGAGCGGCGCGAACCCGGCGTGGCCCGTCGCGTCGCAGCCGCCGGTCGTGACACCGCCGTCGTCGTGCTGATCGCCGCTGTCGCCGCTGGTCGGCGCGGCCTCGCCCGGCACCACGGTCACCGCGAGCTCGAACGTGCCGAGCGAAGCTCCGCTATCGTCGACGAGCGCGAGCTGCTGGCTCACCGGCGTCGTCGCGGTCTCCACCGGCGTCGTCACGTCGAGCTCGACCGTGCCCTGCTGGCCCGCCGGCACGTCGCTGCCGATCGTCGTCACGACCGTCGGCGACACCCAGCTCGCGTCGTAGAGCGGGCTCGACGTCCCGCTCGCGAGCTGCACCTGCGTCGTCGCCGGCCAGTCGACCGCGCCGTGGTTCGCGAGCGTGATGCTGTAGTGCAGCCGCGTCTGCGGCGGCGCGCGATCCGGGCCGTTCACCGCGACCACGCCGGCCGCCGCCTGCTGCGTCTGCGTCGTGCAACTCGGCCCCATCGCGAAGCCAGTCGCCGGCGACTTCTTCAGGCGCGCACCGGTCTGCGGCCCGTACTCGCCGTCCTCCGCGATCTGATCGCCGGGATTGTTGCGGTTCCACAGCACCTGGAACGCCTTGACGTCGAGCCCGCGCTGGTCGCTCGACGCCGTGTGATCGAAGTGCACCGGATCGCCCGCCACGTCGTGCGACCAGCCGTAGTGCGCCATCAACGATACGCGCTCGTCCCAGTTTTCGAGATCGACCGCGCGCCCACCCTCGTGGTTCGAGTTGCCGACCGTCGCCGCCGCGGTGATGCCGCACTCGCCCGCCTCGTACCAGGCGTAGAGCAGATATTGCTGCGCGAGCGTACGCAGCCCGCTGTTGATCTGCAGTGACTCCTGCGCCGCCGCGGCCTGCAGGTCGTCGCGCGCGCTCTCGTCGAGGTACGGCAGCACCGCGTTGCTCGTGATCGTGATGCCATTGCCGGAGGTGAACGACACGAACGCGCCCGGATCCTCGCAGTTCGCCTCCTCCGCGATCTGCTGCGACAGGCCGATCACGACCGCGGTCGAACAGCCGGAGTAGGTGTAGTCGCCGACCGTCGACGCGGCCGCTTGCTCGGCGACCGCCGGCTCGTCCGTGCAAGCCGAGACTGCACACCCCAGCGCGAGCGCGAAGTGCAAACGCCTGTCTGCAACCGGCACGAGCAAGCGAGGGAATCTTCGTCGGGTCGGCGCGATCATCATCATCGCCGCCGGTCACGAGCAAGCGTCGCGCCGGGAGGCGATGCACGATCTGTGCAAGCAGCGTTGGCGCACCGCGGCGAGTTGTGGTGGCATCCAAGCGTCGTGAGTTGGTTCGCCCGTTACGTCAGGTCGTCGATCGGCGCCAAGCACGTGATGGCAGTGACCGGGCTCTTGCTGCTCGTGTTCGCGATCGTCCACATGCTCGGCCACCTCCAGGTGTTCGGCGGCCAGGAGATGTACGACCACTACGCGACGTTTCTACAGGACCTGTGGGAGGTGAAGTGGCCGGTGCGCGTCGGGCTGCTCGCGCTGCTGATCCTCCACGTCGTGCTCGCGCTGATGCTCGTCGCGAAGAATCGCGCGGCGCGGCCGGCGCACTACGCGGTGTATCGCCCGGTCGTGTCGACCGTGATCGGGCGAACCATGGCCATCTCCGGCACCGTCGTGCTCGCGTTTCTGATCTTCCACATCTGGCACTTCACGATCGGCCCCACCCACACCGGCCACACCTACGCGATGTACGTGCACGCGTTCCAGCAACCGCTGGTCTACGGCGCGTACCTCGTCGGCATCGCGTTGCTGTCGGCGCACCTCGGGCACGGCGCGTCGTCGTGGCTGCAGTCGCTCGGCTGGCGCCATCCGAAGTATCCGACCGACAAGCTGGGGCCGATCGTCGCGGTCTCGCTGTTCGTCGGCTACATGCTGCCGCCGACCGCCGTGCTGATCGGAGCGGTTTCGTGACGCTGAAGCTCGACCCGCGCGTGCCGGCCGGGCCGCTCGAGCACAAGTGGGCGACCGCGAAGTTCGAGCTGAAGCTGGTCAACCCGGCGAACAAGCGCAAGTACAAGGTGATCGTCGTCGGCTCGGGGCTCGCCGGCGGCGCCGCCGCGGCCACGCTCGCCGAGCTCGGCTACGACGTCGCGTGCTTCTGCTTTCAGGATTCGCCGCGGCGCGCGCACTCGATCGCGGCGCAGGGCGGGATCAACGCGGCGAAGAACTACCAGAACGACGGCGACTCGATCTACCGGCTGTTCTACGACACCGTGAAGGGCGGCGACTTTCGCTCGCGCGAAGCGAACGTGCACCGGCTCGCCGAGGTCTCGGTCGACATCATCGATCAATGCACCGCGATGGGCGTGCCGTTCGCGCGCGAGTACGGCGGCACGCTCGCGAACCGCAGCTTCGGCGGCGCCCAGGTGTCGCGCACGTTCTACGCGCGCGGCCAGACCGGCCAGCAGCTGCTGCTCGGCGTGTACTCCGCGCTGTCGCGCCAGATCGGCGCCGGCAAGGTGCGCATGTTCTCGCGCACCGAGCTGCTCGACGTCGTGCTCGACCAGGCGAGCGGGCGCGCGATCGGCATCGTCACCCGCGATCTCGTGACCGGCGCGATCCGATCGCACGCCGCGCACGCCGTCGTGCTCGCGACCGGCGGCTACGGCAACGTCTACTACCTGTCGACGAACGCGAAGGCGTGCAACGTCACCGCGACGTATCGCGCGTACAAGCGCGGCGCCGGATTCGCGAACCCCTGCTTCACGCAGATCCATCCGACGTGCATCCCGGTCTCCGGCGACTACCAGAGCAAGCTGACGCTGATGAGCGAGTCGCTGCGCAACGACGGCCGCGTGTGGGTGCCGAAGCAGAAGACCGACATCGCGAAGCAGCCATCGCAGATCGCCGACGACGCGCGCGACTACTTCCTCGAGCGCAAATATCCGGCGTTCGGCAACCTGTCGCCGCGCGATATCGCGAGCCGGAGCGCGAAGGAGCAGTGCGACGACGGCCGCGGCGTCGGCCCGGGCGGCCGGGGCGTTTACCTCGACTTCCGCGACGCGATCGCGCGCGACGGCCGCGAACCGATCTCGGAGAAGTACGGCAACCTGTTCGAGATGTACGAGCGGATCACCGGCGAGGATCCGTATCGCGTGCCGA
>DASXCY010000102.1:0-17220 GCA_036490935.1 Kofleriaceae bacterium | reverse complement strand
GCTGGGTGATCGGCGTCTCGACTGGCGAGACCGCCGATCGGATCGCGGCGATCGCGCGCCGCCCGCCGGCCGCGAGCACGAACGCGAGCTCGAAGATCGTCGGCAACATCGTCGAGGTCACGCTCGAGGCTGCGCCGTGAGCGCTGACAAGGGATCGCCGCGAGTGCGACGCGAACCGAGCGCGAGCTCACCCTGGGAGGTGCGAATCCCTCGACGGGGGAGGCGAGCCGTCCTCGTCGCCGTGGCGCTCGCCGCGTGCGGCCCCAAGCCCGCGCCGAACGCGGTCACGCCCGATGAAGCGATCGTCTACGTGCGCGCGAACGTCCGCGAGGCGCAGGTGTTCCTCGACGGTCGCCTCGTCGGCCCCTTGCGCGCCGTGCGCGGCGGCATCGCGGTCGGCCCCGGCCGCCATCGCCTCGAGCTGCGCGCCGACGACTACTTCTCGCGCTACGTGATGCTCGATCTCGGCAAAGCCGAACGCCGCAAGCTCCAGCTCGACATGGCGCCCGTGCTGCCGTAGCCCGACGAGCTGTGCTACAGCAGGCCGGGGTGTCGACGCCGGAGCCGCAGCCATCGCCGCAGACGGCGCAGGTCATCACGATGCTGCGCTGGCTGCTCATCGCGGTGTTCGTCGTGCTCGGCTGGATCGCGGTCAGCTTCCTCGCGTCGGTGCTGGCGCCGATCCTCGCCGCGCTCGGCATCGCGTACCTGCTCCATCCCGTGCTCGATCGCATGGCCGCGCGCGGCACCAACCGCGCGCTGGGCGCCGCGATCCTGCTCGGCGGCTTCCTCGCGCTGCTGGTCGCCGCGATCGCGTTCCTCGCGCCGGTCGTCGCCGACCAGCTCGCGGAGTTCTTCCGCGACCTGCCGCGCATGCTCGACAACCTCAACACGTGGAGCAAGTCGCACCTCGGCGTCGAGCTGCCGAGCGACTGGAAGGGCTTCGTCTCGAACGAGCACCTGCAGGCCGCGACGTCCGGCCCGCTGCGCGAGCTCGCGACCGCCGCGGTCGGCGGCGTGTTTCACCTGCTCGGCGTGATGGCCGAGTTCCTGCTCGTGCCGGTGTTCTCGTTCTATTTCCTCGTCGACTGGCCGCATCTGGTACGCCGCATCGATCACACGATCCCGCCGCGCCGCCGCCACGAGGTGCGCGAGGTCCTGCGCGAGATCGACAGCGTCGTCGCAGGCTGGGTGCGCGGCCAGGCGATCGTCACGGCGATCCTCGCGGCGCTCTACGCGATCGGCTTCACGATCGTCGGGATGCCGCTGTCGCTGCCGATCGGCCTGCTGGTCGGCGCGCTGACGGTGATCCCGTTCGTCGGTACGTTCGTCGGCGCGAGCATCGCGCTGCTCGTCACGATCGCGGACGGCGGCACCGTCGGCACCGTCGGCGCCGTCGCCACCGTGATCCTGTGCCTGCACCTGCTCGAGGCCGGCGTGCTGACGCCGAAGATCGTCGGTCACCGCGTCGGCCTGTCGGAGACCGGCGCGCTGTTCGCGGTCGTCGCCGGCGGCAAGCTGCTCGGGTTCGTCGGCGTCGTGCTGGCCGTGCCGATCGCCGCGACCTGCGCGGTGCTCGTCCGTTATGCGCGCCGCTACTACGAGCACACCGCGTTCTTCGGCCGCGAGTCCGATGCCGACGTCGTGATCACGCAGGCGATGGCGATGATCATGCCGGGCGTCGTGCCCGGCGATCGCCTCGCGATCGATCCCGAGGCCGCGCCGGACATCGAGCTGACGGAGCCGGTCGGCGACGGCTGGACGATCGAGCCGGAGCTGGGCGCGGCGGGAAAGCCGGAGGAGTAGGGCATCGGGCATTGGGCTTCGGGCTTCGGCCAGAGTCAGAGATTGCTCGTTCTGGCCAAAGCCCGGAGCCCAAAGCCCAATGCCTATCTCCGGTCCGCCTCCGCATCCGGATCCGCCGTCGGCCTGCCTTGCTCGTGCAGGCGCGCGACGCACTCGAGCATCTCGCGCGCGATCTTCTGCGTGCGGGCGTTGGACGGCACGTCGCGCTGCGGCACCGTCTTCATCGCGTCGTCCGCGCAGCTCGGCGTCTTGCACGCGCACACCGCGTCGCGCACGCGGGCCAGCTCGGATGCGCCGCGATCGCCGCATGCGCCGGCCGCGAGAGCGACGCAGATCACGAACCGGCCGACCACGGCCTCACTCTACAACACGCCCGCCGCGCGGCTACGAGTACAATCTCGGGATGCGTCGCTTCGTGCTCCTCGTGCTCGTCTTGGCCGTGCCGGCCAGCGCCTCCGCCGACGTGTTCAAGCTGTTCGGCGAGGTCCAGGGCGGCGGGATGTGGGGCGAAGGCCTCGCCGGGGCGCAAAAGGACTCCGCGTTCTTCGCGCAATCGCCGCATGGCATGTATGGCGCCGAGGTCGGCGCCGAGCTGCTGTTCTTCGACGCCTGGATCCAGCACCACCAGTACACCGATGGCGACCGGCTCACGACCTGGACCCAGTTCGGCCTCGGCGTGCACTCGACGTTCGATACCGGCGACGCGCAACAGAAGAAGCAGCACAAGGGCGGCTACTTCGAGATCGGCGGCGGGCTGTGGTACGGCCTCGGCACCGGCCAGCAGGTGATGCCGCCGCTCGACAACGCGCAGATCAGCGACAAGGCCTTCCTGCTCGAAGGTCGCTTCGGCTTCGGCACGCATCTGTCGAGCCTGTTCGACCTCGGCGTCGAGGTCCCGGTCTCGTACGGCTTCTTCTTCAAGTCCGGCAACGGCGCCGGCGCGAACAACACGTCGGATCAGTATCGCGCGCTGCAGATCGAGGGCCTCGTCGCGCTGCGCATGAACCTGCGCTTGCTCTGAGCGCGGGCTAACCTTAGTTGCGCGCGGTGAGCTTGCCGGCGGCCGGCTTGAGGATTTCCATCATGTCGTCGGGCTCGGTCATTCTCGACACGCGCGCGAGCACGCTGCCGTCGGTCGAGAGGAACAGGACCGAGGGCAGCGTGGCGGCGCGGTAGCGCGTGCGCTTGGCCATGTCGTCGTCGGTCGACTTGGTGACGTCGAACTTGAGCGGCACGAACTTGCTCGTGATCATCGCGTAGACGTCGTCGTCGCCGAACGTCAGCTCCATCTCCTCGCACGGGCCGCACCACGCCGCCGAGAAGTCGACGAGCACGCCCTTGTGCTCGGCGCGCGCGCGCTCGAACGCGGCGGCCTCGTCGTGCACCCACGGCAGGCGGTGCTTCGGCGTCACCTTCCAGGCGTACGCGCCGAACGCGCCGCCGATCACGAGCACGAGGCCGATCGCCTTGCGCGCGCGATCGATCCACCTGCCGTGGAACGACTTGTGAACCGCGCCGGCGAGCAGGCCGACGACGGCGACGGCGATCGTCGCGTACAGAAAGCTCACCGCCGGGCTGGCGAACGTGCGCATCCACGGCAGGAGCGGGCGCAGGTAGTAGATCGCGGCGAGCACGAGGCCGACGCCGCACACGCTCTTGACGTAATCCATCCACGCGCCGCTCTTGGGGATCGCGAGCGAGAACGCCGCGAGCGCGAAGAACAGCACGCCCATGCCGAGCGCGTACGTGAACAGCAGCGCGCCGCCGCCGACCACGCTGCCCGACGTCGACACGTAGAGCAGCAGACCCGCGAGAAACGGCCCGGTGCACGGCGCGGCGATGAGCCCGCCGACGAGCCCCATCGCGAACGCGCCGCGAAACCCCTTGCCGCCGATCTGGTTCAGCTTGGCCTGCCAGCTCGCCGGCAAGTTGAGATCGAAGAAGCCGAACATCGACGCCGCGAGCGCGAGGAAGATCGCGACCAGCGGCAGCACGAAGTAGGGGCTCGACAGCTGCGAGCCGAACTTCGCGCTCACGCCGAGCAACGAGACGGTGACGCCGAGCGCCGCATACGTGACGCCCATGCCGATCACGTACGCCGCGGCCAGCGCGATCGCGCGCGTCTTCGAGACGCTATCGCCGCGCGCGCCGAAGATGCCGAGCGTGATCGGAATCATCGGATACACGCACGGCGTGAGCGACGTCAGAAATCCGAAGCCGAACGACGCGAGAAACATCCAGGCCCAGCCGCGCTCCTGGTAGCTCGCGAACGAGCCATCGTCGGCGCCCGCGATCGAGGGGACGAGCACGATGCAGAGCGCGATCAGCCAAGGCAGGGTACGGCGCATTGGTGCCGGCACTATAGACCGCAGGATCGCCGTCGGGAATTCCGGAAAACTCGCGAAACCGTTGCGCGAGTTGTGCAAGCTAGGTACATGCCTCGCAATTAGGGTAGGGTGCGCGCACCGTGACGGACTCCTGGATTTCCGCTCTCACGCCCGCGCATGTCCGCGGCCTCGATGTCTACCAGCCCGGCAAGCCGATCGAGGAGCTGGAGCGCGAGCTCGGGATCACCGGCGCGATCAAGGTCGCGTCGAACGAGAATCCGCTGGGGCCCTCGCCGCGGGCGCTCGCGGTGCTCCCCGCCGCGCTCGGCCAGCTGCACTTGTATCCCGATGCCGGCGGGTTCGCGCTGCGCCGTGCACTCGCGGCCAAGCTCGGCGTGCCGGTCGAGCAGCTCGCGCTCGGCAACGGCTCGAACGACTTGCTGTACCAGCTCGTGCTCGCGACCTGCGAGCCCGACGACGAGATCCTCTCGCATCGCTACGCGTTCCTGAGCTACCGGCTCGCCGCGCAGGTCGCCGGGCGCAAGTTCGTCGCCGCGCCGACCACGCCGGAGCTCGCGTGCGACGTCGACGCGTTGATCGCGGCGATCACGCCGAACACGAAGCTCGTCGTGATCGGCTCGCCGAACAACCCGACCGGCTCGGTCGTGACGCGCGCCGGGCTCGCGCGCATCGCCGAGGCGCTGCCGGCGCGCGCGCTGCTCGTCGTCGACGAGGCATACGCGGAGTACGCGGCCGAGTGGCCGGAGGTCGATCACGCGGAAGGCTTGCCGCTCGCGCGCCAGAACCGGCGCGTCGTCGTGCTGCGCACGTTCTCGAAGATCTACGGGCTCGCCGGGTTGCGCGTCGGTTATGCCGTCGCGGATCGCGCGGTGATCGAGCTGCTCGGGCGCGTCGGCCGCACGTTCCACGTGTCGAGCCTCGCGCTGGTCGGCGCGCAGGCGGCGATCGAGGACGGCGATCACGTCGCGATCTCGGCGCGCCACGCGCGCACCGGCATCGAGCGCTATCGCGCCGAGGTGCACGGCAGCGGCGTGCGCGTGCTGCCGTCGCTCGGCAACTTCGTGCTCGTCGACTGTGGCCGTCCGTCGCAGCCGCTCTACGATCAGCTGCTGCGGCGCGGCGTGATCGTGCGGCCGATGGCGGCGTGGGGCCTGCCGAACCACCTGCGCGTGTCGGTGGCATCGTATCCCGACATGCCGCGGGTGATCGAAGCGCTGAATGCGGTGCTGGCGTAAGACGGCCGCGGGCCGCGGGCCTCGGGCCTCGGCCAGAGCCGGAATGGTTCTCGCGCTCGTCGCGTGCGGCGGAGGGACGAAGACCGCGGCGCCTACGGTCACGACCGCGAAGCCGCCGACGGCGATCGAGCGGATCTTGCCGCTACTGCCCGACGGCGCGCAGGTCGTCGTCGAGATCGACCTGGCGCGGCTGCGCGGCAACGCGGTGGTCGGCCCGGTCGCGACGCGGGCGCTGGCGCGGCTCGGCGGCGATTCGCACCTGCCCGGCTTGCCGTTCGCGGTGATGGGCTCGCCGCTCGCCGGTGCCGACGCGTTCGTGATCGCGGCGTACGGGCTCGGCACCGACGAGGCGGCGTCCGTGGCGGTGCTCGCGACCACGGCCGACGTGCCGGGCGGCGTGCGACTCGCGCCCGATCTCGTCGCGATCGGACCCGAGGCGTGGGTCGGCCAGCTCGAGGCGCGCGCCGCGATCGCCGAACGCTCGCCGCTGACCGCGCCCAAGGAGCTGCTCGCGCTGCGCGATCACGCGATGCCGCAGGGTGCGACCGGCGCGGTGCTGCGCGTGACCGCGCGCCTGCCCTTCGACGCGCGCGTCGCGTTCGCGCGCGATACCGGGTTGCCGACCGCGCCGGCCCGGCTGTCGCTGTGGGCGGATGTCGCGGACGACGTCGCGCTCGTCGTCGACGCCGACGCCGCCGATCCCGGCGATCGCGCGAGCAAGGACGCGGCGCACCGGCTCGCGGTCGCGCTGCGCGGCGCGTTCGTCTCGCTCGCCAGCGATCCCGTCGTGCGCGCGCTCGGCGTGCCGGACTCCATCGCCGACGTGCGGCTCGTCGTGAAGGGCACGTGGGTGAAGGCGGTGTTCGCGATCGGCCCGCGTCACCTCGCGCGCGCCGTCGAACGCGCGAACGAGCTGCTCGGAGGCGCGTCGTGAGGCTGGTCGTCCAGCCCGCCGCGCGGCGGCTCGCCGGCACGATCACCGTGCCGGGAGACAAGTCGATCGGCCATCGCGCGCTGCTGTTCTCGCTGCTGTCGCAGACCCCGGTGCGCGTGCGCGGCCTCGGCGACGGCGCCGACAACGGCCGCTCGGCGCGCGCGATCGCGGCGCTCGGCGGCCGCATCGCCAAGGTGGATGGCGCGCTCGAGATCACCGGAACCGGGCTCGGCGCGATGCGCGCACCGGCCGCGCCGATCGACTGCGGCAACTCGGGTACGACGATTCGCCTGCTGTGCGGGCTGGTTGCGGGCCAGCCGTTCGAGACCACGCTCGTCGGCGACGAGTCGCTGAGCAAGCGGCCGATGCTGCGCGTGATCGAGCCGCTCGCGCAGATGGGCGCGACGATCGTGGCCGCGACCGGCGGTACCCCGCCGCTCGTGGTCGGTTCGAAGCGTGGACCGCTGGCGCCGATCGCGTACGCGCTGCCGATGGCCTCGGCGCAGGTCAAGACTGCGGTGCTGCTCGCCGGGTTGTACGCCGACGGCGCGACCAGCGTCACCGAGCCCGGCCCGAGCCGCGATCACTCCGAGCGCATGCTCGCGTACCTCGGCGCGCCGCTCGCGGTCGCCGGGCGCACGACCACGATCGACACGCGCGGCTGGAACCGCGCGCTCGCCGGCGCGAGCTTCGACGTGCCGGGCGATCCATCGTCGTCGGCGTTTCTCGTCGCGGCGGCCGTGCTCGCCGGCGCCGGCGAGGTGCGCCTGTCCGGGATCTGCACGAACCCGACGCGCACCGGCTTTCTCGACGCGATCGCCGCGATGGGCGGCGACGTCGCGCTCGAGGACGTGCGCGCCGACGGACCCGAACCGACCGCCACGCTCGTCGTGCGCGGCCCCGCGCGCGAGCTGCGCGCGACCGAGATCGCGGGCGACCTCGCGGTGCGCTCGATCGACGAGCTGCCGGTGCTCGCCGTGATCGCGGCGCGTGCGCGCGGCACGACGATCGTGCGCGACGCCGAGGAGCTGCGCGTCAAGGAGTCCGATCGCATCGCGACGACGTGCGCGATGCTGCGCGCGTTCGGCATCGCGTGCGAGGTGCGCCCCGATGGCTTCGCGGTCGAAGGCCGGCCCGATCGCCCGCTCGAGCCCGCCCGTGTCCATGCCGAAGGCGATCACCGCATCGCGATGGCCGCGGCGGTCGCGGGGCTGTGTGCCTCGGGCGAGACCGTCATCGACGATGCCGACAACGTCGCCACATCGTATCCGGGATTTGCAGCCGCGCTCGCCGAGCTCGGCGCGGAGGTTCGCGCGCTATGATCTCGCAGATGGTTCGCGTGATGCTCGTGCTCGCCCTCGTCGGTGGAACCGCGCGCGCCGACGACGGCACCGACTTCGCGACGCAGGTGCGCGCCATGTTCCGCGTCGCGGCTTGCGGCGGCGACGATCCGGTGCCGGAGGCGTTCTCGCCGCGCGTGATCGATGCGCATTGCCGCGAGATGACGGCGGTCTATGCGTCGTATCGCAAGGCGTGGGCCGACGAGGTTCAGCAGTTCATCGCCGAGCTGCGGCCCAAGGACCTGCCGACGACGGTCGTCTACCCGTTCGGCGGCGGCGATCTGTCGAGCGCGCTCGCCGTGTTCCCCGACGCGACCGAGCTGACGACGATCTCGCTCGAGGCCGCCGGGGACATCCGCGCGATCGACGCGATGCCCAAGGGCAAGCTCGCGAGCGATCTCGACGAGATCACGTACGACATCCGCCGGCTCTATCACGCGGCGCACTCGACGACGAAGAGCCTGCAGGAGGCGTCGCATTCGATGCTGCCGGGCACGATCATGATGGCGCTCGCCGGCCTCGCGGTGCACGACATGGTGCCCGTGTCGCTGCGCTACTTCGACATCGAGCCCGACGGCTCGCTGCGCTACCTCACCGGCGACGAGCTCGACGCGCGCGCGGTCGAGCTCGCGGCGCACAAGAAGGATCCACCGAAGAAGCTCGCACACTTCTGGTACGAGCAGGACTCCGCGTTCGGCAACGTCGAGATCCAGTACCGGCCGCGCGCCCAGCCGAGCGCGCCGGTGCGCACGTATCGCCACATCGTCGCGAACCTCGACGACACGCATCTGGGAGCCGACGATCGGGTCGTGCGTCACCTCGCGCGCAAGGGCAAGGTCGCGGTGATGACGAAGGCCGCGAGCTTCTTGCTCTGGTACGACGACTTCACGCAGATCCGCGACTACTTGCTCGGCCACGTCGCGTGGATGATCTCGGACGCGTCGGGGATTCCGCCGAGCTTCGCGGGCCCCGCGGGCTTCGAGCAGATCACGTACGGCGATTTCACGGGCACGTACTTCACGCCCGAGGGCAAGGATCGCCACATGGAGTTCGTGAAGCTGTGGGCGTCGCAGCCGCACCGCGAGCTGCCGTTTCGGTTCGGCTACCCCGACAATGCGAAGCACAACCACCTGATGATCACGCGCCCTCGTGCAGCGCATTGACTGCCCGCACGGTGTGGTCGTCGTCGGGGCGGCGAGCTGCGAGCCGCTCGCCGAGGAAGCCGAGCACGTCGCGCGCCTCGCCCCGGCGCGGCGCCGCGAGTTTGTCGCCGGGCGCGCGGTGATGCGCGCGGCGCTCGGCCGCGACGTCGCGATCCTGCCCGACGACCGCGGCGCGCCGGTGTTGCCGGTCGGCTTCGTCGGCTCGCTGTCGCACAAGGCCGACCTCGCGGCGGCGATCGTCGCGCCTGCCGATGGCGCCCGCGTCGGCATCGACCTCGAGCGCGCCGAAGCCGCGCGGCAGCCGATCGAGCGCCGCATCCTGACCGAGCGCGAGCGCGCCGCGCTGCACGGTCGCGATATCGCGCTCGCGTTCGCGATCAAGGAAGCCATCTACAAGGCGATCGATCCGTTCGTGCGCCGCTACGTCGGCTTCACCGAGGTCGAGCTCGATCTGGTGCGCCGCACGGCCACCACCGCACTGCCGTTCACGCTCGACATCTGGTGGTGCGAGCACGCCGGCCACTGGCTCGCGACCGCACGGGCGAAGCAAAAGAGCTAACCGCCAAGGCGCCGCAGCCGCCAAGGCAGACGCCCGAGGAGACCAGGTTCTTGGCTTCGATCTCTGCCTGGCGTTCCGGCTCGGCGTCTGCGGCGCCTTGGCGGCAACTCTTGGTGTTATCGCCGCGGGCGCGGCACGTCGCGGTCGAGGACGGTCTTGCGCTCGTCGCGGCCGGCGGCCCGGATCGCTTCGTCGCAGATCGCGCGCACGTGCTCCGACATTACCTCCGCGACCGCGTCGCCGCAGTTCATACCGGCGCGATCCTTGATGTACTTCTTCATCTTCGACACGACGATCAGCATGTCGCGATCGGTGACGTCCGCGAGCCGGACGTGGCCTTCGACCGCCGCCGCCGTCGCCGGCGAGGCGTCGCCCACGACGCGCCGGACCGCGGGCGCGACGGCCGGCTTTGGCGCCGGCTCGGGATCGGGCGGATTCGCCGCGAGCTCGCGCTCCCACGCATCCTTGCTCGGCGCCTTTGCGTCGACCGCCCACGCGTCGCGATGGCGCAGCATCGCGACGTGGCTGTCCCAGCACGACACGGTGCAGAACACCAGGCGCGTCCGTGCGCGGTTGCACGTCGACACGCTGCACACCCAATGTGCCGCACCGTACGGGATCGGGTTCCTACAGGCGCTGCACTTGAGCCAGGTCTCGGCCATGCCGCGAGGAGCCTACCAGAGCTAGACTCCGCCCGATGTCTTCTCGGATCGCGCTCGTGGCCTTACTCGCGGCGTGCGGCAGCACGCCGCAGCACGACACGGCACCTGGAAACGGCCGCGGCCCGGCGACCGACTCGGATCCCGACGGCCCGCATCGCGGCCCGGTCGCCGCGCAAGTCCAGCCGCTCGTCGACGGCCAGGTCGTGTCGGCGATCGTCATCGGCCTGTACGACGCCGGCCACGACGAGATCTACGGCTTCGGCAAGGGCCCGCACGGCGCGCCGCCGAACGGGCACACGCTGTTCGAGCTCGGCGGCCTCACCAAGATCTACACCGGCCTCCTGTTCGCGGACGCGGTCCAGCGCAAGGAGCTCGACCCCGACGCGGATCTTGCCGACCTGCTGCCGCCCGGCGTGACGTCGCCGACGCGCGACGGCGCCACCATCACGCTACGCGAGCTCGCGCTCGACAGCGCCGGGATGCCGCGCATGCCGCCATCGGTCGTCGCGCTCGGCGCGCGGCCCGATCCGTACGGCGACTACAGCGAAGACCGGCTCTACGCCGATCTCGTCCACACCCAGCTCGAGACCAAGCCCGGCACGCAGGTCACGTCGTCGACCTACGGCGCGGGCCTGCTCGGGTTCGTGATCGGCCGCAAGCTCGGGACCGGCTACGCGCGCGCCGTCGAGACGCGCGTGCTCGCGCCGCTCGGGCTGCACGACACGTTCGTCGACGTCGTGCCACCCGCGGCCGCGCCGCGTCGCGCCGCTGGCACGAGCACCGATCTCGCGCCCGTCCTGCCGTGGCGGTGGTCGGCGCTGGCCGGCGGCGGTGGCCTGATCTCCGACGCGCGCGATCAGCTCGCGCTGCTCGCCGCCGCACTCGATTCGCCGGAGTCGCGTCGCCCGCTGCACGGCGCGCTCAAGTTCGCGCTCGAGCCCGCGCTCGATCACGAAGGCCAGAACGAGGGCCTCGGCTGGGAGATCGATTCGGACGGGCGCTACTGGCAGGCCGGCGGGACCGGCGGGTTTCACGCGTTCATCGGCTTCGATCCGAAGACGCGCCGCGGCTTCGTGATCCTCGCCGCGACCTCGAACACGATCATCGAGCAGCTCGCCGGCGCGATGACCAAGATCCTGCGCGACGAGCCCGTCCCGGCGCCCGTGATGCCGACGGCCGCGCAGCTCGCGGCGCTCGCCGGTCACTACGAGCTGTCCAAGCAGAAGCTGACGATCGCGGCGACCGGCAATCGGCTCTACCTCGAGGCCGACACCGGCAAGCTGCGGCTCGTGCCGATCTCGGATCACGAGTTCTGGATCGAGGAGCTGCAGACCGTCGCGGTCTTCGAGCGCGACGGCGACAAGATCGCGCGCCTGGTGTTCGTCGCCGGACCGAACCAGCTCACCGCCGCGCGCGTCGACTGACGGGCTAGAGCGCGCTCGCGACCGCTTTGCGAAACTCGGTCGCATCGAACACGGTTTCGTACCAGCGGATCTTGTCGGCTTCGACGCGAAAGAACGACGCGATCCGCGTCGTACCACCGGTGACGAACTCGCAGTCGTAGAGCATCGCGGCGCGATCGCCATCGACGAACAGCTCTGCGATGCGCGCCGACTTCGTGAGCTTCGCAAACGCGACCAGGCCGGGCCGGAACTGCTCGGCGGTCGCGCAGCGCGCCGACGGACCGACGAACTCAAGATCCGGCGCGAGGCACGCATAGGCGCGCTCGACGTCGCGCGTCGACCACGCGGTGAAGTAGGTCTCGACGACCGATCGCGTCGCTTGCGGATTGGCCATGGCGCGACCTAGTAGCGCGGGACGCTCGGGTCGACGTCCTTGGACCAGGCGTCGATGCCGCCGGCGAGGTTGTAGACGTGCTTGAAGCCCATCTTGAGCGCGTGCTCGGCCGCGGCGCGGCTGCGGCCGCCGTGATGGCAGTGGAACGCGATCGGCGTCTCGCGCGGCAGCCCGTCGAGCTCGGCGAGCGCGGCGTCGTCGAGCAGGCGCGTGTTCGGCAGGGTCGCGGTCTGGCGCTCCTTCGGCGTGCGCACGTCGAACACCTGCTTGACCTTGCCGCCATCGAGCAGCGCCTTCAGCTCCTTGGGCTTGATCTCGCGGACCATCGGCGGCCGGTTCGGGTTCTCGATCTTGAACCCAGCGCCGCCCGAGTCCTCGACGAAGTCGATGGTCACGCCGCCGGCGCGCGTCGCGCTCGTGCGGTCGAGCTGCACGGTGATGCCGCCCGTCTCGACGGTGAGGTGGCTCGCTTCCTTCGGGCCGAGGTCGAGCTGGTGCTCCCAGCTCGGCGTGATCGTCAGGTGGATGACGTCGCCCGGCGAGCCGTCCTTCAGCGCGGCCGACAGCTCCGCCGCGGCGCGCGGCGCGACCGTCACCTGCGGCACGGCGGCCGGCGCGACCAGATCGCCGAGCTTCTTCTCGAGCTCGCCGGCCTCGTACATCTGCCGCACGATGTCGGCGCCGCCCACGAACTCGCCCTTGACGAACAGCTGCGGGAACGTCGGCCATTCCGAGTACTCCTTCATCCCGCCGCGCACATCGGCCTCGGTCAACACGTTGACCGTCGTGTACTTGGGGATCAAGGTGTTCAGGATGTTCACGACGGACGCCGAGAACCCGCATTGCGGGAAGCTGCGCGTGCCCTTCATGAACAGGACGACCGAATCGGAGGCGACGAGGGTATCGATCTTCTGGCGAAGTTGCGTGTCGAGCGTCATGGTGGACCTCCGTGGCTTCTAGCACGATCTCGGTCCGCGCGGTCCAGACGATCGCCGAGGTATCGGCCCCCGCCTGGGACGGGTTGGACCACCGGCCCTCGCCATTTTTGCGCCACGGCTTTCTGCGCGCGCTCGAGGAGTCCGGATCCATCGGCGGCAAGCGCAGCGGCTGGCACCCTGTCTACCTGCTCGCGGAGCGCGGCAAGACGCTCGTCGGCGGCGTCGCGGCGTTCGTCAAGACGCACAGCTACGGCGAGTATATCTTCGACTGGGGCTGGGCGAGCGCGGCGCAGCGCGCCGGCATCCCGTATTACCCCAAGCTCGTGATCGCGGCGCCCGCGACGCCGGCGACCGGCCGCCGGCTGCTCGGCGATCCCGCGGCGTGGCCCGCGCTGATCGCGGCGGTGCGCGAGCTCGCCGACGACACGGACTGCTCGTCGATCCACTGGCTGTTCTGCACCGCGGACGAACAGGCGGCGCTCGCCGGCGCCGGGTTCTTCCCGCGCGCGACGTTCCAGTTCCACTGGAAGAACCGCGGCTATGCCACGTTCGACGACTTCCTCGCGCAGCTGAAGTCGCGCAAGCGCAAGCAGCTGCGCAAGGAGCGCGAGCGCGCCCGCGCCGCGATCGAGCGGCTCGAGTGGCACGCCGGCGGCGAGCTCGATCGCGCTGCGCTCGATGATCTCGATCGGTTCTACCGCATCACGACCGCGCAGCACGGCGGCCGCGACTACCTGCGGCCCGGCTTCTTTCACCGCCTCGCCGAGACCCTGCCCGACGCGATGCGCGTGGTCGAAGCGTACGCCGGCGGCCGGCGGATCGCGGGCGCGCTGTTCTTCGAGAGCGACGCCGCGCTGTACGGCCGCTACTGGGGCGCCGACACGCACGTCGACCTGTTGCACTTCGAGGTCGCGTACTACGCCGGCATCGAGCGCGCGATCGAGCACGAGCTGCCGCTGTTCGAGGCCGGCGCGCAGGGCGAGCACAAGCTCCTGCGCGGCTTCGAGCCGTGCCCGACGTACAGCGCGCACTGGATCCGCCACGAGGGGCTCGCGCACGCGATCGAGGACCACACGCGGCGCGAGGCCGCCGCGGTCGACGCCGAGCTCGCGGAGCTCGCGCGCTTCGGCCCCTATCGCGACGGCTCGGCCGACGAGTAGGATTCGCGCATATGGCAGATCAGGACTCGCGCGCCGGCACGCGCTACACCGCGCCGGCGATCCTCGACTACACGGCTCGCGTTCATGCCGCGCACGACGCCGCGCTCGCGCAGGCGTTCACCGTGCCCGAAGGCATCCCGGCGATCCAGGTCGGCCCGAGCGAGGGCAAGCTGCTCGAGCTGCTCGCGCGCATGGTCGGCGCGACCAAGATCGTCGAGGTCGGCACGCTCGTCGGCTACTCGGCGATCCACCTCGCGCGCGCGCTGCCCGCGGGCGGCAAGCTGTGGTCGGTCGAGTTCGAGGCGCGCCACGCCGAGGTCGCACGCCAGAACCTCGCGCGCGCCGGGCTGGCCGAGCGCGCGACGGTGCTCGTCGGCGCCGGTCGCGACGTGTTGCCGACGCTCGTCTCGCACGGCCCGTTCGACGTCGTGTTCGCGGATGCCGACAAGGACAACTACGACTTCTACGGCACGTGGGCGCTCGCAAATCTGCGGCCGGGCGGGCTCGTGATCGGCGACAACGCGTATCTGTTCGGCGAGCTGATGGACGACAGCGATCGCGGCCGCGCGATGCGCGCGTTCCACGAATCGGTCGCCGCCGCCTGCGATTCGGTGTGCATCCCGACGCCCGACGGCCTGGTCGTCGGCATCAAGCGGTGACGACCTCGACCTCGATCGATTTGCCCTTCGCGGCCGCTAGGGCAACGCGCTCGCGAGCCCGCAGTACAGGGCGATCACGATCGCGAGCCCGATCCAGGCCGCACGAAATGGCGGGAACAGCAGCGCCGGTCGGCCGAGCACGTCGGACCGATCCTGGACCTGCTCGCTCGGCGGCAGCTCGAGCTGCACCAGCGACCAGCGCAGCACCTCCTCGATGCGATCGAGGCCAGGCCGCTGCGCCGGACCCTTCGCGAGCATCTCGAACAGCAGCGCGTCGAGCGCGGACGGGATCGACGGCCACGCGGTGCTCGCGCGCGGCGGCTCGGCCCGCAGGTGCAGGTGGACGAGCGCGAGATCGGTCGCGGCCGCGAACGGCGGGCGCCGGCACAGCAGGTGGTACGCGAGCACCGCGAGCGAGTACACGTCGGCCGCGCCGGTGAGCGTGCCGCCGCGGATCTGCTCGGGCGCGACGTACGTCAGCGTGCCCGCGATCAAGCCGCGGAACGGGTCGTCCTGGCCGGCCACGTGGGCGACGCCCCAGTCGAGCAGCTTGACCCGGCGCTCGCCGTCGTACGGCTTGTCGAGCACGAACACGTTATCGAGCTTGAGATCGCGGTGGACGATGCCGGCCGCATGCGCGGCGCGCAGGATGCCGCACAGCTCGATCAGGATCGCGAGCGCCTCGGTGCGCGGCAGCGGGGCGGTATCGACGCAGCGGCCGAGCGGCGTACCGAGGAGCTTCTCCATCACGAGGAACGGCCGGCCGTCGTGCATGCCGGTCGCGAACACGTCGATCACGCCGGGGTGCTCGATCGCGTGGACGACGCGGGCCTCGCGCAGGAACACATCCGGCGTGTACTGGCCGCCGAGCGCGGAGCGATGCGCGATCTTGAGCGCCGCGCGCTTGCCGAACTCCGCGTGGGCGACCGCGTGCACGCTCGCCATGCCGCCGCGGCCGAGCTCGCCGCGCGTGAACCAGTCGCCGACGCGCTGGTCCGCGTCGAGCGTGTCGCCAGCCTCGATGCTCCTGCGCCGCGGGAACGGCGGCGGTCGACGCGCGTCCGGCCGGAGCGCGATCGTATCGGCGGTAATTGCGTGCGCCATCGGATTGAGGGCTGCTCGTGCAACTCGCGGGCCGCGCGGTCGGCAATGTTCGCAGCGCGTTAGCGCGGCGTTGCCGCGGGCAAGCCGTGCGCCTGCGGACCGTCGGTCTTGTTGAACTGGGCGCCGACGTCGGTCGCCATCGCCGGCACCAGCACGCACGTCGGATCGGAGCCGGCGCACGCCATCGACCACGACTGGAACGACGACGGGCCCATCGGGCTCGCCTGCAGGGTCATCGCGACGTTCGCCGGCACTTGCAACATGCAGTCGGTGTGCGGCCCGGGGCCGGGCATGCACGTCGCGCCGCCCTCGATCGAGACCGAGCCCTGGCCGTCGATGTGGATGTGCAGCGGCACCATCGCGACGACCGGTGCGTCGATGCGCGCGTCGGGCTGCGGCGCCACGATGGCGGCATCGACGACACCCTCACCATCGATCGAGCCGCCGTCGCTCGGCGCGGCACCGCACCGACCGGCGCGCTCCGGCACCGCGCAGAAGTGATCGGCGCCGCAGGTCTGTCCGCTCACGCACTCGAGATCGTTCGTGCACGTGACGGTGCAATCCCGCACGTCTGGCGAGAAGCACCCTGCGAGCGCGATGATCAGAACCGTCCGGACCACGCCACTCCTGCACCGTGCGGGGTCGGCGTCGCCGCGAGGCGATACGCGCGCTCGACGTGGTGCCCGTGCCAGAACAGGGCGACGCCGCCCGCGGTCGCCAGTGCGCCGCTGACGCCGAGCCACGTCGCGTAGGTCTCGCTGCTCTGGCCGCGTGCCGCCAGCGCCGCGACCTGCGAGCCCTTGCCGCCTTGCTGGTACATGCCCGAGACCTCGTCCGAGGCGTCCTGGGCTTCGAGGGCGAAGTAGCCGGCCGCGACGAGCAGCACCGCGCCGCCGACGACCAGCGCGCCGCCGGCCTCGCGCTCGAGGCGAGCCGAGCGCGGCGGTATCGGTGCGAGCGCGGTGACGGTGTCGACGTGCGGCTCGACGGACTTCGCGGCGACCGTGGCCGGTGCGGGAATCGCGTGGCCGCAGCGCTCGACCACGGGCAGGTGCGACTCGGCGAGCTCGCGCGCGCTGCCACTCGGATCGGTCGCGAGATAGCGGCGGTACATCCACGCGGCTTCGTCGCAGTCGCCCGAGAGGCGGTACTCCTGCGCGAGATCGAACAGCAGCGGCGGGCTCGGCGCGAGCGCGTAGGCTTCCTCGAACGCGCGGATCGCATGTGCGTAATCGCCGGCGTCGTGAAACGCCCGGCCGCGTTCGGCGAGCGCGCGCGCCTTCGGCGGGATCTGGTCCGGACGCAGGTCGTCGGCGCTCGCCGATCCGGTGGCGAGCGCGAGCGCGGCACACGCGAGCGCGCGCTTCATCGATAGGGCTCGAGAGTGCCGTCTGGATCGATCGGCTGGTCCCGGTGCGGCTTGCCGCGGGACTGCGCGTGCGAGTGATGCTTGTGCTTGACGATCTGGGCGGGCGCGGCCGGCGCGAGCTTCAGCGGCGCCGGCGCGACGGTGAC
>DASXCY010000101.1:0-9229 GCA_036490935.1 Kofleriaceae bacterium | reverse complement strand
TGCATGTCGCCGGTCCCGTAGGCAAGCAAGATGCCGCCGCCCGCGAGCAGCTGCGTGTTCGGCACGATGCTATCGACGGTGACCTCGAGCGTGATGTAGCGGTAGGCGTCGACGTTGTAGGCGCTCGTCGCCTGCGTGCCCGATCCGCTGTCGAACGCGTACTTGTCGCCGCCGAGCGCGTAGCTGCCGGCGGTGACCGTCCAGTCGTCGTCGCTGTCGAACGCTTCGAACGCGATGATCTGATCGGCGGTGCCGTCGTGCGGGTCGCACGCGTCGCCGACGCCGTCGCCGTCGCGGTCGGTCTGGTCGGGGTTGGAGTCGGCCGGGCAGTTGTCGCAGTCGTCGGTGATGCCGTCGTCGTCCTCGTCGTGCGTGGTGCGGACGTCGGTCCAGCAGCGCTGGGACTTGGTCTCGTTCAGCGCGAAGACCTGGTTGCACCCGCACAGCAGAGCCGCCACCGCAAAGACGCGCACGCCTCATTGTATCCGAAGGCGCTATGCTGCTCCCGTGACATCGCGCGTGCCGCTCGTCGTCGTGACCGGCTTTCTCGGGGCCGGCAAGACGACGCTCGTGAACCGGCTGCTGGCGCGCCGCGCCGAGGCACGCACGGCGGGCAAGCTGGGCGTGATCGTCAACGAGCTCGGCGAGATCGGCATCGACGGCGCGCTGCTCGGTGGCGCGGCACGTCAGGTCGAGCTGCCCGGCGGCTGCGTGTGCTGCGTGCTCGGCGACGAGCTCGACCGCACGCTCGTCGACCTCGTGCGCGCGACGCCCGAGCTCGCCGCGATCGTGCTCGAGACGACCGGCGTCGCCGAGCCGCTGCCGATCGCCTGGGCGATGCAGCGCGAGCCGGTGCGCGAGCACGTGCGGCTCGCGGCGGTCGTCACGCTCGTCGACGCGACGAGCTTTCGCGGATCGCGGCCGCGGTCGGCGGCGGTCGACGCGCAGGTCGCGTATGCCGACGTGCTGCTCGTGACCAAGGCCCAGCTCGCCGGCGAGGACGAGACGCGTGCGGCGATCGCGGAGGCGCAGGCGGTCGCGCCGCGCGCGCTCGTGCGGATCGGGACGACCGACGAGCATGCGGAGTGGCTGGAGCAGGTGCTGGCGGATCCCGATGTGGAGCACGTGTACGAGCACCGGCACGACCACGACCACGACCACGAGCACGATATCGGAAGCGTGTGGGTGGAGGCGAACGGCGAGCTCGATCTGGAGGAGCTCGAGGATCAGCTGGCGGAGCTGAGCGGGGACTACGTGCGGATCAAGGGCATCGTGCGCGCCGCGGACGAAGCGGGCAAGGTCGGCTGGTTCGCGGTGCATCGCGTCGGGTTACGCGTGTCGAGCGAGCCGCTCGTGGGCGGGCCGGCGGCGTGGCCGCACGACGGCGGCCGGCTCGTCGCGCTCGGCAATCACCTCGACCCCGCGGCACTGCTACAGTGCGTGACGGCTTCGCGCCGATGATGCGCCCGTGGATTTCGCCGCTGCTCGTGCTCGCCGTCGCGTGTGGGCAGGACAAGATCGACGTCGCGCCCGCGCCCGAGGCCGATTACAACCACGCGCAGCTCGATGCCGCCGTCGACAAGTTCGTCGCGGCGGGGCGCACGCCGGCCGCGTACGGTGCGCTCGCGCAGACCGTCGCGTCGCTGCGGCCCGGCATGGACAAGTCGGTCGCGCAGGAGGCCGAGCTCAAGATGACGATGCTCGCGCTCGCGCCGGAGAAGGCGCTCGCGGACAAGGTGATCGGCGAACGCGAGGCGGCCCTCGCGCTGACCGTGTGGCCGACGCTGCTCGCGCCGGCGATCCAGGCCGACGAGCTCCTCGAGGTCCGCGATCCGAACGCGCCGGCGCTGTGGCCGAAGCCGGGCGAGGATCCCGCCGCGTACCTCGAGCGCCTGTGCGGCGGTCCGCTCGCGACCGACTGCAAGCACGTCGTGCCCGAATTTCAGGCGCAAGTTGTCGAGGCGGTCGCGATCCGGCGCGCGACCGAGCGCGTGCGCAACGCGGTGATCGAATGCATGGAGTGCAACGCCAACAACGCGGATCCACGCTGGCGCGACGCGATCTCCGCGTGGGAGCAACTCGATCGCGCGGCGTCCGACGGGCTCGCCGATGCGCAGCGCCGCGCCGATCCCGAAAACTGGCCATCCGCGGGTGCCGCCGCCGACGAGGATCCCGGCTTGCCCGAGGCCGAAGTGTCGCCGCACGGCGATCTGCTCGTCGCCGGCCACAGCTACGGGCCGAACCAGCTCCGCCTCGACGTACTGCGCGAGCTGCGCGGCGCGGGCAACGCGATCGAGCTCGATGTCCATCCCGAGACCACGCTCGCCGAGGCGCGCGCCTTGCTCGCCGATGCGCATCGCGCCGGTTGCGCGCGCGTCGCGGTGGTCGCGCGCGAGCCGGTCTACCCGTGGCGGCGCAAGGTCTACTGGGTCGCGTCGGGCAGCGGCATGCGCGCGAACCTGCGTCCGAGCGACTCGCTCCAGTTGCTGCTGCATGCGATCGACGAGGTGGCCGGGCCGGGCACGGTCGCACGTGTCGACTGACAGCTCCGACGAGGAGCAGGCGGAGCACGAGCGCGCGCTCGTCGTCGCCGAGCTCGTGCGCAAGTACAGGCTCGCCGGTACGCTCGCGCATCGCGGTCTGCGCGCGATCGTCTCCGCGCCGGCGAGCGCGCTGCTCGGGTACGCGCTCTCGTTCGTTACCCATAGTTCGCGGCTCTTCCCGCTCGGCCTGATGTTCACGACGACCACGCTCGTCGCCGGCACGGTGTACTGGGCCGGCAACGCGCTCGCGCGCCGCGGCTTCGCGCGCCGGCTCGACGCGCTCGACGCGCCGCGCCAGCTGCCCGAGGCGCGCGTCGTGATCCGGTAGCCCGCCAACGTGTGTCACGCGTCCGCCGGAGTCGGGAGGCGAGGCTGCGAAGCGCGTAGCGACGGTCGTGGCTCAACGCGCGAGCGGCTCGATGGCAGCCCTGCGGAATCCGTTCGGAAAGCGCTGGAGGTAGTCGCGGGCGGCTGCTCGCGCGCCGATCGTGTCGGACGCCCGTTGCAGGGCGATCGCCAACAAGTACGCGGCATCCTCGGCCCGAGGATCACTCGGATAACGCTCGACGATTTCGCGCAGTTTCCTGGATGCGGTCGTCGGGTCGCCGGCATCGAGGTCGGAGATTGCATCGCGCAGCTCGTCACCGATCGGTGCCCTCGCAGCTCCTGTCGCACCAGCCGCAGCGTGAACGCGTATCGACGGTGTGCTCGGAGCTCGTGGTGGCGCCGGCGCTGCGCTCGGAACGGGCGCCACGGCCGCAACGGGCTCGTGAACAACCCAACGCTCGCCGGCGGTGAGCAGCAGCGGCGCATCGTGACCGCGCAGGAACGTGACGCGGCCGTCTTCGACCGCGACCTCGAAGGTGTGGCCATCGCGGACACGTACCAGGAACGTGGTCCCGACATCGTCGAGCTCGCCATCCGGCACGAGCACGACGAGCCGGCGCCAGACGCCGCGGTGATCGACGTGAATCCGTGCGTCGCCGTCGTCGAGTCGCACGGTGGTCGTCGTGCCGTCGTCGATGCGGGACCACCGCGCGTGCTCGGCGTCGATCACGATCGGATCCGCGGCCGCGATCATCGGCGCGCGCGCGGACCTGCGTGCCGTGACCAGGTAGATCGCGGCGACAGTTGCGACGAGTACAGCGGAGGCAGCCATCCAGCGACCACGACGGTGAACGCGCGGCACGCGCGTCGCGTCGTAGCCCTCGAGCAGACGATTGCGCGCGCGTTGCGCGGCCAGCTCGTCCTCGGGCGCGTCGGGCAACGAACGCAACGAGCGAGCGAGCGCGTCGAGCCGGTCGGCATACGCTCGGCAGTCCGCGCAGGTGTGGAGGTGCCGGTCGAGCGCGCCGCGATCGGCGAGCCGACCATCACGTGCAGCCTCGACCTCGATGGCGCGCGAGCAGCTCATCCACCCTCCAACGCGGCGACCAGCTCGCGGCGCGCGTGATGGAGCCGTGTCCACACGGTCCCGATCGGAATGTTCAGCGCCGTGGCGATCTCGGCGCACGTCATGCCTTCGACCTCGGCCATCAAGATGACAACACGCTTGGCCGCGCTCAGGTGGGCGAGCGCATGTCGCACGTCGTTGCGCGCGTGGAGCTCGGGCACCGGATCGCGAGCGAGCGAGCGAGCCGAAGCGATTCGCGCCAGGTAGCGAGCGACCCTGGCGAGCTTCTGGCCGCGCTGTTGAACCAATCGCGCCGCGATTCCGATCAGCCA
Source organism: Kofleriaceae bacterium (assembly GCA_036490935.1). GTDB lineage: Bacteria > Myxococcota_A > Polyangia > Haliangiales > Haliangiaceae > JABFXX01. The sequence goes on along the minus strand of DASXCY010000101.1, from coordinate 4,961 downwards.
TGGACGACACGACTCGCGACCGTCGAAGCGCGCTGCGATCCGCGCTGCCGTCAGGAAGGTATTGTGGAGCACGTCATCGGCGTCGCCGTGGCCGCTCGTCGCGCGAAGCAGGAACGTACGCAGGTCCACGCGATGTCGCTGATACAGGTCGCCGAGCGCGCCGAGGTCTCCGGCGGCGATCCGCGTCAGGAGCTCGGCGTCGGTCGCGGAATCCGCCTTCGGTGCCGGTTTCAAGGCCACGCGCGAAGCTCCCCGCCCAGCGCGGCGCCCATGCTCCAGGTCGGAAGTCCGGTCGTGACGGCCCCCGCGTCCGGGAGCTCGCCCAAGTCGAAGCTCGCGTCGATCGCCAAGTAGAGCCCGACATGGCGCATCGAAGCGGACTCGACGCGGATGCTTCCGCCTGCGCGAACGGCGCGGGTCTTTGCCACCGCGGATGCTTCGATCTTCTCCAGCATGACCAGGCTGGGTCCCGCGCCCACGGCCAGCGCCACGGCCCCGAGGTCGAAGCGGTGCCCGAGCTCGGCGCCAACCTCACGCGAGCCGGTTGGACCCGAGGTGTCTGGCATGGCGGTGCTGGTTGCCGCCGCGGCGGGGCTCCCACTCACCCCCATCGATCCCGAGGCGCTCGATGTCGCGAGCCGGCCGAACACGCCGGCCGACCACCCTGCACGAGACTCTCGGAGCGCGGCGGCGACCGACGGGTGGGCTGCTCCGTCGGTCCACAGCGCTCCGATCGCGATCCCGATGTCCACCGCGATCGGTGCCGGGACGCGGTCGGGTACGAGGACACGAGCCGCGAGATCGTGCTCGATGGGCTCGCGAGCCCACGTCATCGCTGCGAGCGGCCGATGCGGAGACTCCGGCTCGGCCCGGGCGGGCGACGTGAGGTCGCGAGGATCTCGCGCCGATCCCGAGCTGACGTCCGGAGGAGTCGGTCGCGGCTCGAGCAGCAACGCGAGCACGGTCGAGCGTAGATCGGCCGGATCGGCCACGGCGCGAAGCGCGCGATGCTCGCCGAGCGCGATCACGACGCTCGCGCGCCGGCGGTCCGGATCGACGCGAACGTCGATGTCGACGCAGCGCTCGATGTCCGTCCTCGTCGCGAGCTCGCCGTTGACGGTTTCGACCGCCGTCCGCCACGCGGCGGGGAGATCCGTGCCGTGAATCGCCGGAGTGCACGGATCCGGCCCTGCTTCGGACGTCGCGCCGAACAGCGCGAGCACGAGCCAGGTTCGATGCAGCACGGCCATCTCACACCACCTTCGCACGAAGCCGCCGGATCCTTCATTCGATCCGCTAGAACGTACCTTCGACGCCGATGCTCGGGATGGGGGCTGCGTTCCCGCTCGAGGACGAGCTACACATGGCGCCGGGCTGCGGGTTGCAGTCCTGCATCGTCTGGAACTGACTGAGCGCGAGGTTCAGGAGCTCGATCACGAGCGATAGCGAGCGGTCGTGGTCGAACGCCCACCGCCGTTCGAACCGGACGTCGACACCATAATAGATGGGTTGGTCGGTCCCGGTCTCGGTCGCGTGACCATGCGTCGGGGTGTCGGTGAGAACCGGGGTTCCCGTGAACAGGACTGCACGCACGCCGCCGCGCCAGTGTCGACTGAGGTTGTAAGCGAGCACGGCGCTCAGCACGTGGCGTCGATCGTACGGACCGAGCTGGGTGGTTCCATCGGCGTACCGATCGGTGGTCTTCGACAGCGTGTACGACAGCAGGCCCGCGAGGTGCTCGGTGAGCAACCGCTTCACGGACACCTCGAGGCCGTAGTTCCACTCGTCGGCCCGGGAGTCCGCGAACGACGGCACGGAGCTCGCCGGGTTTACGAGCTCTCCCGCTGGCAGGTCCGACGCGTCGCGCACGTGGGTCGCATACGCCGTCGCGGTCGCGACGATCGCGGCCGGCAAGATCACTTCGAGGCCCTGCGCGCCCGCGATGCTGTGCTGGAGCTTCGCGTCGCCGATCGGAAACCCCGGAATCGACACGGCGAAGCTCGGCGCGCCGCCGACGCGTAGGGTCGGCAGCTGATCGGCGATCCCGAAGCTGGTCACCGACGTCAAGCCCGGCATGATGCGATAGCGAGCCGCGAGCGTGGGTTCGGCCACCGGCGAGCTCGACGACGCGTTCTCGCGCAGCGAGCGCAGGTAGCCGACGCGTACTCCGGGAACGACTTGGAGATCGTGCGTCACGTCCCACACCGCGTCGACATTGGCAAATCCGACCAGATTGCTGGGCGTCGGCACCGAATCCGCAGGGCTTCCTGCCGCGGGGTCCATCCCGGACGAGCTCGCAACCGAATACATGTCGCGATCGAGGCGTGCTCCGAACCGCAGCTTGATCGGGTCGGCGATGCGGAGCTCGCCTTCGAGGCGAGCTCCGTAGCTCCAATCGGCTACCTGGTCGCCCGCCGCGCCCACCGATGACCAGCCGCCGGTCGCGGCGATGCGAACATGGCCACGATTGCCGAAATCGTGGTCGTAGCGCACGTCGAGGCGATGGAAATCGGAGGTCAGGTCGTTGACGGGCTCGTCGTTTTCGTTTTCGGCCGAGCGGTCATGGCTGCCGAACGCGAACAGGCCGACGCGATCGTGGTCGCCGAGCTTCCAGGTCGTTCGGGCCTGGTAATCCCAGAACGACTTCTGAACGGCCGGGTCGAAGATCTGGATGATCGCCGTCGGGTATCCAATGCGTGCCGCGGCGAGCAGCGTGCCGCCTCCGTCGAGCGGTGACTCGACCAGCGCACCGGTCTCGTACCACTTGACGTCGGCGACGCCGTGCAGCTCCGTCGCCGGCGGCCGCGTGTCGAGCTCGATCACGCCCCCGGCCACGCCGCCGAACCGCGCGGGCACCGCGCTCGGATAGACGTCGATCGCTTGGACGAGCGCAGCTGGGATCACGCTGCTGATCACGCTGTCGTGAAACAACAGCGGCACGCGCACCCCATCGATCAGATATTCGATGTTCGCCGGCTGCGCGCCCCGCAGGTACAGATAGGGCGTTCCCGGATCGAGTGGAACGAACCCCGGCAGAGCGACGAGCCCGCGGATCGGATCATCGAGCGCGCCGGGAATCTGACGTGCCTCGGCGCCGGTCACCACCGTCGAGCCCGGGTCGGGCAGGGTGCCGCGGATCTCGATCGTCTCGCCGGCGCTCGCCGGCGCCGAAGGACTTGCCGTCGGCTCGGTCTGCGCGGCAGGCGGCGCGTTCGACCCGTCGTCCGCGTGCGCGCGCGCGCAGATCGCGAGCAACGCGATCGTGAGCGGTGGTGCTCGACCCATTGCAGCTGTTCGCACCACGCAGACCGAACCTTCATTCGGCCGATCCGACGAGCATCGAGGTGTTCGGCGTCCGCTGAGCGCTCAGCCGCCGCCGTCGGGCTTGTCGTCGCGCGCGCGGTGGGCGAACGCGGCCTTCGCGAAGTCGCGATTGGCGAGCGCCATCACGTCGCGCGAGATCTGCTTGGGGCACGCGGCTTCGCACTCGTAATGGTTCGAGCAGTTGCCGAAGCCGGCGGCGTCCATCGCGGTGATCATCGCGTGCGTGCGATGCAGGCGTTCGGGCTGGCCCTGCGGCAGGTGGTGCAGGTGCGCGAGCTTGGCCGCGACGAACAGCATCGCCGAGCCGTTCGGGCACGCCGCGACGCACGCGCCGCAGCCGATGCACGCCGCCGCCTCGAACGCGGCATCGGCATGCTCCTTCGGCACCGGCACCGAGTTCGCGTCGGGCGCCGAGCCGACGTTCTCGGTGATGAAGCCGCCGGCCGTCATCACGTGATCGAACGCCGAGCGATCGACGCACAGATCCTTCACGACGGGAAATGCGGACGCGCGCCACGGCTCGATCCAGATCTCCTGGCCGTCGTGGAAGAACCGCATGTGCAGCTGACACGTCGTCGTGCCGCGCCGGCCGCCGTGCGGGCGGCCGTTGATCATCAGCGAGCACATCCCGCAGATGCCTTCGCGGCAATCGTGATCGAACGCGACCGGCTCGACGCCCTTCGCGATCAGCTGCTCGTTCAACACGTCGAGCATCTCGAGGAACGACGCGTGCTCGGAGACCTCGTTCACCTGATACGCGACGAAATTCCCTGCCGCCTTCGCGCTCGCCTGCCGCCAGATGTGGAGCGTCAGCTTCACTTGTAGCTCCGCGTCGCGAGCTTGACGTTCTCGAACATCAGCTGCTCCTCGTGGCGCTCCGGCGCGCCGTCGCCCGCGTACTCCCACACCGCGACGTGACAGAACCGATCATCGTCGCGCACCGCCTCGCCCTCGCGGGTCTGGTGCTCGACGCGAAAGTGCGCGCCGCAGCTCTCGTCGCGGGCGAGCGCGTCGCGGCACAGCAGCTCCGCGAACTCCAGGAAATCGGCGACGCGCCCGGCCTTCTCGAGCGACTGGTTGAACGAGTCGCGCTCGCCTAGCACGGTGACCTCGGACCAGAACTGCTCGCGCAGCTTCGGGATCGCCGCGAGCGCGCGCTCGAGCGAATCCTTGCTGCGCGTCATGCCGCAGTCTTCCCACACGATGTGGCCGAGCTCCTTGTGGAACGAATCGATCGAGCGCTTGCCGCGCACGTTGACCAGGCGGTCGAGCTTCGCGCGCACCTCGGTCTCCGCATCGCGAAATGCCGCGCTCGTCGCGTCGGCGAGCGAGCCGACCCCGACGCTCGCGAGGTAAGCGCCGATCGTGTACGGGATGATGAAGTAGCCGTCGGCGAGGCCTTGCATGAGCGCGCTCGCGCCGAGTCGGTTCGCGCCGTGATCGGAGTAGTTCGCCTCGCCGAGGCAGAACAAGCCGGGCACGTTCGTCATCAGCTGGTAGTCGACCCACAACCCGCCCATCGTGTAGTGCACGGCCGGGTAGATGCGCATCGGCACGCGATACGGATCCTCGCCGGTGATCCGCTCGTACATCTCGAACAGGTTGCCGTACTTCTCTTCGATCTTGGCCTTGCCGTC
>DASXCY010000100.1:0-44866 GCA_036490935.1 Kofleriaceae bacterium | reverse complement strand
CCAAGGCCTCATCCTCTACGCGAAGATTCCGAACATGCGCGACGACCAGCTCGCTCCACTCATGCAGATGTTCGATGCTGGCGTTCGGCAGCACGAGATCTTTCGCGCCGTGTTCGGCGTCATATGAGGGGATGCTTCAGGCCGCCAACCCCATTGCCTCGATACAACTCGTAGTCGGTTCCCGCCGCAGGAGAGGCAATCAAGTCGACGAGTCCGTCTCCGTTCGCATCGATCCAGCGATACGCTAGATAGTTGGCACCATGTGTGGCTCCGTCGATCGGAGCGTACAGACAGTCGCGCCCATCTGTGCAGTAACCACTCGACGGGCAACTGCCGTCTCCGTCGTAGGGACAGGCCCCGACCGATCCAGGCTCGGTGGTGCGCGAGTTCGCATACCCGGTTTCCTGGTAATTGAGTCCGCAGCCCTCTTCGGGGTTGTCGGTCGGCATCATGTTGGCCCAGGTTCCGCCAGTCGCCGGACCGCACGAGGCAGGTGACGGACCCCACTGCAGCGTCGGCAACATGATCGGCTGCGGCGCCGCAAACTGTGCGAGCCCTCCGAGGTTCTTTCGCCACTGCGCCCGGCACGACAGCACGTGGCCGGCTCCATCCTTGACCGGATCGTTGTAAACGCGGTCGAGGAGGCCATCTCCATCGACATCGATCAGCATCGCTTCCAGCGTCGGCCACTTGCCGTCCTCGAATCGATAGCCCCAGCTGAGATTGAACGGGTTTTGCTCGTACCCGGCCCACGGGACCGTGAGGGCGGATTCGGCCGGCCAACTGATATCGCCGAAAGACAGTGCCGAGAACTCCGCACCTCCGTACGTGAAGCGGATTGCGGGAAGGTCAACTTCAGAGCATCGGTTGTCGCCTGTGCAGTTCAGGCCGTTATTGTTCCACGCGCTTTCCTGGATCGACGCCAACGAGCGATACGCCGCGTGGTTCGCCTCGCAGTTGCCGGCGTTCGCCGAGTCGTACGCCAGCGTGATTACGCGTGTGTGTTCAGGTGCTGCATCGTTGCCAGGCGCGAACGCCGTGACCGTGATCGAGTCGAGCTGGCTCGCCCCGGTGACGATCTTGGTGCCGCTGCGATAGCTCGTCTGCGAGCCGACCGCGACACCGTCGCAGGTCGGTGGCGAGCTTGCATAGGTGAACCACGCTCGCGCAAATGGAGAGCTGATACTGGCGTTGAAATTGGTGCCCCACTCGATCGAGTAGAGGATGCACTCACCGGCTGCTCCGAGCTTGTAGTAGTAGTCGACGTAATTGCCGAACTGGTCCGATTCTCGCGTCAGCGGGGCGTACTCGTCGGAGACGATCGAGCAGAGCGCGACGTGATCGAGATTGCCGAAGTAATAGGTGTGGCCGTCAGTCGCACGCGCGCGCCAGTAGTAGCCTTCGGTCGAAACGCTCGAGGCATTGATCTGCTCGTAGCGCGTGAACGACGAGTCGGCCTGTGCGCGATAGGACGTGGTGTCATCGCCGCGCGGCTCATCAAACGGGATCAGATCGCGACCGCCGGCCATCGAGCTCTGATAGATCTTGGTCGCGCTAGGTTGCTGCATCCGGAGTCGCCCCAAAGCGGTGTCCAGCGTGATGATCGGCATCGAGAGTGACCACCCCGCCGCGATTCCGCCGTAGATCGGTGCCTGAGACGAGTAGCTCAAGGCCATGTGAGGCTGCATTCCCTGACGGCCCGGCGGGACTTGGATCGGGTAGCTGTATTCCAGTGCTCCGGTCTGGCTGGATACGGAGGTATCTCCTGCCTGAATGTCCGCCGCCTTGGGCGGCTCAGCGCCGATGATGGGCGCACCGATGTCGAAAATGTCGGCGGGCGCAGCGCGCGCTGGGTTGCGAACCGCAACGAGCGCGTCGAGAGCCATACCGAGCGCGAGCACGCGCGCGGTGAACAAGAAGTTCCGACGTGAGCTTGGACGTGTATCTTCGAGCATCCCCGACCTCCCTAAATACCTTGAGTTACCGTGAGGCCGTCGTCGGAGTCGGCCGAGCCCTACTGCAGGCTGCAACAGCTGCCGAGGTCGTGGCATCGAGGGCGCAATGCACTAGCTCGACCGTCATTTTCGACGTGCAGGTGCCAACGAACCGCGCGCCCAGTGCCTGTTCCATTGCCGCGCGATGCGCCGCGAGATCGACCGGAGGCGGCGGTACGTCGATCACCGGCCTATCCAGCGAGCCCGGTGGCGGCATCCGAATTCGAGGCAGAGGAATCGTGCGATCCTGCCCGACGTCGGCAAGCCGAAGATCGATCAAGTGATCGCTAAGCTGCTCGCAACGCTTGCGCGCAGCCTCATCCGGATCTTGCGTCGAAGAACAGCTCGCCAGTGCGAGCGCGATTCCGATCCATCCCGGTCCGAGCACACGCAGCGCCATATCGATCCCCCGATCGATCGCAACGCATCACGTGTACAGCATGGGCACGCGATGATCAAGCGTTGCTTGGAGCTCCATGCGATCGAGAACGGGAGTTGGCTCGAATCAGGCCAGGCAGTCGCTCGAACACGCCGAAAAAAGTGCCGGCCCGGGGAGAATGCCCCGAGCCGGCCAGCCATCCTCGACGTGGCGGGCTCGCGCCCGCGTTGCCGAATCTTGTCAGTTGCGCGAGCCGGTGAAGGTCGCGGCCGCGAGCGGAGCGGGGGTGCCGCTGTAGCTCAGCGTGCCCGTCCACTTGCCGGTCTGCAGCGAGTCGACCTTGTGGTCGCCGTTGGTGTCGACCGCCTTGGCCGTGCCGGTGAGGTCGAACGTGAGCAGCGACGAGTCGATGTTGTCGAGCTGCGCGTAGATCTCGGCGGAGCCCGCCTGCAGGCCCTCGACGCACAGCCCGGCCCACGAGCCGGCGTCGAGCAGGCCGACCTGGTCGGCGAGCGCCTGGCCGACGCCGTTGCAGTCGATGAGGTCGTTGAACAGGTCGTCGAGGTTCGCCGCGCCCGAGTCGACCATCGGGATGATCATGTTGTCGAGGCCGATGTGGAGCACCTTGCCGTACGACAGCGGTAGCTGGTGCTCGCCGACGCCGAGCTTGGCGGTCGCGTCGAGCGTGACCGGCACGTTGCTCGCGACGATGTTCTGCATGCCGTAGTCGGTGAACGCGAAGTCTTCCTCGGTGCCTTCGACCTTGAAGTGAAGGCCGACCGCGGTGTCGACAGCCGTGTACGTGCCGGCGGTGCCGGTCACGTTCAGCGTCTCGTTGATGCCGAACTTGCCGGCCATCTGCCCGAGGTCGGTGCCGACGCGCTGGATCGTCATCACGAACGACGGCGCGTACGTATCGATCTCCGAGTCGATGTAGCTCGCCGCAAACGGCTCGGCGAGCTGGAGGCCGCTCTTCACGATGCCGCTGGTCTTCGAGATGATGAGATCGAGCAGCCACTTGCCGGGGTCGGTCGAGGCCGCGGTGAAGTCGTTGAACACCTCGCCGACCGTACCGGGCATGTTCTGCGAGATGTCGAACGTGCTCTGGACCGCGTACTGGCCGCTCGCGTCGAGCGCCTGCGTACCCGAGCCCGAGCCGGAGCCGGAGCCCGAGCCGCCACCACCGCCACCGCCGCCTCCTCCTTCGCCCGAACCGTCACCGTCACCGGGCGCCGGGGTTCCGCTGGTCGCGCAGCCCGCGGCGGCGGCGCCGATCGCGAGCACGAATACGAACGTGTAGCTCTTGAAGGTGGACATTGCTGATTCTCCGTCGAGGATTGGTGACGGAGGCAGATAGCAGCGGCTGTGCCACCCCGTGCCGGATCGGTCCGGCGCTGATCTCGTGCAGTTGCGCACCGCCTTGCACGACGGTGGCAACTCGCCGAGCCAGGCCAGTCGAACCGCGTGGAGTCTACCAACCGCAGGCCTGGCCCTTGTTCTGGTCCTCGAGCCACTTCTGCAGCGGCGCGAAGTACTCGAGCAGCGCGCTCGCGTCCATGTCGCGCTCGCCGGTCAGCGTCTCGAGCGCGTCCTGCCACGGCTTGCTCTGGCCGAGCGCGAGCATCTTCTGGAACGCCGCGCCCGCGTCCTTGTTGCCGTAGATCGAGCACTGATACAGCGGCCCGGTGAAGCCGGCCTTGCGGCACAGCGCGCGGTGAAACTGAAACTGCAGGATCGCCGCGAGGAAGTAGCGCATGTACGGCACGTTCGCCGCGACGTGATACTTCGCGCCGGGATCGAAGTCGGTCGCCGCGCGCGGCGACGGCGGCGCGACGCCTTGATACTCGCGGCGCAGATCCCACCAGTGCTGGTTGTACTGGTCGGGCGCGACCTTGCCGGAGAACACGTCCCACCGCCACTTGTCGATCAGCAGGCCGAACGGCAGGAACGCGACCTTCTCGAGCGCCATCTCCATCTGGTGGTTCAGCACGGCCTTGTCGCCGGTGTCGACCTTCGCGAGCAGGCCGCGGTCGTGCAGGTACTCGGGCGTGACCGAGAGGCGGATCGTGTCGCCGATCGCCTCGTGGAAGCCGTCGTTCGCGCCGTTCTGATAGATGATCGGCAGCTGGTAGTACGCCTGGAAGTAGTAGCTGTGCCCGAGCTCGTGGTGGATCGTCATCAGATCTTCCTGCTTGGGCTCGATGCACATCTTGAGGCGCAGGTCGTCGGAGTACGTGACGTCCCACGAGCTGGCGTGACACACGACCTGCTTCGGCGGCGGCGGCTGGACCAGCTGCGAGCGCTCCCAGAACGTCGGCGGCAGCGGCGCCATGCCGAGCGACGTGTAGAAGCCTTCGCCGATCTTGACCATGCCCTTCGCGCCCGCCGCCGGATCGTCCTTCGTCGGCTGGAACCTCTTCACCAGCTCGGGCGTGACGTCGATCGGCGCGACGCCCTTGTACGGCTCGAGCTCGGGATACAGGTTGTCCCAGGTCTGCGCCCACATGTTGCCGAGCAGGTGCGCGGGAATCGGCCCGGTCTTCGGCGCGATCTTGTCGCCGTATTTCTTGTTGAGCTGGCGGCGCGTGTAGCAATGCAGCTGCTGGTACAGCGGCTTGACCTGGCCCCACAGCCGATCGACGTCGGCCTCGAACGCGTCGGACGGCATGTCGTAGCCGCCGCGCCACTGATCGGCGACGCTCGCGAAGCCGAGCTCTTTCGCGCCCTGGTTCGCGAGCGCGACGTAGCGGCCGAACAGATCGCGCTCCTCGCGACCGACCGTGTCGTGCCACGTCTGCCACGCGGCGAGCAGCTCGGCCGGCTTGCGGCTCCTGGCCAGGATCTTCGAATAGACGTCGACGTTCTTGCACGTCTCGGAGTCCTTGCCCTTCACCTTCGCGGTCGTGCACACCCCGCGGCCGTAGCCCGCGTTCATCGCGGCCGCGACCGTCGCGAGCTCGTCGTTGAGCTTCGGATCCGACGGCGCCGCCGGCACCGGGTAGTACTTCAGCAGCAGCAGCTTGCGGCGCGTCTCGGGATCGAGCCGGTCGGCGACCGCGTCGAATTCATGCGCCTCGGCGATCAGCTTCGTGATGCCGGCCGATTGCACGGCGTTGGCCTTCGCGGCCGCTTCCTCGTGCTCGGGCGTGATGTCGGTCTCGAAGCTCCACTCGGCGACCGACGCGTCGACGATCAGCTTGCGCAGCGGCGCTTCGAGGTCGGCCGCGAACTGCTTGGCCTGGGCCGCGAGCTTGTCCTCGGGCGACGGCTCGGGCGGCTTGGCCGGCTCGGGCGGCGGCTCGGGCTTGGTCTCGACCACCTTCGGCGCGGTCGCGGGAGACTTCGGTTCGGGAGGACAGGTGCAGGCCGCGAGCGCGGCCGCGAACAGGAGGGAGCTACGCACGCGCGGACGTTACAACATCTACGGCTCGAGCCCGGGCACCGGCGTACCGTCGTTCGGATCGAGCTGCTGGTGCTGTGCCTTCTCGCCCGGCACCGGCACGCCGTGATCCTCGAGGATGTGCTGGGCGGACTTCTGCTGGTCCGGATCGAGCAGCGTCCACGCCGACGCCACCGCGTCCTTGTCCTGCTTGTTGCGGATCTCGTGCAGCTTGGCCTCGTCGCCGGTCGGCGCGCCGGCCGCACCGGGCGCGTTGTTGTGGCGGTGGGGCTTCTGGCCACGCTGGGGCTGTTCTTCCTGTTCCTCGTTCTTCTTCGCATCCTGGATCTGGCGCAGCTGCGTGTCGATCTCGGCGTCGCGCGCGGCGAGGCTCGAATCGATGTCGCGCAGCTTCGTCAGCTGCTCGTCGCGCAGCTTGAGCTCGTCGCGCGCGTCGAGCAGGTAACCGACCGGCGTCCCCGACGCCGGCGGCAGCGGGATGTCGGCAGGGTTGGTCGGTGGCGTGCTGTCGTGATGACAAGCAGCGAGCGCGAGGACCGAAAAGCAGGCGAGCACGAACCGCGACATGGGCTTCGGGTAGCACACTATAATGTTGCGGTGAAGTTGGGAGTTCTCGCGGCGCTCGGACTTGCGGCTTGTTACGGGCCGAGACTGCCGCGCGACGTGCCCTGCGGCCAGGGCTCGGCGTGTCCGTACGACCAGATGTGCATCGCCGGCACGTGCCTGGCCGCGGGCGAAATCACCCCCGATGCGCCATCCGTCGCCGATGCGCCGGGCGACCGCGACGGCGACGGCGTGCTCGATCCCGACGATAACTGCCCCGACACGCCGAATCCCGACCAGGGCAACGAGGACGGCGATCGGTTCGGCGACGCGTGCGATCCGTGCCCGATCGATGCGAACGACAACCCGGTCGACGACGACATGGATGGCGTGGCGGATCCGTGCGATCCGAACCCGAGCATGCCCGGCGACGCGATCGTGCTGTTCGAGGGCTTTCACGCCGGCCTGCCGGCGACGTGGACGGCGTCGCGCGTGACGACCGCGCAGAGCGGCGACGATCTGACGATCACCTCGCAGGCCCGCGGCTACGTCGCCGCGCCGATCGCGGCGCCGACCAACGGCTACGTCGGGATCGGCGTGACGATCGACAGCTCGATCGGGAGCGGGGCGTCGAACATCGGCGTGGCGATGCCGTACGACGGGATGCGCGACGACGGCGTGGTGTGCGAGCTCGCGCAAGGCAACGTCGCCGATCCGACGAGCACCGACCTCAGCCTGTTCGATCACGTCAGCGGTGTGGAGCTGGCGTCGGGCGTGTTCCCGTGGACGACCGACGCGTTCTACGGCGTCGGCCTCGGTCACGCGGGCACGACCTACAACTGCGCGGCCGCGGATGCGACCGCCACGACCACGGCGACGGGCAACTCGACCGATGCGCCCGGCTCGCTCGTCGTCATCCGCACGTTCGCGATCACCGCGAACGTGTCGTGGCTGCTCGTCGTGTCGTCGCCGCCGTGATCACTTCGGCGCGAGCACCATGCCGGTGCGCGGCGGGATCGCGAGCGGCAGCGTGATCGTCGTGCCGGCGACGAGATCGAGGTACGTGCCGTCGGGCAGGCCCGCCGCGTTCTGCGCGGTGTCGCTGCGATTGAGCGCGACGTAGATCTGATCGCCGGCGGCTTGCATCTCGTAGACCCAGGTATCGGTGGTGACGCCGAGCGTCTGCCGCGTCCCGCGCCGCGTCGCCGGGTGTTGCGCGCGCAGCTTCGCGAGCGCCGCGAGCTGGTCGTGCAGCCAGCTCTGGTTGGTCGTGTAGCCGCTCCACTGCATGAACCGGCGATTGTCGGGATCGCCGGCGCCGGGCATGCCGTACTCGTCACCGTAATAGATCATCGGGATGCCCGGGCTCGTGAACAAGAACGCGTACGCCAGCTGCAGGCGCTGGAACGGGTTCGCGCTGTCGGGCAGCGACGGCTGGTTGCTCCAGGAATCTTCCTTGCCGCCGTCCCACGGATCGAACATCGGCGTGTCGAGCGCGTGCTCCATCGCGCGCGGCACGTCGTGGTTGTCGAGAAACGTCGACATCACCGCGCCCGGGCCGTAGTAGCCGTCGTTCGACGCGACGAAGTCGGACAGATCGCTCATCTGCCCCGTGCGATGCAGCAGCGTGTACAGCACCTGCGCGCGCAGCGGGAAGTCGAACTGACCGTCGAGCATCGTGTTCGGGTTGACGTACGACTTGATGAGATCGCGGTTGCCGTCGAACGTCTCGCCGACCATGTAGAACGGCTGATCGAACGCGACCTCGCCTTGCACGCGCGCGCGGGTGTCGGTGAACCACACGGTCTCGACTTGCTTGACCGCGTCGAGCCGGAAGCCGTCGATGCCGAGATCCTTGGCCCACTGGATCGCGTTGCCGACCGACCACCGGCGCGCGTCGTCGTCGAGCATGTTGAACGTCGGCAGGAACGTGTCGAACCAGCAGTGGGTGTCGAACGCGCAGCCTTGCCCGCACACGCAGTTGCCGCCGGCGCCGTTATCGTTGGGCCAGAACCAGCCCGGGTTTTGCTGGTAGGTCGGCGAGTCGGTCGTGACGTGGTTCATCACGTAGTCGAGCAGGACGTTGATCCCGTGCGCGTGCGCGGTCGCGACCATCGTCTTGAGATCGGCCTCGCTGCCGAAGTGCGAGTCGACGAGCGTCTCGTCCTTGGGCCAGTAGCCGTGATAGCCGGAGTAGATGTGGCCGTCGCTGCCGGGCTCGGCGAGCCACGTGTTGTCGAGCGGCGACGTGATCCAGATCGTGTTGATGCCGAGATCGTCGAAGTAGCCGGCCTGGATCTTCTGCGTGACGCCCGCGATGTCGCCGCCTTGATACTGGCCCGGCTGCTCGGCGCCCTGCACGGGCGTGTTGTTGGTCGGATCGCCGTCGTTGAAGCGATCGAGCATGACGAAGTAGATGATGCCGTCGCGCCAGTCCATCGCCGCGCGGTGCGGGCAGTGATCGCAATCGACGCGCACGACCGAGTTGAAGCTGCCGTAGCCGTCGGGGCTGCGCCGCGGGTTGTCGAGATCGACGACCCACTGGCCGTCGACGTAGAACTTGTAGAGCACGATCTGCTCGTCGTTCGCCGGAATGGTCGCGTCGAAGCCGCCGTTCGGCGACGGCGTCATCGCGACGCCGGTGGTCCAGCCGTCGGCGGCGAAGTCGCCGCGCAGCGACACGCTCGTGCCGCTTCCCGAGAAATGGATCGTCGTGCTGCACGTCGGAACGGCGGGGCACGTGCCGGCGTCGCTGCCCGAGCCGTTACCCGCGTCGCTCGGCCCGCCCGGGTTCGGGTTCTGCGTCGACGGACATGCGGCGAGCACCACGGCAAGAAGCGGAGCGGCTCGGCGCATCGCCGAACACGCATCAAGGCGCATGCCAGCCGGCCCCGCGCGGCATCCGGTACTTGCACGCGAGCTCGTTGCCGATCGCAACGGCCCGACTCGCGCGGCGTCGCGACTCGCGTCGCGCCGCGGCCGAGATCGTGGATAGGACACGTTGCACCGCGGGCATGGTTCGTGCTCGTGTGCGCGCGAAATGCGGTGCGCCCTCGTGCTCGGCTTGCTCGCGATCGCACGTGTCGCCTCGGCCCAGGGCGAGCCGGCGGCTCCGGCTCCGAGCCCGGCTCCGAGCCCGACTCCGAGTCCGAGTCCGAGTCCGACTCCGACTCCGACTCCGAGCCCGAGTCCGAGTCCGAGTCCGACTCCGAGCCCGAGTCCGACTCCGAGCCCGACTCCGGCTGCCGTTCCCGCTCCCGCCGCCGCCCCCGCGCCTTCCGAAACCAACTCCAACCTCACCAAACCTCCCGACCAGCGCGTCGACACCAGCGACGTCGTCTCGCTCGGCTCCGATCGCGGCTTCCGCTTCGGCTCCTACGGCCGGATCATCGCCGGCACCGATCTCGAAGGCGGCAAGCCCCAGCAGATCCTCGTCGGCGCCTACGGCCCGCGCACGGTCGAGGACAGCTACCTCGAGCTCGATACCTCGTACGGCTTCGTCACGCCGAGCGGCGTCAAGCTGCGCCCGGTCGTCACGCTCGCGTTCGACGGCACGCTGTTCCACGAGACCGGCGTGTTCGACGCGACGCCCGCGCTGCGCAACCTGTTCCTCGACGCCAAGGTGAACGATCACGTCACGCTGTGGATGGGCTCGCGCATGTACCGCGGCGACGACATCTATCTGTTCGACATGTGGCCGCTCGACAACCAGAACACGGTCGGCGCCGGCGCGTTCTTCTACGCGAAGCCGTTCGAGGTCGCGATCCACGCCGGCGAGAACCGGCTGCTCGCGCCGTTCCAGTTCCAGCAGATCCTCGTGCCGAATCCCGCGCAGGGGGCGACCACGATCGATCAGCTGAACCGCGAGCGCCTGGTCGCGAGCGCGACGCTCACGTACCTGCAGGACAACGGTCCCGAGAACCTGAGCATCAAGGTCAAGCTGCACGGCCAGCTCCACAAGATCGGCTCGGGCCAGCTCGCGCGCGGCTGCGACGCGTCGATGGAGAACTGCGACGGCACGTTCGAGTACCTGCCGCCGGATCACGGCATCCTCGTCGGCGCCGAGGTCAGCCTGTTCGGCCTCGCGCCATCCGCGCTCGGCTACCGCCGCTTTCTGAACCTGTTCGCGCGCTACGCCTCGGGGCTCGCGGCGTTCGATCCGCTCGCGGCGCCGACGACGTTCGGCACCGATCTCACGACGCAGAACGCGAACGAGATCCTGCTCGGCGCCTCGGGCAACTGGGACGCGCCGTACGGCAACATGATGATCGGCGCGCTGTCGCGTCGCTTCATGGACGCGACCGGCGACTCGGCCGGCAACCCGAACGACGGCTGGGAGTACGCGGTCGACGCGCGGCCACTCGTCAAGCTCGCGCCCGACTGGTTCGCCGGCGGCGACATCTCGTATCAGGCGCGCTTCCCCGACGGCCTCAACCCGACCACCGAGCGCGCCGAAGACCCCGGCGTGCTGCAGATCGCGCCGATGGTCGTGTTCTCGCCGATGGGCCCGTCGGCCTACGATCGCCCGCAGCTGCGCTTCGTGTTCGACGCCGCCCACTTGAACCAGGGCGCCCTCGATCAATACGTCCCGATGGACATCCGCCACGGCCGCCCATGGCAGTACTTCCTCGGCGCGCAGGCAGAGTGGTGGTTCAACTCGTCGAGCTACCGCTAGCAGCTGTGGCAGAACGTCGGCAGGTCGGTGCAACCGCTGCCGTCGTCGCAGCCGAACGAGGTGCACTGGATCGAGCCGCTCTGGCAGCTCTGCAGGCCCGTGCACAGCACGCTGCACGAGCACGAGCTGCCGCACGTGACGCCGCGACACGAGCTCGGGCCCGAGCACGACACGTCGCACGGACCGTCGCCGCACGACACCTCGCGGCAGGAGCTGTTGCCCGAGCACTCGACCGTGCAGGACGTCGTGCCGGCGCACTCGACGCCGTTGCGACACGAGTTCTGGGTGTCGCACTTGACGTCGCAGCTGTAGCCGATCGGGCACGTCACCGTGCCGGTGCAATCGGAGGTCTCACAATCGATCGTGCACGTCTTCGCCTGCACGTTGCACGACGAGCAACCGTCGGGGCATTGATTGCCGCCGCTGTCGGACCCCGTACCGCGTGGCCCGTCGCCGTGCATCGCCGCGTCGGTCGCGCCCGGCACGATGCAGAATCCGCCCGTGCACTGGCGGCCGCCCGTGCACTGCGACTGGCTCACGCACGCGTATCCGTCGCTGCGGTGATCGATCGAGCAGCTGCCGGCGACGGCGAGCGTCGCGACGACCGCGCCGACCAGCAGACCGAGCAGGACGCCCTTCATGGCAAGCCTCCGAAGCGCAGCGCGACGCCGGCGCCATGATCGAGCACGGTCGGAACCAGGTGCGCGTGCTGCGCGCCGTCGTGGTGGCGGTGCTCGCGCCAGTACACGAATCCCGATGCCGCGGCGACCGCGAGGCCGCCGATGAACGCCACGTTGCCGACGGTCGCGTACGTGTCGCCGGTGCTCTCGAGGTCCATCAGGTTCTGGATGTCCTTGATCGTCTTCGGCGCGGGTGCGTTGTCGATGTCGCTTTGCGTGCTGCTCGCCTCCGCCCACATCACGATGCCGAGCACGACGAGCGCGCCTCCCGTCACGATGCCGCCGACCGCGAGCTTGCGCGTGCCGGCGCCGTCGTCGGTCGAGTCGACGATGCGGTTATCGGGTGCGGCGGTGACCGTCGCGGGTTGCGCCGCAGGCGTGGGCGCGGCCGGCGCCGGCGTGACCGGCGCGGGCTCGACGGGCTTGGGCTCGGGCGACGGCGTCGGCTCGGGCGCCGGCGTCGGCGCGGTCGTCACGCCGAACATCGGGCCGACCGCCGTGTTCATCGCGGTGTCGGGCGGCTGGCCCGACGCGACGCTCGCGACCGCTTGCTTCGGCGCGCTGCCCTTCGCAAACCGGCGCACCGTGACCGTGAGCTCGCCGCCCGCGCCCGCGTTGACCGTGGTCGCGACGATCTCGTCGACGCCGAGCGTGGTCAGCACCTCGTCGCGGCATTTCGGCTCGGTCTCGGAGCAGCCGGCCGCGACGGTCGCGTCGGTGTACGTGATGTCGCCGGCCTCGACCGTGCCCTCGATGTTCTTCGCGAGCTTCAGGACCTGGACGTCGACCTTGCCGCGCGCGCCCGCATCGGCGGTGCCTTCGGCGTGCAGCACGAGCACGTGATGCGGATCGGCGGCGGCCACGCGCACGGCCGCGACGAGCGCGGCTGCGATCAGCGCGAGCCTCACGTGCCGAGCCGCTCCAGCCGGCCGCGGATCTGCTCGCCGTCGGGCGCGCCCGGCGAGAGCTGCAAGTAACGTCTGAACGCGGCGCGCGCCTGATCGCGCTCGCCGAGCTTCTCGAATACAAGGCCGAGGCCGCGCCACGTCGGCGGATAGTTCGGGTTGCTCGCGAGCGACGTCCGTAGCGACGCGAGCGCGCCGTTGGTGTCGCCGCGCGCGAACTGCTGCAGGCCGGCGCGATAGGCGGATTCGCCGTCGACTTTCGGCGAGTCGTGCGAGGCGACTCGCGTCGGCTTCTCGGCGGGACGCTTGCTCGCGAACGGATCGATGAGCTTGGGCTTCGCCGCGATCGGTTTCGGCTTCTCGGGTCTCGGCTTTTCCAGTTTCGGCGGCGGCTCGGTGACGGCGAGCTTCGGAGCAGGCGGCGCCGGAGTCGGCGCGGGCGGCGGCGGCGTGGGTGCCGGAGTTGGCGTCGGCGCGGGCGGCGGCGGTGGCGTCGGAGCCGCCGCGACCGCGGAGCCCGAGCCCGGATCCGCAGCCGAGCCCGGATCCGCGGCCGAGCCCGGATCGGCGGCAGCGACCGCCGGAGGTTCGGCGACGGGCGCAGGGGCACGAGCCGGCGCGGGCACGGCGGCCGGCGGCGGGCTCTCCTGCATCGCCGCGGCCGGCGGGGGCTTCCGCACCGGCTTCTTCGATCCGCCGAACCCGACCGCGATGACCGTGACGATCAACGCGAGCGCGATCCCGCCGCCGATCACGTAGATGATCGGTTTGCGGCTCGTCGGCGGCGCGTAGAGATCGTCGTCTTCTTCGGTGATCGCGGCGTGCGAGTCGGTCTGCCAGGCCCAGCTCGACAGCACGTCGGCCTTCGAGTCGCGGCCCGGCGGCGGCAGCGACACGACCGATGCTGGATGAGGAG
This sequence comes from Kofleriaceae bacterium, assembly GCA_036490935.1. Lineage (GTDB taxonomy): Bacteria > Myxococcota_A > Polyangia > Haliangiales > Haliangiaceae > JABFXX01. The sequence goes on along the minus strand of DASXCY010000100.1, from coordinate 31,374 downwards.
CCGAGCCGGTGCTCGCGACCGTCTCCGGTACCGCGGGGCCGTGCGGCCCCCCGGGTGGCGGCGGCACCGCGACCGAGATCGTAGATCGCGCGTTCTCCGGCAACACCGGCGGCATCGGCACCATCGCGGGCGGTGGTGTCGGCGTGACCGGCGGCGCGAACGCCGCGACCTGCTCGATCGGCGGCAGCGACGGCATCTTCGCGGGCGCGATCTCCTCGACCGCCGCCGCAGCAGCCGCTGCCGGAGCCGGTGCCGGTGCCGCTGCCTTTGCCGTTGCTGCTGCCGTTGCTGCTGCCGTAGCCGCTGCCGCTGCCGTAGCTGCTGCCGCCGCGGTAGCCGCTGCCGCTGCCGCCGCCGCTGCCGCCGCCGCCGCTGCCGCCGCCGCCGCCTTCGCGCGCAGCTCCAACAGGAACGCCGCGATCTTCTCGTCATCATCCGCGTATCCCGCTGCCTCGAGGAACTCCTCGAGCTCCACGCCCATCACCTTCGCGCTCTGGTAGCGGTCGGCCGGATTGCGAGCGAGCGCCTTCATGCAAATCGCCGACAGCTCGGCGGGGATATTCGCGTTGTGCTCGCTCGGCGGCTTGATCTCGCGTTCGGCGACGGCCGCTGTCACCGCCGCCTCGTTCATCGCGTCGAACAGCCGCTGGCCGGTCAGCGCCTCCCACATCACCGCGCCGAGCGAGAACACGTCGCTGCGCCGCTCGGGGGTGCTCTCCGGCGCGCCATACGCGGCCACGCTACCCGTCGCGGGCAGCTCCAGCGCCACCGCGCCGGTCTCCGTGAACGCGATCGCCGCCGGCGTGATCGGCCCGACCGGCTTGCCGCCGGCCTTTTGCTGGGCGGCATGCACCTGCGTCGCCGTCTTGCCGATCGCGCGCGCGAGGCTCAGCTCGTCGAGCCGCCTACCGTCCGATCCTGCTTCGAGCACCGTGCGCAGGGTGTCGCGGGTCGCCACGGGCCACATCGTAACTTACGCGCGGGCAGAACGCCGCTGTTCGAAGCGTGCACATGCTCGGTGCGTTGCCGATCGCAACGAGCCTCGTCGCGCTGTGATCAATAACATGTTGATCCGTCGCCGCCGGCTAGGGCACGAATCGTGCTGCCCATGCCGCCCATGTCGTCGCGTCCTATCGTCGCAATTTGCCTCGCGTTGGCCGCGTGCGGCGGGGCGACGGGCGAGCCGCATCCGGCGGATCTGCCGCATCAGGCGAACGAGACCGTCGACTGGCGCGATCAGGTCATCTACCAGGTCATGGTCGACCGGTTCGCCGACGGCGATCCGAACAACGACATCAACATCGAGCCCACGATCCCCGGCCGGTTTCACGGCGGCGACTGGCAGGGCGTGATCGATCACCTCGATTATCTGCAGGCGCTCGGCGTCACCGCGCTGTGGATCTCGCCGGTCGTGAAGAACGTCGAGGACGACGCCGGGTTCGACGGCTATCACGGCTACTGGCAGCAGGACATCATGCGGCCCAACGAGCACTTCGGTGACCTCGACAAGCTGCGCGAGCTGGTCGACGCGGCGCACCACAAGGGCATGCTCGTGATCCTCGATGTGGTCACGAACCACATGGGCCAGCTCTTCTATTACGACATCAACGACAACGGTCAGCCCGACGACACCATCTCGGGCGGCGGTTACTCGCACACCTGCCTGCAGATCTGTGCGCCGTATCCGTCGCGCTGCACGCCCGACGAGCTGACCTACTGCCAGCAAGGCGGCTCCGAGCTCGAGCAGATCCTCGAGTGGGATCCCGACTACGACGATCGCGGCGTCCAGGGCTGGTCGTCGGACGGTTTCTACGGCCCGGCCACGATCCGGTTCCCCGACTGGCCGGATCAGAACCGCACCGCGCCGCCGCGTCCGCCCGAGTGGTTCGGCTGGCCCGCCGACAAGCCGTGGTTCGACGATCCGAGCTGGTATCACCGCCGCGGCCGCGTCTACGTGTGGTGGCACCAGCAGGATTATTCGCCCGACTTCGTGCGCGAACAGGAGACGACCGGCGACTTCCCGGGCGGCCTGAAGGATCTCGACACCGACAACCCCGACGTCCAGCAGGCGATGATCAAGACGTTCCAGTACTGGATCGACGTCGCCGACTTCGACGGCTTCCGCATCGACACGGTCAAGCACATCGATCGGCCCGAGGTCGATCGCAACAAGCGCGGCTTCTGGGGCTCGTTCACCGACGCGATGCGCGCCGAGGCGAAGTCGCTGGGCAAGCAGAACTTCTTCATCTTCGGCGAAGGCTTCGACGGCGACGACCAGCTGATCGGCAACTACACGTTCGGCGGCCAGGACGCGCAGGGCACGTTCGGCCGCTTCGACTCGATGTTCTACTTCTCGCAGTACTACGAGAACATCCTGACCGTGTTCGACGACGTCGCGAACACGATGGTGCCGACCAAGCATATCGAGTGCCTCTACAACTCGCGCACCGGGCGAAACCCGACCGACCCGTGGTGTCAGACCAACGGCTACTGGCAAGGCCCGGACTTCGGCAGCATCGCGATGGCCGACTCGGTCGACGGCGGCGTCGGCATGGCGCCGCAGCAGCTGCTCGTCAACTTCCTCGACAACCACGACGTCGCGCGCTTCATGTTCGACAAGAACGGCGACACCACGTTCCTGCGCTCGGCGCTGATGTTCATCTACACCTGGGACGGCATCCCGTGTAACTACTACGGCACCGAGCAGCAGTTCGCTGGCGGCGTCGATCCGGCGAACCGCGAGGACATGTTCCTCGGCAACCAGGCGCTCGGCTATCCCGCGTTCGACACCACGAACGACACGTTCAAGATGGTCCAGGGCTTGATCGCGATGCGCAAGGCGCATCCGGCGCTGCGCCACGGCACGGTGTCGCCGCTGTGGTCGACGACGGTCGCCGGTGCGCGCCGCGACGCCGGCATCTTCGCGTTCGAGCGCAACTCGGCCGGCGAGGAGCTCGCGCTCGTCGTGCTCAACACCAGCACGCAGCAGAGCGAGAGCTGCGCGCCGGCGAGCGACGGTGGCGCGTGCGTCCACACGAGCTTCCCCGCCGGCACGGTGCTGCACGACGCGATGTTCGGCAACGACGGCAAGACGTTCACGGTCGCCGCCGACGGCACGCTCGATGTCACGGTGCCGCCGCACATGGGGCGCGTGCTCGTCAAGCAGTGATACGATTGTTGTGATGAACTGTTTCCTGGCGGCGGTCGTCGTCGCGGGGCTTTGCAGCTCCGCGTTTGCCGACTCCCACAAGGAGCAGAAGGCGCGCGCCGACAAGTTGTTCGAGGATGGGCGCCGCTACCTCGCGAACAAGGAGTACGCGCTCGCGTGCACCGCGTTCGAGCAGAGCTACGCGTCGGATCCCGCGCTCGGCACCGAGCTCAACATCGCGCTGTGCTACGAGGACTGGGGCCACGTCGTCGCCGCCTACCACGCGTACCAGGACGCGCAGCGGATCGCGCAGGACCGGCACGACGCGCGTCGCAAGACCGCCGACCAGAAGGTGGCAGAGCTCGGGCCGAAGGTGCCGCGCGTCGGCTTCGACCTCGCGCCCGGCGCGGCGGCGGCCGCGGTGTTCCTGCTCGACGGCAAGGAGCTCGATCGCGGCGCGTTGACCGGCGAGATCGAGCTCGAGCCGGGGCCGCATGCGCTCGAGGCGCGCGTGCCGGGCAAGGAGCCCAGAACGACGCGGTTCGATGTCGACATCGGCGAGCACAAGCGCGTGCCGGTCGACCTGCCGGCGGCGGTCACCGTGACGCAGCAGCCGGTCGAGCCGTCCCGGCCGCCGGGCACGCGCGATCCGCACCGCTTTCACCTCGGCATCGGGCTGGTGTCGATCGGCGGCGCCGCGGTCGTCGCGGCCGGTACCGTCGCGCTGTTCGCGCGCGCGGACTACGCGAGCGCGAAGGCAGACTGCCCGGGCGGGCTGTGCGAGACGCGCCAGGCCTACAACGAGACCAACGATGCGCGCACGCGCGCGAACGAGATGTCGATCGTCACCGCGGCCGGCGTCGCGGTCGCCGCGGTCGGCGTCTACTTCCTGCTCACCGACGAGCGCAAGCCGAAGCTCGCGGCCGCGCCGCTCGTCGGGCCGAACGCGGTCGGGCTGACGCTCGGAGGTGGCTGGTGAGTGCGCGCGCCGCGGCGGTCGTGCTGGTCGCGGCGAGCGGCTGCGCGCAGGTCCTCGGGCTCGACTCGACGCACCTCGACTTCAAGGACGCGATGACCGACGCGCCGAACGTGTGCGACGGCGCGCCGATGTGTACGTCGACGACCGGCCGCTCGGTGTGCGGCCAGCTCGTGCAGGTCGGCGCCAACGCGGGCGTGCCGCTGCGCGTGGCGATGCCGACCGGCGCGGTGTGCTCGGCGACGGAGGGCCCGTGTGCGTTCACGGTGTTCGGCCAGGCCGAAGCGAGCTTCTTCGCCGGCACGACCTCGGATCGCGTGACCGGGACGATCGATGATTGCGGCCGGTTCGTCGCGCCGGATCTCGACGCGACGCAAACCGATGTCGTCGTCGGGTTCTCCGCCGCGAGCTACAACGACGTCGCGGCGCTCGTGCTCGGCCGGCCGATGACGCCGGGCAGCGATACCATCGCGGTTTACGCGGTGGACGCCGCGACCGCGATGGCGTGGGCGACGCAGGCCTCGGCGAGCATGCCGCCCGACACCACGACCGGCCTGCTCGTGACCCACGCCGACACCACCGGGGCGCCGGTCGCGACCGACAAGGACCGCGCCGATGGCGCCGATCTGGGCGCCCCGCCGGCCGTGCCGTGGGCCGGCTACTTCACGGGAGCCGCGCCGTTCGGGGCGCTCGATCCCACCGCGACCTCGACCGGGCCGAGCGGGACCTCGCTCGACGTGCCGCAGAGCGGGTCGTTCATGCTGAGCTCGGCGCGCACGGGTAAGACCTGCACGCCGATGCCGATGCTGCAGACCGTCGACGGCGTGCTGATCGAGCTAACGCTGGGCTGCTGATCGCAGTACCATGGTCATGATGGGCCGCACCTGGATCGTGCTCGCGGTCGCGCTCGCCGCCTGTCAGGTGCCGGTGATCGACAAGGCGCAGTCGTCGACCGCGCTGTGCGGCAACGGCGTGATCGATCCGGGCGAGGTGTGCGACGACGGCAACACGGTGTCGTGCGACGGCTGCAGCGCCGATTGCACGAGCGACGAGACGTGCGGCAACGGCGTCGTCGAGTGCGGCGAGGCCTGCGACGACGGCAACACGGTGTCGTGCGACGGCTGCAGCGCCGACTGCACGAGCGACGAGACGTGCGGCAACGGCATCGTCGATTGCAACGAGGCGTGCGACGACGGCAACACGGTCGGCACCGACGGCTGCAGCAACGACTGCATGTCGAGCGAGGCCTGCGGCAACTGCGTCGTCGACGGCGACGTCGGCGAGCAGTGCGACTCGTGCGGCGACGACACGTCGAGCTGCAACGGCGGCACGTGCAAGGACTCGAAGTGCGGCGATCGCTACGTCAACGGCGCGGCGGGCGAGCAATGCGATGTCGGCGCGAGCGACACGGGCTCGTGTAACGCCGGCACGTGCAAGAGCTCGAGGTGCGGCGATCACTACGTCAACGGCGCCGCCGGCGAGCAGTGCGACGTCGGCTCGTCGGACAGCGGGACGTGCAACGCCGGCACCTGCAAGCGGTCGCAGTGCGGCGACCACTACACGAACATGGCGGCGGGCGAGGACTGCGACGTCGGCGCGACCGACACGTCGACGTGCAACGCCGGCACCTGCCAGACGTCGATGTGCGGCGACAACTACACGAACATGGCCGCGGGCGAGCAATGCGACGAAGGCTCGTCGCCCGATCCGGACGGCGCGTGCCCGGCCAGCTGCCAGAACGCGGTGTGCGGCGACGGCTACGTGTGGAACGACGAGGGCGGCACCGAGCAGTGCGACGACGGCAGCGGCAACGGCAACGACGGCATTTGCGACGCGAATTGCCAGCTGATGTAGGACGTTCGTCACCCGACACCTACCCCGCTGTTCGGCTATGCTTTTTTAGCAATGCCTCGGGTTCCCCAGCCAGGCACGGTGCTGCTGGGCAAGTACCGCGTGGACTCGCTGCTCGGCGAGGGCGGCATGGGAGCCGTGCTCAAGGCGAGTCATCTCGAGCTCGACGAGGCGGTCGCGATCAAGGTGCTGCTGCCCGAGATGCTCGAGCGCAAGGACATCGTGCAGCGGTTCCTGCGCGAGGCGAAGGCGGCGGCGAAGCTCAAGGGCGAGCACGTCGCGCGCGTGCACGACGTCGGCCGGCTCGACGGCGAGTTCCAGAACGTGCCGTACATCGTGATGGAGTTTCTCACCGGCGCCGATCTCAACGCGATCATCAAGCACCACGGCGCGCAGGATCCGGCCGTCGCGGTCGACCTGCTGCTGCAGGCGTGCGAGGCGATCGCCGAGGCGCACTCGATCGGGATCATCCATCGCGACATCAAGGCTTCGAACTGCTTCATCTCGCAGCCCGATAACGAGGCGCCGCACCTGAAGGTGCTCGATTTCGGCATCGCGACCGCGCCGCAGGGCGCGAGCGAGCTGACCGACGCCGACGCGGTGATCGGCACGCCCGCGTACATGGCGCCCGAGCAGATGCGGGCCGCGCGCATCGCCGATGCACGGAGCGACATCTGGTCGCTCGGCGTCGTGCTGTACGAGCTGCTCGAGGGCGCGCGCCCGTTCCGCAGCGAGGTCTACTCCGATCTATGCCTGAAGGTCGGCATGGATCCCCCCGAGGAGATGGTGCACCCGGCGGTGCCCGACGGCCTGCGCGCGATCGTGCTCAAGTGCCTCGAGAAGACGGTCGAGCGCCGCTATCAATCGGTGGCCGAGCTCGCGTTCGATCTGATGCCGTTCGCGAGCGACCTCGTGCTCGCGCGCGCGTCGGTCGAGCAATGCGCGCGGCTGCTCGGCCGCCGCAGCACGCGCGCGTTCGATGTCGGCCGCGCGCCCGACGACGTGACGCCCGCGCCGGCCGTGCCGCTGCGGATCACGCCGACGAGCGCGCAGATGGCGGCCGCGCTGCCGGAGAAGACGCCGCCGAGCCAGGTCGGCATGGGCGGGCGCACGGGGCCGCTCACGCCGGTGCCGCCCGAGACCCAGCGGACTCCGACCAGCGTCAACGCGAGCAACGGCCAGATGTCGCCGCGGATGTCGACGTCGTTCAACGTGCGCGTGCCGCGCAAGGCGCTGCCGATCGCCGCCGGCGCGCTCGTCGCGATCGCGGTCGTGGTCGCGGCGGTGGTGGTCCTCTCGCACGGCCGCAGCAGCGGCGACGCGGACGAGCCAGCTGTTCCGGCCGCGGCATCGACGCCGGCGCCGATCCCCGCCCCCGAATCATCGACCGTACCGGAGCCGGTGAAGCCCGAGCCGGTGAAGCCCGAGCCGGCGAAGCCCGAGCCGGCGAAGCCGGCACAGGCGACCAAGGTCGTCGCCCACCCGAGCAGGATCCCGCCGCGGCCAGTGGTCCGGCCGGTCGCGAAGAAGAAACCCGGCGACGACGACGCGTTCTCGCACCGCCAGTAGCCGGGATCGGTCCTGCCGCTCGTTGCCGCCGATCTTTGTGGGGCGGAGTGGCAAAAACTTGCCGGATCGATCACCCTCGCGAGACGATCTAAGCCGTCCATTCTAAGGAGAGCGTTAATGATTCGAGTCAAGTATCTGGTCCTGGGAGCGATGCTCCTCGCGGCGACCCCGGTGTTCGCCCAAGATGCCACCCCACCCGCCGCGCCGCCGCCCGCGGCCGCGGCCCCGGCCGGTGGCCAAGTCGCCGGTCAGAAGATCGTCGGTGTCGACGTCGTGGGCGTTTTGCCCCTCGGCGACTACAGTGACGCGTCGAGCTTCGCGATCGGCGCGATGGCCCGCGGTGAGTACGTCGTCAACGACAAGCTGACGGCCACCCTGCGCATCGGCTACCTCTATCACCTCGGCACGCCGGACGGAGAAAGCCTCTACATCATCCCGATCCACGTCGGCGCGACGTACACGCTCGCTCCGAAGATCTTCGCCTGGGCCGAGCTTGGCCTCGACATCATCGGCGTCTCGGTCGACATCGGTGGCGTTTCTGGCAGCACGTCGGACAACAAGTTCGGCTTCGCGGTCGGCGCGGGCTACGAGGTCGCGCCGAAGATCAAGGTGCGCGTCGGCTTCTACATGCCGGGCTCCGAGGACAACGCGGACGGCAGCAGCACGACCCTGTACGGCATCATCGGCTCGGTCGGTTACGACTTCGCCGCGTTCTAGTCAGTGAATGCGCGCGACTACCGCGCGGCTCGCCAGGATGTCGGCTTCGGCCACGGCGAGCTCGCGGGCGCGCTCGCGCCACGTCGCAGGGGCGACGTCACGCGCGAGCGCGAGAAACGTATCGCGGTGGCGGTGCTCCGCCTCCGCGAGGCTCGCGTACAGCCGCGCGGTGTCCGGATCGGGCAGCGCGTGCGCGAGTAGCTCGAGCCGCTCGGCGCTGCGCGCTTCGATCAGCGCGAACACGAGCAGGCGATCGAGCAGCCGCTCGGGTTCGCGCTTGCGGATCTGCACGCGCAACGCGGCCGCGTAGTCGTCGCCGAAGTCGTACGCCGCGGGCTGCTCGCGCCGGCGCAGCAAGCCCGCGACCTGCACGACGTGGCGCGTCTCGTCGTGCGCGAGCCGCGCCATCGCCGCGACGAGATCCGCGCGTTCGGGATAGCTGCGCACCAGCGACAGCGCCGACTGCGCGGCCTTGCGCTCGCAATGCAGGTGGTCGGCGTGCACGCTGTCGAGATCGGCGAGCGCGACCTCGAGCCAGCGCGAGCTGGTCGGCGCGAGCTGCAGCGCGGCGGCGAGCGCGGGAACCATCGCGCGCATGCTACACGGCCGCGGCGCGGCCGTGGACTCGGTGCGACGCGGTGCGGCTCCAGCCGAACCTGTGGGAGAAGCTTTGAGTTACATTGCTCGCGGTGGTGAAGAAGACGGCCGCCGTGAAGTTCGCCGAGGATTGCCTGGCGGGGCTCGTCCGCGCGCGCGAGCTGCGGCCGGCCGTCGTGACCGCGGGCGATGCGACGCTGGCGCGCTATCACGAGCTGTTGCGCCAGGCGAGCGGCTCCAACGCGTTTGCCGGCCTGATGTCGGAGGTCCATCCCGACGAGGCGATCCGCGATGCCGCGCGCGAATGCGAGCAGGAAGTCTCGCGCTTCTACTCCGAGCTCGCGCTCGATCGCGAGCTGTACGACGCGCTCGCGGCGGTCGACGTCGCGGCCGCCGACGCCGAGACCCGGCGGTTTCACGCCCACACGCTGCGCGACTACCGGCGCGCCGGCGTCGATCGGCCGCCCGAGGTGCGCGAGCGCCTGCACGCGATCGACGAGCAGCTGACCAAGCTCGGCCAGCAGTTCTCGAAGAACATCTCCGAGGACGTGCGCGCGATCGAGGTGCGCGATCCGGCGCGACTCGCCGGGCTGCCCGCGGATTTCGTCGCCGCGCATGCGCCGGATGCGGCCGGCGTCATCCGCATCACGACCGATTACCCCGACTACAACCCGTTCATGACGTACGCGGACGACGACGAGCTGCGCCGCGAGCTCTACGTCAAGTTCCGCAGCCGCGGCGACGTCCACAACGAAGCCGTGCTGCGCGACATCCTGAAGCTGCGCGCCGAGAAGGCCGCACTGCTCGGCTTCCGCGACTGGGCCGACTACATCACCGCCGACAAGATGATCCGCTCCGGCGATCGCGCGGCCGAGTTCATCGACAAGGTGTGGAAGCTCGCGAAGCCGCGCGCCGATCGCGACTACGCCGAGCTGCTGCGCGTGCTGCGCGCCGGCGACCCGGCGGCGACCGAGGTGCGCGACTGGCAGAAGGTGTGGCTCGAGAATCGCGTCAAGCGCGAGCGCTACGAGGTCGACGCCAGCATCGTGCGCGAGTACTTCCCGTACGAGCGCGTGCTCGCCGGGTTGCTCGAGATCACCGCCGAGATCTTCGACTTGCAATACGCGCCCGTCGAGACCGTACGCCCCGGCTCCGCCGGGGCGCGCAGCGAAGCGCAGCCAAGCGCAGGATCGGTCGAGCCGTGGCACGCGAGCGTGCTGGTCTACGACGTCGTGCGGCGCGGCGACAAGCTCGGCCGCATCTACCTCGACATGCATCCGCGCGACGGCAAGTACAAGCACGCCGCGCAGTTCCCGCTCAAGGACGGCGTGCGCGGCGTGCAGCTGCCCGAGGGCGTGCTCGTCTGCAATTTCTCGGATCCGCGCGCCGGCGGGCAGGCGCTCATGGAGCACGACGACGTCGTCACGATGTTTCACGAGTTCGGCCACCTCATGCACCACGTGCTCGGCGGCCATCAGGCGTGGATCACGCAGAGCGGTGTCGCGACCGAGTGGGACTTCGTCGAGGCGCCTTCGCAGATGTTCGAGGAGTGGGCGTGGAGCTACGAGACGCTGGTGCGGTTCGCGCGCCATCACGCGACCGGCGAGGTGATCCCGAAGGAGCTCGTCGACAAGATGCGGCGCGCCGACAAGTTCGGCCTCGGCACCGCGACCGTGCAGCAGATCTTTTACGCGGCGATCTCGCTCGCGTTCCATCGCGCCGATCCGGCCGGGCTCGATCAGCTCGCCGAGGTCAGGCGGCTGCAGGCGAAGTACACGCCGTTCGACTACGTCGAGGGCACGAAGTTTCACGCTTCGTTCGGCCACCTCGTCGGCTACTCGGCCATGTACTACACGTATCAATGGTCGCTGGTGATCGCGAAGGATCTGCTGACGCCGTTCGCGCACGAAGGCTTGATGGCGAAGGACGTGACGTTCGCGTATCGCGATCGCGTGCTCGTGCCGGGAGGGAGCCGCGACGCGGCCGATCTCGTTCGTAGCTTTCTGGGACGGGAGTACGACTTTGCTGCCTACGAGAACTATCTCGTCGACGAGCACTGACCCACTCCGATTCGAACGTCGACAATCCGATTACAATCGTCGACATTGCCGAGATCACGGACAAAAGTCCGTTTTCTCCAAATTGAAAACCGAGCCGAGACGGTTCAGTTTCAGGGTCACTCAATCCACCGGAGAGGACCACACAGATGAAGAAGATTTCGATCCTGTTCGTTGCCGTCACGGCGATCGCTGGTTTCGGCTGCAAGAAGAAGGGCGGCATGGGCGAGGCCATCTCGAAGATGACCGACTTCAAGGACAAGATGTGCGGGTGCAAGGACACCGCGTGCGCCCAGAAGGTCTCGGACGAGATGATGAAGTGGGGCCAGTCCCAGCCGAAGGACGGCGACAAGGACATGAAGCCCAATGAAGAGGACGCCAAGAAGATGGCGGACATCACCAAGCAGATGACGGACTGCATGACCAAGGCGATGAGCGCGGGCGGCGCGATGGGCGGCGGCGCGATGGAGGGTTCGGCGGCTCCGGCCGCGGGCGGCTCGGCGGCTCCGGCCGCGGGCGGCTCGGCGGAAGGCTCGGCGGCTCCGGCCGCGGGCGGTTCGGCCGAAGGCTCGGCCGCGGGCTCGGGCAGCGCGAAGTAATCACGCTTCGACCAGACTAGTTAGACTAAGGAAGCCCGCGGCAACGCGGGCTTTCATATTTTCGGGTATGCACGAGCCATGAAGACCTTGGCGATGCTCGTGCTCGTGCTCGCGGCGTGCGGTGGCAAGAAGGACAGCGCGCCGGCCTCGGCGTCGTCGTCGTGCGCGGATGCGGCGCATGCCGCGGCGGCGTCGCTGACGGCCTCTCCGCAGCTCGCCGACAAGGTCAGCGGGCTCGAGGCCGTGCTCGCGAAGCACTGCACCGACGACAAATGGTCGAGCGACGTGATCGCCTGCTACCACGATGCGAACGGCATGATGGCGATCAAGGCGTGCCGCCAGAAGCTGCCGAAGGACCAGGCGGACAAGCTGCTCGCCGACGAGATCGGCGTGATGAGCGCGGCGCCGGCGAAGTAACGAGCCTACGATCCGCGCGTCAGATCGCGCGTGATGTTCTTCTGGTGCGCCTCGAGCGTGCCGCCGCCGATCTCCATCAGCTTGGCATCGCGCAGGAACTGCTCGACGCGATATTCGGCGCAGTAGCCGTAGCCGCCGAGCACCTGCACCGCGGCGTCGGCGACCTCCTTCGCGGCGGTCGACGAGAACAGCTTCGCGGCGTCGGTGCCGAGGCGGTTGCGCTGGGTCGGGCCGACCGACGCGGCGACCGAGTACACGAGGGCGCGCATCGCCTCGACCTTCGCGTAGCTGTCGCCGATGTAGCGCTGGATCTGGCCGTGCTCGGCGAGCGGCTTGCCGAACGTGTGGCGCTCGGTCGCGTAGCGCACCATCACGTCGAGGCAGCGCCGTGCGATGCCGAGGCTGATCGCGGACAGCCCGAGCCGCTCGATCTCGAGGTTGCGCATCATGTTGGTGATGCCGCCGCCCTCGCTGCCGACCAGGTTCTCGGCGGGCACGCGCACGGCCTCGAACACGAGCTCGCACATCGTCGATGCGCGCATGCCCAGCTTCGGGATCTTCGGCGCCGACGAGAAGCCGGCGAACCCCCGCTCGACGATGAACGTCGTGATGCGCTCGTCGAGCTTGGCGTAGACGAGCACCACGCTGGCCTCGGGGCCGTTCGTGATGAACGTCTTGCGGCCGTCGAGCACGTAGTCGCCGCCGGAGTCGCGGCGCGCGACGGTTTGCATGCCCATCACGTCGGTGCCGACCGCGGGCTCGCTCATCGCCATCGCCGCGACGCGCTCGCCGGTGAGCACCATCGGCAGGTAGCGCGCGCGCTGCGCCGCGTTGCCGGCGTAGTAGAAGTTGTTGACGAACAGCAGCGCGTGCGCGAGGTAGCCGAGCGTGAAGCCGGGGTCGGCGTACGCGAGCTCCTCGTGGACGATACACGCGGCGGTCGCGTCGAGGCCGGCACCGCCGTCTGCTTCGGGAACCGTGACGCCGATCAGGCCGAGCTTGCCGAGCTCGCGGAGCAGCTCGACGTTGAACGTGGCGGATTCGTCGTGCGCCATCGCCTGCGGCTCGACGCGCGTCGCCGCGAGCTGGCGGACTGTCTGGCGAACCAGGTCGTGCTCGTCGGACACGACGAGCACCTTACATCAGTTTACGATTGCAGCACGATGACCGCGGTACTCGTCGCCAATCCGACCGCCCATTCCGGTAAGGCCGAGGACTGGATCCGGCGCGCGCGGGCGCTGCTCGATCAGGCCGGCGTGGTCCACCGGTTCGTCGCGACCGAGCCGGATGGCGCGACCGTCGACCGCGTGCGCGAGGCGATCGACGACGGCGGCGCGCGCCTCGTCATCTATATGGGCGGCGACGGCACGTTCGCCGAGGTCGCGAAGGGGATTCTCGCATCGCCGCACGCGCGCGACGTCGTGATGGGCATGTTGCCGACCGGCACCGCGAACGATCAGGGCAAGTCGTTCGGGCTCGACGCCGGGCCGGGCGCACTCGAGCGCAACGTGGCGGTCGTCGCGGCCGGCGCGACCGTCGGCTGCGACGTCGGCCGGCTCGTCATCGAACGCGGGCTCAAGGAAGTGCATCGCGATCTGTTCTTCGATTCGTTCTCGATCGGCCTCGGCGCGGCGAGCCTCGCGACGCGCAACCGCGACAAGGAGCGCGTCGGGCGGATTCCCGGGCTCGGCGCGCTGTATCGCGATCAGCTCGTGTATCTCGGCGCGGTCGTGCAGCGCTTCGTCGAGAGCTACGTCGTCGACATCAAGTTCGAGCTCGACGCGGTGATCGACGGCACCGTGCATCACGTGCCGAGCCTGATCGACGTGATCGTCAAGAACACGAAGATCTTCGGCGGCGAGTGGATCTTCGACGAGCACGCCGAGTCCGACGACGGCCGCTTCGAGCTCGTGCCGGTCACCGGCCGCCGCGACTTCACGACCAAGCTGCTCGCGAACTTGCGACGCAACCCGCTCACGCAGGACGACCTCGAGCTCGTCGGGCTCGAGCACGCGCCGGCGATCGCGGGCACCCGCTTCGAGCTCGCGGTGCGCGCCGAGGGCGGCGTCTTGCCGGCGGCGCAGATCGACGGCGAGGAGATCCCGTCGGGCGACCGTTACCTCGTCGAGGTCGACGCGCGCGCCCTGCGCCTGGTCGTGCCACGTTGAGCCTGCGACTGCGACAGTGATGCCGCGTGTTGGTTGCACGTGGTGCGGGCAGGCATCGCGCGCGCGGGCCAACTGCGCGCAGCGCCATCGCCTCCGGACGGCCCGCGGCTTGCTGAAGGTGGCGGCGCATGTCGAAGCTGATCGCGCTCGCGCCGCTGGTGCTGCTCGCCTGTACGGGCGATGCACCGCCGGTGGATCCGGATCCGGGCGCGGCCGATCCGGGCGAGACCGCGCCGCCCGACGACTTCGGGTCCGACGTGCTGCCGCCCGACGACGGCTACGTACCCAAGCCGGTCAGCGCGACCCGATTCGGCGTGTTCTATCAGATCTCGCCCGACGTGCTCGCGCAGTACCAGGACGAGACCGGCGGCGGATTGCCGCACGTCGCGAACCACGCGTGGATCATCACGCACTCGAACGCGAGCGTGTTCGCGAGCCGCGCGCTCGCCGATCTCGTGCACGCGCGCGACGACTTCTATTACTTCCCGGCGTTCGACGTATGGAAGCCGAGCCACGCCGGCTGGACGACCGCCGACGACGCGACGCTGGCGCAGATGGCGCACGACTTCCGCGACTACGCGATCGCGCATCACGCCGACGGCTTCGCGTTCAACGAGGTGCCGAGCGACGCGGGCAGCAACGCCGCGCTGCGCGTGCGGATCGCGAAGCTGCTGCGCGGGCTGCACGAACCCGACGCGCAGGGCCGCGTGCTGCCCGGCGTCGTGTACTTCACCGAGAAGCCGTCGCTGGTCGCGAGCTGGGACGACCCGGCCTCGGACTTCTTCGCCGCGATCGACGAGACGAGCGTCGCGCTGGTCGTCGAGCACTATCACTCGAACGGCTACATGTGCTCGCGCTCCGACAGCGAGCTCGCGAGCCACTACTTCGGCCTGCGCGACTGGCTCGACGCGAGCGGCGAGCCGGCGAAGGTGTCGATCGCGAATTCGAAATACACCGTCCTGCATTCCGCGCGGTTCAGCGACGGCGCGAGCGGCTGGGCCGGCGGCGACGCGTCGCGCATCACGCTCGCGGATTATCAGCGCGCGCTGTCGCGCGTGGCGAAGATCACCCGCGAGACGCAAGGCGGCTTGAATCGACTGTCGTTCGCGCCGTTGACGACCAGCCTCACCGACGCCGGCGTGCAGCCGCGCATCACCGAGCTGTATCGCTGGCATTACCTCCACACCGCACCGCAGGCGACCGAGCTGCCATGCATCGCCGGCGCCGCGGGGAACTGTACCTGCCAGTAGACATGTGACGTTTCCGCTCGTGCGCGTGCACGCATCCGGTTGCAAACCCTCATCATCATCACTCCGGGTGCGTGCACGTGCACGGGCACTTTTCTCGCACGTGATACGATCAACTCGTGCGTGCCTGTCTGGTAGGTCTTGTCGTGGTCGCGGCGTGCAGTGCGCATGCGCCGCCGGTCGTCCCACCGGCCCAGCCCGCCCAGCCGCCGCCGCAGGCGTTCCTGAACCGCGGGCGCAGCTGTCGTGAGGCAGCGGTCGGGCTCGAGCGCGCGACGCGTGGAGTGCGACCGCCGGAGTCGTCGATCGCGCGCGTGATCGACCAACGCTGCCGCGACGATGACTGGCCGCTGACCGCGGCCGACTGCTTCGCGAAGATCGCCGGCGAGGACGAGCTCTCGCACTGCGCCGGCATGTTGCCCGACGGCGCGCGCCGCGCGGTGCTCGACGTGATCGCAGGTGGTGGCGGACGCGCGGCGATCGCGGTCGCGAAGCTGCGGCTCTCGACGCTGCAGGTCGGCGTCGGCGCGTGCGATCGGTTCGTGACCGCCGTCGCCACCATGCTCGGCTGCGAGCAGATGCCGGTCGACGCGCGCGTGGAGCTGGGCAATGCCACCGCCGAGCTGTGGGATCTGCCGACGACCGGCCTGTCCGACGACGCCCAGCAGCGCATGTCCGACGTGTGCGGCAGCTCGCTCGCCGAGTTGCAGGCCCAGGCGACGACGGCCGGCTGCACGCTGTAGACTACGTCCGTGCTGGCGATCGAGCTCGTGGTGTCCTCGCTGCTGTTCGCGCTTGTCGTCCTGGTGATCGTGCTCGCGCTCGTCCGGCGTGCGATCCGGACCACCACCGCCAAGGCGCGCGCCGAGCTCGAGTCGGAGGGCGTGGTCATGGAGACGCCGCCCGTCGGCGGCTCGGTGCGGTATCGTAACTTTCGCGGGCGCAGGCTGGGCGGCCAGATGATCGTCGCGTCCCGCGCGATCGTGGCGGTGCGCGTCGTCGTCGTGCTCACGCAGCAGCAGCTCGCGCTCGTCGGTTTCCGCACGGTGCATATCCCGCGCGCCGAGCTCGGTCGCTTCGTGGTCCGCGCGGCCGATGGGCGGCTCGTGCTCGCGACCGATCGCCCGCTCGATGGAACCGGCCACGTCGAGTATCACCTGCGCGTGACCGAACCCGAGACGTGGGTGCGCGCGCTCGTCGAGGCAGGCGCGGCCGCGGCCGCCTAGCGACTAGCGATGATGCGCGAGCCACGCCTCGGCCTTCGCGGTCGTGGCCGCATCGGGCTCGGGCAGCGTCTTCAGGTCGGCGAGCGCGGCGTTCACCTCCGCGACGCCCGCACGCCGGGCCTCGGCGGTGCCAAGACCCCACTGCGCATCGGCGACGACCAGGCGCGCCGTGATCTGTTCGCGCGCCATGCCGGCCGCGGCGAAGCCGTCGCGCGCGGCGGCGGAGTCGGCCAGCGCCGGCGTGAACTCGGCGAGCTTGGCCTCGGCCTCGGCGCGCGTCGCGAGCAGGTAGAACCGCACGAAGTGGTTCGGTGCGGTCGAGCGCTCGACCACCGCGAGGCCGCGGCTCGCCATGTCGACCGCGCCGCGGTAGTCGTGGTGGTCGCCGTCGAGCTCGGCGAGGTTTTGCAGCACGACCGCCACGTCCGGGTGGTTCGGGCCGAGCACGTGCTGTCGGATCGCGAGTGCACGCTCCAGCTCGCGGCGCTTGCGATCGGGATCGGGCGCGTCGGGCAGCACGCCGGAATGGCCGACGAGGATGTTGGCGACCGCCGGGCTCTCGGGCCCGAACGTCTCGGTGGCGGCGGTGAGCGCGCGATCGTACGTGGCGAGTGCCTCCGGCTTTCGATCGAGCTGCGCATACGTGTTACCGAGGTCGAACAGCACCGTGCTCATGTCGCGCGCGTTATCGACGGGATGGAGCTCGAGGATCGCGACCGCGCGGAGGTGGTAGTCGAGCGCCTCGTTCGGACGGCCGATGTTGTCGAGCACGACGCCGATGCTCACGAAGTCGTGCGCGATCTCGGCGTTGTCGGGCGGATACACCTTCGTGTCCACCGCGGCCGACGCGCGGAACTCCTCGAGTGCGTCGGCGGGGTGGCCGGTCTCGTCGAGCAGCTCCCCCAGGGCGTAGTGAGCGCGGCCGACGTCGATGTGATCCGGTCCGAGCTGGGCCTTGCGGATCGCGATCGTGCGCTCGAGCGCGGCGCGGGCCTCGTCGAAGCGGCCGAGACCTTCGAGCGCGAGCTCCTCGTTGGCGAGCGCGTCGGCGGTCTCCAGCGAGTCGGCGCCGGCATCCTGTTCGCGCTCGCGCACCGCCTGCGCGAGATGCGGCAGCGCGGCGCCGTAGTCTTCGCGTCCGAACGCGAGCATGCCGCGCGCGTTCTCGAGCAGGCCGACCAGCCAGTGCGTCGAGCCGGCGCGCACGACGGCCGCCGCGGCGACCGGCTCGAGGGCCGCGGCTTGCTCGAAGCGCCCGAGCCGGTTGCCGAGCACGGCGTAAAGCGCCACCGCGACCTCGGCGAACGCGCGATCGTCGTGGGCGGCGGCGGCGTGCTGCAAGGTCGCGCGCAGCTCGTCGAGCGCGAGCTCGTGATGGGAGGTCAGCATGTCGACGTCCGCGAGCGTCTGATGCAACTTGGTCGACAGCGGTTCGTACCCGAGGGCATCGATCACCGGACCGTAGTGATGCAAGGCGGCCAGCGCGGCCTGGTACTTTCCCGCCATCACGAGCGCGAACGCTTCGTCGACCTCGTCGCGCAGCGCGTGCACTTGCATCGCGATCCGCGGCGCGGGCGGCGGCGCCGCGGCGAGCAACGCCGCGCGATCGGAGCATGACTCGAGCGGCGGCAGATCCAGCGCCGCGCCGACCCCTTTGGAGACGACCGAGGCATCGGGATGATCGGCGAGCACGTGCACGAGCGCCGCGGTGACCGAGGCGTTGTCGTCGAGACAGCTCGTGCGGCGATCCAGCAGATCGGCCGATTGCTCGTGGCGCACCTCGGTGGCTACGCATGCTTCGTGGCGCGCGGCTCGTAGCGCGAGCGCGCGCGCGGCCAGCACGCGATCGACGTGCGCGAACGTGTCGCTGGCGCCGGGCGCACGCGAGGCCACGAACGCTTGCTCGACCGACGCTCGCGCGATCGGGCCCCACAGGCTCGCGACCGGCTCCTCGGCGGCCGCGCACGGATCGCGCGCTGCGCCGCCGTGCATCGCGACGAGCGCGAATGCAGCCGCCACCACCACGCCACCGGCGGCGAGCACGAGGCGCCGGCGCGCGGCCGCTGCATCGCGGCCGAGCTCGGCGAGGAGCGCGGCCATGTCGGTGAAGCGATAGCCGGGCGCGAGCGCCAGGCCGCGCAGCAGCGCGCGCCGGATCCGAGCGGGCACGTCGCTGCCACGCGGGACCTCGCGCACGCGGCCGGCGAGCACGGCGTCGTGGTACGCGAGGTACGTGTCGCCCTCGAACGGCAGCTCGCGATACAGCGCCTCGTACAGCGCGACACAGAACGCGAATTGATCGGCGCGCGCGTCGGCCGGCTCGCCGCGATGCTGCTCGGGCGACATGTACGCCGGCGTGCCGAGCACCGCGCCGGTGCACGTCATCGCGAGCTCGCCCGCGGAGTCGCGCAGCGTCTCGGGGAGATCCGCGGTCGGCGCGGACGGCGCGGTCGCGAGCCCGAAGTCGGCGACGCGCACGCGGCCATCGTGCGCGACCAGCACGTTCGCGGGCTTGAAGTCGCGATGCACGATGCCTTCGCGATGCGCGGCGGCGAGCCCGCGGCCGGCTGCGAGAAACGCGTCGACGATCTCGCGTCGCGTGCGCCCGGGGCGCGCGAGCCACTCCGAGAGCGTCGCGCCGGCGATCAGCTCCATCGCCAGGAACACGTGTTCCTCGTAGGTGCCGACCTCGAACACCGTGACGACGTTCGGGTGCGACAGCTTCGCCATCGCCTGCGCTTCGCGGGTCAGGCGCTGCTGCCCGGCGCTCGCCCCGGTCGGATCGGGCCGCAGGAGCTTCAGCGCGATCTTGCGATCGAGCGTGGGGTCGTACGCCGCGACCACGATGCCCATCGTCCCGCTCCCGAGCCGCTCGAGCACCACGTAGCGGCCGATCGCCGTGCCGCGCTCGATCGGCGGCTCGACGGCGGACATCGGTTTGGAGACGCGCGTTTCGGCGCTGGGGCCGACCGCGGTCTCACCGAGCGCCTCGTCGCTGTTCCGATCCGTCCGATCCATCTGCTCGTCGATATTGTATCCTCCGCGCATCTACTTGGAGGTCTTCGATGGCTGACGTGTTCATCTACGACGCCGTGCGCACGCCGCGCGGCCGCGGCAAGGCAGGCAAGGGCGGGCTCGCGAACATCCACCCGCAGGAGCTGCTCGCGCAGACGCTGAACCACATGGCCGAGCGCAAGAAGCTCGACAAGAACCTGGTCGACGATCTCGCGGTCGGCTGCGTGACGCAGGTCAAAGAGCAAGGCGCGTGCATCGCACGCGTCGCGCTGATCGCGGCGCAGTGGCCCGAGGACGTCACGGGGTTCACGATCAACCGGTTCTGCGGCTCGGGCCTCGAAGCGGTGAACTCGATCGCCGCGAAGATCGGCGGCGGCTTCATCGACGGCGGCGTCGGCGGCGGCGTCGAATCGATGTCGCGCGTGCCGATGGGCTCGGACGGCGCGATGCTCGACGGCAACAACGAGAAGCTGCGCAAGCGGCTGTTCCTGGTGCCGCAGGGCATCTCGGCGGATCTGATCGCGACGCGCGAGCACTTCACGCGCGCCGACGTCGACGCGTTCGCGTTGCGCTCGCAGCAGAACGCCGCGCGCGCCATCGAGGGCAAGCGCTTCGACGGGTCGCTGTTCGTCGTCAAGCACGACGATGGCTCGGTCGCGCTCGCGCGTGACGAGCACCCGCGCGCCGACACCACGCTCGAGGGCCTCGGCGGCCTGAAGGCCGCGTTCGCGGAGCTGGGCGCGACCGCGATGGGCCCGAACGGCGAGACGCTCGACCAGCTCGCGTTGCAGCGCTACAGCGACACGAAGCGGATCGATCACGTGCACACCGGCGGCAACTCGTCGGGCATCGTCGACGGCGCCGCCGTCGTGCTGATGGGATCGGCCGAGTGGGGCAAGCACGCGGGCCTCAAGCCGCGCGCGAAGATCCGCGCGATGTCGACCGCGGGCGCGGAGCCGGTGATCATGCTGACCGCGCCGGCGCCGGCGTCGAAGAAGGCGCTGAAGCGCGCCGGTATGCAGGTCAAGGATATCGATCTCTGGGAGATCAACGAGGCGTTCGCGACCGTGCCGCTGCAGACCGCGCGCGAGCTCGGCATCGATCACGATCGCATCAACGTCAACGGCGGCGCGATCGCGCTCGGCCATCCGCTCGGCGCGACCGGCGCGATCCTCCTCGGCACCGCACTCGACGAGCTCGAGCGCGCGAACAAGTCGACCGCGCTGATCACGCTCTGCATCGGCGGCGGCATGGGCATCGCGACGGTCATCGAGCGCGTGTAGCTCGACCGCGCCTGGTGCGCACGATCGTTCTGGCCCAGCGCGGCACGTCCCCGGCAACGAAGGTCCGGGCGCCCCGCTCGAAGGTCGCGACGAGTCGATACGGCTCGTCGATCGAGCTGTTGTCGTAGAGCTTGGCGCGCGTCACGAACGTGATCGCGCGCGCCAGGTTCTCGAGCGAGCGCTTGAACCGGCTCGCGATCCGATCGCGTGGCACGTCGTGCCCGCCCGACGCAACACGCTGATCGACGCGCAGCGCCGAGAGCGCGGGCTCGACGGCGATGTAGATCAACGTGACGTCGTAATCGGCGGCGACCGCGTCGCGCAGGAGCCGGAGCTTTTCGCCGACCGGATCCGAGAACACCGTCTCGGTGATGAACCCTGCGCGCTGCGTCACGAGGTCCGCTCGGATCGCATCGAGCATGCGCGCCACCTCGATCGATGGCATTCCGGTGCGCGCCGCGATCACGTCGGCGTTGAGAAACGGCAGGTGGCTCTTCCGCAAGAACACCTGGTAGAAGGTCGATTTGCCGGCGCCGTTCGGACCTGCGAGGACCACGAGCTGCGGCTCAGCGCCGGCCACGCGCGCTTACCTTCACGACCTTTCCGCCGCTGGCGCGGGTCGTTCCGTAGCGCACCGGGTTGGCTCGTGCGATCGCACGTGCAGCACGAGCGCGGCCGGTTTCGGTATCGGCGACGTCGAGCATGCGAGGCAGCCGTACATCATGACTGATCGCCTTGAGACGCCCGACCGTCGGGCCGAGCACGACCGACTCCACCACTTGACCGAGCCGCGCCCAGTGCTCGACTTGCTCGGTCAGCGAGCGGTCCTGGACTTCGGCGGTTTCGCGCGCACTGGTCGCCAGTGCCGCGCTGAGTCGGATCGGAATCCCGTAGGGCATGACGCTCCGATTGTAGCAGAGTGCTACAATCGCACAATGCCGGCGTCGTGATAGCGTCCGTGGGTGCTGTCGTGGCGCGTCTTGCCGCTCGCGGTCGTCGCGTGTCAGGCGCGCGAGGTGGTCGCGCCGCCCGCGCCGAGCTACGTCGTCGCGCCGCCGGCGAGCGCGTGGCCGCTCGGCGATGCGCACGGGCGGTTCGGGCGCAGTCAGGCGCCGCAGCTCGCCGAGGCGGTCGGAATCGCGGGCGATGTCGGCGAGCCGCTCGCGTTGCCGACGGTCTGGCAGGTGCCGGGTGGCGGTGACGCGCGGGCGTTCGTGTTCGGCAAGCTGCACGACAAGGTCGCGGTCGAGCTCGTCCCGATCGATCGCGGGCGGATCGAATGGCGCGACACCACCACGTGCGCGGGGCCGATCGCCGG
Organism: Kofleriaceae bacterium; assembly: GCA_036490935.1. Classification (GTDB taxonomy): domain Bacteria; phylum Myxococcota_A; class Polyangia; order Haliangiales; family Haliangiaceae; genus JABFXX01. The sequence continues at coordinate 9,186 of DASXCY010000100.1, read as the reverse complement.
CGTCGCCGCCGATGTCGCGGTGTGCGCGGGCGCCGGCGGGGTCGCGGCGCTCGGCGTCGACGGCAAGCCGCGATGGAAGCGCGCCGCCGTGTTGCTCGCGATGACCGGCGCGCGCGTCGCCGTGGCCGGGGAGGGCGGTCGCCTCGACGTGCTCGATGCGGCGACCGGAGAATCGCGCGCGCATGTCGTGCTACCCGCCGGCGTGCCCGCCGAGTCGATCGTCGCGGCGTGCGACGGCGGCGAAGTCTTCGCGTCGCTGCCCGATGGCAAGCTCGCGCGCGTCGCCGGCGGCAAGCTCGCGTGGTCGGTCCCGGTCGGCAGCGTCGCCGGCATCGACGCGTGCAGCGGCGACGCCGTCCTCGTCACCACGCCTGCCGCTGCCGGCACCGCGCTCGTCGCGCTCGCGCGTTCGAGCGGCAAGCCGGGCGGCCGCATCGATGGCGTGCGCGGCTACTGGCCGGCGCGCGACGGCAGCGACCGCATCGAGATCTCGACCGCGGAGGGCGTCGCGAGCTGGCCACACGATCTCGCTGGCGCGCCGGCCTGGATCGACCTGCCCGCGCTCGCCGAGCTGCTCGCCTCGCGCGGCGATCGCCGGCTCGTGCGCGCGACGCCGAACACCGCCGCGCTGCTCGATCGCTCCGGCGTGCGCGCGTACCTGCCGCTCGCGCAGCTCGGCGCCGCGCTCGGCGACGATCACGTGCTCGCCGGCAGCTGGCTCGGTTCGCCCGCGGAGCTCGAGCATCGCTATCGCATCCCGCCGCCGTATCCGCGCGTGCTGCGGGTGCCGGCGCGCACCGCCGGGCTGGCCCTCCCCGCCGAGCTGCGCGATCTGCCGCGCGAGCTTCCCGTCGACGAGACGCACGCGATCGAGACGACCGCCGCGAGACCCGCGGCCGCCGCCGTCGCCGGCTCCGCGCTGTACGTCGCGAGCGACGCCGGCCTCGCGCGATTCGACCTCGCCGCGCGCGCGCTCGTGTGGATGCGCGCGGGCTCGCCGTGCGGCGCGCTCGCGCCCGCACGAGCCGTCGTCGCCTGTGTCGCGCCCGATGGCGTGCACGCGATCCGCACCGACGGGACGCCGGCGTGGATCTGGCCGGCGGCTCACGTCGATGCGCTCGCCGCCGGCGGCGACGTCGTGCTCGCGTTCGCCGGCGACCGCGCGACCGTGCTCGACGCGCACGACGGCCACGTGATCGAACAGCTCGCGAGCGACGACGGCGGCGCGATGCGCGCGGTCGCGCTCGAGCTCGCCGGCACCACGCTCGTCGTGACCTACGAACGCGGCCGCGTCGTCGCGCGCGTGCCCGCCGCGCAGATGCTGCCGGCGTGGTCGCTCGAGGTCGCGGGCGTCGTGCGCGCGCTCCAGCCGGCAGGCGACGGCGTGCTGGTCGCGCTCGACGACGGCGACGCGTATCGCATCGACGCGCGCACCGCGCACGTCACCGCGCTGCCCGACATCGGCCTCGCGTGGCGCGCGTTCGACGATGTCGTCGCCGCCTCGACCGCCGGCGAGCCGATTCCACCCGCGCACATGCCGGTCGCGCCGATCTCGATCCCCAGGCCGATCCCGCGCGTCGATTCGCCGGAAAATCCGGCCGCGATCGCGACGCCGTGGGTCGTGCCGCCGCCCGGCCCGCCGGCGTGGCAGCTCGCGCTGTTCGAGCTCGGCGGCGGCGTGCGCGCGCGCGACGACTTCGCCCTCGAGGCGCCGGTCGTGCCCGCCGGCGCGCGCGGCCCGGCCGGCAGCCCGTTCGTCGTCGCGTACGGCCCCGGCGCGCGCGAGCTGCTCGTGATCGACGCGCGCGCCGGCGACCCGGTGCGCCGCGTGCTGCTGCCCGACGAGGGATTCCCATTTTCCAGCTTTGTCGACGGCAAACCGCTCGCCGGTGTCGTTCTGCCAAACCCGCTTCGCGTCGTGATCTTCCCGCCCTGATTCGCGATATAGATCCTGGGATGGCCCTCCCGCTTCGTGCCGCGCTCCGCTCCGCCAGTCGCTTCATGGTCAAGAACCCCACGACGATGCTGAGCATGGCGCGCCACGCGCTCGGGATGCGGATCGCCGTGCCGCTCGATGCGTTGCGCTGGTTCATCTCGAACACGCCGCCGTCGAAGAAGGCGCCGCAGGACGTGACCATCACGCCGCGCCCGCCGGCGATCGGCATCGGCGCGACGGTCGATCTGATGGGCACGACGGTGCGCGCCGCCGCGTCGATCCGCGTCGATCGCATCGAGGTCACCGATCACGCGTTCAAGGTCACGCTGCGCCTCAGCGACGTGACGATGAAGGTGCTCGGCGAGTCGTTCACGCCGGTCGCGGGGTTGATCAAGTCCGGCGCGCTCGATCTGTCGAAGCCCGGCAACCTCGCCAAGTTCATGCCGAAGCGGTCGCCGGTGCTCGTCGAGGCCCACGACGATATCCTCGTGCTCGATCTCATGCAGGACCCGAAGTTCGCGCAGAACGACCGCGTGCGCGGCGTGCTCGGCACGCTGACGCCGGTCGTGCAGGTGTCGGGGCTGTCGACCGAGGGCGATTTCCTGATCCTGCAGCTGCGCGCGAGCCCGTTCGGGTTGCCGCGCGCGCTGAACGCGGCGCGCCAGCTCGCGGCGGGCTGATGGCCGAGGCCGCCGATCCGGCGTCGCTCGCCTCGCTTGCCTCGCTCGTCGACGGCGAGCCGGATCTCGTCGCGAACCTGGCGAACATCACCGCGGTGGTGCACGACGCGATGCCGAAGGCGAGCTGGGTCGGGTTTTACATCCGCCGCGGCGACGAGCTGGTGCTCGGACCGTTTCAGGGCAAGGTGGCATGCGTGCGGATCGCGATCGGCAAGGGCGTGTGCGGCACGGCGGCCGCCGAGCGGCGCACGATCGTGGTGCCCGACGTCGCCGCGTTTCCCGGCCACATCGCGTGCGATCCGGGCTCGAAGAGCGAGATCGTCGTGCCGATCGTGCATCGTGGCGAGGTCGTCGCGGTGCTCGACCTCGACAGCTACGAGCCCGCCGCGTTCGACGACCACGACGCCGAGCTGCTCGGCCGCGTCGCCGAGCTCGCCGCGACGCTGAGGTGGTGATGCGCGCGCTCGTGCTCGCCGCGGCGCTCGTCGCGTGTCAGGGCACGGGCCGCGAGCCCGCACCCGAGGCGCTCGGCAGCGGCAGCGGCAGCGGGCACGCCACCGGCTTCGGTTCGCGAGATGCGGCGCCGGCGGTCGCGCCCGCCGACGCGCAAGATGAAGGCTCCGCCGCGAAGCCCGACGAGCCGGAGCCAGTCGACGTCGGCAAGGCGATCGCCGATCTCGGCGGCATCTCGGCGTGGGAGGCGGTCGTCGAGCGCGCGCGCTACCTCGAGCGGCGCGGCCAGCACGGCGTCGTGTTCGGCACGCTCGGCGACGTGATCCAGATCGCCGCGGGCGGCGATGCCGGGCTCGCGACCACGCCGTACCACTGGCTGGTCGACGACACCGAGGGCAATGGCTCGCTCGCGATCCGCGTCGATCTCGGCCCGCAGGCCGGCAAGGCCAAGCCGGGCGATCGCGTCGCGCTCGGCGGGGCGTGGACGCTCGACGACCAGCACGCCTGGTTCTGGAAGGTCGACGCGATGTCGCCGCTGCCCGCCGCGCCGCCGCCGAGCGGCAAGGACGCGGCGTCGCAGCTCGGCCACGCGATCGCGAACGGCGACATGCCGCGCGGCGCGAAGCCGATCAGCCGGGCGAGCGACGGTGACCTCGTGTACTTCCAGCTCGTCGGGATGCCGCCGGTGCTCGACGGCGACGGCTGGCCGGTCGCCGACGAGCTCGGCAATCCGGTCGCCGCGCTGCTCGATCTGCCGGGCGAGACCGCGAGCTACGGCGGTCAGGATCTGCGCACGCCGGACGAGCGCTGGCACCTGAAGCGCGGCGTCACCTACGCGCTGCGCGTCGGCGTCGTCCACCACCACGGCGCCGACAAGCCGGCGACGATGCGCGCGCGCACCGCGCCGATCAAGGTGATGTAGCGCCGCTCAGACGTCTTGCTTCGCGCGAGCCTCGCGCTCGCGCGCGTCCGCTACCTTCGCCTTCTCGGAGATGAACACGAGCCGGCCGTCGGGTGCGAGCACGCGCAGGATCATGCCGAACCGTAGATGATACGTGGTGCCGTCGGAGCCGACGCAGATGAGGTCGTTCTCGTGATGCAGCACGCCGCCGTGGATGTGGTCCGTTGCCAGCGTGTCGACGTGCTTGCCGTCCGGTGAGATGCGCAGGAGCCAGCGCTGTCGGCTCTTCCGCGTGACCACGTACGCGCGACCGGCGCCGTCGGCGCCGACCTTGCCGGGGACGTCGTTGCCGACGTTGATGCGATACACGAGCTTGCCGGCGCGGTCGAGCTTGGCCACCCACTCGTCTCGCACGAAGTAGTACATGCCGTCCCAGCCGACGGCGACACGCGAGTAGTCGTCGAGCGCGTGCGGTTGGCTGCTCAGCTTGTCGACGTCCACGCCCTCGGTGGCGAGCACGCTGCCGCTCGCGTCGTACAGCGCCACGAGCTTCTCGTGCTTGGTCCCGAGCAAGCCCGATTTCGGCGGCCACAGCTCGAGCGGGCTGCCGTCGCGCGCGAACCGGCACAGGTGTTCGCCGATCAACGCGATCAGCGTGCCGTCGCGATCGACGGCGAGCTCGTGGAGCGCGACGACATCGAGCACGCGCGTGGTCGCATCGCCCGGCTGCTTGCCGCCGAGCCTGCCGAGCGATGCCCCGTCTTGCGACGAGAACACCTGGAGCGAGTGCTGCTGGCCGTTCCACGTCAGGACCCGGCCGGTCGGATCGAGCGCGAGCATCGGGTCGGAGATGTGCGGCGCCGCGTCGGCGTCGTTGGTCATCCACCGCGTCGTCAGATCGGGCGTCATGCACCAGACCGTCGTCTTGCCACCGCTGGTGCAGTACAGGTTGCCGTCGGTGCCGATCTGCGCATCCGCGAGGTTGTGCCAGGCGAACGTCTCGCGCTGCGCCGTCGCGACCGCCGCCGCCGACAACCACGTCAGGTAGAACCGCGCGACCTTCGCGACCGGGTGAAGCTTCAGCCACAGCTCGTCGGGCAGGTAGAGATCGGCGCTGCAGTAGCTGCAGCGCACGCTGCGTTGCGAGCCGTCGAACTGGAGTGGCGCGTGGCAGTTGGTGCAGCTGAGGAGCACCGGCTCGCGCGCACGCGGCGCGTCTTGCGCCATGCCACCGGCGAGCTGCGCCAGATCCTCGCCGATCACGAGCTGCGCACCGCGCACGAGCGAGGCGAGCTCGGGCGGCGGCGTGCGCACCGACGTGCGCCTGCCACACCCCGCACACATCGCGAAGCCACGCTCGGTAAATGCCGCGACCTCGTCGGGGAACGCGGTACCGCAGCCGGCGCAGCGCGGATCCTCGCGGCCGCTGTCGAGCTTCAAATCATCCGACAGGGTCGCGACGCTGCTGGTCTTGCCGAGCGGTGCGTCGACGGCGACCGCGTTCCCGAGCAGCGACTTCCAGTTATCGGGGTCGACGTCGACGGCCGCGTTGCAGATCGGACATGGCGTCCGCGTCACGTAAGCGTTGAACGGCACGCCCGCGCCGCAGCCGGTGCAGCGTGCGGTGAGCTCGAGGTAGATGCCGACGAGACCCACGGCGCTTACTCCAGCCCGTACGTTCCGGCGGCGTTGTCGTCGTCGCTGCCATGCTCGAGGCGCAGCGTCGCGGACGTCGCGCTGACGGTCGCCGCGTAGGTCGCGGCGGTGGACACGGTGCACTGCTCGCTCTGGTTGTCGAGCGAGTAGGTCCACTTCGCGAGCTCGAGCGACGCGAAGCAGTAGCCGGGCGCGCTCGCCGGGACGATGCAGATCGTGCCGCTCGCGCTGCCGTCGTGATCGTGCTCGCCGAGGCTGTTCTCGACGGTCTCGGATTGGGTCTCGATCCACACGAGCGATCCGTCGGCGAGCGCGTGCTCGTCGACATGCAGCAGGGTCGCCTCGCCCGACATGTGCGGCGTGACCGACAGGTCGATGTCGGCGGAGGACTCGATCTCGCCGAGCGGCGACCACGTCGTGCCGTGCTTGGCGATCACGACGAGCGCGTCGCCCGCGGACGTGGTGTCGGGGTTCGCGGGCTTGCTCGTGACGTCGGCGATCTGGAGGGTCGGCACGCTCTGCGGCAGCAGCTTGCAGACCGCCGACTTCGCCTTCGCGAGACAGCCGCACACGTTCGACGGTGCCGCGAGATCGTGGCATCCGGCGATCGCCGCGCCGCGCGCGAGCTTGCGGGGCGCGGCCGGCTTGGCAGCCGGCTTCGGCGCGGGCAGGTCGAGCAGCTTGTCGCCGCACGACAGCTCGACCGGATGACTCGGCAGCGTCCACGCCGCGGGCGGCGGCGGCGGTGGCGTTGGCGGCGGCGCCGGCGCCGGTGGTGCCGGCTTCGCCTGCGGGTCCGGCTTCTGCTCCGGCGGCTGGGTCTTGTTCCCGCCGCACGCCGCGGCCACCGCGATCGCGATCCACCACTGCCTCATCGCGCCAACGATATCAGAACGTGGCGCCGTAGCTCGCGGCGATGACGGTCCACGCGCCGGCCGCACCCGGCAGCGCGAGCACGAACGCGTTCATCGCCTTGGTCTTGCCCGGCTGGCCGAGCGTGACGTTCGTCATCGCGTAGCCGTACCTCGCGGTGTGGACCTCGCGCGCCTTCTGCGCGGTGTCGAGCGCGAGCTGCAGCTTGTTCCAGCCGCCGACGAGCTTCTTCGCGCCCGCCCCGACACCGCGCTCGTCGGGATCGGTGCCGAACACGAGCGCGTTGGCATCGAGCGCACTCGCGAGCGGGGGCGGCGACGCGAGCAGCTGGACGAGCGGACCCGGCGCGGTCGCGTCGGCAATCTCCGAGCTGCCGCTCTGTTGCAGCTTGCCCACGTTCGTGAACGCCGCGACCGCGACCTTCCAGCCCGCGGCGCCGTCGAGCAGCTCGATCGCGCGCACGACGTGCTTCTCCGTGGCTACGCCGTATCCCGGCTCCGAGCTCGCGACGGTGAAGTGCAGCTCGGCCGCGAACCACGCCATGGACGCATTTCCACCCGCGGTGAAGTGGTCGAACGACGCCGCCTTCACGTCGGCGTGCGGGTTCAAGAACGCGATCGCCGACGCGACATCTGCATCCGCCGCCGGCTGCTCGCCATTCGGCAGCAGCACCACCGCATCCTTCGCGAACGTCGCGCGCATCGGCCCCGCATCGGACCAGTGCTGCCCAGTGTACTGCACGAGCACCACGTTCCACGAGCCATCTGGTTTGGTCACTGCGAAGGCTTGGCCCGCCGGCCGGCTTAGCTCGATCACAGCGGTGACGCTCCAGCCGCCGTGGTCATCGGGCACACCGAGGACAAGCCCTGCCATCCGTGACGGATACGGATCGCCCTTCTTCAGCCAGTTCACGTACGCGAGGCTGAACCCCCAGCCTTTGCCATGCACCTCGCGCGGCTTCCCTTCCACCGCGAGCGCCAGTTTGCTCCACGTCTTCACCAGTGCGCGCGCGGCAGCGTCGCCATAGGCGTGCTCGCCGCGATCGGTTCCGAAAACCGAAGTGGCTGTTCCCTTGGCTAGCGCCGCCTGGAGCTGGGCCGGCGAAGCGAGCAGCGCCGTCAACGGGCCGGCGTCCGTCGCCCCATCGATCGGTCCAGAGGGATTCGCCTCCATGGTCGGATCGTGCGGCTCCGAGAACGCAGCCGCAACGACCTTCCAGCCCGACTCGGCGGTGAGCAACTCGGTCAGCCGCAACGTCACCGATCGGGAACGAGCAAGATGGCATCCGACGCGAACGTCGCCGTGAGCTTCGCTTCGTCACCCTCGAGCGCCGCGACCTGGGCGTCGACGAGTTGCTTGGCGCGTTGTACCGGTTTCGGACCCGCATGTGCGACGCACGCGACCGTCCCGAGTGCGATCGCGACCAACCAAGTCACTTGTGCTTGGTGCCTGGTCGTCGCGGCACGACGATCAAATCGCGTCGTATACGATCGCGACGACTGACCAACCAGCGCCGCCGGTCGTCGGCACGCCGATGACGAGTCCCGTCATTCGGTACGGGTCTCCGGAGCCCTTGACGAGGTTCACGTTCGCCATCGCGAAGCCCCAAGCAGCTGTGTGAACTTCGTGAACCTTGTCCTGCTCTTCGATCGTTAGCTTCAGCTTGTTCCAATGACCGAGCAGTTTTCTTGCGGCATCGGGCCCGGTTGCACGCTCCGCTAGCTCCGTCCCGAGCACGAACACGTTGGGATCCGAGGCGAGCGCGTTGGCTAGATCGACCGGCGCGGTGAGTAGCTTCGAGAGTGGCCCTTCGGCGGTCGGGTTCGGCAGCTCGCCGTGAGTAGCGCCGAGCTGTGCTGCTGGCGCCGGCTGCGCGAACGAACCGGTCACGATCTTTCCCGTCGACCCGTCGAGAAGCTCGACGATCCGCATCGGATGCGTCACCTTCCCGCCGGCTCCGCCTTCTTCGCTGGAAGAGAGGACGACCTCCACTTCGGCGTCGAGCCAAACTGCGCCGTCGGTACCGCCGGCCGTGAGATCCTTGAGCGTCGCGCTGACCAGCGAAGCGTGTGGGTTCAGCATCGCGATCCGGCTCACCAGATCGAGCGATGGCTTCACGACACGAGCGTGCGCAGCCAAGATCTCTGCATCGGGCGCGAACATCGCGAGCAACGCATCATTGTCGCCCGCCTTTACCGCGGCCAGCTGCGCTTCGATCGCTTGCTTCGCCCGCGCAGTGGGCGACATGGTAGGTGCAACCGGTGCCCGTGTCGCCGCGTCGGGCGCGGCCGCCGGTGCGCTCGATCCTTGGGTTGCCGAGCCGTTCGTCGGATTCGATCCATTCGAACCCGGTCCACCGGGACCTGAAGATGATGACGTTGACGACGATTTGCACGCAACCAGGGCGAGCAACGCTACGAGGATTCTCGTGTTCCACACGGCTGGCTATTTTATCTTCGTGTGCGCTTTGTTGTAGATCGTACGGCCGAAATCCGTTTCGCGACAATCGAAGTGCATGAAGTCGCCGTTCTCGTTACTGCTCATCTCGGTTCCGCCCCACGCGAGTCCTGCGACATCACGCAGCGCGACCAACAGATCTTCGTGGATGCCGGTGAACGATTTCGTTGCCTTCGAGCGACCGAAGCCGTTGTGAAAATATTTATCCGAGTTTCGGATATCGTTGAGGT